>ONKD01000080.1 GCA_900318345.1 uncultured Prevotellaceae bacterium
GATAAATACCAAAAGTATGGTGCCTCTGGACTGCATAAGAGTCCCAATATCAAGTCCGATTTCGCATTAAGGAAATCAATTGTTTTTGATATTGAAGAAAATCACATAACTTTGCGTGCCGCTTCGTTCAAATATGGAGTCAGCTCTCAACGGATTGCCGTGTGGTTAAGCATGTACCGGAAAGGAGGACTGGCTGCATTGATGGCAATAGGAAAGCGAGGGCGGCCAGCAATCATGGGCAGACCCAAAAAGAACAGCAAACCGCTTACAGAGCTGGAACGTCTCCGGAAAGAGAACCAGGAACTCAAGACAGAGCTTGCTCTGTTAAAAAAAGTGAGAGCCTTAGTCGAGGAAAGGAACGCCCGACTACGCGAGATTGGGCACGGGCCATCGAAGGGCTAAGGCTTGAAGGACATCCCCTGCAGTTTATGCTGGAAAGGATGAAGATGGCCCGTTCCGTGTTCTACTATCACTTGTCACGCCTGAATGAGCGAGACAGATATGACGACCTCAGGGAACGTATCAAGTCGGTGTATCACAGGAATCACGGCCGATACGGGTACAGGAGAATCTGTATGGTCCTGCACAATGAGGGCATGGTCGTCAACCATAAGACCGTACAAAAGCTGATGAGCCAAATGGGGCTGAAGGCGAAGACCAAGAAGCGCCATTATCACTCCTATAAAGGCGAGGTCGGCCGTATTGCCCCCAATGTGATCGAACGTGACTTCCATGCAAAGAAACCCAACGAGAAGTGGGCAACGGATGTCACGCAGGTGTGCATCAACGACAAGAAGATGTATCTGTCGCCAATACTGGACATGTACAATGGTGAAATTGTCTCATATACCATATCCAACAGTCCTGGCTTGCAGATGGTGACATCAATGCTTAGGAAGGCGTTCAAGAAGCGCCACCATCTTGAGGGACTTATCATGCATTCTGATCAAGGTTGGCACTACCAGCACGGGATGTACCAGAAGATGCTAAAAGACAAAGGCATCATACAAAGCATGTCCCGAAAAGGGAATTGCCTGGATAACGCCATGATGGAGAACTTCTTCGGACTGATGAAGAATGAGCTGCTGTACGTGAACAAATATGAGAATATCAAAGTTTTTGAGAATGATCTCAAGAAATACATACTATGGTACAACAATAAAAGGGTAAAACTCAGGTTAAAAGGAATGAGCCCGATACAATACCGGGCTCAATACTATAGAGATTTAAATATGTAACGTTTAATTTAACGTCCAACTTTTGGGGTCCACCTCAACCATCGGGGTTCTCTTTTTTTTCAGTTTTTCTCCATTTTTTGTTACAAATGGCAATGTCGTGCGTCTATTAAGTAGAAACGTCAATTGACAATGAAGCAACCCGACCACATCACAAGCGCATTCACCGCCCTGAGGGAGCAGATGCTCTCGCTGGCCGAACGCATCACGGGCAACCGTGACGATGCCGCCGATGCGGTTCAGGACGCTTTTGTGAAACTGTGGCTGCGGCGGGGACACATCGAGTCCTCGAGCCATGCCAGCGGAGCGGGAATGACGACTGTGCGCAATGCCAGCATCGACCTGGTCCGACGCAACAGCAGGCGGGCCCACGTCCCGATAGAGCAAGCCGATGATGCCCCTGCCGAGGTTACCGACACCGATCGTGAACTGGCCTACCGCCAGGTGCGGGCCATCATCGACAAGGAACTGTCCCCCAACCAGAGGGCCATCATCGACATGAGGGAAGTGGAAGGGATGGAATTTGACGATATCGCAGTGCGATTGGGGCTGCAAGCCGCCACCGTGCGGGTAGAACTGAGCCGGGCACGCAAGCGGGTACGCGAGATTTACCAACAGAGAAAGGAGAGTTGAAAATGAAGAAATCACAATACATCAGCAGTCAGGCACAACTCGAAGCGCTCATCGAGCGATACTTCGAGGGTATGACCACCCTTGAACAGGAAGACGCCATGAGGCAGTGCCTTGCCCATTGCCCATGGAGCAGCCAGGCCATCGACGATGCCCGTATGGTCATGGGCTACTTTGCCACCCACGCCGAGCAGCAACACAACCAAG
>ONKD01000079.1 GCA_900318345.1 uncultured Prevotellaceae bacterium
AAGAAGGCTATTCTCAACTCGAGCTACATCACCGACAACACCCTCATCGTGCAAATCCCCCGCTCGGTACCCGAAACAGTAACCGACAAGATTTACATGATCACTAAGGACAAGGATACTGTGACCTATGACTTCCACGTTGTGATCTCAGCTCCTCAAATCATCAGCATGGGCAACGAGTATGCACCTGTAGGCTCATTACAGACGCTGACGGGTAACTACTTCATCGATGATCCCGGCACGCTGCTGACCGTTAACTTCACTGGTGCCGGCGGTACTATGGTTCCTGCCGATATCGTCGACATCTCGCCCGATTACACCCAGGTAACCTTCGTTGTTCCCGAGGGTGCTGTCGAGGGTCCCATCTATGTGACTTCGGTTTACGGAATTACCAGGACGAGCTTCTATTACAAGGATTCGCGCGGCATGCTGTTCGACTTCGACACCAACGGTCTGGACAACCACGGTTGGAACGGTCACAGCAGCACGATCGATGATACCGCATTGAGCGGCAGGTTCATCCAGCTTGGTGACGGCAGTGCGGTACTGAATGGCGAGGTCTGGGACGAGCAACACTTCTCGTTCGTTTACTGGCCTGGCAGCTGGAACTCACCCGAGAACTATGATGATGGTGATTACGGTATCCGTCTGACCGATATAGCCGACTTCAGCGATTGGAGCGAATTGGCTCTCAAGTTTGAGATGTGCATTCCCAGCGAGCATCCTTGGAGCAATGCAGCCATGCAGATTTGCTTTGCTGGCGTTGACAAGGTGACCTTCGGTGGTGCAGGTGTCGACATCTATGGCAAGACCGTGGCTGGTGCAAACAACACCTACATGACCAACAATGCCAATCCACGTGCCCTGTACCGTCCCTGGTCAACCAGTCCGACGGGCAGCTACGACACCGGTGGCGAGTGGGTAACAGTTACTCTGCCCATCGCAGCCAACTTCGTTTATGGTTGGGACGGCTCGGTATCTAGCGGTTCGCTTTCTGCCGAGAGCTTCACCAGCTTGTGGATCTTCGTCTCGAGCTGTGGTGTAGAAGGTGTAGATTGCACCCCCATCATCAAGATTGACAACATCCGTGTGGTTCCTAATTAATTATAATGTAAGAAGAATATGAAAAAGTTCAGAAATATTTTCATCCTGTTTGTGGTAGCCCTCGTTGGGGTGTCGCTCACAAGCTGTAATGATGAGGACCTGGTCACCGACCCCTATAGCAAGTCGGGTGTGAACCTGCTGGCCTATGGACCGTCGCCCATCCTGCGCAATACTGAAATCCGCCTCACGGGTACCAACATGCAGAAGGTGGACAAAGTCATCTTCCCGGGTAATGCCATCGTTGAGCGCTCGGCTTTCAACCGCAGCGACAATGAGAACATCTATTGCAACGTGCCCGACGAGAGCGTTCCCGGTCACATCAGGTTGGTTGCCGGCAACGATACTATCGTTTCGATTGGTACGCTCGTGTTTGAAGAGCCCATCGATGTGGTCAATGTGACTCCCGTCACTGGCCTGAATGCAGGCGACATCATCTCCATCACGGGTGACTATGTCTACAACATTGCAGAGGTTATCTTCACCAGGAGCGCCTCGGTGTTCGCCGAAGACTTTGAATATGTTTCGCGTCGCGAGATCCGCGTTCGCGTGCCTCTGGCAGCCGAGACCGGTACCATCACCATGAATGACGGTGCTGACTGGGAGTACACCTTCGAGACTCCGCTCGAGATTGTTTCGGCCAGCTATCTGAGCCTTGAGCCTGCCGCAGCCGACTTTGGCCAGCAGATCAAGATTCACGGTACCAACCTGCACACGGTTGAGCAAGTGCTGTTCGCCGGTGGTGTTGCTTCTGACTTCACTGTTTCGGAAGACAACAGGACCATTATCGCAACTGTTCCCTCCGAGTGTAAGTCGGGTGCTATCTCGCTGTTGCTCTATTCGGGCGCTGCCTTGCAGACCGATGCGTTCTCGGTACCCACCGTTGTCATCACTGGCGCATCACAGAAAAGCGACCTCGTTGCTGGAGACGTTGTCACACTGTATGGTGAGAACTTCGACCGCATCATCGAGGTTACCTTGCCTGGTGGCTCTGCTCCCTTGAGCGCCGGTGAATACAGCATTGCCGGCAACACTTTGACCTTTACCGTTCCCGACTATATGGTTGATGGTGATGTAGTGGTTAAGCAGAACTCCAACATCACTGCTACCTATCCTCTCGAGATTCGCAAGCTCGCCGGT
>ONKD01000077.1 GCA_900318345.1 uncultured Prevotellaceae bacterium
TTTTAATCTTTCCGGTGCCGGTAAAGGTGAACCTTTTCTTCGCAGCGGAATTCGTCTTAACTTTTGGCATTTTGTTTTAGTTTAAAAAATGTTATTAATAAATCGAGACCAGGCACTTACCAAGCCTGATGCTCTTCTCTTTCTCAGTCTTGTCAAATCTGTTTTGAATTCAAAAAAATCAAAACAGATTCTTGTCCCTCTCCTCGTCGGGAGTGTTGTCATTGTCCTGCTGAACAGGGGCATCGGGTGCCGAAGCATCGTCCTTAGCCTCTTTTTTCTTGCCGCTGCCGGGCTTCTTGGGCGAGAGCATGATGGTCATGCGTTTTCCCTCGAGCACAGGCATCTGATCCAGCTTACCATACTCTTCCAGGTCGTTGGCAAACCTGAGCAGCAGCACCTCGCCCTGTTCCTTGAACAGGATGGAACGTCCCTTGAAGAAGACGTAGCTCTTCACCTTGGCACCTTCCTTGAGGAAGCCGATGGCATGTTTCAACTTGAAGTTGTAGTCATGCTCGTCGGTCTGTGGTCCGAAACGAATTTCCTTGACCACGAGTTTAGTGGACTTGGCCTTTTGTTCCTTAGCGTGCTTGCGCTGTTGGAACTTGAACTTCTGGTAGTCCATCACGCGGCACACGGGAGGCTCGGCTTGAGGAGCGATCAGGATCAGGTCCAGACCTTGTCCCTCGGCAATCCTCAGGGCTTCATCGATAGGATAAATGCCCTGCTCCACGTTGTCACCCACCAGGCGCACCTCGCTCGCGCGGATTTCGTCGTTGATCGCGTTGGTGTCTTGGTCATTTTTGCCGCTCATCTTGCGATTGCGGCCTCTGGGCCTGGTGGCATTGCTCGGGCGCTTAGGCCCGGGGCGATACGGTTTTTTGTTCATTCAGCAGTGTTACAATTGTTAGTATTATCGTGACAATCAAGCACTTCCACACAGCATTAGCTGCACGGAAATGGCTTAAAAGTTGGTCATTTCGGCCACTTCGCGATTAATATCGGCTGCAAAGGTAGTAATTTTTTTCGAACCTTGATCACCTTCGCCCTGTTTTCTTATAGAAACTTCTTCACAACCCGATTCTTTTTCGCCCACAATGAGCAGATAGGGGATGCGTTTGAGCTCGTTATCACGGATCTTGCGACCGATTTTCTCGTTGCGGTCATCGACGATGGCACGCACGTCGAGTTTGTTCAACTCGTCGGCCACATGGTGAGCATAGTCGTTAAATTTCTCACTGATGGGCAGCACCACACACTGGTCGGGGACGAGCCACAGCGGCAACTTGCCGGCGGTGTGCTCGAGCAGCACGGCCACAAAGCGCTCCAGCGAGCCGAAGGGGGCTCGGTGGATCATCACGGGACGGTGCTTCTGGTTGTCGGCACCGGTGTACTCGAGCTGGAAGCGCTCGGGCAGGTTGTAGTCCACCTGGATGGTACCCAGCTGCCAGCGGCGGCCCAGGGCGTCCTTAACCATAAAGTCGAGCTTGGGACCATAGAATGCGGCCTCGCCGGTCACCTGCTTGGCAACCAGGCCCTTCTCCTCACAGGCCTCGATGATGGCGCGCTCAGCCTTCTCCCACACCTCGTCGGTACCCACATATTTCTCCTTGTTGTTGGGGTCACGCAGCGAGATCTGAGCCTCGTAGTTGAAACCGAACACCTTGAAGATAAAGGAGATGATATCCATCACGCCCAGGAATTCCTGCTTCAACTGGTCAGGGGTGCAGAACAGGTGAGCATCGTCCTGGGTGAAGCTGCGCACGCGCGTCAAGCCGTGCAGCTCACCACTCTGCTCGTAGCGGTAAACGGTACCGAACTCGGCATAGCGGATGGGGAGGTCACGGTAGCTGCGGGGAGCAGTCTTGTAGATCTCGCAGTGGTGGGGGCAGTTCATGGGTTTGAGCATGTACTCCTCACCCTCCTCGGGGGTGGTGATGGGACGGAACGAGTCCTTGCCGTACTTGGCATAGTGGCCACTTGTCACATAGAGCAGCTTGTTGCCGATGTGGGGCGTGATCACCTGCTGGTAGCCATAGCGCTTCTGGATCTTGGCCAGCATGTCCTGCAGGCGGTTGCGCAGGGCGGCACCCTTGGGGAGCCACAGGGGCAGACCCTGGCCCACGTTGGGCGAGAATGCAAACAGCTCCATCTCCTTGCCGATCTTGCGGTGGTCGCGCTTCTTGGCTTCCTCGAGTAGCACAAGGTACTCGTCGAGCATCTTCTTCTTGGGGAAGGTGATGCCATACACGCGGGTCAATTGGGGGCGGGTCTCGTCACCGCGCCAGTAGGCGCCGGCGAGCGACATCACCTTGATGGCCTTGATGGCGCCAGTCGAGGGGATGTGCGGGCCACGGCACAGGTCGGTGAAGTTGCCCTGGGTATAAGTAGTGATGTGACCGTCTTCCAGGTCATTGATGAGCTCGCACTTC
>ONKD01000076.1 GCA_900318345.1 uncultured Prevotellaceae bacterium
TAACCGCGAGGGATTACGTGATTTGGTCGTTGCCCTTGAGGCTCATCAAGGCAAGCTTTACCACCTCGGCATGGGGAAAAGCGTGACGCGAAGCAACCTGTCAAAAGCCAACGAAAATCGTGACTGCCGAATCTTTGAAGAGTTCGCTTTCTACATGATCGACGTGGCCAGGAAGAAACGAGCAACCAAGATTTTTGACCTGGATGGAAGGGTTTATGCCTTCGATTCCACGACCATCGACTTGTGCCTTGAGGTGTTCTGGTGGGCAAAATTCCGCAAGCATAAGGGCGGTGTTAAGATGCACACTTTGTATGACATCGAAACGCAAATACCTGCATACGTGCACATTACACCCGCGTCAGTGCATGACAGCAAAGTGATGCCGGAAATACCGTATGAGAAGGATGCTCACTATATCTTCGATCGTGGCTACAACGATTTTGGGAACCTCTACAAGATTCACCAGATAGAAGCCTTCTTCGTTGTCAGGGCAAAACGCAATGTCAAATTCAAGGCCGAGAGGTGGAAAAGAAGGCTTCCCGAAAACGTGCTTTCAGATGCCGTCGGGCGCTTCATCGTTTATAAAAGCGCTAAGGTCTATCCCGAAGAGATAAGGAAAATCGTTTATGTAGACCTGGAAACGGGCAAGGTGTACATCTTCCTCACGAACGATTTTGAGTCTGATGCATTGACTATCGCGCTACTCTATAAATACAGGTGGAGCATCGAGTTGTTCTTCAAATGGCTCAAACAGCATCTCAAGATTAAGCGGTTCTGGGGAACTTCGGAGAATGCAGTCCGCATCCAAATATACTGTGCCATAATCACTTACTGTCTCGTTGCAATCGTGCAACACGACATGAAGCTTGAACGCAGCATATATGAAGTACTCCAGATTGTGAGTATCTCACTGACGGACAAGACCCCGTTAAGGGATCTTTTCGACAAACAGAATTTCAACAATGTCAAAGAGCTCAATGGTTCAGGTGAACCGAGTTTGTTTGAAAATTTTATTTATTAACCGTCCACAATTTTTAGTGGACAGCAATGACTCCATATAAACAATAATTGCCACTAATCCGGTATTTGCAGGATTGTGGCACTGCTTAAATGAGCCGCAAAATTAGGTATAATAATTGATTAAGCAAAACTATATGCATAATTTCTTTAGCGGCCGCATTGCGTTACACGACGTTACACGACAGCCTTTACCGCCACGCTATCCCCTGGCGATCGAGCCATGAGCTCCTAGCATGACACACAAAACCACTGCTCCGCCTGGAAAATGAGGCGGTCAGTGGTTTGATACCGATCTTTTAAAAGCAGTTTACTCTTTCTTATCCTCGTCCATCAGACCGGCGCGAAAACCGCCTGCCTGGGCAACCTGCACTCCATACTGGTAGCCCAGCTGGTAGGCTTGCTGTACGAGCTGCTGCATCTGCTGCATGATCATCTGGTACTGCTGCTGATACTGCTGCTGATTGGGCTGTTGTGGCTGCTGATAGCCTGGGGGATAGTTAGGGGCTTGTTGAGGTTGCTGTTGTGGCTGCTGTGGGGCTTGGTCCCATGGATTGGGAATCTCGCCACCGCCAACAGATCCGCCACCTCCTTGTTGTTGCTGCTGGGCCTGACGTGCGGCCTCTTCAAGCTTCTTTTGAAGTTCATCAAGTAATCCCATAATGTAATTTTTTAATGGTTAATGAATGAATAACGGTTACAAATTACGGCATTTTTCTTGATAATTGCAAGTTTTATAACATTGTTTAATACTTTTAATAATCATTTTTTCCTAGCCATTATCGATGAGAAAAGCGAGACGGGGACATTGTCGTGTCCCTGCCTCGCATTGTTCAGTATCGCTATTGTCGATTAGTCCTCGGCAACACCCCACTGCTGGCGGGCCAGACGGCGGTAGTTGTTGTAGCGCCACTGGGCATTCTCCTTAGCGGCGGCAAACAGCTCGGCAGCCTCATCGGGATACTGCTTGAGTACCGATGCGTAGCGAACCTCGCCCTTGAGGAAGTTCTCAAACTCGTCCCAGTTGGGCTCGGGGCTGTCGAGGGTGAAGGGATTCTTGCCCTCGGCCTCGAGCTGCGGGTTGTAGCGCCACAGGTGCCAGTAACCGCAAGCAACAGCAGCCTTCTCCTCGGCCTGAGCCTTACCCATACCGGCCTTGATACCGTGGTTGATACAGGGAGCATAGGCGATGATGATTGATGGACCGTCATAGGCCTCGGCCTCGCGGATGGCCTTCAAGCACTGTGCATCGTTAGCACCCATTGCGATCTGGGCAGCATAAACGTAACCATAGGTGCTGGCAATCAGACCCAGGTCTTTCTTGCGGACGCGCTTGCCGGCAGCGGCAAACTTGGCGATAGCGCCGATGGGGGTAGCCTTAGAGGCCTGACCACCGGTGTTGGAGTAAACCTCGGTGTCGAGCACGAGGATGTTGACGTTCTTGCCGCTGGCAATCACGTGGTCCAGA
>ONKD01000075.1 GCA_900318345.1 uncultured Prevotellaceae bacterium
TAAACGAACGAGAAGTGTTGTTCGTCCCAGACCTCACCATTCAATACCGAACTGCCGTCACCTAACTGGATGAACTTGCCGCTCAATGCGGTATCATCGATCGTGCTGCTGTGACCGTTCCAACCGTGGTTGTCCAGGCCGTTGGTGTCGAAGTCGAACAGCATGCCGCGCGAATCCTTGTAATAGAAACTTGTCTTGGTAGTTCCGTAAACCGAAGTCACATAGATGGGGCCCTCGACAGCACCAGCGGGAACCGTGAAGGTCACCTGGGTGAAATCGGAGGAGATGTTGGTGATTTCAGCAGGAATCATAGAACCGTCGGCACCTGTGAAGTTGATAGCCAGCGGAGTGCCGGGATCGTCGATGAAGTAGTTACCAGTCAGCGTCTGTGATGAGCCCACAGGTGCATACTCGTTGCCCATGCTGATGATTTGCGGAGCCGAGATAACAACGTGGAAGTCATAGGTCACAGTATCCAGATCCTTGGTGATCAGGTAAATCTTGTCGGTAACTGTTTCGGGTACCGAGCGGGGGATTTGCACGATGAGGGTGTTGTCGGTGATGTAACTCGAGTTGAGAATACCCTTCTTGTCGTTAAAGTAGATCTCATAGACACTACGCAGGTTCTTACCCACAAGGCAAACGATGCTTTGAGGAGAGGCCTCGGTCACCAACTCACCATTGGTGTAGTGCATGTCGGGGTCGTCGTTAGAGCCTTGAATCTCGGTGCTCAGACAGCGCACATAACTTACCGAAGGTAATCCGCTTGCCACCTCATACTTGTCAGGCTCGTCGGCACATGAGAACAAACCCAATGCCATAACGGCAAGTGCCATGACGATGAAATTATATTTGAACTTTTTCATTTTTATTTTATTTATTGAATAGGTGTCAAACTAAAGTATCAATAACTATAGGTTGCCCTCACATCAACATGGACACCGTCAACATTGCTGCCCAGGTTGGGATTGAACACAACATCTTCCTGCGGGAAGGGCATGAAGAAGTAACGCTTGCTGCCGTCGGGGCTGGTCTTCATCATAGCCTCGGGATTGGGAGCAGACTGTGCATCGTTATAGCCAGCCGACGAGGTAATCGACCAGATACCGGTCTCGGCATAGGTCTTGTAAATGTCGCTCAGGCCATAGAAAGTGCTGCGCTTTTGAGACACGAGTTCGGCAATGCAGAAGTCGGGATCGAAGTAAGATACGCGCACATAGTCAAACCAGCGGTCACCCTCAAAGGCGAGTTCCAGACGACGCTCTTTCCAGATGTCGTCAAAGGTGATGACACTGGGACGCTGGGCGTTCTTGATTGCGCGATGGCGCACTGCATAGAATGCGTCGATGGCGCTACCGTCGGAGGTCGACTTGGCAGTCCCCATCTTGGCCTCGGCATAAATCAGATAAATGTCGGCAAGACGCAGCAGGTGGGTCGACAGCGAACTGGCCATGCGGTCATCAGAATGTCCGAACTCAGCAACATGGTCGGCAGTGTTGCCGTACAGGTGCTTCACACAGTTGGAACCGGTACCCGAGTTGAGTTGGCCGCCAGCCGACTTGTTATAATCGGTGTCGAACATAAACTTCAGATAATCGAAGCCCATCTCATGGGTAGTGCTGTTCATCTCATGATCACGCCAGAAGTAGGAATAGGTGAAACCGGGCAGCATCATGGTAGCCTTCAGGCGGGTGTCAACATTGTTGAGCCACATGTCGGGGCTGTTCTCCAGCAACTTGATGCCAAATGCTTCCTGCAGGTCAACCGAAGGACAGGTCCAGTCGCCCCAAGTGGCACTATAGCCCTCGAAGCCTGTCATACCCAGGTCACTCTCGAGCGAGTTCTGTGCGGTCCAAACATTGCCGTCGGCAGTCCAACGCCAAGCGATAAGGCTCTCGGCGCAATTGTTGTTGTGACCGCGGAAGATGTCCTCATAGTTCTCCATGAGCGTGCGGCCGCTGTTGTCAATCACTTCCTTGGCATACTGGGCAGCCATGGCCATGTCGTCACCATTGATGGTGCCGCTGATACCAGCCTTCATCCAGTAAACCTTGGCCAGCAGACCAGTTGCTGAATAATAGTCTACACGGCCGTTGGTGGGCGTCTTAACACCTGCAAGGAGTTCGCGGGCTTTCTCGAGCGTCATGATGATGTACTCATAGACGTCAGAACGCCAAACTTTCTCCTTGGTATTATAGGCACCTGCAAGTTCCTCGGTGTTGTTGTGCACGATGGGCACCTCACCGAATGAACGAACCAGATAGAAATAAGCCATTGCCTTCCAAACGAGGCATTCGCCCATCGTCTGGTTCTTAACAGCCTGTGAAGGACCGCTGCTGCCGTTAATGTAGTTATAGACGGTGCTTGAGTGACCGATAACGGCCCACAGCGAGTAAGCCATGTTCACCAAGTCCTGGTCGGTACCGTTCAGGGTGAACTCACAATAAGGCGAATTGCTCATGTAGAGGTTGCCCGAAAGGCCCTCACCCACTTTAAAGAAACCACGCTGGTAGTCATACCAGGGAGAGTTGTACAGGTAGTTGACACCTGCAATGCACTGCTCGTCGGTCTTGTAGTAGTTCCCTGCGTTGTAACTGTCCTCATTGGGTCGATCGAGGAAGTCCTCGCACGAAGTCATGGTCAGCGCAACGAATGCCAGAGCAATGATATATTTAATCTTGAATAGTTTCATA
>ONKD01000074.1 GCA_900318345.1 uncultured Prevotellaceae bacterium
TATCAGTTTTCATTGCTTTGCCTCCTGTGCTTTCTTTTGTTTGAGATGACGTTGTAATGTTTGCATGCACTCGCGGCGCGGGATAATCACGCTGGTGCCGCGGTAATTGATCTCGTCACGCATCACTTGCGTGATCTCGGGCATGTTTTTGGGCAGGGGAACGACCACCTTCAAGTGCTCGTCGGTCATACCCAAGCCACGGCAGATGGCCTCAAACTTGTTGGTGCCTGCCGAGTCCTGACCACCGGTCATTCCCGTGGTGAGGTTATCGCTGATGATGACGGTGATGTTAGCATTCTCGTTGATGGCATCGAGCAGACCCGTCATACCCGAGTGGGTGAAGGTCGAGTCACCGATGATGGCAACGGCGGGCCACTGGCCAGCATCGGCAGCACCCTTGGCCATGGTGATGCTGGCACCCATGTCAACACAGGAATGGATGGCCTTGAAGGGAGGCATAAAACCGAGTGTGTAGCAACCGATGTCGCCAAACACGCGGGCATTGGGATACTCCTTCAGCACCTCGTTGAGGGCGGTGTAAACGTCGCGGTGGCCGCAGCCCTGGCACAGTGCGGGTGGACGCGGAGCGACATTCTCGCAGCTGGGATAACCCTCGCTCACGGGGAGACCCAGAGCCTTTTTCAGGGCATCGGGATTGAGCTCACCCGTGCGGGGCAGTTCACCTGTGAGGCGGCCCTTGATGACGGCATTGCCGGGCATCACGCCACGCACCAGATCCTCGACGAAGGGTTGGCCTTCCTCGGCGATAAGCACGGCGTCACACTCAGCGGTCATGCGACGGATGAGTTCCTTGGGCATGGGATACTGGCTGATCTTCAACACGGGATAAGGGCAACCATCGGGGAAGCACTCCATCAGGTAGTTGAAAGCAATACCTGTGGCAATAACACCCATCGAGTGGTCAGCGCCGTCGATGTACTTGTTGTACTCGCTCTTGACAGCGCGGTCCTCGAGGTCGGCCTGCTGACCCGTGACAGTGATGTTGCGCTTGATGGCGTTGCCGGGCAGCAATACCCAGTGGCTGGCCTTAGCGTCATAGTTCAGTTCGTTCTCGGCACGCGGTGTCTCCTTTACCTCAACCACAGCACGGCTGTGGGCCATGCGGGTGGTCACGCGCATGAGCACGGGGAGGCAAACCTCCTCGCTCAGTTCATAGGCCTTCTCCATCATGTCGTAGGCCTCCTGCTGAGTGCTGGGCTCCAGCGTGGGGATCATCGCGAACTTGCCATAGAAGCGGCTATCCTGCTCGTCCTGGGAGGAGTGCATCGAGGGGTCATCGGCCACGAGGACCACCAGACCACCGTTCACACCCGTCATGCCCGAGTTAACGAACGGGTCGGCGCACACGTTCAAGCCCACATGCTTCATGCAGACCAGCGCACGCTTGCCCATGAAGGACATACCAAGGGCAGCCTCCATAGCCGTCTTCTCGTTAGTACACCAGCGGCGATGAACGTTGCGTTCCACCGCTAACTTAGAATTCTGAATGTACTCCGTGATCTCGGTCGAAGGAGTACCTGGATAGGCATACACACCACTCAGACCCGCGTCAAGCGCGCCCTGGGCGATAGCCTCATCACCTAAGAGTAACTTTCTCATTATTATAAGGTTTAACTAGTATTTATCTCTTTTTAAAGTAAGTATTAGAAGTAAATTACGACCCCAAAGTTACACATTATTCTGCACCCCACAAAATTTTTAAGGATTTTTGACCAATATTGGCAGCCGCACATGGCTCAAACAACAGGCACAACACAAGACAACAACATAAACAACCTTTTTATATTAGCTGACGTGTGCTTTAGTTTTTCACGTGAATTGCCGTGAATTAAACGTGAATTTATTCGTGGATAAGTCTTGGACTCTTAAAGCGTGATTTTGTCAAAAGGCAGGATGGTCTTTTAGAACTGTTTTTTGTAATCCATTGATTATCAACACTCATGTTTCTCGCCTCATTGTAATGGGGGTGGTGCGGGATTCTTAACGAATGTTAAACGTATAGCTCACCACCAGCGCAAAGGTATAAAACCAGCTCTTTGCATGACAATGATAAAAAGTAAAGGCGGGGAAAAGACCGAATGACCGGACGCGGGTGGTGCGGGTTAACAACCCGCAATACATGGACAACACTGACGCGGGGAGCATATATTAACATTAAGAGGTTGTTGCAAAACACTCGATTGAAACATTGATCGAGCTTCGCTCGAGAAATTTAAACAAATTATATTTAAAAAATTATTATAAAAAATTTGATCAATTCAAGGCAGGCGGGAGTGCACTCGGCTTCGCCTCTTGACACCCCCGCCTATACCTTGGTCGCCCCGACTGGGGCTTTCCCCAGACTCTAATGAATAATCATTGATACCGGTATGGTTTTCAGACTTTTCTTGAGGTTGGGATTATTTCAGGGCGTTGACGGCGGCCTCGAGCTGGTGCATGGCCTGTTCGAGGCGGGCGCGCGGAGTTCCCACATTCAGTCGCATGTGGCAATAGCCAGGAACGCCATATATTTCGCCATTATTGAGACCAAGATGTGCTTCCTCGGCGAAGAAACGCACCAATTCGGCATGATCAAGCCCTAATCGCCTGCAGTCGAGCCACATCAGGAACGACGCCTGCGGCTTGATGGCATATATGCTGGGGATGTGTTCTTTGCAGTATTGAGCGACATAGAGAACATTCTGCTCAATATATTGCTTGCAAGCCTCGAGCCAAGGTTCACAACGACGATAACCCACCTCGGTGGCGAGCAGTGCCGTGATATTGGCATTGCACAACTCGTTCACCTCTACCCAACGATAGAATTCCTGACGCAATTCCGGGTTC
>ONKD01000073.1 GCA_900318345.1 uncultured Prevotellaceae bacterium
CGCCCGTGATGTAGTTGGTCACGATGTTGTTGCAGTTGGCACTGGTCACCGTGACTCCTGCCACCTCGAAGCCATAGTCGGTGGCCGCCTGTGCTGCCATCGTCGCCAGCAGCACCGTCAAGAAGGTAAAAAGAATCTTTTTCATTTCAGTTTGTAGTTAAAGGTTCGCGAAATTCGTAGTTTATTTGAATGCGGATGTCATTAGTTTAATTAGCGAAATTCGTAGTTTATCACCAATGGCCGGAGAGCAGGTAGTCGATCAGGGCCGTCACATCAGAGATGGTCACTTCGCCGTCACCGTTTACGTCGCCACGCGACGTAGCGATGATAGCCACATTGTCCACCGCGAAGTAGTCGCCCGGTCTATTGACGCTGAGGTCCTTGGTGTAGCTCCATTCCAGCGTGCATTCCCCTGCGGGCAAGTAAACGGAATAGGTTTCCCAGCCAGCGTTCTGATACTCGCCGTAAGCGATTTGCTCCACGCCGTTGATGCTGAAAGAGCATCTGTCATGCAGCGTTGATGTGCCTTCGCCCCAGGCCTTGAAGTCAAACTTCAGAATATCGCCCTCGACAGCGGTAACCGTCGCCGTCATCACCGAGGAGCTGCTTGCCACGCCCGCGTTGCCTGACTGGGCATACATGCGGCTACCCTCCTGTATATCTGTCCAGGGATAATCCCCCGTGGACTCGAAGTGGATGTTGCCGCCCTCGACGTTCAATGCTTTGTCAAGCAATTCAGGAGCGGTGAAATAGCCTGGATTGCTGGAACCGCCGTCGATGTGGGCATAAGCCTTGTCCACATGGTTGGCATCGTAGGTCGTGCCCTTGCCGCCCACCAATTTGGTGCAATAATAGAACATATAATCGGAACTCGTCACGGCTGCCGTGCTCCAGCCGTCGCCCACATAGATGGTTTTCAGGTTAGTGCAATCAAAAAACATCCATTTCATATTGGTCACCTTGGCAGTGTTGAAACTGCTCAAGTCAAGGCTCGTCAAGGCTGAACAATTTTCGAACATCCTGTTCATTGTGGTCACGTTGGCCGTATTGAAGTTGCTTACGTCGAGGCTCGTTAAACTGTTGCAATCACTAAACATGATACCCATATTGGTCACATTAGCGGTGTTGAAACTGCTCACGTCAAGATCCGTTAAGGCACTGCACCCCCAGAACATGCTTTCCATGTTGGTCACGTTGGACGTATTGAAATTACTTAAGTCTAGACTCGTCAAGCCACAGCAATTACTGAACATGTCACCCATGCTGGTCACGTTGTCCGTAATGAAGTTGCTCACGTTGAGGCTTGTCAAAAGTTTACAATTTCGGAACATGTATCTCATATCGGTCACATTTACGGTGTTGAAATTGCTCACATTAAGACTTGCTAGAGATTCACAATGGTCGAACATGCCATACATATCAGTTACATTAGCCGTATTAAAGTGGCTCAAGTCAAGGCTCATCAAAGATTCACAATTATAGAACATACATCGCATATCAGTCACATTGGCCGTGTTGAAACTGCTCAGGTCAAGATTCGTTAAAGAAGAACAACCACCGAACATCCAACCCATATTGGTCACCTCACTAGTGTTTAAGTAGGCGATTCCGGTGATGGATTGAAGATTCTCCATATCACAAAACCAGCTGTATGTGGTCGTCGGGGTGGCAATGACGAATGGGGATTTAAAGACCACTCGGGTCACACTGGTGTAGGTGCCATCCAAGTACCACCCAGGGGAGCTGTAGCCAGTGTTCAAGTCATAGGTCGTGCCAGTGCGGGTGCTACGCTGGTTATCGTAGTAGAACGTGAGCGTCGTGTTCGACGGCGTGTAGTTGGCATAGGCCTCGACAGCAGCCTGCATGCCCAGTTCGCACATCATCGCCACCACGAGGGCGAAGAATCTAAAGAGTAGTTTCTTGCTCATAGTTATCGGGATTTATGGTTAATATTATTGTTTGCTGTTTGGTATTACTTGCGAGGTTTGACCCACAAAGGTAATCAATTATTTCCAATTTTCTTCATCAGTTTGCCTATTTCCCATCTCCCTTAGTCGCCTTATATATATACTGAGATTTAACTAACATTTTTATTAACAACTAATTACAATAACGACATCATGAGACAACTTTTAAAATTTATGAATTACGCGGCTCAGCTCATGGCACGGATCGATATCGGAAAGACCATTAAGCGCTGGGCCACAAAGAACGACAGCACGAGCGATGGCCAGACTAAAAACAAAACTTGAGAACTGGGTTGACCTCGAAATCCTAGCCTGCGACACCGTGGGCACCATTTTTAAGAACAGTAAAAAACTAGCGGCTGTAATCGGCAAGATTTGGAGGCCGCGCTAACAACCAAACCAACAATGAACACTGAACAACAAGAAATGCAGATCATCCCCACTGACGGGATCATCGCAACATCACCTTCCGTCATCAACATTGACGCAGAAGAAATCGAAGACGCAGTGGTACTGGACGACATCGACCCAGACAACCACCCGAACTTTATCGAGAGCAATACCTCGGCGGTAACTGGGAGGACTACCCGTGCCGTGGTGACATCACAAGCTATTCACTCGAGAATGAGACCACACTGATGATCTGGCAAAATACCGCATGGGGCGAGCAGGAAGGCGTGAGAAGAATCATTGAAGAGAAACTGCCCAGCATCAAGGTGTACTTCCAGGAGGAGGAACCAGGGTGCGGGTTATTCGCGACAAACAGCTTCGAGCACTTCCTCGAGCGATACCTACTCGACAGCTATGATGAACCGCTGTACTTCGAGACCATTGATGAAGCGGCCAAATGTGTAGCAGGTATCGTCGGCCACACCGTTAAGCCCTCGACGACTACCTGACCGAGCACGAGGACAATGACACCTGGTACAGCTTCCACGAGTTCATCGAGGACAGGGACGACTGATAATACGCCAAACGATGTAGCGTGATATGAAAAAAGACGGCTTGATTTGCCGTCTTTTTTTAGATGATTGTTACGCTAGCATCCCGCCGACTGTTGGCGGTCGAGTGTCCTTTCGTGTAAGGCAAGGGTGCTAATTCTGAACGTTACGAACAGCACGGACTGTGAAGCCGTTGCTGCGACGGGTGTAGTCCCAGCCTACGCTTGAAGAAAAGCAACGGAGGTAGTAGGCGCCGAACGAGGTATAAGGGTAGAGCGTCCGCGACCAATAGTAGCCGTTCGTGCCATCGGATGATAGTAAGTGGACATGGCGGTAACCGGCGGCGGGCAAGAATATGGTGTTCCCATTGGGACCAGTAACCTGGTATCCGTTCACGTCGTTAAGGGTCGTCCACGTCCAGGTGCAACTTTCCCTCAATTCATCCTGTTGTTCCTTGGTCGGCATGCGCCACGAGGGACCCCAGTTGACGTAGGCGGCATCATCCTCGGGGTCAAGTTCCATCTTGTTATCGACAAAGCCGTTATAGCCTTCGGTGCTATCGTTGCAATACTTCGTTGTCCAGTAGTCGATGCCGCTGCCCTCGACGAACCACGTGTAATTGTCTGAGTGATAATAGTCCTTGGACTCGGTCTCGCCCCAGGCGAAGTAATCGCCATAATCCTCGGGGGTGCTGGCACCCACATTGCGGGTTGCCCACAACGTGCCGCTGGGCAGGCCCAGGTCAACCCACTCGTGGTCATCGGGAGGAGTTACGGGCTCATCAGGCCATGTCCCAGTCAACAAATAGTCAATTAAACAGGTCACATCCGAAATGTTTACTTGGCCATCCTGACTCACATCGCCACGCTGATACTCCACACCGGCCGTGAACGAGGCCAGCATCAACAACAATACAACTAATAATGAGCTAATCTTTTTCATAATGTTATCAATTTAAAAGTGTATAATGATTGTAGTACCCTAAAAAAAGTTGAATGGATTTGACCTTATCCCTGACAGAAGTTGAATGGTTTTTCGCTTAACCCTGCAGGGAGTTGACTATTAACTCT
>ONKD01000071.1 GCA_900318345.1 uncultured Prevotellaceae bacterium
CCATGGCTGCCGATATGGAATTCACTGCCAACTACATCGTAGCTGGTACCTATGACGGCAAGTACCGTCAGGGTGACCGTGTGACCAAGGCCACCTTTAATGCGCTGGCCCAGGAATACCTGAATGGTCCCTATGTGGCTGGTCTGCCCATGAGTGACTTCTCACTCTCGCACATCATGATGCAGAAGTACCTCGCCCTCTATCCTTGGGGCGCTCCCGAGGCTTGGGTTGACCTGCGCAAGTACTTCTATGACATCCAGTACACTGGCGATTATCCCAAGTACAATAATGGTTGGGATAAGACCACTCTTGACCAGAAACGCGACGAGGATCCCACCAAGGTTTACAAGGGATTCTGGCTGCAGCCTGCACAGGTACAGGGTCGTAAGAGCGCTTTCAATGTTGACAACAACGGTTCGCCCTGTTTCCGCATCCGCCCGCGCTACAACTCCGAGTACATGTGGAACAAGACCAACCTAGATGCTCTCAAGCCCATTGGCGGTCAAGAACTTGATTACCAGTGCTCAATCATGTGGTTCTGCTATCCTGGAGATATGCCTACTACAAGATGATGTTTTATTAATTGATTAAAAACGCAATAACTATGAAATATTTCAAATATATAGCATTATTGTTGCTGGTTGCAGTGATGATGGGCTCTTGTGACAAGAAGGACGTGTCCTACATGGCCGAACCCGTTGACGAGACCCAGATGGCATACGTGCAGGTGGGCTATTATGCACCTGTTACTGCCGGTGCAGCCAATTACATGTACTACATTGACCTTAATGGCATTGAATATGGTAATGAGGGCGGTACTTTCTTAGCTACCTTCAATACTGTTCCTTCAGGTGGTACCAATCGCTTCTATGTTGTTCCAGCCGGTTCCCTCAACCTCAAGTTGCACTCGCGCGTGAGTGATGGCAACGGTGGCTACACCTACCCCGTCGTTTATGACCAGAACGTGACCGTGCAGGCCGGCAAGCGCTATTGTCTGTATGTACACGACCTGAACAAAGCTCCCATCCCCATCGAAATGACTCCCGCTCCCGAGTTTAACAAGGGTCTCGATACCGACTCGCTGTGCCGCGTACATTTCGTCAACCTGCTCTATGAGGCTGATGGAACGCCCTACACCGGCAAGGTGCAGTATGGTGTTCAAAACTTGGATACCAAGGAATATGAGCCCGTGGGCGAGCCCATCGGCTTCGGTGAGAGCACCAAGTGGTTCACTGTAAAGATTCGCAAGACCGTTTACAACAGTAGCGGTTCTCAGCGTCGCGAGGTTTGCCTCTTTGCTGTGGATAACGCTGGTAAGGTAACGGGTAAGCTCCCCTACACCTTGTCTAACGGCAACCAGGGTGAGTTCACCGACTACTGGACCTGGTACATCGGTCGTGCTTATCGTCAGATTGCCGCCGGTAACTGCGGCAGCAAGACCATCCGCTGCACCCTCTATCAGTTCGTGATTGAGTAAACCAGTAGGGAATATCCCCTACCCTCTCCATTAATAACGACCGCCGAGGCTTCACTGCCCCGGCGGCGTTTTTAATATTGAATCAGGATATTGTTACTATATTATGATGACTTCTTGTGGTATTGAGGCTTATTTATATGCCTCATTTTGTTGCTCTGCAAGTGCAGGGTTGGCATTGATCTCATCCTGATCGATGGGCAGAACGATTTTGCCGAACGTGCGGTCGATGGTTTTGGGCCGTCCGTTGACTGCAATGCCGCCAAAGTCATCGTTGAAGGTGATGGAACGGTTCATTCTCATCATGTCAAAGAAACGGTGTCCCTCGCAAAACAGTTCCTTGCTACGCTCATCAAGAATCATGTCATCGTTGATCGTCGATGCAGTGGCTGGTTCCAGTGATGTGGCGCGGCATCGAATGGCGTTGAGGTATTGGGCGGCTTGCTCGGCATTGGGCTTCGAGGCATGCAAGGCGGCTTCGGCTGCAATGAGGTAAATCTCACTCAACCTAATGACTTTAATGTTGACCGATGTAGGAGACTCCTTGCCGTCGCCATTCATGTCAGGTCCACCCATGTACTTGTTGCAACTGCCCAAATGGGTGTATTCGCTCTCGTCCTGATACATCACACTCCAACGCACGTCGGTGGGGTCTTGTGCCAGACGCTCAAGGTAGTAATCGCTTGCCATGAACCATCCTGCAGCACCGCTCTTCAAGCCGTAGCGCATGAGGTAAAACCCCAGCGAATAGGTGCCCAAATCAGCCTCTGCTGAATAAATGCCCAGCTCAAAGATGCTCTCAGAGCCAAACTGCTTTTTCCATGAGTCGGCCCACTGTGAGGGCTCATAAAGCTTGAACTTTCCACTGCCGATGATTTCTTGAGCGGCAGCCAGTGCTCCGTCATAATCTTCCATATAAAGCTTTACACGGGCTTGTTCGGCCAGGTTGGCATAGTAGCCCATGTAACCGTCTTGCTGAACTTTGCCGTTCTCGAGAAGGGACTTACCTTGGTTCAGATCGCTAATGATTTGCTTGTAAACCTCCTCGACAGTGGCTCGGGTGGGTTGAGCACTAGCAGGCAGGGTTTGGGTTACCAAGGGAACACCCAAGCTGCCCTTATCATAGTTGTAAGGCTTGCCATAGAGGCGCACAAGGTCAAAGTAGATGAGAGCACGCAACGTGAAAGCCTCGCCCTTACACTGATTATAGCTGGCGGCATCCTCGCTGGTACCGTTTTCAGTAATGCGGTCAATGTTCTCAAGCAGGTTATTCACTTGAAGGATGCAATAATAGCCAGTGGACCAGAAACCACTGTAAGAACCCGATGTGGCAGAGTGATTGAAACTGTACAATCCGTCTAGGCCACGTCCTTGAGAGGCGATAGTGAGATCGCCGCCCTTGGCATCTCCGTACATAAAGAAATTGCGGCCGTAGTAGGACGATGATGCCATGGTACGCATGATGCCGTTGATGATAACGCGGGCATCGGTCGGCGTGGCAATCGCTTCGGCACTGTTAGCACTGTTAGTGGGCTCCATGTCAAGGAAATCGTTACATGACACGAGCATCAGCATGGACAGCAACAGGAATGATATCTTTTTCATTGATATGTCGTGATTGAAAAGTTTGACCAT
>ONKD01000069.1 GCA_900318345.1 uncultured Prevotellaceae bacterium
CACATGCGACACGCTGTACGCGACCATCCCGGATATGGACAGCATCATGCCCCGAAAGTCGCTGGAAAACATCCTGTTGCTCCATTTCTCAACCGAGGAAGGCATCCGCAACTCATACGAGGAATTGGAGAATCTCTTCGGGCTGCACGGCTCCACTTTTGACCTCGGCGACAAGGAAGTAGATACCGAGGAACAAGGTTACCCCCAGCACATATCCGCCAGGATAGGCTACACCACCATCGAGGACGAGGAGGATGACTTCGACGGCGATTATGCCATCTCAACGATATCAACAACGACTATTCCTGTCGAGGACGTGATGGATTTTGGCTTAGGCGCACTGTCAATGCTAATGAGCGACATGGCCAGCGACACCCTGGAAGCGGTGCGTGACCAGATTGTTGATTCGCTAAAAATCGCGAAGCCCAATGGCGCTGAAGTCATTGTCAAAGAGTATTACGGGTTTTTCTTGAACGGATGGCCCAAAGAATACTATTTCGAGAAAGCGGTTGACCTAGGAATCAGCCAGAACATCGAGACCCGCTATATCGAGTGGATCTCCCGCCACTGGAACATCTATATCGTTGATGACAAGACGAATCAGCAACACACATCTAAGTAACCTTTCACCGCATCGCGATATGGTTTAATACTATAACAAGCTGATTTACAAAGATTTCCAACACTGACAACATATCAGCATGTGCCAGGTCATGTCATGAGCGCCTAATCTTCGGTTGTCATTTTTGGCAACCGTTTTTTAGTCGATAATGTTTACTGTGAAATACCCGATTGTGTATTGTCGGGACATTAGAATTTCAATACTTTTGTCGTGAAATCGTAGATTTCTGAAAAAAGTCTCACCTGAGTGTGAAAAAACGCTAGACTTATGTGTCATTACTATAGAACGAAGACACTGACATGAATGACAAGAGCATACTTGAGGGCCTGTTCAGGCAACATTACGGCAAGATGATACATCTGGCCAGATACATCTGGCCAGCACCTTGCTGCACGATGATGCCGAGGCCCAGGACGTGGTCCAAGACGTGTTTGCCCGCCTACTGGAAAATAAATATCAAATGACGGGCAGCAAGACCGAGGCCTACTTGATGAGTGCCGTGCGCAACGGCTGCCTCAACCACATCAGGAAAATGCAGTTGCGTGAACGGTTCAAGCATCTCCATCCTCTTGACGAGGCGGATGAGTCGCGCCCATTAGATGAAGTGCTGGCCGAACTTGACCAAATCAACGCCATTGTTGAGGAACAGATCGAGGAACCGCAACGCACCATCTTCCGCCTGCGCTTTGACGAGGAATTGACCTTCCAGCAAATCGCCACACGCCTTGACATGAGCGTGGGCACCGTCTTTAAGTACTTGCGTCAGTGTATCAATCGCATCAAGAGTTTAATCTAATGACACCAACCGCAATGGAAACTAACAACAACATCGACCGTCTGCTGGAGATGCTCGACCATCCCGAGCGTTACAGCGAACAAGAAATCATGGATACCGTCAACCATGACGACGAGACGCGCAAGTTCTACCGCAGTCTCACCCAGGCCGCCCGTGCCCGTCGCAGCCAGCGCAGCCTGTCCCTACCCGTGGACGTGGACAAGGCATGGGAGCAATTCGAGCAAACGCATTTGGCAACGCAAAAGCATGGACGCCTGTGGCAAAGAGTGGCCGCGACAGTGCTTGGCGTGCTGATGATGTCAGGCATCGCATGGGCAACGTTTTACACCGTGCGCCATTTCATCGCTACCGACCAACCAAAACAGAAGACCGAAAAAGTCGCCACACCACCCCAGACCGAAGCGGATGCTGTAGGGCCTCGCCTTGACATGGCCGACACATCGGCTGTCGAGAACGACGAACCTGTGGTGTTTGACAACACCCCCCTGGAGCAGCTGCTCAGCGAGATAGCGGCCTACTACGGCGTGAGGGTCGAGTTCCAAAACGAGGACGCCCGCAACCTGCGTTTCCACTTCGTGTGGAACAAGGGTGACGGTCTGGAAAAGGTACTGGAAGACATGAGCCATTTTGAGAGCGTAACCATCGAGCAAACAGATAACCGATTAATCGTGCAGTAAGACCATGAGAAAAGCCATCATTTTCCTTGTGTGCTGCATGACCATTGTCGCAGCACAGGCCCAGCGTGTGACCCGCAACTACCGCGACGTGTCGATTGCCGACGCCCTGCGCCAGCTGGCCGAAGAATCCCGCGACTACACCATCTATTTCCTCTATAACGAGTTGGAGGACTTTACTATTACCACCCACATCAAGAACAAACCCGTGCCCGAGGCCATCCGCCAGATGATCGGCTTCTACCCCATCCGCATGACCCAGGGCGAGAAGGGCGAAATCTATGTGGAATGTATTCACAAGACTGAGCACCACCTCAAGGGCATGGTTGTTGACGAGAACAATCTGCCGTTGCCCTACGCCAACGTCACCCTGCTCAACCCTGCCGACTCGACGATGGTGGGCGGAGGTGTGACCAACGAGAGCGGACGCTTCGTCATCCCCAACGACCACGGCAAGGTCATCGCCCGCATCACCTACGTCGGCTACAAACCCGCCTATCGCCTCTGCTCCCGCGACAACATCGGCACCATCAAGATGCAACCCGACCAGTTCGCGCTCAGCGGTGTCACCATCAAAGGCTCCAGAATCCAGCACGATGCCACTGGATACACTATTAACCTCCGTTCATCAGATATTGCCAAAGGCAATCAGGCATCAGATATGCTGGCTTTTCTTCCTGGCGTCACGCAAAAAGAAGGCATTTACAGTATCAATGGTTTGGCGGTGAGTGAAATCTATGTGGATGGAGTAAAACTCCCATCTATAGATGAACTCAAGAATATCCCTGCGGACATGATTGATAAAGTGAAGGTCAAATATTTCGCTGGAGTCAATCAGGATGCCGCAAGTGCAGGAGGAACTATTGAGATCACATTACGCAAACCTTCAGAGGGCAGCTATTACGGATCATTGTGGGGTGGTGCTGAATATCAACCTTCATACGGTTTCAGAGATGAGAATCTTGGTGCTTTAATTTACTATCGGTACAAAAACCTGAGCATCTATGATAACCTCTCATTGTCTTTATACCAGCCACAAGAGACTGCAAAGCAGTCAATCTGGGATCAGGCTGAGGATTTGCTTACAGAAATCGATGAAGAAGTAAAATTCAAGTGGCAAACTTTCAGTAACCGTTTGAGTCTTACCCACAACATCAACGATAAGAGCTATTTGGGAGGAAGTTACTACATCTCGACCAACAAGACCAAGGGCACTACTTTGGACAAGGACGCGACCGGTCTGTCCAGTGTAGAAGGCAGAAGCAGTTATCTTTTTCAGGAAGCGACATTAAAGTACAATTCGTCGTCCCTTAGCCAACGTGGAACGACATTGGATATAATCGGCGACTATTATAACCGCCAGTCTGATAACAAGTCAAACTATACTTATGCCCAGAATCCGTCCAGCATGTCGGAGGATAAGACCACGGTGAGTATGTACAAGTTTTCGGTGGATTTGACTGACCCCCGCAGCCAAAAGTTGGTTTGGAAATATGGCGCATCGTTACAATACATTACGTCAAAATATACTCCAATTGTTGGTGGGGTTGATGTCTCTGACCGATTCCAAACCAGCCAAGAGGCAACACGCACGAGCGGCCTGACACCACTGGTATATGCATCAGCTATGGGACAGATTTGGAAAATCCAATACAGTGCAGGTGCCAATTTTCAGTTGAATAGGATTTGGTATGAGACCTTGGATGACGGCGAAACATCTACAGACACACAATGGGGCATCAACCCCACAGTGCAGTTAATGATGCCATTAGGGAGCAATGAGAAGCACGCTCTTATGCTTAACTACAAGCGGATACTTAAGAACATTCCTTATTCCGCCATTTCTTCAACCATTCGTTGGTCTGATCCATATAATTACACTGTCGGTAATCCTGATTTGAAGGCTTCTACAGGATTTATGGTCATGGCTAGCGTGTCGATGTTCCACAATCTGTTAAGCCTGGATGCAATTTGTGCAAGGGCAAGGAATATTATTCATTGGGAGACCAAGCAAAGCCCAACTGTCCCCGATGCGTTCTATACAACCCCTGTCAATCTGCCGGCTCAGAATTGGTATGGAGCAGGAGTTGAGGTGAATTGGAGTCCGGTAAAGCCAT
>ONKD01000068.1 GCA_900318345.1 uncultured Prevotellaceae bacterium
ACATATCAAAATTATCAAATACTATTTTTAAAATTGATATGATGGATTTGCCACGCGACGGCACGATAAATGGCATCGACGGCGGGTTACAACATCACGTTATTGAAAAACATTGATTAGCTCTGCTGCAGGCGGGTCTTGCGTGTGGTGATGCGGTTGATGAGGTAGCCCACGGCCATAAACAGGAATCCGAAGAAGATATAGAAACCTGGCATAAAGATTTTGGCAGGCAATGTATATTCTGCTACCTGTACATCGCGGGCAAGCCCCAAATAAAACGCCAAATGCGCAAGAAGTAATGCGACACAATACACAAAGCCAAAAACTAATAACAGGCGCCACGTGGTACCCCACAAGCCATAGCCGAACAACTGCCTGTAACCGATGATATAGTAAAGCGTCACGACGACGAATATGATCGAGAGGACAGTGATCTGCTTGAAAATGAACCAGCACGGCACCATCAGCAGGAAGAGAGACACCATCAGGGTGGCAAAAAGGACCTGGATAAAGAACCCCTCGGGCAACGTGTGCCGCGTGTGGCGCGGTGAGTAGCGGAACATGACCCAGGTAGGGAAGATGATAGCAAAGGACAATATCAGCATGGACCAGCTGAAATGCGTTTCATACCATTCATAAAACGGCTTTGATACATTTGTCATGTCATTTCCCTCATCCACAGTAAAGCCAAGTTCTTGGTAATCAATACCATACCCGAGACCCTTAAATTCAGGTAACAACCAATGGAAGATGACCGCATAAGCTACCGCGAGAATGAACAGCATCTTCACGGGCGGAAAACTCACTTGGCGCCTGCCGCTGATGTAGTCACCGATGAAGTAACCAGTGCGAAACAGCAACTGCCAAACGCTGTACAGGACAGAACGAGAACGCGATCCCAAACCCCACATGTCCATCACACTCTGGCGCACGCTATGCCACCCGATGCGCCCCAAGCTTGCCCGCTGAGAGCAAGTAGGGCAATAGTGGCCCCTGAAGGTGAACCCGCAGTTGTTGCAACGGTGTTCCACCTCACCCTGGACGTATCGCATCGGCTCACGTTGCTAGCGCTTGAAACGACGGTATTGCTCTTTCATAGAATGCCAATTCATCCCTGTCTCATTAATTAATCATAGATTCATAAACTAATCCGCTACAAAAGTATAGAAAATAACATCAAGAACCATTCACCACCCCTCTAAAACTGAAAACCAGCCAATTATTTCACAGAAACCAGTGACCCTCCTAATGCCATCATGGATTGGTGTGTCAAAACGATAATCAATCCCCGTAGCTATATGTAGCCCATTATCACAACAATTTATGACACCTTGCCACGAGAAAAACGAAAAAGGTGCCAACAACCTATTGATTGTCAGCACCCTGTACCCAGAGCCGTGACCGAAGATATGAAATAACGCCATTTCAGATGATATTGGCTGTCGGCGGATTAATGTTATTAAGTTACTGTAAACCATTCATTTATGTACTAACTACACCTTTCATGAGATTAATCATACTTACATTATATTAAGAAGAAGTCGCCAAAAAGTCGCCAAAAATTATGGTCATGTCGCCAAAAATTACTACCTTTGTGCATCTCATACAAAGCAGTATATATGGCTACAATCATTTTATCATTATCTACGAAATCAGACAAAGTGACCTCGCAGCGTGAGGTGATGATCCGCTTCTTCCACGGAAAGCACATTAACCAGCGGGCGAAGACCAACGTCTTTGTTCACCCGGACTACTGGGACGATGCCGCCCAAGGCATTTCTATCCCGAAGTGGCGCATGCTTAACGAAGAGCGCAAGCAATTGACTAACGAGTTACAGACCAAGAGCAACCGCCTCGATGCCATTAAGTCGCTGGTCCTATCATCCTTCCAGGCGCTGAACAAAAACGACGTGCCCAAGGATTGGTTAAAGTCCCTGATTAACGGCTTCAATTTCCCGGCAGCCACTAAGGACAATAAGCAACAAAGTCATACCCTTTTCGATGACTTCCAGCATTACATTGACACTCACAAGTTTAGTGATCACCGCCGCCGCCAGAACAATGTTATCTTGCGAACGCTGAAGAGGTTTGATCTCTATAAGAGCCTATCACTCACATTCGATAATTTCACCGCCGACACTTTGCGGGATTTCGAGGGTTTTCTCACCGATGAGCACAAGTTGATCAACAAGAAAAGCTACAAGAAGATACTTGACGCCGTCCCTGAGAGCCGCACACCACAGCCTAGGGGTAAGAACACCATCAACGATTTCATGGTGAGGCTGCGCTCCTTCTTTATCTGGGCTGTTGACAATGGCCTCACCACAAACAACCCGTTTAAGCACTACAAGGTTGTTGACTGCGTTTACGGCACGCCCTACTACATTACCATCGACGAGCGAAACCAACTCTATCATCATGATTTTAGCGACCAGCCGAGCCTAGCGCGACAGCGTGATATATTTGTGTTCCAGTGCTTGATCGGATGCCGTGTGAGCGACCTGTGGGCGATGACTAAGAGCAATATAGTCAATGGCGCCGTGGAGTATATCCCCAGAAAGACCAAGGACGGTAGAGCGATAACTGTGCGCGTGCCGTTGAATACTATTGCCGCAGAAATCATCGAGAGGTACAAGGACACCCCGGGCGACAAACTGTTTACGCTGACGTCACAGCAGCAGTATAACATAGATATAAAAAAGATGTTTAAGCTTGCAGGGCTGACTAGGGTGGTTACAGTGATTAACCCTACCACCAGGGAGGAGGAACAGCACCCTATATGCGACATAGCGAGCA
Organism: uncultured Prevotellaceae bacterium; assembly: GCA_900318345.1. Taxonomy (GTDB): domain Bacteria; phylum Bacteroidota; class Bacteroidia; order Bacteroidales; family Muribaculaceae; genus Sodaliphilus. The sequence goes on from ONKD01000068.1 coordinate 2,797, forward strand.
GCCACCTTGCTCGGCGCTGCTTTGTCGGCAACCTCTATAAGCAGGTGAAGGACCCCAACCTCATCGGCAAGTTGTCCGGCCATAAGGAGGGCTCAAGGGCCTTCAGCCGTTACCGTGATATCGATGAAGACACGACGCGAGAGTTAGTCAAGATGCTAGAGTGACTTGGTACTGATCACGTGTTCAGCCTTACCGTACGTGAACAATATGAACATTTGAACAAGTTGAACGCGCCCTTCCCGGCTCGTGAACGCATCATCATCGTGCGTGGATACCTGGTAATTCTGGGCCGGAAGAACCCTTATATGTAAGAGAAACACATGCCCCCGAGAGGACCGCCGGTATGAAAATGAACAAGCTGGCGGCATGAGGGGCAAAGACAATATAAAACCGATGGTATGGACTGGGCGGCGAAGAGTCGTCCAGCACCGCCATCATCCAGGCGTTATCACCTGACGGGGAGACCGTGCCCTCAAGACGGCATAATCAAACCGACAGCGAGTCTGGAAAAGAAGCAACGAGGCTGACACCGAAGAGGTGCCGGTCTCGCCTTCTTTTTTTTGCTTCGTCACTGTCGCATTACAATTATTTTGAATGTTATTGATAAATCACTAACTTTGCGGGTGGAAAAAAAATCGTGATAAACCAACTAAATAGATAACATTATGGCGAAATTTAGCTCATTTTTAATCGTATTGTTGCTGATGCTGACCTCATTCACGGCCGGTGCACAAGAGTATCCACGCGGTGATGTGAACCAGGATGGAG
>ONKD01000067.1 GCA_900318345.1 uncultured Prevotellaceae bacterium
GTTCGACGAGATGTTCGGCGCTAAGCTGCGTTACTTTGAGAATAATGTGCAGTTTGTGCAGAAGGTGAAGTTCACCAAGCCCAACTACGACATCGATGCTGACCTGGAGTATGGCGCGTGCAACGACCAGTCGTGCCTGCCACCCAGTTCGGCAAGTTTCAAGAAGGCGGGCAAGTCACCCGCCGTTGACGGCGATAAAAGCCAAGACAAGGATAAAGAAAAAGAGGAACAGGAAAAAGCCGAGGCTCTTGCCAAGGCCAAAGCCGACTCGCTGGCAGCCCTCGCTGCTGCGGCCGACAGTGCAGCCCTGGTTCCAGCCGTGGACAGTGCTGCCCTTGCAGCCCTTGATCACGACGCGTTGTGGAAACCCGTGGTGGGCGACATCCAGCGCCTTGACGGAACCGACGGCGCCAGCGGCGGACGCTCGCTGTGGTACATCTTCCTGTTGGGTCTGCTGGGCGGACTGGTAGCGCTGTTCACTCCGTGCGTGTGGCCCATCATCCCCATGACGGTGAGCTTCTTCCTCAAGCGCGCCAAGAACGACAAAAAGAAAGGCATCAAGGATGCCATCACCTATGGCATCTCGATTGTGGTCATCTACCTGCTGCTGGGTCTCATCGTGACCGCCATCTTCGGCCCCAGCGCCTTGAACGCCCTGTCGACCAATGCTGTGTTCAATATCTTCCTGTGCCTGTTGCTGGTGGTGTTTGCGCTGTCATTCTTCGGCATGTTTGAAATCAAGCTGCCCAGCAAGTGGTCCAACGCCGTTGACAACAAGGCGAGCAACACCAGTGGCCTGCTGTCTATCTTCCTGATGGCTTTTACCCTGGCACTGGTGTCGTTCTCTTGCACGGGTCCCATCATCGGCTTCCTGCTCGTGGATTTCGCCACCAGCGGCAACTTCTGGGGTCCCGCCATCGGCATGCTGGGCTTCGCATTGGCTCTGGCGTTGCCGTTCACGCTGTTTGCCCTCTTCCCCTCGTGGCTGAAATCAGCACCCAAGTCGGGCGGCTGGATGAACATCCTCAAGGTGGTGCTCGGCTTCATCGAGCTGGCCTTTGCCTGCAAGTTCTTCTCGGTAGCCGACCTGGCCTATGGCTGGCACCTGATGGACCGCGAGGTGTTCCTGTGCCTGTGGATTGCCATCTTCGGCTTGCTGGGGCTTTACCTCATTGGCAAGCTCAAGTTCAAGAGTGATATTGTCGAGCCTGGTGATGAGACCAAGCCCATGCCCGTGGTGTGCATCATGGGCGGACTGATTTCCATCGCCTTTGCCATCTATATGCTTCCAGGCCTGTGGGGCGCACCGTGCAAAGCCGTAAGTGCCTTTGCACCGCCCATGAACACGCAGGACTTCAACCTCAACACCAAGGAGGTGCGTGCCGCCTATACTGACTATGAGCAAGGCATGGCAGCAGCGGCCGCCGCCGGCAAGCCCGTCTTCCTGGACTTCACCGGTTTTGGCTGCGTGAACTGCCGCAAGATGGAAGCCGCCGTGTGGACCGATCCCACCGTAGCCGACAAGCTGAACAAGGATTATGTGCTCATCTCGCTATTTGTTGATGACAAGCGCCCGCTGCCCGAGCCCATCGAGGTGACCGAGGCGACTGGCGAGAAGCGCACCCTGCGCACCATCGGTGACAAGTGGAGCTACCTGCAGCGCTATAAGTTCGGCAGCAACACGCAGCCGTTCTACGTGTGCGTGGATCCCCAGGGCAATGCCCTGAGCGGCTCGTTCAGCTACAAGGAGGATGTCCCCGCCTTCCTCGACTTCCTGGACGGCGGCCTGACCAAATTCCGAGAATAAACTTTTAAACTGCGAATTACACGAATTTAACGAAATATTTTCTCATTGAGAATTAGTGAAATTTGCGTAATTCGTAGTTCCGCTATTATATATAAATAATAATGATTGAGAAGAGTATTAGAGAGCAGATTATCGCGTTGATGAAGCGCGAAGTGGTTCCTGCCGTTGGGTGTACTGAACCCATGGCAGTGGCCTTGTGTGTGAGCCGTGCTACCGAAGCGCTGGGCTGTAAACCCGAAAAAATAACCGTCCTGCTGAGTGCCAATATCCTCAAAAACGCCATGGGTGTGGGCATTCCTGGAACAGGCATGATTGGTCTGTGCCCTTATCGGCAAGAGCGAATACCAGCTTGAGGTGCTCAAAGACGTATGTCCTGAGGCCATCGAGAAAGGCAAGCAATACATCGACGAAGGCCGAATCGACATCCAGTTGAAACAGGACTGCTGTGACAAGCTCTATGTCGAGGCGCTGTGTGAGGGCAACGGCCACCGCTCTAGTGCCGTTATCCAAGGGTCACACACCCACTTTGTGAGCGTCACACGCGATGACGAGGTGCTGCTTGACGAGCAGGCCGGCAAAAGCGACCGCGACGATAGCAGCGACATCGCCCTGAACCTGCGTCTGGTCTATGACTTCGCCATGCAGGCACCGCTCGACGAGATCAGCTTCATCCTCGAGACTCGTGACTACAACCTCAAGGCTGCCCAGGAGTCCCTCAAGGGCAATTACGGCCACTGCTTGGGCAAGACCATGGACCGTCCGTTGAGCCACGGTATCTTTGGCAACACCATCTTCTCTCGCATTCTCTCCAAGACCGCTCTGGCCACAGACGCGCGCATGGGCGGCGCCTTGATTCCAGTGATGAGCAATAGCGGCTCGGGCAACCAGGGCATCTGCGCAACCAATCCCGTGGCCGTCTATGCCATGGAGAATGAGAATACCGAGGAAGAGCTCATCCGCGCCCTTACGCTGAGCCACCTGACAGCCATCTACATCAAGCAGAGCCTGGGCAAACTGAGTGCCCTGTGTGGCTGCGTCGTTGCCTCGATAGGCAGTTCGTGTGGCATCACTTACCTGATGGGTGGTGACTTTGGCCGCATCTGCTATGCGGTAAAAAATATGATCGCCAACCTTACGGGCATGATTTGTGACGGCGCTAAGCCCAGTTGCGCCTTGAAGATTGCTTCGGGTGTCTCCACCGCCCTGCTATCGGCAGTACTCGCCATGGAAGGTCGCCACGTCACCAGTGCCGAAGGCATTATCGACGATGATGTGGACCGCTCGATCCGCAACCTCACCGTCATCGGTGCCGACGCCATGTGCACCACCGACCAGATGGTGCTTGACATCATGACAGGCAAGAAGTAATTATATCACTAAATATTAATGAGTTAGAAGTCATAGCGAAAAACATAGAAGTTACCATAAATGCTTTTCAATTCATTTGAATTTTTGATTTTCTTGCCAATAGTTTTCTTACTCTATTGGTTTGTTCTCAAACATCGGCGTTGGCAGAATCTGCTAATTGTCATTGCAAGTTATGTATTCTATGGATGGTGGGACTGGAGATTCTTGTTACTCATCGCTTTCACTTCGCTATGCAGTTTTGCGAGTGGACTTTTACTTGAACGCTCATCAGGGAAACGTCCTATCCAAAAAGCCATCAGTGCAGCCAACATAGTGATCAATTTGCTGATACTAGGAGTATTCAAGTACTATAACTTTTTTGTCAGCAACCTGGATTCACTGTTAAGTTCCTTATTCAATTATCACCTTGACAGTGTAAGCATCAATGTGATATTACCTGTCGGCATCAGTTTTTACACGTTTCAAGCATTGAGCTATAGTATTGATGTCTATCGTGGTAATATCAAAGCGACTCGTGACATTGTCGAATTCTTTGCTTATATCAGTTTCTTCCCTCAACTGGTGGCTGGTCCTATTGAACGAGCCACCAACCTCTTGCCTCAGTTCCAATCTCAACACCGATTTGACTATGCCCAGGCTGTTGATGGATGTCGGCAAATGCTATGGGGTTTTATGAAGAAACTTGTCGTTGCCGACAACTGTGCCACTATTGTCAACGCCCAATGGGACAATTATCAGAATCTACCAGGACTCACTCTGTTTTTGCTTGGAGTTTTATTTACATTCCAGATTTATTGCGACTTCTCGGGATATTCCGACATTGCCATTGGGTGTGCCCGATTGTTTGGTTTCAACCTAATGAGGAACTTTAATTTCCCATACTTCTCAAGAAGTATCCCTGAATTCTGGCGTCGCTGGCACATTTCATTGATGACATGGTTCCGTGACTACATCTATTTCCCCCTGGGTGGTAGCCGTTGTTCAAAGAGGAAACTAATCCGAAACATTATTATCGTATGGAGCATCAGCGGTCTGTGGCATGGTGCCGAGTGGACATTTATTATTTGGGGACTTTATCATGCAATCCTACTTATTATTTACAATTTGTCAAGGATTAATAGCAAACATAAGGACATTGTAGCATCTGGTCGAGTGATGCCCAATATTACTGAGGTTCTACAAATGAGTTTCACATTTATTCTTGCCGTCATTGGATGGATCATTTTTCGATGCGAATCTCTAGCCCAAGTCAGTGGTTTCTTCTCTGCTATGGTATCCAATAGATTCTATGGCAACAGTGCTTTCATTGGTGTCAAACCTTTATTATTCAGCTTCTTGTTAATCATGGTAGAATGGTTCCAGAGAGACAAGCAACACGCGCTGCAATTCCCCAATACCAAACTATTCAGTTCCAGGTCAACCCGATGGGGTATTTATTACTTAATCTGTCTGCTCATTCTTGGGTTTTCGGGTTCAAGTCAAACGTTTATCTATTTTCAGTTCTGATTCAGATGAAAAGATTCATTAAATACACCTTCATATTTCTCATACCCATCCTGTTGATTGCAGTATGCCTGGAATTCACCGCAAGAAGCATTCCCAATCCATACAAATACAAATATGAATGGATGCAGGAACATGCCAAGGATGTACAGACATTGATCCTTGGTAGTTCACACTCCTATTATGGCATCAGACCTGAATTCTTAAGCGGAACCGCATTTAATCTAGCCAATGTAGCCCAAGACATTAAACTAGACAAATATCTACTCGAGTATTGGGCCGATAAATACACGAATCTGACAACCGTTATTTACCCTATCTCGTATTTCACATGGTCATACTCTGGATTGGAAGACAATAGAGAGAATTACCGTTGTAGATATTATAGAATCTACATGGACTGCGACCTGTATTCTCCATTCTCAAAAAACAATTTTGAATTATCTGATCTAACAACAGCCCGCTCAAAAATCACTAGAGGCCTTAGAAACTTACGCAATAAGGACATGGGCATGGGGTGCGATCAGTTGGGTTGGGGAGATGACTATACCCTTGACAGAAAAAAACAATTTCAGTGGAAAGATGATAAAAGTACCATCGATGTTATCGATATCCACACTAATGATGATGAAGAGCTGATAAACAAGAATTATATGATGACCAAGGAAATTGCCGATTTCTGCCGTGATCATAAAATCAGAATGGTTCTTATCACGACTCCTTGCTGGCACTCTTACAACGACAAGCTTGACAAGAATCAAATCAACACCATGTATCAACTCATCCACCAGCTTCAACAGGAGTATGGATTGATTTATCTTGATTACATGAGGGATGAACGATTTGAGGCCGATGACTTTTATGACAGTAACCATCTCTCAGATCAAGGCGCCACTAAATTCTCTAAAATCCTGGATGAGAACATCAAAACAGCCACAACTCAGTCACTACACTGAGAGGTAACACGGACAACATTAAAAAGGCTGCGCCAATAGTGTGCAGCCTTTTCCTGTTTTCGTCAATGGGACACCCAAGTCATTTACGACAGTGTTTTCTTACCAGATCATAGATGGTTTGTTGGTCTTCATCCATCTTCATGATGGCAGT
>ONKD01000066.1 GCA_900318345.1 uncultured Prevotellaceae bacterium
GGGCACCGTGATCGTGTTGCCGTCGATGGTTCCCTCGACCCATGCGCCGGTCTTATAACCCGAGATGGGATCCTGCATGTAGATGGTCACGCCATCGGGAGCATAGACGATGTTGCACTCACCACTCTGGGTGGTAGGGGTCACATAACCTCCATTGCCGTCAAGCGTCTGGCCCGAACGTTTGTAGACTTTCAACTCGCCCTCGGGTTGGGCGGTAATCATGTTAAGGCTGTTGCCCCTTGCAATTTTCTCGTTATGAGATAAGGGACGATGATTCTTGATGGCACGTTGTGATTTCACCTGCACACTAGCTGATGAACCAATGGCCAGAATCATTGCTGCTAAAAGTAAGAAGATTTTTTTCATAAATTCTTAATTTAATACGGTTAGAAAATGGCTGAATTTTGTCTATGTTTGGATCTTCTTTCAGAATCACCAAAAATATTGTTTCGCAAAATTAAAAAAGGCCTTTATCTCAAGCAAGAAAAAAGCCTGTGGCTGTGTTCTGTTTCAGTGAAACAGAACGAAAAACACTATTGGTAAAGGGATAATTCAGTGAAACATGTCCGCTGTCTCTATTCTTTTTTTTCCTTAGCCATTTTCAAGAAGTCAGAAGGAGATATACCCGTGATGCGCTTAAAGGTCACTGTGAAATTGCTGCGGGAATTGAACCCCAGATTCGCAGCGATAGCCTCAATGGTCAAGTTACCATACCGCTCGGTATCGTTAAACATGCGGCACGCCTCTCTCACCCGCTGCTCGTTGAGCACCTGCTTGAAACTCTTGCCGTAGCACTCGTTCAGCACTTGGGAGACGTACTTATAATTGCTGCCCACTTGGTCGGCCAACTGCTGTAGAGAGAAGTCGGGCTTGCAAATGATGCTCATGTCATCCATCACCCGTTTAATCTGGTTAAAAAGACGGTCCTTGCTCTCCTGGTCAAGCAGGCCTTGATACTTGGGTGCGTTTTCCTCCTGCTCGCCTTCGGCTTGCGCTGCCGGCACAGTATCGGCGACTTTGACATCAAGCAATTGAACATTTTTCTCATAGAGGTGCCTGATGTAGTTGCGTTGCTTGATATTGCTGCGCATCAGCAGGACCAGCGCAACCAGAATGACGGCGGCGATCAGGCTCATCATGAGCAACAACTGATGGGCGCGTTCATGCTTGGCCTGAATCTGCTCCACCTGCTCATTGACACGGCGCATCTCTTCCAGGAACCGCGATTTCTCTAACCTCTCGGCATGGCTCTTGTGGATAAACTTGTCACGCGTCTTGAGGTAAATGTATTCAAACTCATTGGCTTTCGGCTCATTACCCATTGCCTCATAGACTCGGATCATTTCTTGATAGGTGTTGATCAGGTCGGTATCCAAACCCTGACTTTGCGCATCGGCCACATTCTGCTCGAGACACGCCACGGCTTCGGTATAGCGGTGCAAGGCGGCCAGTACTTCAGCCTGCTGCATTCGAGCCCTAATGATGCACTGCTGGCGGTTAGTCGTCAGGTGCTCGGCCTGTAGCGCCATCTGCTTGTAGAAAGCCAATGCTTGAGAATACTGCCCTTCCAGAAAAGCCTCCACGCCTTGGCAAAACATGAGGGTACTCTGCCACATCTCCACGCTCTGGTCGCGTGGCAACTGCTTAAAACGGTCCAATTCGGGCTTAATCGGCCGAATGCCAGACTTGCTGTCCACCATGGTCAACATATTATAGACACTCGTCACGGCCACGTTCCATTCCTTGACCTTAACAGCCTGATTAAAAGCGAGCTTTGTATTATCAAGAGCTTCACTCGATAGCGTTTCCTCACCAAAGAGTTCATCGCGGCTATCCATCAGCGAGGCCAAGTTCATGTAGGCATAGGCTTTATTGACCTCAAAGCCATATTGTTCAGAGATTTCAAGCGAACGGTTCAAACTCTCATAAGCCTTCTCATAGTCGAAGTAGTAAGCGCCATAAATATAGCCCAAATTATTGAAGGCGCGTGCCACGAGATACACCGAGTCGCGGCTCAGACTCTTATCAGTGACCCGGTTTGACACAATGGTGTAACACACAAGCGCACTATCGACTTGGCACAGATCCTGTAAAAAATGCTGCCCACGATGCATTAGCTCGGAGATGCTCAGTTTAGTCCAGCGATTGTATTGGTCCACACTGTAGGGCACGTGAGTTGCCATCGCCACTAGGTAAAGTATTGATGCTAAAAGAATGATATATCGAAGATGCAAAGGTAATTCTTTTTTGATAACCGGGCCGCATATCCACCAACAAAAAGTCGGGATCCATGCAGGATGGACCCCAACATATTATTTCACATTATTAGACAGTCTTTTATCAATTGCCGCCCAGCAGCATATCGATAAGCTCGGTTACGTCGGCAATGGTCACTAAGCTGTCGTGGTTCACGTCAGCGCAGATCGCACATGCAGTGTCATTGCCACCCAACAACAAATCGATGAGTTCAGTCACATCAGCAATGGTCACAAAACCGTCGTGGTTCACATCACCAGTCTCAAAGCCGTGGCCATTAGCAAACAGGGTTACCGACTGGGTATTGCTCCAAGCGCTCTCGGTGCCATCTGTATAAACGGTCTTCACCTTGTAGAAGTAGGTACCCTCGGCCTCGAGGTCCTTGACGGTGTAGAACTTGTCGGTGATGCCAGTGATGAGGCGGCTGGTAGCATCGCCTTCCTCGACAACAGCATTGAGCGAGTTGAGCTCGTTCACATTGCCTACATATACCTTGATCATGTTCATGTCGGGCGAGAAGTAGCTATCGGTCGAGGTGATGGTGATCTTTTCACCAGCGCTTGCGGTCACAAGCCAAGTGTAGGTGTTACCTGAGTTGAAGTTGTGACCAACAGCAGGGGTCTGGTCGGAACCTACAGTGATGTTACCGCTACCATAGGAACCGCTGACAGTGGTAATCTGCATCGAGAAGACATCATTGTCGTAACCCTCAGGAACAGTGTAGGCGATATATCCGTCATTGGAGTAGTTGCTGAAGTAATAGGCCAGGTTACCTACCTTGACACCATTGCCACTCCAGGGCGCCGTCAATGTGATGCTCTCGTAGCTATCAGGATACTTGTTGCCATCAAGCGAGTCGAGCAATGCGACACTGGGCTTGGGGCTCACCTTCAAGGTGTAGCTGGCTACATACTTGTCGGCTGTCTCATCGGTCCAGTCAGCACGGAACTGGGTCAAGCTGATGTAAGCCTCGTCGGCGGGCAGCATCACGGGAGCATAGGTCTCGAGCATAGCGGTACCGTTGATGGTAACGACCTTGTCCTCGGCATCGGGATTGCTCAGGGTGACGGTGGCAGTGTGGGTGCCACTAGTCTGCGGGCTATAGGTCACGGTGATGACCTTGCCGTTCTCAAAGTCGGCGGCACCAACGCTGGTTGCGTCAATGGCGAAGCAACCGCTCGGGTCGTTGAGCGTCAGCGTGATGTTGCCAGTGATATCCTGACCCTTAACCTTGAAGGTGGCAGTAGAGCTCTGCTCGGCAAGGGCCTCCATATTCAAGGTAGAGGGGCTCACCTTGATACCAGGGCCCTGCATGGGCGGCTGGATGCCGATTACGGCCTGCTGATAAGCATCAAAGTTATAGTAGCTGTATCCAAAAGCGTTCAATGAACACCAGTCATTGCCGTCGCCACTCCAACCGAAGTTGATGTGATACTTGTTGTTGTTGCCGTCATAGCCGTCAACATTGAAGGCGTGACCACCATTGCCGCTGCCATCCACAGCACAGAACACGATGGGACGCTCGGCAAGAATCTCGGTTTGGAGGATTTCGGCCCACTCGGCATCGGTGTAGAGCGTCTGGCCACCTTGATAAGCGCTGGTCTTCTTCACTACCTGAATTGATTCGGGATCATAGCCCATGAGCTTAAATGCATCAGCAATCAGGCTCACACTGTCGGCATTAATACCGCTACCGCCTGCACTGCTGTTACCATATTCCATGCGCTCGGCCTGGCCAACATAACGCATCAGCGTTGCCACGGCATTGGCCTGAGCGGTATTGTAATTACCGGTGTAGTCATCCAGCATATTGTCCCAGTCAAAGGTCACCGAGGGCAGAGCTGCCACATTCACATAGCTACCGCCCCAATAGGAAGTGGACAAGTAGCAGTCATAGGCGGGGATCACGGGCGTGGGATCGGTGGGATACTTCCAGTAGTGGAACACCATTGCGGCCGACGTTGCCGGGCAGCCGGTGTAGCACTGGGTACCATTGATGACGCACTGGTTCCAATAAGGTGCCTCCTGGTCCCAATTTGCTGTCAGCAGCGGGCCCACCGAGGTCGCCTTGAGCGACGGGGTGTTCAGGGGGCTAACTGCAGGATTCACCTTAAGGGCGGGATTCTTCTGCAAGAACTCGATCGCGTCCCTGTACTGGTTGAGCATGTCCTGCAAGCCAGGAGGCATGTTATTGACGTCAAGCTGATAGTCACCATAGGCCAGGATTTCCTCGGCACGGTCATCACCAGCGACGACAGCATAGGAATTGCTGGTCGTGAAAATGTAATACACGGCGCCAGCGCCCTTGACACGGCTCATCTCGGCTTTCTTGAGTTGAGGGTTAACGAGACCCTGCGACATCATTTTGCCAGGATAGTTGCCATTTGTTAAAAAATTCTGCGCTTTCTTCTGCGCAACGTTTTGGTCCACCGGAGCGGCAGACATCGACATCGCTGTTACAGCGAGGGTCAACAGGAATAATAATTTCTTCATAAACTGCTGATAATTTGATTGATTAAATAAAATATGTCAATGGTAATCTGTTTCTACAGTCCCCTACTCATCTGGTAAACTGTAAGTACATCGGCCGCAAAAGTACAAAATTTTTACTATTTATCACTATTTTTTGCCAATTTTATTACCGAAAACCCTAATTTTTTACTAAACTTGAATTTTTACATTTTTTTTCAATTCACGCTCGTTTAGCCAAAAAGAATGAAACATTGCTAATAGTTTACAAAAATAAATTAAAACATTTTGATGTTTGCAATTGTAACTCTATATTTGCCACCCGAAATGTCGTGCTAATCACCCATTTCACCATGTTTTAAATCAAAACTAAAGGCCTATGCTCAAACAATTACGCTTAGCATTGTTGATGACATTGACGTTGACCGCAGCACTGCCCATGGTAGCGCAGGTGCGCCATGTCACTACAGTCAACCCCTCGACTAAGCAGTCTTACATGGAAGTCTATGAGTTTGAATATGTAGACATTCAGCCCCAGTTCCCCGGTGGCGAGCGAGGCCTCATCAACTTCATCAACAAGACCCGCGAGTATCCCTACAAGGCTTATAAGAACCGCATCCAGGGACGTGTGCTGTGCAGTTTCATCGTGGGCACCGACGGCAGGGTGAGCGACATCCGCGTCGTTCGCGGCGCGGGCGATGATAGCCTGAACCGCGAGGCGGTGCGCGTCATCGGCGAGATGCCCAAGTGGAGCGTCGGCAAGGTGGGCAACCACGCCGTCCCCGTTAGGGTCGTCCTGCCCATCGCCTTCCGCCTGTAAAGGCTCCCATTCAGCAACAAACCATCCCGATATATCAGACAACCGCCCCTCCAGGCGGTTGTTTTTACATGTAATTATCATGAACTATCCATTAATTATATGATTAATTCACGGCATTTTTTTAACGCGAATTACACGAACTGTTTGGCCCCACGCGAAGACGCGAAGGCGCGAAACTTTTTTTCACATGTAATTACCATGAATTAAACATTAATTATATGACAATTCATGATAATTCACGTGAAAAATATTTTTTAAACACGAATTTCGCGAATTGAAAGGGGTCGCCGCAGGCGACGGGGTTGACGGGTCATCTTTATCCCCCTGTGAATCAATCTCACTCGCTGCGCTCGTTAGCTT
>ONKD01000070.1 GCA_900318345.1 uncultured Prevotellaceae bacterium
GCCCTTGACGTTCTTAGCGGCCTCGCGCAGTTGCTTCTCGGGGAAGGGCCACAGGGTGATGGGACGGAACATACCCACCTTGATACCCTCGGCGCGGGCCAGTTCCATCGTCTTCATGGCAACACGAGCGGTGGTGCCGAAGGCGGTGATCAGATAGTCGCAATCCTCGACGTCAATGAGCTCGCAGCGGGTCTCGTTCTTCTCGATCTCGCGATAGCAGGCCTGGAAGCGCCAGTTGTTCTCCTCCATCTTGTCGTCGTCGAGCTCAAGGCTGGTAACGACATTGCTGGGACGCATGCCCTTGCGGCCGTTAACGGCCCACGGGCACTGCTCGCGGATCTCATCGTCGGTGCGGCGCGGACGCTGCTCGGGCAGCACGACCTTCTCCATGAGCTGGCCGATGGTACCATCGGCGAGGATCATCGACACGCAACGATACTTGAAAGCCAGGTCAAAGCCCAGGGCGACCATGTCGGCCATCTCCTGAACGCTGCTGGGAGCGAGCACGATCATGTGATAGTCACCATGACCGCCACCCTTACAAGCCTGGAAGTAGTCGGCCTGTGAGGCATGGATGGTACCCAGACCGGGGCCACCACGCTGCACGTTGATCAACAGGGCGGGAACCTCGCTGGCTGCGAGATAGGACACACCCTCCTGCATCAGACTGAAACCAGGGCTGGAGGTTGAGGTGCACACGGCCTTGCCGGTCATGGCGCCACCATAAACCATGTTGATGGCAGCGACCTCACTCTCGGCCTGCAGCACAACCATACCAGTAGTTTCCCAAGGCATTTCTTCCTCGAGTTTCTCAAGCACCTCACTCTGCGGAGTGATCGGGTATCCGAAATATCCGTCGGCACCGTAGCGAATCATCGCCATGGCGAGGGCTTCGTTACCCTTCATCAATGTTACTTTATCGTTCATATTGTTCGACAGTAATTTAAATGGTTAGTCACAATTCTTTACTCAGACGCGCGATAAACCTCGATGCAGGCATCGGGGCAAACCATTGCACAACTCTGGCAACCGATACACAGTTCCGGTTGCTCCATGTAAGCGAAATGATATCCGCGGTCATTTACCTCTTTCTCCTTGAGGTTCAGCACATTGCAGGGACAAGCCACAACACACAGGCGGCATCCCTTGCATCGTTCCGTATTCACTACTACGGCTCCATGAAATTTTGCCATAAAAAGAAATAGTTTAAAGTTTAAAAGGTTATTAATCTTAAGTTCGTCTAATTACCGCAAAAATACTTCTTTTTGGGGACATAGCAAGCAAAAATGAATGATTATTTACCAACAAATAGTGATTTTTTTGAGAAACCTGACCAACAAGGACAGGTGCATCATCCTATCTGGATAACCATTTCCATGCTTTCACCACATCAACACTGCCGGCATCAGTTTCAAAATGATCCTCCTCGTCACGTGTCACAATGATGCCATGATCAAGTTTAAAAGCAGCCATTGCCTCGGTCAAGCCGTTGATTTCTCGCTCAAAATTCTCTTCGTTGAGCTCGTGGCAAACCTGGATAAGCATATCGGGTCGATTATCAGCACCAGTCACAACAAAATCACATTCACCACGATGCGCGTAATAATAGATATGATTGCTGGCATATCGATGCCTCAAAGAGATAAAAACGACATTCTCCAGGTACCGTCCCACGTCAGGCGAGTGGGAAAGTGAAACACTACGAGCCATCCCCGTGTCACAGGCATATACCTTGCGAGGATTACGGGCGGTAACCTTCAAGGAATGATCATATAGACCGATACTGTCCAGTATATAAGCATTGCGCATGAAAGAGAGAAAATCAATCACAGTGGAAGGAGATGACACACCTGCCACTGTAGTCAATTTACTGGCCGAATATAGTCGTGATATATTAGATAGCATATAAACGGCCAACCGCTTGAGTGCATCCACATTACGCACATTCTTGTTAACAGCAATGTCACGCACAAGCACATCATCAAGCAGGGCACGCAATATTACCCTGTCGCGAGTCCTGACATACTCAGGAACGCCACCAGTCAACATGTAATCGTCGAGCGATTGAACACCAGCAGTCTCATGAGCGTAGGTAAGAAATTCAGTGAAGGAGAACGGGAACAACTCGGTTGACAAATGACGGCCAGTGAGATGCGTACCCAGATCTACACTCAGCATCGAGGCGTTAGAGCCACTGATATACACAACATACCCTTCCCTCAATAACTGATGAATCAAAATCTCCCATCCACTTACAAGCTGAATTTCGTCAAAAAACAGTTCATGAGCCTCACGACGCTTTATCTCGCTATGGAGACGAACAAAATCATTTTGTTCGAAACCGCTCAGATTGATGTCATCAAAATTGAGATATAACACGCGGCTATAGCCAAGGTTGCGTGCCACTTGGTTGAGCAATGTGCTCTTGCCTACACGGCGCATACCAGTAATAATGGTGGCAAATCCATCAATATTCTTGACCTGAGACAGTTGCTCACGCTCTATCTCGTCTGGACGGGGACGCAATTGCGCCATCTGGTCATCTATTACTCGCGCTATCTCACTTTGTCTTATCATAACAGCATTTTTTTGTTTTGTGAAGGCAAAATTAATAATTTCTTTCAATACTGGCAAAAGAAAAATGGATTTTCTTTCGCCAATAATGGAAGATATCTTCCATTACCAATGGAAGAAGTGTCATCAAGCCATTGAAAAAGGGGGGGAGCGGAAACGTTAAAAGCAATATACCGAACCCATATAAAGGCTTGAGGATGTGGCAAAAGTAGCGCTTCTGCAAGTTGAAGACAATGACAAAAAGCAAAATCAATAACTGTTGGTGACAGCCCAATAATCATCCATTTCAACGTCCCGTGTCGGGTTCCCGCCCCCCAAAGGTACACTGCCGACGATGTAGACTGCGGCATGACAATATCAAGCCATCATGACGGCCATTGCTGCAAAAGAAATGATTCTTTTCATCCTGTAACCATTTAAGAGTTGTGCGTTATGCTTTTTAAAAACAAGTCGTCACCCCCTGAAAGGTAACCGACCAAACCAGCTCTTGTTGACATCAATTATTTGTCAAATATTTTGCATTTTATCCTGTTTGTTGTAATTTTGTGGATTAGTATTACTATTAACTTTTAAATTGTTGTGAATATGGATTTCTTTGCTGTCTTATTATCAATTATCTTATGGGGCATTTATCTTGCCGTTGCCTTTTTCGTTATTGTCTTG
>ONKD01000065.1 GCA_900318345.1 uncultured Prevotellaceae bacterium
CTTCAAGATTTCCATCGAAACGATGTCGGCGGGATCGATGGTCGACAGCGGGGAGATGGTCGAAACCGAACCGTTACCCAGAGCGTCGCCCAAACCGAAATCGGCACCCGACGAACCACCGCCCTGAACAATCACACCGTCGATAACGTAGAGAGGTTCAGCGTTGGCGTTGATGGTTGCGGTACCACGCACGCGGATTGAAGAGCTTGAACCAGGAGCACCACTGGTCTGAACAGCGGTAACACCAGCTGCACGACCTTGCAGTGATTGGTCAAGCGAGGTGATGATAGAGCCCTTCACAGCCTTTTCGCCCAGTGATACACTAGAACCGCTGATGTCGCTCTTCTTCATTGTACCATAACCCACTACGACAACTTCGTCGAGAAGCTGTTGGTCTTCCTCAATGAAAATGTCGTAGTTGTTCTGCTGGCCAACCTTCACCTCCTTTGGAAGATAGCCCACATAGGTCACTACCAGTGTCTGGCCCGGGCTGACGTTGAGCGAGAACTGACCGTCATTGTCGGTGCTGGTACCGTTGGTCGTACCCTTAACGGCAACCGTGGCTCCGATAACCGGACCCATGGCATCGCTCACCACACCCGTAATCCTCTTGGTTTGCTGTGCCGACTGCTGAGGAGAGTTGACTCCCCCGCCGCTGGCTGCAAACGCTTGCGGCGTCACGCTCAGCATTGCTAGCGAGCAAAAGGCCGCAATCATAGATTTTTTACAGTAATTAAAATTCATAGGTTTTGGTTTGATAATAAATAAAATTTTATATTGATTTGAGTTATAATTCTTGCAATCTCAGGATCGTATTCTTTATAACACAATTTTATAAATTTATAAAATAAAATCGTTGCAAAGTTAATGTGAATTATCCAACATTATAAACTATTTTTTGCTCTATATTGACACTTTCTTAACATTATGACCGAAAACCGTTGCTAAATAAGGGTCAGATCACTTGAAGCAACAAACAGAATGCCCTACACGTTACCACCTCTTCAAAATTTCACTAATAAAGTTAACTTAACTAGAGCGTCATGAGCGTTCATGAAAATTCAAAGTACTTGAACACCAACAAATTACTATGATATTTGCACTGCTGAACGCTGTTTTTAGTGTGATTTAAAACAAATAGACGATATAACTAGGCACGAGGCGCCACGTCTACACACATTGGCAACTCATATATTATTTTTCAATCAAAATCATTACAAAATCATGTTTTTTATGTCAATTTACCCGCTTTTGATTAACTTAAAGGCCACAAAATAATAAAAAAGTATAAGAGTTAGTAAAAATAGTACCACTCCAATAAAGGAAATATACTTAATTTTGCCACAATTAATAACCTAATAACATTTTCTAAATGAAACGTCAACTATTGTGCTTATTGCTGCTCCTAGTGGTGCTGCCGCTTGAAGCGCAAATCAGAGGTAACAACATCGTGGTCACCGTGGAACCAGACCATCAGGACTGGACCTATAAAGTGGGCGAAAAATGCAAGTTCAATGTTGAGGTGCGCCGCTCGGGCACATTGCTCGACAACGTGGACGTCGACTATGAAGCCGGCCCCGAGATGTATCCTGACGTAAAGAAAACAACCACATTGAAAAAGGGGACCATGAGCTACACGGGCCAGATGAAGACTCCGGGCTTTTATCGCCTGAAAGTCACCGCCCACGTGGATGGCAAGGATTACTCGGCATGGTGCACCGCAGCCTACTCGCCCGAGAAACTGAATCCCACGACAGTTGACCCGAAAGATTTTGACCAGTTCTGGGCAAAAGCCATTGAGGAGGCCCGCTGGACCAAGCTGGAGCCCACCAAGACGTTGCTGCCCGAGCGCTGCACACAAGAGGTGAACGTGTATCAAGTCTCGTTCCACAACGTGCGTTGGGGAAGCCGCACCTATGGCATCCTGTGCGAGCCTGTCAAGCCCGGCAAATACCCTGCCCTGCTGCGTGTGCCCGGAGCCGGCGTGCGTCCCTATCAAGGCGACGTCTATACTGCCTCTCAAGGGTTCATCACACTAGAAATCGGCATCCACGGCATCGACGTGACCATGCCGCAGAGCGTCTATGACAACCTGGCTAATGGCGCGCTCAACTGCTACTGGGAATTTGGTATGGACGATCGTGACAAGAGTTATTACAAGCGAGTCATCGTGGGTTGCGTGCGTGCTATCGACTACATTGAACAATACACCGACTGGGACGGCAAGAACCTGGGCGTAACGGGCAGCAGCCAGGGCGGTTTCCTGTCGCTGGCAACGGCCGGACTCGACAAGCGCGTGAGCTGCTACGGTGCAGTGCACTCGGCCCTGTGCGACCACACGGCTTCGCTCCAGGGCGTGGCTTGCGGTTGGCCCCATTATTTTTACTGGATGTCGCCCGAGCAGCGCAAGGCCAGTCAGGATAAGATTGAGACCTCGCGTTATTACGATGGCGTGAACTTCGCCCGCCGCATCACTTGCCCGGGTTGGTTCTCGTTTGGCTACAACGACGACGTGGTGCCTCCCACCACTGCCTATGCGACCTACAACGTGGTAACCGCTCCCAAGAAATTGAGTGTCTATCAACAGACGGCCCACTTCTGGTACCAGGAACAATGGGACGAATGGCTACAGTGGCTCATGGACCAATTAAGAAGCAAGTAAAAACAAATATTCCAGCAATTTAAGCACTAGAACCTCCAGGAATGCTAGAATATCTAGTTAACTAAAAGACCACAATACTACTACAATATTATGAGTGATTTCAAGAATAAAATTACCGCTTTGCGCAAGCATCACGAGGAGTTACTTAACCGCAAGAATGAACCCCTCGCTTGGGGCAACGGCATCTATGAGAAATACAAGAATCCCATCATCACCGCCGAGCACACTCCGCTAGAGTGGCGCTATGACTTCAACGAGCAGGACAACCCCTACTTGATGCAGCGCATCATGATGAACGCGACGCTCAATGCAGGCGCCATCAAATGGCAGGGCAAATATGTACTTGTTGTGAGGGTTGAAGGCGCCGACCGCAAGTCGTTTTTCGCTGTGGCCGAAAGTCCAAACGGCGTGGACAACTTCAGATTCTGGCCCGAGCCCATCACGATGCCCGATGATGTGGTTCCCGCAACCAACGTCTATGACATGCGCCTCACGGCTCATGAAGACGGCTGGATCTACGGCGTCTTCTGCGCAGAACGTCACGATGACACTTGCCCAGGCGACCTGAGCGCTGCCACGGCTACTGCCGGAATTGCCCGCACCCGTGACCTCAAGACCTGGGAACGACTGCCCGACCTCAAGAGCAAGAGCCAGCAGCGCAACGTGGTGCTTCACCCCGAGTTTGTAAACGGCAAGTATGCCTTCTATACCCGTCCCCAAGACGGCTTCATTGATGCTGGCAGCGGCGGCGGCATCGGATGGGCACTGGTGGACGATATCACCCATGCCGAAATCGTTGATGAGAAAATCATCAACGCGCGCCACTATCACACCATCATGGAAGTGAAAAACGGTGAGGGTCCCCACCCCATCAAGACTCCGCAAGGCTGGCTGCATCTTGCCCACGGCGTGCGCGGCTGCGCTTCTGGACTGCGCTATGTATTATATATGTACATGACAGCACTCGACGATCCCACGCGCGTTATCGCACAACCTGGCGGCTATTTCCTCGTTCCCGAGGGTGGCGAGTATATCGGTGACGTGATGAATGTGGCCTTCTCTAACGGCTGGATTGCCGACGAGGACGGACGCTTCTTCATCTACTACGCCTCGAGCGACACCCGCCTGCATGTGGCTACCTCGACCATCGACCGCCTGGTGGACTACTGCATGAACACGCCGCAAGACGGCCTGACCACCACGGCCAGCGTGAAGACCATCATGCGACTCATCGAGAAGAACCGATCAACCAATAAAGAATAAATAATAACTGAACGAGGAACGGCAAGCAACTCATAACCCATAACTCATAACCCATAACTCCTAGAAATGGCAAGTTTAAAAGAAAAAATCGGCTACGCCCTTGGTGATGCGGCTGCCGGTGGCATTACATGGAAAGTCATGTCAATCGCTTTCCCGTTGTTTTTCACCAACGTCTTTGGCCTCACGGTTGCCGACACGGCAACGCTGATGCTCATCGCCCGCATGTTTGACGTCGTATCGTCCCTGGCTCATCTTCGGCGCCATCCCCTTGGGCCTGATATTCGCATTATTGCTTTACACTCCCGATTTCGGTCCCGTGGGCAAGCGCATCTATGCCTACACGCTCTATCTGCTCATGATGGCCGTTTACACTGCCGTCAACGTGCCTTACGGCTCGCTGCTGGGCGTGATGACCGATGATGACAACGAGAAGAACCAGTTCTCGTCGTTCCGCATGGTAGGCGCCTATGCCATGGGCTTTATCACCCTGCTCTCGTTCCCCTATCTGCAGAAGATGGTAGGCGGCACCGAGGCACATCAATATGCCGT
>ONKD01000063.1 GCA_900318345.1 uncultured Prevotellaceae bacterium
ATTCAAGATTAAATATATCATTGCTCTGGCATTCGTTGCGCTGACCATGACTTCGTGCGAGGACTTCCTCGATCGACCCAATGAGGACAGCTACAACGCAGGGAACTACTACAAGACCGACGAGCAGTGCATTGCAGGCGTCAACTACCTGTACAACTCTCCCTGGTATGACTACCAGCGTGGTTTCTTTAAAGTGGGTGAGGGCCTTTCGGGCAACCTCTACATGGGTAATTCGCCTTACTGTGAGTTCACCCTGAATGGTACTGACCAGGACTTGGTGAACATGGCTTACTCTCTGTGGGCCGTTATTGGTCACGCAAGCACCGTCTATAATTACATTAACGGCAGTAGCGGTCCTTCGCAGGCTGTTAAGGACCAGACGATGGGCGAATGCCTCGTTTGGAAGGCAATGGCCTATTTCTATCTGGTTCGCTCATTCGGTGAGGTGCCCATCGTGCACAACAACACCGAGGAACTTGAAGGTGCCTATAATACCAAGGAGAAAGTTTGGCGTTCTGACGTCTATGAGTACATCATCATGACGCTCGAAAAAGCTCGTGAACTTCTTGCTGGTATCAAGACGCCCACCAACGGCCGTGTAGACTATTATTCAGCAACTGGTCTGTTGGCCAAGGTTTACTGGATGAAGGCTGGTATCAGCGGCACTATCAATGGTGACGACATGGCCATGGCTGCCCAGTATGCCAAGGAAGTGATTGACAACAGTGGCCGCACGCTCATGGAGAACTATGAGGACATCTTCCGCGGTCACAACAACAACTGCGCTGAGAGCCTTATCGCTTGGCGTTGGACTGCCGACGGCAACGTTTGGACCGCTCAGAACTCACTCGAGAGTGACCTGGGTATGACCGGCTTCGAGGGCTACAGTGCTACTTGGGGCGACTGGACCGATCCTTCGGTTGACCTGCAGGAAGCCTTTGGCATCAAGCTGCTGGAGAACAGCCCTGACATGTGGCTCAACAACGTTGACAGCCGCCTGAAGGCTACTATGATGCTGCCTGGTTTCACCTATTCCTACTTCTGGCGTGATCATGAGATGAACAGCACTACCCATGAGATGGGTTTCGATTATCTGAAGTTTATGTTCGACACCGATTATAACAAGTCGGCTGGTGGCCAGCTCAACTCGCCTACCGGTTCCAACTGTGTGAAGCACCTGTACGGCAACACTGCCGATCACGTTGCTGAGTTCGGACATTCTGATGACCGCATGGCCAGCTCACTGTCAACCCACCTGCTGCGTCTTGCCGACATTTATCTGATTTATGCCGAGGCCAAGATGGGTACTGCCAAATCGACCACTGACGCTAGCGCCATCGATGCATTCTATGCAGTGCGCCATCGCGCAATCAGGAACGCCCAGCGTCCCAGTGTCATTACCTTTGACGACATCTGGAAAGAGCGTCGCCTGGAGCTCGCCTTCGAGGGTGACCGCTGGTTTGACTACGTGCGCGTATCTTACTTTGATCCCGACTTCTGCGTTGCCGAACTCAGGTCTCAAAAGCGCAGCACGTTCTATGGCCTGAGCGACATTTACAAGACTTATGCCGAGACCGGTATCTGGTCGATCACATCGTCGGCTGGCTATGACGAGGCTCAGTCTGCTCCCAATCCCGAGGCTATGATGAAGACTAGCCCCGACGGCAGCAAGCGTTACTTCTTCATGCCCTTCCCGCAGGAAGACGTTGTGTTCAATCCCAACCTGGGCAGCAATGTTGACGGTGTCCATGTTGACGTGAGAGCAACCTATAGCTATTGATACTTTAGTTTGACACCTATTCAATTAAAGATTAAAGAAAATGAAAAAATTCAGATATAATTTCATCGTCATGGCACTTGCCGTTATGGCATTGGGTTTGTTCTCATGTGCCGACGAGCCTGACAAGTATGAGGTGGCAAGCGGATTGCCTTCGGTAAGCTATGTGCGCTGTCTGAGCAGCGAGGTTCAAGGCTCAAACGACGACCCCGACATGCACTACACCAATGGTGAGTTGGTGACCGAGGCCTCTCCTCAAAGCATCGTTTGCCTTGTGGGTAAGAACCTGCGTAGCGTCTATGAGATCTACTTCAACGATAAGAAGGGTATTCTCAACTCGAGCTACATCACCGATAACACCCTCATCGTGCAAATCCCCCGTTCGGTACCCGAGACAGTTACCGACAAGATTTACATGATCACCAAGGACAAGGATACTGTGACCTATGACTTCCACGTTGTTATCTCAGCTCCGCAAATCATCAGCATGGGCAACGAGTATGCACCTGTAGGCACATCACAGACGCTGACTGGTAACTACTTCATCGACGATCCCGGCACCCCGCTGACCATCAACTTCACTGGTGCCGACGGTTCTATGATTCCTGCTGAAATCACCAACATCTCCTCAGATTACACCCAGGTAACCTTCACGGTTCCCGCCGGTGCTGTCGAGGGTCCAATCTATGTGACTTCGGTTTACGGAACTACCAAGACGAGCTTCTATTACAAGGATTCGCGCGGCATGCTGTTCGACTTCGACACCAACCCGTTGGACAACCATGGTTGGAACGGTCACAGCAGCACGATCGATGATACCGCATTGAGTGGCAAGTTCATCCAGTTGGGTGACGGCAGCTCGGTACTGAATGGCGAGACCTGGGACGAGCAACACTTCTCGTTCGTTTACTGGCCCGGCAGCTGGAACTCACCCGAGAACTATCAGGATGGTGATACCGGTATCGGTATGCGTCTGACCGATCTGGCCGACTTCAGCGACTGGAGCAACATGGCTCTCAAGTTTGAAATGTGCATTCCCAGCGAGAATCCTTGGAACAATGCAGCTATGCAGATTTGCTTTGCTGGCGTTGATAAGGTGACCTTTGGCGCTGCAGGTGTCGACATCTACGGCAAGACCGTGGCTGGTGCTAACAACACCTACATGACCAACAATGCCAATCCTCGTGCCCTGTACCGTCCCTGGTCAACCAGCTCGACGGGCAGCTATGACACCGGTGGCGAGTGGGTAACCGTTACTCTGCCCATCGCAGCCAACTTCGTTTATGGTTGGGACGGCTCGGTATCTAGCGGATCGCTTACTGCCGAGAGCTTCACCAGCTTGTGGATCTTCGTTTCGAGCTGTGGTGTTGAAGGTGTAGAATGCACCCCCATCATCAAGATTGACAACATCCGTGTGGTTCCTAATTAATTATAATGATAAGAAGAATATGAAAAAGTTCAGAAATATTTTCATCCTGTTTGTGGTAGCCCTCGTTGGGGTTTCGCTCACAAGCTGTAATGATGAGGACCTGGTCACCGACCCCTATAGCAAGTCGGGTGTAAACCTGCTGGCCTATGGACCGTCGCCCATCCTGCGCAATACTGAGATCCGCCTCACGGGTTCCAACATGCAGAAGGTGGACAAAGTCATCTTCCCGGGTGATGCTGTCGTTGAGCGCTCGGCTTTCAATCGCAGCGACAATGAGAACATCTATTGCAACGTGCCCGACGAGACTGTTCCCGGTCACATCAGGTTGGTTGCCGGCAACGATACTGTCGTTTCGATTGGTACGCTCGTGTTTGAAGAGCCCATCGAGGTGACCAATGTGACTCCCGTCACTGGCCTCAATGCAGGCGATATCATCTCAATCACGGGTGACTATGTCTACAACATTGCTGAGGTTGTCTTCACCAGGAGCGCTTCGGTGATCGCCGAAGACTTTGAATATGTTTCGCGTCGCGAGATCCGCCTTCGCGTGCCTCTGGCTGCCGAGACCGGTACCATCACCATGAATGACGGTGCTGACTGGGAGTACACCTTTGAGACTCCGCTCGAGATCGTTTCGGCCAGCTATCTGAGCCTTGAGCCTGCCGCAGCCGACTTTGGCGAGCAGATCAAGATTCACGGTACCAACCTGCACACGGTTGAGCAAGTGCTGTTCGCCGGTGGTGTTGCTTCAGAATTCACTGTTTCGGAAGACAACAGGACCATTACCGCAACTGTTCCCGCCGAGTGTAAGTCGGGCGCTATCTCGCTGCTGCTCTATTCGGGCGCTGCATTGCAGACCGATGCGTTCTCGGTTCCCACCGTTGTCATCACTGGTGCATCACAGAACACCGACCTCGTTGCTGGCGACATTGTTACCCTGTATGGTGAGAACTTCGACCGCATCATCGAGGTTACGTTGCCTGGTGGCTCAGCTCCCTTGAGCGCCGGTGAATACAGCATCGTCGACAACACCTTGACCTTTACCGTTCCCGAATATCTGGTTGATGGTGATGTAGTGGTTAAGCAGAACTCCAACATCACTGCTACCTATCCTCTCGAGATCCGCAAGCTCGCCGGTGTTATCTGGCAGGGTAATGTGGAACTGAGTGGCTGGAGCAACTGGGGCGTATTCAACTGGAGCGGGGAGCTGTGGACCAAGTTCCACGAGGCCATCACCGGTCCTGGTCAGATGACCGTTCACTTTGTCGCTACCAACAGTAATCCCATTTTCAACTTCCGCATGGGTGACTGGAGCACTCCGCTCAGTGGCCTGGCAAGCATGTACGGTGCTGATGGCAACATCACTCCTGGTGCCAATGTCACCGACCTCGTGTTTGACATCACTGCCGAGGAGGCTGCTCAAATGTTTGGCGATGGCGGCCAGGGTATGGTTATCTGGGGTGACGGCATCAAGCTGCAGTACGTGAAGTTTATCGCTGCAGGCGCTGAACAGGTTCTCTGGGAAGGCCGTGAGGACACCAGCGGCTGGGGCAACAACATCACCATCGGTAGCGATACGTCGCCCGAGTTGGCCGCTTTTGAGCCGCAGGAAGGCAGCGTGGTTCGCTTCTATGGCGAGGTTGGCGCTGGCTGGCAGGTCAAGATTGTTGAGGGCCACTGGGG
>ONKD01000062.1 GCA_900318345.1 uncultured Prevotellaceae bacterium
CATCACCTCCTCAAACTGCCGCACTTTGTATTTCTCGGCACAGCAGCGGATAATCTCCATTCCAAAACGCTCCTTCAGATAGTCCTGTATGCGCAAACTAAGTTCCGGGTAGTCCCTCGTAAAGACGCAACTGGCAATGTATCGGTATTTCATATTTGTTTCTGTTTGCTAAATTGGAATTTATTTGTCAATTTTCTTTATCAACGACAAATCACCACTTGACAAGGCTTCAAAATTTGCCTCAATTTTCTCTATGTCCCAATCCCACCATTTCAGTTGCAGCAGATAGGCGATGAATTCGTCGTCAAAACGCATCCTGGTTACTCGGCAGGGATTCCCTACCGCGACAGCATAAGGTGGAATATCTGAGGCCACCACCGAATTGGCTCCGATAATGGCTCCGTCGCCTATATGAACGCCTGGCATGATGGTTACATGCTGACCAATCCAGACATCATTGCCCACAACGGTATCACCCTTCAGAGGCAATTCATCTTTCACAGGAGCAATGGCACTTCCCCAGTCACCGCCAATAACGTAAAACGGATAGGTTGTCACGCAGTCCATCCTATGATTGGCACCATTCATGACAAACTCCACACCCTTGGCAATAGCGCAGAATTTGCCAATAATCAGCCGGTCACCAATGAAGTCGTAGAAATGAGTGACATGCTTCTCGAACTGGTCTGCCCCATCCACATCATCGTAGTAGGTGTAGTCACCAATGATGATACGCGGGTTCTTCACCACGTTCTTGATGAAGCAAAGGCTTGGAATCTTCGGATTCGGGAAAGCCTCATTGGGATTGGGTCTGTCTTTTATCTCCATGATTTCAGATTTATCTTAATGTACTTCCATTTTTGAGAACAGGTTGATTACGATAACGCCTGCCATAATCAGCGCGATGCCGATATAGGCTGGCAGGTCGGGCACCTGCTTGAACACGAAAATGCCGATTAGCGTTATAAGCACGATGCCAAGGGCACTCCAAATGGCGTAGGCGATGCCGATGGGCAGCGTGCGCAGTGCATGGCTCAAGCAATAGAACGAAAGCAGATAGCCAACTGCCATTGCGATGGTAGGCAGAATCCTAGTAAACTGCTCAGAGTATTTTAGCATAGTGGTGGCGAACGTCTCCAGGACGATAGCACCAATCAGGAACAGCCATTCTTTCATCGTTTACTTTTTTGCAGATTTCTTGACCTCCTCATGATAGAAATAGTTCACCACGATGGGCGGTGCATCGAAGGGACGCTTGATGCTGTCGTCATCGCGGACATACGGCAGACCAAGTTCTTCAGCGTATGCTTTCAGCTCCACGTTCAGCCGCTCCCAATAGTCACGCTTCCCCTTGACATAGATTTCCTCATACAAAGGAACTAATTCAGGTCTTTTCTCTCGTATATAATCCATGATCAAAGGCTTGAAAGTACCACGTAGGTTTAGATTCTCCAGCCAAATGAGGTTACATTGATTTTTGGCCCGGTCGATGATGGCCTTTACGTCGGTTATTCCGGGAAAGATGGGTGAGATGAAGCAGGTGGTTCTCACGCCCGCATCATGGAACGCCTTCATGGCTACCAGCCTTCGCTCTATGCTAACGGCTTTGTCCATATCATTCTTGAAGGCTTCGTCCAAGGTATTCACCGACCAGCTTACGCGCGCCTCGGGGAAGGTCTTGATGAGGTCCAGGTCACGGAGCACCAAGTCGCTCTTCGTGGCTATGGAAAGTTTGATTCCACTCCCCCGCAGTTGTTCCAACAACGTGCGGGTCCGGCGATACTTCTCCTCTTCGGGCAGATAGGGGTCGGTGACGGAACCGAAAAACAGTTCCTTGCCGCGCAATCGCTCGGGATTCTTGATATCAGGCCAATGCTTGATGTCAAGAAACTCGCCCCAGGGCTCGGTGTGCCCCGTAAAACGCTTCATGAACGAGGCATAACAATACTTGCATCCATGCGTACAGCCTACGTATGGATTCACCGAGTAGTCACTGACAGGCAGATTTGATTTAGTCAAGACTGTCTTGACTTCCTTCTCACTTATTTTCATAAATTCCGATTTGTCTTTCAGTTATTGCTGCAAAGATAGTGATTTCTCGCGATATACGCTGAATCTACAATTGACATTGTGATTGATATGCCGTTAATTGATGGCGAGCAGCTCGATGTCGAAGATGAGGGTGGAGCCGCCGGGGCGAAGTCGCTCAGCGGCATGAGGCTGTAGTGGAACAGCTCAATCCAGCCAGTGCTGCCGGCTGGTTGATGTGCGGAACGTATAGCAGCCGAATACAACCCCGTGACCAGAGCAAGTGAATTTCCCATGCAACGATGGAATGGTAGAGCTCTTATCAAGTGTATGTTGTCTCGGGGGATTGGTGTTTGTCCCATTGACAAAAAATGTGGGGAGCCTTGATAGCGCCCCACACCATTGTACTCATATCGTTAGTTTTTCGGTTAATCGTGGTCTCATTCACCCAGCCTGATGACACTGCGGTCCTCTTCCTGCTTCTTCTGACCTCCTGCGGGCTTGAAGGAGTGGAAATTCCAACTGATGCCGAGCCACAGCATGCGGCTGCGATTCTTGCTATTGTTCACGAGCGTATAGACTGGATTGTCTGACGAGATGTCCCATCGACGCGTGTTGAACACATCGGTCAGCAGAGCCGAGAGCGTCAGCGACTTTTTAAGCAGCTGCTGTTTCACACCCAGATTGCAGTAGTGAACGGTCTTGGTGGTGAACTGCGGGAAGTATTGGGGTGAAGTGACGAAATACTGGGCCTGGATGGTCATCCCCTTAAGCGGTATGATGTTCAGTGTCGCACTGCTGTTGCTGGTCCAGCCGTGATTGCTGAAGGTGACTCCCTGGCTGGTGCCACGCGCCCTGGTGTAGAAGATGTTAGTGCCCAAGTCCACACCCAGCCATTGCAGGGCGTTCCATCTGACATTCTGTTCATAACCCGTATTCAGGTACTGGTCGCCGTTAATGTAGGTTGTCACAAGGATATCCCGGTCAAGGTAGGCGATCTGGCTGATGTAGTCCTGCGTATAATTGAAGTAGGCGGTGCCGTTCAACTTCACGGCCCGTCCAGCATAGGAATAGCCGAGGTCAATTTTGTTGGCCTTCTCGGGTTTCAGACTGACGTTGCCTGTCTCATAGGTCTGGTTGTCGATGAGATTGACATAGGGGTTGAGCTGCGGATAGGTCGGACGCGATATGCGACGCGACAAGCCGAATGAAAACTGCAGCGGCTGGCTTACGCGATAGCTCAACACGACATTGGGCGACAGGAAATAGCAGTTGCTGCTCTCGTCCAGGCGGTCTTTATCGTTCTGAAGTGTCACATGGCTGTATTCAAAGCGCAGTCCAGCCTTATAGGTGAGTTTGTCATTCCACTTCGACGAATACATGACGTAGGCGGCAGGGATGAATTCACGGTGGCGCAGGTCGTTGCTCAGGGGAATCGACAACTGCCAGTCGCCAGTCGCCTCGTCATACGCGTACATCTTGTGGTCAATGTTGTTGTGGCGATAGGTCATCTTCACTCCAGTTTCCAGCTTGCCCTTGCCCAGCTGTGACATGTAGTCGAGTTGCCAAGCCGCAATTCGCGGATGACCGCCAGACCTGGAACGCTGCACCATCTGGCCCGCTTCATAGTAAAAGGATGGGCGGTGGCCGTTGATGGCCGACAGCGATGCCAAGGTGCTGATCTCACGCTTTCCTGGCACGTAGATGTGCCTATAGGTAAGTGAGCCTTCTACCATTTCACGGTTGAAGGTGATGTCGGTCTCACGAGCCTTGTCGCTTGGCACACCGTCGGTGATGTAGTGATTATGGAAGGTCTGATAGTTGCTCATGCGAGGGAAGCCTGCCTTGACATCCAGCACGACAACATCCTTTTTCGTCGCTTTATAGTTGACGTTCAAGCCGATGTTGTGTCCGGTGGTCTTCTTTGAAGCGTCAATGATTTGGTCGATGCTGTTGCCTGTCTGCAGGAACTGGCGGTGCAGCTCGCTCTCGATGCGGTCTTTCTCATATTTGCCGTTGTAGTTCAGGCGAACGCCCCATTTGCCCGCGTTATAACTCATGGCCAGGTTCCCGTTCATGAAGTTATTGAAGCCGTAGTTTGCCGAGGCCATCAGGGCGAAGGCATCTTGTTTCTGTTTCTTGGAAACGATGTTGATGATGCCGCCTGTTCCCTCCGAGTCATATTTCACGTCGGGGCTGGTCACGATGTCAATACTCTGCACGTTGGCAGCGGGAATACCCCCCAACCCGTCAAGTGCAGTGGGGACGCCATCCACCAGGATGAGCACGTTGCTGTTGCCGCGTATGGAGACTTGACCTGCTCCATCCACCGAGACTGCCGATGAGGCGCGGAGCATGTCGAGCACCGATCCCGTTGCTGCGCTCATCGATGCGGCAGCATTGATGCTGGTCTTTTCCAGAGTCACCGACTTGTCGGCAGGACGTCCTGTAACCACAACACCATCCAGTAGCGTGGCTCGTTCCGTCATCACGATTTGTCCGAGGTCGTGTGACTTGCCGTCGGATAACATGAGGTCCTTCAGAACGTCCTCATGGCCTATCGAAGTGATCTTGAGTTGATAACTGCCCTTGAAAGCGCCTTTCATGACAAAGAGGCCCGTCGTGTCGGTCAATGCACCAGCCGCGGCCTTTCCGTTCTGAATCATCGCCACCGAAGCATACATCACGGGCGTGCCGTCTTCCTCAACGACAATTCCCCTGATTCCAGTTGCATTCTGCTGTGCCAATAAGGTTAAACTGCCCAATGCCAAGAATAATATGAGAAAAAAGCGTTTTATCATGCTGTGTCCGATACTTATTAATTGATGGCGAGTAGTTCGATGTCGAAGATGAGGGTGGAGCCGCCGGGGATACCTGGCTGGGAGAATTTGCCGTAGCCCATTTCGGCGGGGATGTAGATCTCCCATCGGTCGCCGATGTGCATCTG
>ONKD01000061.1 GCA_900318345.1 uncultured Prevotellaceae bacterium
TTGATGGGTAATTTTGTCGCGTGATTAAAAAAAGTTGCGGAAAAGGGTTTAGTAAATCGACCTGAGTGTGTATATAGAGTGTATGACAGACAGGAAACGACAAATCGAACGGCTGTTCAAGCAGCATTATCGGGCCATGTACAGGCTGGCCAGCATCCTCTTGCACGACGATGAGGAGAGCATGGATATCGTGCATGATGTCTTTGCCAGGCTGCTTGCCGACGGCCGTCCGCTGCAAGAGGCGACCGCCGAGGCGTTCCTGCTGTCATGCGTGCGTAACCAGTGCTTGAATGTGATGCGTGACCGCAAGATCGATGAACGTGCCCGACAGCTCCTGCTGCTGGAGAGTGAGGTTTCCAGCCGTGAAGCCGAGGACATCGAGGCCGAGATCAGCGCGCTGCATCAAGGTGTCGCCGACCTGGAGCCGCCCGTGTGCCGCGAGGTCATCGTGTTGCATTACCGTTACGGGCTCACCTTCCGCGAGATTGCCGAGCGGTTGAACGTGAGTGAGACCACCGTTTACAAGCACCTGCGCAGCGCACTCGACCAACTTCGTTTAACATTAACACCACCAAAGCGATGAACAAGACCGAACAACTGTTGAAGATGCTTGAGCATCCCGAGCAATACACCGAGCGGCAGTGGCAGGACATTCTTGCCGATGATGAGTGCCGCGAACTCTACTCGTTGATGGCTAAGACCCGCAGCGCCCTTGCTGGCGAACAGGCCGACGAGCGGCTGAGTGACGAGATGATTGACGCGCAGTGGCAACGCTTGGCTGGGGAGCAGCACGAGCGGGCCGTCATCGTGCCTCTGTGGCGCAAAATCGCCGCAGCAGCCGTTGTGGTAATGGCTTGTGTGGGCATCGCCATTGCAGCGGTGCATACCGGCTTTTTCGGCCTCAAGAACAGCGAAAACCAGCCCGAGAAGGTCGTCCGGCAAGGCAGTAACCAAGAGAATACCGCCACCGATGAAGCGCTGGCACCCACGCCCGACACTTTGTCGATGGCTGCCGAGCCCCGCCTGTTTGAGGAAGTGCCGCTGGAACAGGTGCTCACCGAACTCGCTGCCCACTATGGTGTGGAGGTGGAATACCGCTCTGACGACGTACGGTCGCTGCGCCTGTTCTATCAATGGGAGCCGGAATACTCGCTGGACAAGGTCGTCGAGATGCTCAACAGCTTCGATGCCATCTCCATCCGGCACAAGGGTAACCAGCTGATTGTGGAATCGACGGACTCAAAGTAACCCTACCCATGAAGCGAACCGTCACATTGCTCATGTGCATGGCGTTTGCCCTGCTGCTCACGGCCGTTGCACAAAGTATCACGCACACCTTCAGTGACGTGTCGATGAGCGATGCCCTCAAATACCTGCAGCAACACACCAGCCGCTACAAGATCGTCTTCATCTATGACGACCTGGAGGACTACAAGGTGACGACCACGGTCAAGAACAAGTCCGTGCCCGACGCCATCCGCCAGATGATTGGTTTCTATCCCATCAAGATGACCAGGAAGGAGAACAGCGAAATCTACGTCGAGGCCATCCTTAAGACCGAGCGCCGCCTCAAGGGCGTGGTCGTGGATGAGCACAACCTGCCGATGCCCTATGCCAACGTCACCCTGCTCAACCCTGCCGACTCGACGATGGTTGGCGGTGGTGTGACCAACGAGAGCGGCCGCTTCGTCATTCCCATCGAGCACGGCAAGGTCATCGCCCGTGTCTCCTACGTGGGCTACAAACCCGCCTATCGCCTTACGTGGGCTACAAACCCGCCTATCGCCTATGCAGCCGCGACAACGTGGGTACCATCAAGATGTACCCCGACATTACCGCCCTCAAGGAAACCGTGGTGACCGCCGCCAAGATGCAGATTGAACGCGACGGCGCCAATTACACCCTGCGCAACCTGGGCGGCACCATCATGGGCAACGCCGGCAACGCACTCGATCTGCTGCGTTGGACGCCCGGTGTTATCGTGGGCATGAACGAGGACATCTCCCTCATCGGCCGCGACGGCAAGACCGAGGTCTATATCAATGACCGCCGCATCACCAACAACGCAGAGCTGAAAGCCGTCACCTCGCAAAATATCAAGCGCGTGGAGATCATCCGCGAGCCCGATGCCCAATATGCCTCCAACGCAGGATCGGTCATCAAGGTCTTTACACACAGTCCCGTCAAGGACCACCTGGGCGCAAGTCTCACCAACGTGCTGGACATCAAGCGCAAGGTCTCCAACACCACGACACTCACCCTGGACGGCAAATACAAAAAACTATCTGGAAACGCCTCCTTTTCTTATGGCCGCCTCAATACCGAAGTGTCAAGTCTCGGGGTTACCAAAATAGCCGATGAAAATGACGGCACATGGCTTTATAACAAAGCCGACATGTCAAACTCAATAAGCGCAGGAGACAGGTACACCGTCTTTGCAGGAATGAACTACGCCCTCACGCCCAAGAGCGTCATCGGTGCACAGTATAATGGCAGTTTCTATCAGGTGGACATCAACGAGCAAATCCGGCAGACGATGGTCCAGCGGCTGTATGGCTCAAAGCAGATGACCGATCGCGCGACCCGTAACAGCACATCGGCCAGTTACCTGTGGCAACGCAATGACAACTCGCAACTGCTGGTTATCGCCGACTATGCGTCAATGAGACAGAAAGACGCTCAAAACCTGAGGGAATACTTGATGATTGTCAACAATGAAAACGATGTCAGCTTGACCGATAATACCATCCTCAAACATTATCTTGTGGTGAACAGCAACGACTATAACATCGTGACCGCAACAGCCATGTACAATTTCGTTTCCCGAGGTTGGAACAACAAGATGGGGATTGTGTGGGGGCATACTGGCAGCACAGGCACTGTCCTGTTGAACGAAGTGTCGCAGACCTGTAAACGCGACAACGACTGGTCGGGCCTATATTACACCGTGAGCAGGTCTTGGGACAAGTGGCGGATGAATGCGGGTTTGAGATACGAGTATGACTATACCCGAACAGATGTTGAGGGCTCCAGCCTTAACAAGACTTACCACAACCTGCTGCCCAACGCAAGCGTCGGCCTTCAACTGAGTCCCGACATAGACCTGGCGCTATACTACCGCCGCACCCTTAGGCGCCCCTCTTACAACGAGTTGCGCTCCACCCACAACTACATCAATTCCTATCAGTACTCGACGGGCAACCCGTTTTTGAGGCCGACCATTACCGACCATTTTGCGTTGAACGCTAATTTCAAGGGTTTCACGGCCTCGCTGTCCTATAGCCTGATGGACGATGCTACCCAACGCATTATGGTGCATTTGGGGTCGGGCGCCGTTCTCGAATACCCTATCAACATTATGCTTTTCAGGGCCTGGTCGCTTGACCTGGGCTACAACTACAGCAACTCATGGCTGAACCTGAATGTGCAGTCCAGTGCCACTCTGCCTCACACTACCTACCCCTATTTCGACATTATACGGACCGAGAGCTCTCCATTTGCCTCGATCAATGTCAATACCCAGTTCACAGTGGCACGGCGATACCTCATCGGATGCAACTTGTTCGGCAGCACACCCTGGATTTCAGGTTTCTCACAAAACGCCTCTATTGTGGGCTTGAACTTGAGTGCAAGGACCACGTTGTGCCAAGGACGCCTGCTGTTGGGCGTTAACCTGAATGACCTGTTCCAGCGCAGCATGTCTCCCTGGTACAAGACCCGATACATGAACATTTATAACGAGAACCACACCGATTATGATATCCGTGGCATCTCGCTGATGGCGCGATGGACCTTCAACACCATCAGCAACCCGTTCAAAAAGCGCAGCGGCAACGATGCCACCTTGCAACGAACCCAAGACAACAACTAATAAAACAATAAAAAAACATAAGAGTCATGAAGAAGATTTTAATCATTTTTTTAGGTCTGCTGGCATTAGCATCATGCAGCAAGGATGATAATGAAGTACCATTTCCTCTTCCTCCAGAAAATGCTTCCCTCTATATGGCCGTGAATGGGTTACCCGGGTTTCCCGATAAGATCTACGACCTTGAGGGTAACACGATTTACGAATGCGAGGAGGGTGGCAGCATTCAGTCGCTGGTCGCCGAAGGCAGTGACTGGTATGCACTCATCAAAGAAAACGACACCTTTTTTGTCGTGAAAAATGGCTCGAAGATAATCTCTGGTGAAGGACAAATCTGGTGCTTCACGATCGAGAACGGCTTTGTCTATACCGTGCAGGAGTATAAAAACTTTGAGGTCTGGGTCTGCAAGGGTTATGAGTCCCAGCAAGACAAAGGCTCCTGGTATAACCAGCAACTCTTTTATGTGACCGAGGGTGACCTTGAATGCGTCGAAAATTGGCTGTATAATACTTTCATGGTGCATGACGGAAGTGTCACTATACCATTTCGCGGTCCTGAGCCGAAAATTATGATTGACGGCTCAACCCATTCGCTAAATGAGTACTTGGATCATGGTTTCGATTGGGTTTACGGTATAGATTTCTATGCCGGTTCCTGGCTGATTACCTACGAGGACTTTGAGACAAGGAAAAACATGTACTGGTGGCATAACGTCAATTACGAATGCCCTGCTGATTTTCAGCCCTATGCATCATCCATTGTCAATGGCCACGCATTTATCCTGGGACGGAAAACCACTTCTCAAGGTGTAGGTGGTATACATGGCATACCTGCTGTCTTGATTGACGGTATTGAGACTGTCTTGAATAATGACATCCTTGATTTCTCGGCTGTTAGTATAGTGTCTCACGGCGTGGACACTTATATCCTTGCCCGTCACAGTTCAGGTTCACTTTCCTATATTTATAAGAACTTGAGCGCCATCAAACTGCCCGATGTCAAAACTCCATACAGCGTGGGACCCTATGGTTCCCAAAACTCTAACGACGGAAAATCGAATCTGTCAGCATTGGGCATCAAGGCCATTGCCGTCGTTTCTAACCGTGAAGATTAAGGGAAATTTTTACAAAACACGATAAAAGCGATAATATGAACACGATAAAAAAACTGACGATCTTGTTGCTGGCATTGCTGGCATTGACCGCTTGTCAACACGATGATGAGCCCGATGGGGCTGAGTTCTTCCAGAACTTGGCACCATGTCCTACTGATGGCATTTTTGAGGGCAAGGTTTTTAGCCGTTCGTCTGAAGACAAAATCGGGCTGTGGTGCGAAATCACCAAGTCCCCCGCAGATGTCGATCCTGAAATGCCCAATGTGCCTAAAAAACGCACAGACATATATATAAGCCGAGATGTGTTCTTGGGATATCCGCCCAAAAACAACACCGAGATCAAGTTTCAGATACTGGGAATCGGACATTTCCCTCCTGAAGGCTTTCCCTATAATTATTATTTGCTTTGGGATCGCTCATACTACATCTGCAATATCAACCTCATTGCAGTAAATATAACTGATTGAAAATTAAATAATTTAATACTTGTTTTCAATGAAAAAGACATTTATGGCACTCGTGTGCATGGTTCTGGCCAGTGGCGCTGCCATGGCACAGAAGACGTTCACATTCGGTCCTAAGATCGGTATTGACTACACTCACCAGTTGGGCAAAAACATCAACGATGAAAGCGCGCTCAACTATCAAGTCGGTGCATTCATGGAATACTGCCTTAACAATAAGTTCGCTATTGCCCCCGAGGTGGTGTTTGCCACTAATACACGCCCCAAGATGGAGTGGGTTGATGGGTTCTATCACGACCCGGCTATTGACGTGACCACGACTTATCAAAGAAATTATATCAACATTCCTGTCATGTTCAAGTATTATGTGTCGCCATCGTTGAGTATTGACTTGGGGCCGCAATTCGGTTTTAAAGTATATGACCGATATACCGACAAGTGGGAAGAGCGTGGCAGAGAGATGAAAGAAAAGCACAGCTTGGGTTACCGAAACTTTGATTTCGGCCTCGGCCTTGGCGCTACCTACAACTTTACCGAAAGATTCTTTGTCCAGGTCCGTTACACCCTTAGCTTGACAACGCTATATGAAGGCAGCAATGCCAGGAACGGTAACGCCCAACTCTCCATCGGCTACCGCTTTTAATCATATCAGCCGGGTTTTGAGATGAGATAAACACCCTTTTGGGTATTGCTGTCAAGATGAAGAACCTGTATTTTGCAACGAATTAATCACATAAATAAAAGAGAAAGAATCATGGAAATGACAAAGAAACTGATGACCCTGGTGCTGGTGATGCTGGCACTGACGGCCTGTAAAGATGACGGTGAGGTTGTTTATATGCTCCCCGAGAAAAAGCCTATCCAGTTGAGCGCTGAACAAAAGCAGATGCGTGACAACAACAATGAGTTTGCATGGCGGCTGTTCCAGACCATGCAGGAGCAGAAAGGCGAGGTCAGCACTGTGGTGTCACCCATCAGCGTGACCTATATGTTGGGCATGCTTAACGCCGGCGCGGCAGGGACAACACGCGACGAAATCACCGCAACGCTGGGATTCGGTTCAGACCCGACGGCGGTGAACGAATTCTGCAAGAAAATGATTGAAGGAGCGCCCAATGTCGATCCGGCCGCGACCGTGAAAATCGCTAACTGCATCAACGTCAATTCTGCAAAGGGATTAAGCCTGCTCAAACAATATGTCAACGACATGAAGAACTATTATAGCGCTCAAGTCGATGCTCTGGACTTCACCAAGAGCAGTACCTTGGAGAAAATCAATAAGTGGTGCTCAAAGAACACAGCCGGGATGATTCCCAGTATCCTAGACGAGTTGAATCCCGATGCCGCCATGTGTCTGTTGAACGCCATCTATTTCAATGCTGACTGGAAAGAGAAATTTGACAAAAACGACACCCGAAACTCGAGTTTTACCTTGCCTGACGGTTCTATCGTGACGCGTGAACTCATGCACCGCAAGGCCATCGCACAAGGCTGCGAGAGCGAGTTGTGCTCCATGCTGCGCATACCCTTTGGCAGCGGCGGCTATAGCATGTATGTCATGCTACCTGCCGAGGGGAAGACCACGGGCGACCTCATCCGCGAGATGAGCCAGCAGGAATTGACCGACCATCTGGATGCCATCGACATGACGCCCCACGAGGTGGATATTCTCATGCCTCGGTTTGAAATTGTGAGCGACATCGACCTGATAGATGTCCTCGAACCCATGGGCATCAAATCAGCGTTCACCACCAGCGCCGACTTCTCAAACATGTCTGACACGAGGCTGTTTGTATCCATGATGAAGCAGAAGGCCAAGATTGAAGTTGACGAGGACGGAGCCAAAGCCTCGGCAGTAACCATTGCGATGGCTGGTGATACATCCCCTGGACCACAGCTATATGAAAAAGCCGAGTTCCACGCTACCCGCCCCTTCCTGTATTTCATACT
>ONKD01000060.1 GCA_900318345.1 uncultured Prevotellaceae bacterium
GACACTTACCCCATCACCCAATGGAAGGAAGGTTTTTTCTATTTTGATAATGAATCGCTATTCTCAATCATGCAGGAATTGGCAAGATGGTATGGTGTGAACGTATCGTTTGATGATAGGAGCAAGATGCAGCTGCGATTGCACTTCGTTGTCGAGCGAAGCAAGAGCCTGCGTGAAGCCGTTGCCAACCTCAATGCTTTGGGCGTTGTCCATGCCGAGGTGGATGGCAATATGGTCATCATTAATTAAAAAATGTTAAAATCTTGAATATGAAGCGGAGTCTTGTACCCCGCTTATTTTTTCTTAGTATTAGAAACAGAATAAGTTAAATCTTAAACTAAATCTGTATTACAAATGGACAAGAGAAAACTCATCGCATTGTTGTGCCTGCTGATACTGCCACTGGCAGTGCTTGCACAAGGGCAGAAGGTGACTCTCAAGGTCAACCAGACGCCGTTGCCCAATGCTTTCAGGCAAGTGGAGCAACAATCAGGTTATTACAAGATCAATTATCCCTACGAGGCTGTCAAGGATTACAAGGTGACAGCCGATGTGACTAACGCCACTGCTCCCGATGCGGTCAAAGCACTCATTAAGGGTCTGCCTTTGACCAGCACTGTTGAAGGCCGTTTCATCCAGGTATCCAAGAGCTCCAACCGTGCCGAGGCCGATGTATCCAAGCGCTCGGTCAAGGGACAGGTGGTGGATGCCGACGGTGAACCGCTCATCGGTGTTACTGTGCGCGTCTCGGGTACCGATAACGGCACGGTGACTGATATGGACGGCAACTATGTGCTGGAGGGTGTGGATCCCAATAGCACACTCGTCTATTCCTATATCGGCAAAAAGACTGTCGAGCGCAAAGCGGCTTCTAGTAACAGTG
Organism: uncultured Prevotellaceae bacterium; assembly: GCA_900318345.1. Classification (GTDB taxonomy): domain Bacteria; phylum Bacteroidota; class Bacteroidia; order Bacteroidales; family Muribaculaceae; genus Sodaliphilus. Next base: position 884 of record ONKD01000060.1, read on the forward strand.
TCCTCATCCTTGAGGATAATGCCAATGTGATGGACGATGTCGTGGTGACGGGTTATCAGCAGATTTCCAAGGAGAGAGCCACGGGTTCGTTTGCCAAGGTGACTGCCGACAATCTCATTAACAAGCGTTATGATAATTTGTCCCAGTTGCTTGAGGGTGAGGTCGCCGGTTTCAACACCAACAGCAATCTCATTCGTGGTACCACAACGATGAATGGTGTGACCAACCCGTTGTATGTGATCGATGGCTTCCCCGTCGAATCGACTCGCTATGACGAGTGGGGTGGGCTAAACGAAAACGTGCCCAATATCGATGTCAATGAGATTGAGAGCATTACCATTCTCAAGGATGCGGCTGCAGCCAGCATCTATGGTGCCCGTGCCGCCAATGGTGTCGTTGTCATTGTGACCAAGAAGGCCAAGGGCAAGCGCACCAATGTGTCTTTTAACACATCGTTGACCTGGCATCCCTATTCCTTTAACAAGAGCCGCTTGACTGATGCCGCCGACATCATCGACCTGGAGCGCGAGTGGGCCGCAACTAACCCCAACCTGCAGGGCGATGGCGCTGCCGACTATGCCCGCTCTATCATCGACGACAAGGTCTATACCTCACAAGGTATTCAGACCATTGCCAACTACTATGCAGGTAACATCTCGCAAAGCGAAATGGAGAGCCGTTTGAATCAGCTCGCATCGATGGGCTACCGCTACTTCGATGATGTGGCCAAGTATGCCAAGCGTGACGCCTTTTACCAGCAGTATCACCTGAGCGTGGGCCGTGCAAGTGACAACAATAACTTCCGTGCTGCTGTCACCTACCGCAACAACAAGATGAACGACAAGTTCACCAACGACAATTCGTGGGATATCGACCTGCGTGACCAGCTGGATATTACCGACTGGTTGACGCTGAACGTCGGAACTTATACCTATTACAAGAAGAGTAACCTGCAAACCTATGATCCCATGAACCCCGGTTACTCCTATATGCCTTATGACCGCCTGCGCAACGACGACGGCACCAATTTTACCTCCACCCAGGAATCCCGACTTGGAGCGTCAGACCTTGCAATTCTCATGGGTTATGGTCTTCCCGATTACAACATCACCCCGCTTGATGAAATTGGCCGCAATATCCGCACCACTAATGAGTTCATCAGCCGCAATTACGCCAAGCTGGATATCGATCTGCCAATGAACTTCAAGTACAATGTGATGTTCCAGTATGAGTATGCCTACGACAAGGCGCATCAGCTCTATGACAAGGACAGTTATTATGTCCGTAATTTGGTCGGTCAGTATGCCAGCGATGACTATGGTACAGGCGAGGCAACGCTGAATGTGCCCCTGGGTCACATTTATTACCGCTCTAACCAGACGTCCAAGGCCTACACTTTCCGTCAGCAGTTGAATTACGAGAATACTTTTGCCGACAAGCACAATTTGGTTGCCTTGCTGGGTCATGAGGTGCGCAAGACGGTCATCGACTATGACAACAACACGCTCTATAATTATGACCCCGACATGCTCACCTTCTCGCTGGTTGACCAGAATGTGCTGTATAATACCTATGGCCTGATGGGTGGCTACGGCTTGAACCCCAGAGACTTCGCATCGCTGCGTAATATCGACAACCGCTTCGTGTCCTTCTTTACCAATGCAGCCTATACCTATGACAACAAGTACATGCTCTCGGCAAGCATCCGTTGGGACCGCTCCAACTTGTGGGGAACGGGCTCCAAGTACCAGAACAAGCCCATTTGGAGCATTGGCGCCGGATGGAACATCGACCGTGAACCGTGGTTCCATGTCAGCTGGGTGGACCGTCTTAAGCTTCGTGCATCTTATGGTATTGCCGGTAATATCGCCAAGGATGCAGCCCCCTATATGACAGCAAGCTATTACAATAACGCCAACGTGGGCGGTGTTTATGGCTCGGTGAACACCCGTCCCAATCCCACCCTGCGTTGGGAGAAAACCACCACGACCAACATCGGTCTGGACTTCGCAGTGCTGAACAATCGCCTGAACGGTAGCATTGAGTTCTACAACAAGATGGGTACTGACCTGCTGGCCAACACGATGGGCGTGCCTACCGAGGGTTTCGGTTACACGACCTATAGCATTAACAATGGCAAGATGCGTAACCGTGGTGTGGAACTCACCTTGAACGGTCAGATTGTCCGTACTGCCGACTTCCGTTTTGATGCTACGGCAACCTACAGCTATAACAATAATAAGGTGGTTTATGTCAATGTGGAGGCTCCGGTTTATTTCCTCCAGCTTGACTATCCCGATGCTTATCCCATTGTGGGCAATCCTTACAATGCCATCTATGCCTATAAGTGGGCTGGCTTGAGCGCCGACGGTCTGCCTCAGGTGCTGGATGCTTCGGGTAATGCAACGGCTTCTAATCCTTCGGACTTGGCCGCTATCATCTATGCAGGCAGCACCGAGCCAATGCACATGGCATCGCTCCACCTCAATCTGGGCTACAAGCAGTTTGACTTGTCTTGTATGTGGCTGTTCCAGGGTGGACACAAGATGCGCAATACCGACCTGCCCATGCTTAACTCGGCTTATAACTACACGCTGTGGAGTTATGTGACCTCTTTGGGTGCAGTCAACAAGGATATAACCAACCGATGGCGTCATCCTGGTGATGAGGTCAAGACCGACATACCCGCAGCCATCTTTGGCGAGAACCCCTTGTTCAGCGATGCGTCGCGCACGATTTACGGCTATGCCGACAATAATGTCATCAGCGCGACCAATCTGCGCCTTGCTAATATCTCGCTGGCCTACAACCTCCCCAACGCTTGGCTGCGTAACATCAGCCTGAGCCGTGCGCGCCTCCAGTTCAATGTGGAGAATGCCGTGACGTTTGCCAAGAGCACCTCGGCCAAGTACCTGTTGGGTGGCTACAATGCACCCAACTATGTCTTCGGCCTCTATCTGGATTTCTAAAAAACCGGAAAATAACAACTAACAACTATAATATTGAGAGATATGAAAACTAAGATAAATAGACTGCTTTTAGGATCCTGCCTGGTGCTGCTTGCATGCTTGTGCAGTTGTGATGATTATCTGAGCAATGTGCCTAAGGGACAGAAGATTCCCACCACGCTCAACGACTTCTCGGTCATGCTTGCCGATGAGTACACTAACTGCCGTGAAGATGTGACACAGGCGATCCTCCTGCTCAACGATCGCTATGTCTCGGATGGCAACCTGTCCTATTATGAGTTGTGGAATGCCAACTACTTCTGGAATGAGGATGCTGACCGCGTTGCCATGAACAAGAGTGATGAGACAACCTATTACAATGGATATGCCGGTATCTCTACCGCCAACCTGCTTATCGAGAATGCGCCCACAGCGACCGAAGCCACCGATGCCGAGCGGGGGCAAGTTGTAGCACAGGCCAAGATCTTGAGGGCCATGAAGTATTTCACCCTCGTGAACTATTATTCCAAGACCTATGACGCAGCGACAGCGGCTACCGATGGCGGTGTGCCCCTGATTACCAGTGCCGAGGTGGGTGCTTCCTACACGCAGCCTTCGGTCCAGGGAATCTATGATTTCATTCTTCAGGATATTAACGAGGCTTTGCCTGCACTGCCCGAAAAGGCATTGAACGTGCTCTATGCCGATAAGGCGACCGCCTATGCGCTGGCCGCACGCGTCCACCTGCAGATGGGCCACTACCAGGAAGCCCTGACCAATGCCGATGAGGCGCTGAAACGCAATAATCAACTGTTTGACTGGGTACAGTTCTACAATGACAATGCTGACATACTGAGTGCCCCTGACGTCTATCAGACGATCACTTCGCCCATGGGCTTTGACTATGTGGAGAACTACATCTTTTGTCATGGTAATAGTTCCTACTCGGGCAATGACCTGCAGATGCGTGAAGACCGCGGCAGCCGCTTTGAACAGGGCGATGCCCACTTCATGAGCCGCTGGAAAATCCGCACCATGGCAGGTGCCACCTATTACAACCCCAACACGGGCGGTTACTATAACCGTGGCGGCTTGACGACAACCGAGGTCTATCTCATCCAAGCCGAGTGCCTGGCCCGCACGGGCAATGTCGCCGGCGCGATGGAGGTGCTCAACAAGGTGCGCCAGAAACGCATCCTTCCCGAGTTCTACCAAGACTTGACCGCTGCCAGTGCCGATGCCGCTATCGACTTGATCGTCAAGGTCAAGGATGATGCCTTGGTACAGACGATCATCCCTTTCTGTGACGCTCGTCGCTTAAACCTTGAGCCGGCTCATGCCCGCACCTTGACCAAGGTCGAGGGTGGCAAGAACTACTCGCTCTCGCCCAACAGTCACATGTGGGTAATGCCCTTCCCCATGGGTGCTGTAACTAATTCAGGCAATGGTACCGTAACCCAGAATGTTGAACGTTAAATGATTATAGAGTAATGAAGAACTTATTATTCGCATGCCTGTTGTGCATGCTCGTGTGCAGTTGTAATTCCCGTCAGTATAAGGTCGAGGGTAATGTTGCCGGACTTGACGATGGCACCATTGTGCAACTCGTGCCTATGAGTCACGACAATGAATCGCCTATTGCCGAGGCTACAGTCAATGGCGGTAAATTTACCTTCAAGGGTGAGATTGGCGACAGCCTGCCGATGCCCATTTGTGTCAACCTCATGGTCAAAGACTCGTATGGTGTCGAGACCTTTATGCTCGAGAAGGGAGATATCACTATTGAGGGCAAGGCCACCAAGGGTGAGCCCGACCAGAACGGAGTAATCAATTACACTTGGGACGTCACTGTCAAGGGATCACCGCTGACCGACAAGTTCAATGTTTACAAGCAGCGTCGCGCCGATCTCGACAAGCTCTTCAATGACTATCACGAGCAGCACGCCCAGATTATCCAACAGGTTAACGAAGCCCGAATGGCTAAGGACAGTGCCCGAGAGAAACAGATTATGGAGACCGAGGAATACAAGGCCTTCGATTTTTCAGCCAATGATAAGCCTCTCTATGAATCTCTATCGCCCGAGGCACAGCAGAGCTGGTACGGCAAGAAGATGATTGACGAGATCATGCCAGCCGGTGATACTGGCCAGAAAGCCAAGCAATTGACCGTAAAAGGCGATGACGGCAAGGAACTGACACTTGAAGACCTGGCACAGGGCAAAAAGTTGTTGCTTATCGACTTCTGGGCATCGTGGTGTGGACCCTGCCGCAAGGAAATTCCCAATGTCAAAAAACTCTACGATCTCTACAAGGATAAGGGATTTGAGGTCGTGAGCATCAGCATCGACAAGAACGAGGCTGCATGGCGCAAAGCCCTCCAGCAGGAACAGTTGCAATGGCCCAATTTCCTGGACACTATGGGCGCTGCCGATGCTTACAAGGTGCGTTCTATTCCGGCCATGTTCCTTATTGATGCCGAAACCCTCACCGTTATCGAGTCGGGAGAATATGCCCGTGGGGAGTTCCTTGCTCAAAAACTCGCCGAACTCTTCGGAAATGAATAATAAGTTTTTTCATAAATTCAAGTGATGTTCATATTGGAGATTCGGGTGGAGGGTAATAAACCACCCGAATTTCATCAAAAACGTCATTTATAGATTATCAACAGCAAAAATGAAAAAACTATTATCGGTATTCATTAACCCCCGAGGGTAAAATAACACGCATTATATTAGGCGAGGATCCCACTTTCTACGACTTCCTGGATGAAGTGCTAAAGTAGTTTTATTAAACCGTGGCTCAGCCACGATCCACACAACAACTTACAACTTACAACAAATGAACCATACCCAATCATTGATTATCGGATCCGGCCCTGCCGGATACACTGCTGCGATTTACCTGGTGCGCTCGGCTATCGACTGCTTGCTCATCGAGGGCTTGCAGGTGGGTGGCCAGTTGACTCAGACGACGACCATCGAGAACTTCCCGGGTTTTCCCGAGGGCATCGACGGTTTCCAGTTGATGGACAACATGCGCCAGCAGGCCGTGAACTTAGGAGCGAAAATGAAGTCAGGCCTCGTGACGGCTATCGATATGAGCCAGCGCCCCTTTCTCGTTACTCTGGATGGCGGTGAGCAACTCACAGCCGACACCATCATCGTGGCCACGGGTGCCACGGCCAAATACCTGGGCCTGCCCGACGAGACGAAGTATGCCGGGCAGGGCGTATCGGCCTGTGCAACCTGTGACGGCTTTTTCTACCGCAAGAAGGTCGTTGCCGTCGTGGGTGGAGGTGACACTGCCTGTGAGGAAGCCGACTACCTGAGCCACCTGGCCAACAAGGTCTATCTGATCGTGCGCAAGGACTACCTGCGTGCCAGCGAGGCTATGCAGCAGCGCGTCCAGGAGAACGACAAGATCGAGATCCTGTTCAACACCAACACCGTGGGCCTCTATGGCGAGAACGGCGTGGAAGGCGCCCACCTCGTGCGCTTCAAGGGCACCGACAAGGAGGAACTGTTTGACATCGCCATCGACGGTTTCTTCCTGGCCATCGGCCACCGTCCCAACACCGAGTTCCTGGGCGGGCAGATCGACCTTGACGAACAGGGCTACATCAAGCTCAAGGGGCATAATACAGCGACCAACGTCGAGGGCGTGTTTGCCGCCGGCGACGTGGCCGACCCGCACTACCGCCAGGCTATTGCCGCTGCCGCAGCCGGCTGCCGTGCCGCCATCGACGTCAAGCAGTACCTTTCAAGGTAAATAGGGCATTGAGAGAACTGTGAAAGAAGCGACCT
>ONKD01000058.1 GCA_900318345.1 uncultured Prevotellaceae bacterium
TTAGAGTACTCGACAAGCACGCCACGAGGACGAGCAGTTTTAGGAATAATAATTTTCTCATAATCTTAAATGGAGCCTCCTGAGTCCCCCGAATTTGGCCTTTAGTATTAGTATAATGAAAGCGCAGGGACTTCGTCTGTCTCATTCAAGGCAAAACGCTTTCGTTTTGTAAATAACATGTTTTGCTAGGCATGTAGGGTATGCCCAACTCTTTGCATCACAAAGATAGCATAAAAAAGCAGAATCTCAAACAAAATGGTGTTTTTTTGCATCCGCGTTTTTTTTCAGACAACAAGAACAACATTGAAACAATAAAAAACAACATTTTTTAAAAACCAGGGGGTTGGAGGAGAAGAACAATAATTTATTTGGAAGAAAGTTGATTAAATACAGATCAAACACAAAGGTTAGGATTATTTGCCCGTGTCGACAATTTTGAGTATCTTTGCGGGCTCAATTCATCGGCAATGGCTACTGGAGGAGACATCATCATCAAGGGTGCCCGCGTCAACAACCTGAAGAACGTTGACGTGGCGATACCGCGCGGCAAGTTCGTCGTCATCACGGGCCTGTCGGGCTCGGGCAAGTCGTCACTGGCTTTTGACACGCTTTATGCCGAGGGCCAGCGCCGCTACGTGGAGAGCCTGTCGTCCTATGCCCGCCAGTTCATGGGCCGCATGACCAAGCCCGATTGCGACTTCATCTATGGCCTGCCGCCCGCCATCGCCGTCGAGCAGCGCACAGTGACCCGCAACTCGCGCAGCACGGTGGGCACGAGTACCGAGATATATGATTACCTCAGGCTGCTTTATGCCCGCGTGGGCAAGACTTACTCGCCTGTGTCGGGCCAGCTGGTGAAAAAGCACACCTCTAACGACGTCATCGACTGCATCAACACCTATCCTGACGGCACTCGCTTGGCACTGCTCACCGAGATCATCGTGCCCGAGGGGCGCGACCTGCGCACCCAGCTTGACGTGCTTATCAAGGGAGGATATTCCAGGCTGATGAGCCGTGACGGCAAGTTTGTTGACATCTCGACGGTTATCGCCAGCGAGGGCGAGCTTGACATGGCCGACTATCGCCTGCTCATCGACCGCATGGCGGTAACCCACAACCGCGATGACGAGATGCGCCTGCTGGACTCGCTGCAGACCGCTTTCTATGAGGGCAAGGACGAGTGCATCCTGGTGGTGTGGCAAGAAGATGGCCAGATTGTCGAGCACCGCTTCTCCAAGCGGTTTGAACTGGACGGCATCACCTTTGACGAGCCCAGCGACCTGATGTTCAACTTCAACAATCCGCTGGGGGCGTGCCCCACGTGCGAGGGATTTGGAACCGTCATCGGCATTGACGAGAGCCTGGTTGTCCCTGACAGGGCGCGGTCGGTCTATGACGACGCCGTGATGTGCTGGCGCGGTCAGGTGATGAGCGAGTGGAAAAACGAGTTTATCCATGTGGCTGCACGCCACGGTTTCCCCATCCACAAGCCTTATAACGACCTGACGCCCGAGCAGATTGACCTGCTGTGGCATGGCACGGGTGACAACGAGTGGAAAGGTATCGACGGCTTTTTCGCATGGATCCAGAGTAAGGCTTACGCCATCCAGTACCGTGTGCTGCTCGCGCGCTATCGCGGCAAAACGGTGTGCCCCGCATGCCACGGCACACGGCTCAAGCCCCAGGCCGAATATGTCAAGGTGGGCGGCAAGACCATCAGTGAACTGGTGCGCATCCCCGTCAAGGACCTGGCGCAATGGTTCCACGACCTGCAACTCGACGAGACCGACGCGCAAATCGCCAAACGACTCCTCACCGAGATCAACAGCCGGCTCGAGTACCTGTGCGACGTGGGCGTGGGTTACCTCACGCTCGACCGCCCATCGGCAAGCCTGTCGGGCGGTGAGAGCCAGCGCATCAACCTGGCAACCGCCTTGGGCAGTTCACTCGTCGGTTCGGTCTATATTCTCGACGAACCGTCTATCGGACTCCACTCACGCGACACCCACCGGCTCATCCATGTGCTGAGGATGCTGCAACAACTGGGCAACACGGTGGTTGTCGTCGAGCACGACGAGGACATCATCCGCAGTGCCGACTACCTTATTGACGTGGGACCTGAAGCAGGACGAAACGGTGGCAGGATCACCTATCAAGGAGCAGTGAGCGACCTAGCCACGGCCCAAGAGAGCTACACCGCCCGTTACATGACAGGAGAACTCTCCATCCCCGTGCCCAAGCGCCGCCGCAAGTGGAGCCAGTTCATCCAAGTCAAGGGTGCCACCCAAAACAACCTCAAGAACATTAACGTCAAGTTCCCCTTGGGCGTGATGACCGTGGTCACCGGCGTGAGCGGCTCGGGCAAGAGTACCCTCGTGGGCAAAATCCTCTACCCTGCCCTTGCGCGCCAACTCGACCAGACCGCCGACGCTCCCGGGAGCCACAGCGGCATTGACGGCGACTTGAGCCGCCTGCAAGCCGTAGAATTTATTGACCAAGGGCCCATCGGCAAGAGCACCCGCAGCAACCCTGCCACCTACCTGAAGGCATTTGACGAGATACGCCAGTTGTTCGCCCATCAGCAGTTATCCAAGCAAATGGGCTACAACCAGAGTTTCTTTTCGTTTAACTCGCCTGGCGGCCGATGTGAGGAATGCAAGGGCGAGGGTACCATTACTATTGAGATGCAGTTCATGGCCGACATCACCCTCACTTGTGAGGCTTGTCACGGCAAACGCTTCTCGCGCAACGCCCTAGACGTGACCTACAGGGACCGAACCATCAGCGACGTGCTCGACATGACCGTCAACCAGGCCATCGAGTTCTTCAGTGAAGAAAGCACCTACAACGAGCACAAGATCGTGCGCCGCCTCAAGCCCTTGCAGGACGTGGGATTGGGCTACATCAAGCTGGGGCAGTCGTCCTCCACACTCTCGGGCGGTGAGAACCAGCGTGTGAAACTCGCATTCTACCTGAGCGGTGAGCGGCAGGGCAACACGATGTTCATCTTTGATGAGCCAACGACAGGTCTGCACATCCACGACATCAACACCCTGATGAAGTCATTCGACCAACTTATCGGCAACGGGCACACGGTCGTGATCATCGAGCATAACCTTGACGTGATTAAGTGCGCCGACCACATCATTGACCTGGGTCCCGAGGGCGGCGATAACGGCGGCAGCATCGTCGTCGAAGGCACACCCGAACAAGTCGCCCAGTGCAAGGAGAGCTACACTGGGCAATTCCTGGCCGAGAAACTGTCTTCTTAAAACTACGAATTACACGAATTTAACTGATTGGCATTCGCACATACTGCCTCACGCTAAGGCGCAAAGACGCTAAGATTTTTATGAACACAACGATTCAAGATATATTAAGGGAAATACGCAAGGAGTTTTTTGCCTTTCGCAATGGCATTATTGCTGACAAACTGAGAAAAGCAGGTGACCCGCACTCGATAATCATGGGATGCCTGCTCGTCGATGTTATAGCCATTGCCCAAAGGACTCGTGAATCCATTGGTGATGAGGAAAAGCTGGCAGCCATCGCCCAGGAGTTGTGGAACGACACCAATTCCCGCGAATGCCGCCTCGCCGCGCCCATGCTCTTCCCCATCCGACTCATGACAAATGATTTGGCAAGGCAGTGGTGCGAAACCGTCTCGACGGTTGAGATTGCCGACAACCTGTGTCACAAACTGCTGAGACAGTTGCCTGGCGCCAGCTCCCTTTACAGGCAACTTATCGGCGATGAGCGCCCACTAGTCAAGTACACAGGCTATCGATTGATGCTCAACCTGTTGCTACTAGGCAAAGAGCCGTCAAGTGCCACACTCAAAACCATCGTTGAGGCTGAGGCCAAACAAGCCCAACAGCCCCTAAGAACACTCTTGAAAGATATTCTGGAAGAACTGGAATGACATTCATTCGTCCCACATGAGGTCGCGAATGATGCTGTCACTCAGCATAATACCGTCACTGGTAAGGATATAACAATCACCTTCTGTCAAGCGCAGATGGCCAGCATCGATGTGGTGCCGAGCTTCACTGGTGAAATGTTTCCATGCATCCTCACCAAAATCTTCGCGCAAACGAGCGACATCCACGCCACGGGCAGTGCGCAATCCCAGCATCACCCGCTCGTCATAGCGCTGCCACCACTCCAATTGCTCTTGCTCAAATGCAGGTGAGCCCGCACTGATGCTGCTGATATACTTTTTCAAGTCACAGGGATTGTATCGCCTGACCTCGCCATCATAGCTGTGGGCTGCAGCGCCAAGCCCCAAATAGGGCGTGCCGTCCCAATAGGACGAGTTGTGGCGCGAATAATAGCCAGGCAAGGCAAAATTGGAAATCTCATAATGCTCATAGCCTGCTCCCCCCAACTCTTCAACCAAGATACGGTACATTTCCAGACATTGCTCCTCGGGGACCTCGGTAACCTCACCGCGCTCGCGCTGCCACCACAACCGCGTGCCATCCTCATAGGTAAGGCCATAGGCCGATATGTGCTGGGGGTGCAAATCTATGGCCCGATGAACCGATTCGGTCCATGATGCCAGCGTCTGACCCGGCAGTCCAAAGATGAGATCGATGCTGATGTTGGCGATGCCTGCATTCCTCAAGCGGGAAACCGCCTCGACGGCCTGGCGCGCTGTGTGACGGCGGCCAATGAACCGCAAGATGCCATCCTCAAACGACTGCACACCCATGCTCACGCGATTCACACCCAATCGCCGTAGCGCGGCACACCAGCGGGGGGTCACATCATCAGGATTAGCCTCGACCGTACACTCTTCCACACCACCCAAGTCGAACACTTCATTTAACCCCGACATCAGCGCCGAGAGCAACGGCAAAGGCAGCTGTGACGGAGTGCCGCCTCCCAAGTATAGCGTTTTAACAGGCTCGCCACGCAGTTCATCACGGCGCAAACCCGCCTCGGCAAGGACAGCCTTGACATAGGTCTCGCCCACTGCGTCTAAACTCAATGTCGAGTAAAAGTCGCAGTAGGAACAGCGGCTAGCACAAAACGGGATATGGACATAGATTCCTGCCATTGATAATCATCAAAAACGGTCACAAAGTTACGCCATTTTCCTGAAAAACAGAAGGTGTTAAAAAATTCTTTTTAATAATGTTGTGATAAACAGTAAAATTTTGTAATTTTGCAGGCTGTTTAAAGGAACAAAACAACAATTCACTAAATAACAACATTTTAACAACAAAATTCACTAATGAAGGTTTACAAAACAAACGAGATCAAGAACATCTCTCTCGTCGGTGGCAAGGGCGCTGGCAAAACTACTCTCACCGAGTCGATCCTCCTTGAGGGCGGAACAATCAGCCGCAGGGGCACCGTCGATGGCGGTAACACCGTGAGCGACAACACCCCCGTTGAGAAGGAGTACGGTTACTCCGTATCCTCTACCGTTTTCTATGCTGAGAAGAACGGCAAGAAACTCAACTTTTTTGACTGCCCGGGCAGTGATGACTTCGTGGGCCATGCAGTTACCGCATTGAGCGTAACTGACACCGCAGCGCTGGTCATTGACGGCCGCAATGGCGTTGAGGTTGGTACTCAGAACAACTTCCGCACCGTTGAGCGCATTGGCAAGCCCCTGATGTTTGTCATCAACCGTCTTGAGGATGAGAAATGCGACTTTGACAACGTTTATAACCAGTTGCGTGAGACCTACGGCAACAAGGTGGTTGCCCTGCAGTTCCCCGTGAACGCTGGCCCCGGCTTCAACAGCGTGGTTGACGTGCTGGCCATGAAGCAATATACTTGGCCCAAAGAGGGTGGCAAGGCTACCGTTAGCGACATCGACGGCGCACAGGCCGACAAGGCTGAGGAGTACCGCATGGCACTGCTCGAGATGGCTGCCGAGAACGACGAGGAGTTGATGATGAAGTTCCTCGACGAGATGACCCTGACCGAGGAGGAGACCATTAAGGGTATCCGCCTGGGTATGGTTGACCGCAGCATCTTCCCCGTTGTATGCGTGAGCGCTGAGCAGAACATCGGCACCGACCGCATGCTCGAGATCATGAGCATCATCGTTCCCGACGTGACCGAGATGCCCGCTCCCAAGAACACCAACGGCGACGAGGTTCCCGCTGACGAGAATGGCCCCGTGAGCGTCTTCTTCTTCAAGACCTCGGTTGAGAGCCACATCGGTGAGGTTTCCTACTTCAAGGTGATGAGCGGTGTGCTCAAGGCTGGTGCTGACCTGAACAACATGAACCGTGGCAGCAAGGAGCGCCTTGCCCAGATCAACGTGGTTTGCGGTCAGAACAAGACCCCGATCGACGAGATCCACGCTGGTGACATCGGCGCTGCCGTGAAGCTGAAAGACGTGCGCTGCGGCAACACCCTCAACGAGAAGGGTTGCGAGCACATGTTTGACTTCGTCGCTTACCCCGCTCCCAAGTTCCAGCGCGCCATCCGCGCCCTGAACGAGAGCGAGACCGAGAAGCTGGGTGCCGTGCTGAACCGCATGCACGAGGAGGATCCCACGCTGTTGATCGAGCAGAGCAAGGAGTTGCGCCAGACCATCGTTTCAGGTCAGGGCGAATTCCACCTGCGCACCCTCAAGTGGAACATCGAGAACAACGATAAGATCCAGATCGAGTATCAGGAGCCCCGCATCCCCTACCGCGAGACCATTACCAAGGCTGCCCGTGCCGACTATCGTCACAAGAAGCAGTCAGGTGGTAGCGGCCAGTTTGGTGAGGTTCACCTGATTGTGGAGCCCTATCGCGAGGGTATGCCTGAGCCCGACACCTACAAGTTCGGTAACCAGGAGTACAAGATGAACATCAAGGACAAGCAGGAAATCCCCATGGAATGGGGCGGTATGCTGGTTGTCTATAACTGTATCGTTGGTGGTGCCATC
>ONKD01000057.1 GCA_900318345.1 uncultured Prevotellaceae bacterium
CTTGCCGCTGCCTGTTGTCAGGACAAAATAGGACTGGACGGCATAAAACGCCACCCACAAGACGATGCCGATAAGCGCTAACACGCACACGGTTTTCAAAACTCTGTTAGATGTCTTTTTCATAATGTACAAAACTTTTAATTGAGAATTCCGCCACAAAGATACATTAATTTATCGCAAAACAATAAATATATAATGAAATTTAAGAAATTTTAATCATTTATCGAAAAAATTTCTGGAATAGAAAGTGCTCGGCTTATCATGGCGTTATATTAAAACAATAAACACAAAAATCTGAATCTCAGAGATTTGTGCTTATTGTATTTCTTGTTTTCCTATTATAAAGAGAGCATTGTCGTTTTACCCCAGGCGGTGCTTGACATAGTCCACGATGAAAAGTGCCGTGCCCTCGACACCCAGCAGGCTGGAGTCCAGGCACAGGTCATAGCTCTCGGCGTGGCCCCACAGCTTGTCGGTGTAGAAGTTGTAATACTCGGCGCGCAGTTTGTTGGCCTTGTCGGCGCGTTTCTCGGCGGCCTCGCGGGTGTCACAGTCGCCGCGAGCCATAATGCGCTTCACGCGGTCGTCGATGGGGGCATGCAGGAACACACTGATGACGGGGCAATGGTCACGCAGCACATAGTCGGCAGTGCGTCCCACGATGACGCATGACTGGCGGTCCACCAGATCTTTCATCACTTGGCATTGCGCCTTATAGATGCTGTCGTCGCTCATGGGGATTTCACTCATGAAGGCTGATCCCGCCATGGCCAGGTTGAGCGGCCACAGGCTAGGGAAGAATTTGGGCGTGCGCTCATCGGCGGCCTCAAACATCTCGGCGTTGATGCCGCTTGCCTTGGATGCCTCGAGCAGCAATTGCTTGTCATAATAGTTGATGCCTAACAGTTGGGCTACACGCATTCCAACCTCGCGGCCACCGCTACCGAACTGGCGTCCGATGGCAATCACATAATTGCGGTTCTCTTTAGGGTCCATATCGCTATGCTGTTTGTTGTTGGTCATTAATCATTAATTCTGGCGGGACGTTCAATCGCGTCTCGGTCGGCGTTTGGGTCCTCATTGATGATGACGGTGATCAGTCGCAACCCTTTATTGGCCGACCATTGTCCAATGACATTGGTGGGATAATAGGGTGTCCTGAAGTCCACAAACTCAAATTCCTGCACGAACTTCACCTTGCCCTGCCGCTTGAAGGTCTTCTCGAGCAATGGGCCATTGTCCTTGCTCACGAGCACCACAAAGTGGCAACGCCCGCGCTGCAGGTCACCAAACATCATTGACGCGTCTTTGTGCCCCTGGCTCAGGATGTCGTCGCTGTGAGCGGTGATGGCGAAGTCGCCATCTGGTTTGGGCTCGATGAGCAGCACAAAGGTGCGGTTTTGATAGTCCTCGTTGGCGATGGTGTCCATCACTTGGTTGATGGCATCGATGAGCCCAGGCTCGGCCTTCTTGTTAGGGACTAAGCGCTTCATCTCCAGGGTGATGGTCTGTTCGGGTAAGGACTTGCGCTGCGCCATGGTGAGTTGGCGCGTCACGATCACCTCGTCGTCGTTCTTGGCCCATAGGCTGGTGGCGACCATAGTAAGCAATATAAATGCTATGAAAAATCGTTTCGTTCTCATCTTTCAACGTGCTAAGTTACGCATTTTTTTAGACACCGTGGAACAAAAAACGTTTAATTTTTTCTTCCAGAGTTTGTTTGCATGCTGAACTGGATTTTCTGTCATTTTTTTTGAAAAAAGTCGTTATAAATGATACGTTTTAACCTTAATCTTTTTTATCTTTGCGATATTGATAGTTAAGCATTCTTTGTGACCAACTTTTCATTCAAATACTAATCATTCATTAAAAAGATTTTGGGTTTATGAAAAAGACATTACTTTTATTCGCATTGGCGCTGCTAGCACCATTGAGCATGATGTCGCAAGGTTGGCCCTCGGGCTATGGCGGCGTGGTGCTGCAGGGCTTTTTCTGGGACAGTTTCCGTCCAGCCGAAGGTCACTCTGGCCAGAGCATGGCAACCATGTATGGAGCAGGGTGGGGCGAGAACGACGAGTGGTATGTCCCTGTGACGACTTGGGCCGAGTTGCTGAACCAGAAGGACAACATCGCCCCTTACATCGACTTGTTGTGGCTCCCGCAAAGTGGAGCGACGGTGTGCCCTAACAAGAGCGTCTTCACCACCGAGTGGGAGGCTTGGAGGGCTGGCCACAATGGCTCGTGGGTGTGCACCCACTATGGCGACAGCATCTATAATCCTGACTGTATGGGCTTTGTGCCGGTGTTCTATCTGGACCACAACAAGGGCAAGACCTACACGGTCAACGGTACTACGTGGTCACCCAAGAGCTACTTTGGCACCGAGACTGAACTTATCAACCTCATCAGTGCCTACAAGCAGGCTGGAACCGCTGCCATGGAGGATGTGGTCGCCAATCACAAGGGTGGCCTGAGCACATGGAGCGGCGAGGAGTTTGCCGCCGACTTTGTTGATGAGGTGGATGTTATCGGACCCAAGACGGGTAAGACCTATTCCATCCAGTGGGACTGGGACGAGAACGGAAAGTGTAGAGACCTGTGTTGGGACGATGAGAGCGGCATGGGTAGCGGTAACACCGACTGCGGTGGTGACGCGGGTAAGGGCCCCTGGGCACGTGACATCGACCATCACAATCCCGTCACGCAGCAGAAGATAATCACCTATTTGCGCTATCTCAAGGACGAGTTGGGCTATGAGGGCTTCCGCTATGACTATGCGCGCGGCTTTGAACCTAAACATTTCGCTTACTACAATACCCAGGTGCGGCCCACGTTCTCGGTGGGTGAGTTCTGGGGTACAACCGGTGACATCTCCGCCTGGATCAAGGGTGTGTATGATGAGGGTGGTTTCCAGAGCGCGGCCTTTGACTTCCCCTTGCAGGAGCAGATCAGGCAGGCGTTTAGTGACGAGTCGGGACACAGTTTCCGTGCACTCAAGAACGACGGTCTCATCTGGGATTACCGCCTCAAGCGCTATGCTGTGACCTTCATCGATAACCATGACACGTTCAAGGACCTGCCCACCGATGCCAGCAACAGCAACTATATGCATCGTGTCAATCATCAGATTGTTGAGGCCAACTGTTTCATCCTGTCCATGCCAGGCACGCCGTGCTTGTTCTATCCCCACTTCATGCATCCCGTGTGGCATGACCTCATCGTGCGCTTCATCAAGGCACGCCGCACTGCCGGCATCACCAACGAGAGTACCGCGTGGGATCCTATTGAGACGGGTGCTTATGGCATCGCTTGGCGTGTAACCGGTGAGAATGGCGAGTTGTACCTGCAGTTGGGCAGTGAGTCGGTAAACACTGGTGTGCCCGATGGATTTGCCCAGGTGTGGTGTAATGACGAGGGCACTTGCCGATTGAGCATCACGGCATCGCTTGCCGACCAGGTCGAGGGTAACCTCAAGCAAGACCTCTCCAACGGCTATCCTGTCGTGAGCAAGAGCAGCGGCCGTTATGCTTCGCCCATCGAGGTGAACGTGAAACCCTCAACCGAGGGCACTGTACTCGTATACACGACCGACGGCAAGGAGCCTAATGCCTACAGCAAGCAGATTACCGACACGGCGGGCATGAATTTCACCTTCTTGCAGAACACGACCCTCAAGGTGGGCGTTTTGGCCAATGGCAACGTGCGCCCAGCCAGCATCGTGACAAGGGAATACATTGTTGATGGCAATGCCGGTGACGGCTCCATCATGGTCTATGTGAAATATGACGGAGGCGCTGTTCCCTATATCTTCGCCTTTGACGATGGTGGCAATGCGATTACAAGCGCTTTCCCGGGTTGGCAATATGACACGAATAACTGGGTGGTGATTGGCGGTGTGACTTGGCTCCACGCCATGTTCAATGTCAACAGGCTCAACTTCATCCTTAGCTATGGCGGTGGCAGCACACAGACTGCCGATATCAATGGTGTCACCAGTGATGTGTTCTACTCATTCAGCGATGGTGTGGCCCATGACCTGACAGCGACTTATGCCCAGGCGCTCTACAACCCCATTGTCTCGATTGACCAGGCCAGTGGCACCTATGATCACGCCATCTCGCCGTGTGTCACGGCCAGCAACAGCAATGCAGTGATTGTATATACCACCGATGGCAGCGAGCCCTCGCCGACCAATGGCACACAAGTCACCTATCAAGCTACTGTGCCGTTTAACACCGATGGCAATCATGTCCTCAGGGCTGGAATCCTGAGCAATGGCAGCGTCATCAATCAAGTGGCTCGAACCTACTTCGTTTCTGGCACAAGCAAGGTGAACATCTATGTCTCGGCCGAGAATGATCCTTACATCTATGCATGGGAGGAAATCTCAGGACAGATCATAGCTCCCGTGGCATGGCCAGGCACCAAGTTGACCGAGAAGAATGACCAGGGCTGGTATTGCTACTCCCAGGATGCCGCCTCGCTCAACATTATTTTCAATAATGGTTATGGCGCTCAAACAGGAACAATTAGTGATCTCACGCCAGGTGACCATTACTTCACCTATGACGGCGGGACGGGTTACACTCGCATCCAGACCGATTTGCCATCGTGTGCCACGGGTATGGGTGACGATGTGTTCTACTGCTATTTTGAGAACACGGCCCATTATGCCGAACCATTTGCTTGGGTGACTAACCAGACGTCAATTTACACTGGTGGTAGCTGGCCCGGTGTAACACTCGGCGCTCCCGTGGGAGTGGCTTCCAACGGCAACCTGGTCTATCGATGGGTTTACAACGGCGACCTCTCGACGATGCCAGCCAATGTGATCTTCAGTGACAACGGCAACCAGGCGACTCAGACGGCAGACTTCAACTTTGTCAATGGCGGTTACTATAATGCTAACGGACTGGTGGGCGTTGTCAAGGACAATGTGATGACGCTTGCCGACATCATCAGCAAGGGCGAAGTGGGCAAGGAGTATGTTGTCGCCGATGATCTGACAAGCGTCTGGCTTAACGGCCAGGGCAAGTGGCTGTGGGTAAAAGATGAAGATGGCGATGCCCTCAATCCCAGTTACAACACCCAGGCATTGCCTGTTCCTGATTTAACCAGTGATATGGAATATGACCAGAGCAACTGGGCACAACTCATTCTGAACACTCCCGCCGCCAATGCCCAGGACATCCAGGGCCACATGTTGCTGGCACAAACGGTGATTGGCCGCCTCACCGATGCCGCCAATCCTACCTTTGAGCTTCTGGCCAATCCCATTCCCGCGGCATCGGCACCCTACACGCCCAACACTTTCTTCCCCGCCAACTTTGTTGAGCAGGAGACTTATTTCATGGTTGAACCCAAGCCGCAGGAATATGTGAACGTCGAGTGGGCCATCTGCCGCGAGAAACTCAACGACACTACCTATGTTATGGCGATTCCCAAGAGCGATGGAGACGTGAATGGCGAGAATCTGTCGGGCGCCTTCATGGCTGTTGTCAAGCAGGGCTATTGGGAGGACATGGCGTCATTTGACCCCGCAAGTTCAATCAGGGTCAACTATGGCTACGGATTGACCGGTATTGTCAGGGCTATTGGCGGCAATCTGCTGAATGGCATTGCCCCCGATGACGCTGGCCACTCACCCGTGAGCAACAAGTGGGAGCTGTATCTCGTGAGCGCTACCCAGACTCAAGTGCCGGTTAATCTCGGTGACGTGAACGATGACGGCTTCGTCACCATCAAAGATGTCACCATCCTCATTGACTTCCTCTTGGGCTCAAATCCCCAACCCTTCAATTGGACCAACGCTGACGTGAACGTCAATGGCAGTGTGACGATTGCCGACGTGACCACCCTCATCGATATGTTGCTCTTGAACTAGGGATTGTTGCAACTGGCTAGGCGGTAATCGCGCCAGTGAATGAAAATTTTTCTTGTGATGTGTGCCTGTTCCCCGAATGGGCACACATTATATATAATAAAAGTCATGAAGCATTCAGCCATCAACACTTGAAGATTAGTGTCGACCGATTAGGTTTAAGTGAAGAAAAATGACTACCTTTGTGTCAACAATTCAAAGTTCAACGATATGAAAAAGATTTTATTCCTGATAACGATAGCCATGCTGGCTTGCTCCCCGCAGCAGGCGTCCCAGCAGGTGGCCAATGCTGCCACACCACCCACAACACTGATGCGTTTCCATTGCGACAGCGACACCACACTCATCAACCAATTGCTTCTCCAGGGCCGCGAGAGCGGCATCAGCGATGCCAATGCCCTGGTCGAGTTCTATGCTAGGAAACTGCTGGGCACACCATATGTCGCCCACACGCTCGAGGGTGACGAGGAGATGCTCACCATCAACATCCATGAGCTCGATTGCTTGACCTTCATCGAGACCCTCTACGCCTTGACGCGGACCACGATGGATAATCGCTGCTCCTGGCGAGACTTTGCTTCACATGTCGAGAACGTCCGCTATCGTGGAGGAGAGATGGGCGACTATTCCTCCAGGATCCATTACATGAGCGAGTGGATCATAGACAACCACATGCGTGGTAATCTTGTGGAGGTAACGCCTGATTTGCCCCATGTCGACTATATGGTCAAGAACATTGACTACATGACGCATCACACTGCTAGTTACCGCCAGCTCAAGAACGATACGGCCATGGTCGAGAAAATCAGACGACACGAGTTGCGTAACCACCGCTTCCCTTATCTCAAGCGATCGTGGCTTAATGACAGGGCCGTGAAGGAGGCATTGCGTTCGGGCGACTTTGTTTCGCTAGTCACCAAGACCGAGGGGCTTGATGTTTCACACAATGGCATCATCATTGTTGACGATAAGGGGGACCCCTATCTGCTTGACGCATCAATGAGCGGCGGAAAGGTCATGCTCGAGAGCAAACCCCTGTTCAAGTTTCTAGAGCGTTCCAAGACCAATATCGGAGTGCGTGTTTACCGCATAATTCAGTGATGTTTGCCAGTTTTCTAGGGAAATTTCAAGAAAGTTCAAAAAAAAGATAAAATTTTTTTCTTGTTTCAACCAGCTGTTATTCAGTTGGTTGAATCGTTTTTATGGAAAATTGTTAATAACTTCGACTAAAAAAAGTTGCTAAAAAATTTGCCAGTTTCAAAAATGGCAGTACCTTTGCACCGCTTTTCGCCACTGGTGTGGCGCTAAACAATAGCTCTTTGACATGTTTGCAGCAACAATAATTGATATTGTAGTACAAGAGAACAAGGGACAATGTAACAATTGTTCCCGTCGATTCCAATAGTCATTTTGACGATGTACAACAGGCAGTAAGGATACGATTCAACCTATTAGGGGCCGGGAATTGAGAACTGGAACTTCGGTCGAGTGTTGCGTTTTCATTATATATCTTGAAAGAGATAGAAACGATAATACAACAACGAAGAGTTTGATCCTGGCTCAGGATGAACGCTAGCGACAGGCTTAAC
>ONKD01000056.1 GCA_900318345.1 uncultured Prevotellaceae bacterium
AGATGTAGGGCGCCATAGCGGGGTTCCATTTGCGTTTCAGGTGACCAAAGTGGCAAGTAGCCTCCAGCAGTTGGTCAAAATTAGGTGTCTGCATTGTTTCTTTGTTTTTTAATGAATTGTTTACTTTCGACTAAATCAATCGCATAGTAGCCACCGCAGTTCCCAGTGTGAGTCTATGCGATTTGGATACTAAACTCTTCAATAAAGCCACCCCAACTCGTGAGGCCTGCCTTATTATTTAATGTAGAGCAAGCATCGGTCCCCAGCGGGACCAATATCGTCATGCGGCGATTAACGCTTGCTGAACTGGAATCTCTTGCGGGCTTTGGGCTGACCGGGTTTCTTGCGCTCCACGGCACGAGGGTCGCGGGTCATGAAACCTTCCTTGCGCAACGCGCTCTTGTCCTCGGGGTTGATCTTTACCAGCGCGCGGGCGATAGCGAGACGCAGGGCCTCGGCCTGACCTTTATAGCCACCTCCAACGAGGTTCACCTTGATGTCATACTTCTCAGCTGCATCCAGCGTGCTAAGCGGCTGCTTAACGATGTATTGCAGGATGGGGTTGGGGAAGTAGTCTGCCAACGGGCGTTTGTTGATTGTGATTTCGCCATTGCCTTCCTTCACATATACGCGAGCGATAGCGGCTTTGCGGCGACCTACTGCATTAATCTGTTCCATGCTTCCTTATTTAAGTTTGTTGATGTCAATAACTTTGGGATTCTGTGCCTCGTGGGGATGCTCGGAGCCGTTGTAAACGTGAACGTTCTTCAACAGCTTGGCGCCCAGACGGTTCTTGGGCAGCATACCCTTGATCACTTGCATGTACAGCGGGTGCATACCCTTGCGCAAGTCTTTCTTCTTCTCACTCTTAGCCTGCAACTCGGCGGGAGTCGAGAAGCGCTGGCCACCGGGATAGCCCGTGTAGCGCACATACTGGTGCTCAGTCCACTTCTTGCCGGTCATTTTGCACTTGTCGGCATTGATGATGATCACGTTGTCACCGCAATCCACGTGCGGAGTAAAGTTGGGTTTGTACTTGCCACGAAGGATCTTGGCAACCTTCGAGCACAAGCGACCCAGGATTTGGTCGGTAGCATCTACTACCACCCATTCCTTCTGTACGGTTTCGGCATTAGCCGAAATGGTTTTGTAACTTAAAGTATCCACTTTTTTAAAATCCTAATTAATAGTTAGTTAATTGCCCAAACAACACCCTGCGGAACGGCCAAATTCCGCACAGCATTGCCCTTGTGAGCTCTTACGTTGGATATAATCGGCGCGCAAAGGTACTGCTTTTCATTTTCCTGACCAAAATTATTTTTCCGCTAACCACCCCAATCTGCCCAAAAACCATATCAAATTATTGATATTTAACAAAGATTAACGATTAAAGACAGCCTCTTCGCTCCTTTTGGGGCCTTTATACTGCAAATTTGCCCTTTTTCTCACCCCCCTAATATGTGTTTTTTGCAAGGGTTTTGAAAAGTGGTAATTATTATATACTTTTGCGAGGTGTTCTTAATAAAATAAGGTATGGAGAAGCGTAAAGTGATTATCGATATGAACAAGGCCAATGTGTTTGCCATCGTTATGCTCGTCGTCGTGGGTGTTGTCTTGGCTGGGCTGTTTCGGCTCATTTGGGGCCGATGGACCGATGGCGAGAGTCTATCGGTCAGTAGCATCATCTTCTTTTTGGGATTGATTGTGGCCATTGTTGTGCATGAGCTCATCCACGGCCTCACATGGTCGTTTTTCGCTCCCCGTGGACTGCGTAGCATCAAGTTTGGCATCATGAAGAAATATTTGAACCCCTATTGTCATTGCAGCGACCCGCTGCCTCGCAATGGCTATGTGTTGGGCGGCTTGATGCCAGGCATTGTCACCGGCTTGATTCCGGCCATTGTGGCTCTAGCCATCGGTTCTTTTCCCTTACTCGTCTTTTCGATCTTCATGATTTCAGCGGCAGCGGGCGACATCATGATTGTCCTATTGGCTCTCAAGGAAGACCCTCGCTGCACCATCTTAGACCATCCCACCGAGGGGGGCTTCTATGTCAACGACCAAGGGCCGTCATCACTATGACATAACAGCCACCTGCTGTCTATGCCATTGAACGACGAGCCTATTCAATTCCTTCAAAGCTGTCATCATCATTCTGTTCAAACTGGAATACAAAATTGAAATTATCAGATCCATCCCACATGAACACCCAAACCTCTCTATAACTAATCTCGCCAGGTGTTGCGTTCAATGGGTCAACTTCTATGATCCAATTTTGCTTATCTAAATCACAAGTGATCGTATAAAATGGACCATAATAGGAAAAATCGTTAACATCTTCAAATTCGTCTGTTGTGGGAGAATAGCTACAATTTGTGTATGCCTCTGGCGTGAGCATCGACGAGTCAAAAATTTTTGAGATATAGAACTGGTCATTTGCGCAGTCAAATTCATACACACCTCCCTCGATCGGGACCTGAAACAATTTTTTGCAGACCTTATTGCTTCTGTGAGGTCTTTCCTCGTGAGAAGCATAGTGTGGGTGTGGTCTATGAGAATGGATGGGGCTAGCAACAAGCAGTGAGCAAGAAGAAAGAAGAGTGATGGCCGCTACCAGTAAGGCCGATATGTATATATGAGTTTTCATAATACTTGTATTTTTTGCCTCTTTCAACTCAAGATGAAAAGGACAGGTTAAACACGATCTCTATCTGCCTATTAGATGTGAAATTGTTTAAAAGGTTGAATGGCATTTAGCCCACAATAGACCAACGCAATGATTTAATCGACAAAAGCAGAACCCTAGCCCACGGGACAGGTCGCGCGAAGCCATGCTAGGCGGCTTGCAGTCGCCGTGTCTCGTGGGCCAGGGCTCTGCCCTGGTCACAATGAGCAGATGAGGGCGGCCAGGTCGTTGAGGCGGTTGCACTGGTCGCGTGTGATGGTGCGGCGGTCGCTGTGGTAAGGCCAGGGAGCAACAAGCAGCACCTGCCCGCTGGCGCAGGCATTAAACATCTCCCCGCCAGGTTTCCACAAGGGGGAGAATCCATTCTCGAGCAATTGGATGAAGGGAAAGCCAGCCTCTTGAATCATGTCCATGACGGCTTTCTCGCCTGGACTGATGCGGGGCGAGACGAGCACTGCTCCACGTTGTGCCATCATCAGGAAACGCTTTGTCGCATATTCTAGCTCCTCGTTGGTCATTTTTCTGGAGCATTTCACGACAACCTTGTTAGGGCTATCGAGCAGGAAACGGTTGCCCATGATGGTCACCACTTGGTCTCCTATCCTGATGTCTTGCTGCACCTTGAACAACTCGGGATGATTGCGTTTGGTCCACAACCGGCGCGGGTTGTCTTGCAGGTATCGGAACATCTTATTGAGCTGGCCCTGGCCCTGCAATATGCGGTCGTTGTAGCCCTCTTCCCATAGGGGTGAAAAAGAGAATTCTTTGGCGACCCTGTTACAACCCACTCTGAAGCCGTTGATTACATGGCCCAGGTGGCGTGGCAACCTCTCGGTGACATGGATGATGCCGTGCAGGTGGTCGGGCATCAACTGCACGGCGAGTAACTTGACTTGGGGATAATATTGGGGTATCTCGCGCCAGCACGCGGCGATGCGCTCTCCCAGTGGGGATGGCTTGAACCAGGGCTGGTGGTGACTGTCGTCAGAGCCACAAACCGCACCCAATATCGGGCGCCGTCCTTTGATGGCGAGCGTGATCATGTAGATGCAGGGTGACTGGTAGTCGTGACGGTCATGCCGCCGCTTCATCGACTGGTGTCGACTCAGATCAGGATGGGCGGCCAGCCAGCGCTTTTTGTTCTCGCTCAGCGCCATGGTCTCTCTTTAGAGTCGATTAAAACCGAGGCAGAGCCCCGGCCCACGGGACAGGTTGCGCGGTGCCTTGCGTGGCAAGGTGCGGTCGTCGTGTCTCGTGGGCCAGGGCTCTGCCCTGATGATGGTGATATTATTTCTCAACGCGGATGCGGGCGTCAACGGCGGTGACGTGGTCGGGACCGGCCAGCAGCGGGTTGATGTCCATCTCCTTGATCTCGGGAGCGTAGTGGAGCATGGTCGAGAGGCGGCAGATGATCTTCACATAGGTGGCCTCGTCAAGACCTTGCTTGCCGCGGGTACCCTGGATGATCTTGTAACCCTTCAGGGAGCGCACCATGCGCTCGGCCTCGGGCTGTGACAGGGGAGCCAGGCCAAACTGCACGTCCTTCAATACCTCGACAAAGATGCCGCCCAAGCCGCACAGCACGTTGTGGCCAAAGTTCTTCTCGTATTTTGCACCGATAAACAGCTCGGTACCGCTGATCATCTTCTGGATCATCACGGCGGTAGCGTCGGGAATCTGCATCATGCGGTCAAACTCGGCAATCAGTTGCTCATCGCTCTTGACGTTGAGCGTCACACCGCCCACGTCGCTCTTGTGAACGGGACCAACGACCTTCACCACGATGGGATAACCCATCTCGCGGGCTGCGGCAACGAGCTCGTCACGGTTAGCCGATACCTTCTCGGGAACCACGGGGATGGCGGCAGCTTGCAGCAAGGCGCGCACGTCATCGGGCGCGATATAACCGTCCTCCTTGATGCCGTCGATGATGACGCGCACGGCCTTGACATCCACCTCGGGGCACAGGTTGTCGGTGGTGGCGGGCTTGGGCGTGTCGGCGACGCGGATGAGCGCTTCGGCCAGTGCCACCTCGTCGGCAAAGTTCACATGACCCTTGTCGATAAACTCCTTCACCTCGCGGCCGGCAATATTCAAGCACGGCAGCACAGGGAAGATGGGCTTCTTGCAGGTGAGCATCTTCTCGTGCAGCACGGCATAAGCGTCGTCACAGGGCACCAGACCCGGAGTACCGAAGATCACCACGATGGCGTCCACATTGTCGTAGCGTTTCTCGCAGAAGTCGATGCAGATGCCCAGGTGCTCGGGAGTACCCGTGGCCAGGAAGTCGATGGGGTTGGCCACCGACGAGCCGGGATAGAGTTGTGCTTTCAGTTCCTCACCAATCTTGGCGTCGAGCATGGGCACGTTCATGCCGCCCTTGCTCAGCGCGTCGGTCAGCATCACGCCAGGACCGCCGGCGTGGGTGACGATAGCGACGTTGCGGCCAGCCATCTCGGGCAACGTGAGCACGCAACCGATGGTGGTCAACTGATCGCGGGAGTAGCAGCGCACGATGCCAGCCTTGCGGAACAGGGCGTCAACGGCGGTGTCACTCGATGCGATGGCGCCAGTGTGGCTCGATGCGGCACGGCTACCGCTCTCACTGGAGCCTGACTTGACGGCTGCGATGCGGCAACCCTTGCTGATGAGCGAGCGGGCATGCTTGAGCAGGCGCTCGGGGTGGGAGATATTCTCGATATAGAGCAACTTGACCTTAGAGTCGCGCTCGGGGTCAAAGTGCTCGTCCATGTACTGGAGCACGTCCTCGATGCCGATTTGCTTACCGTTACCAATCGACCACACGCTATTGAACTGCAGGCCCTTGCTCACGCCCGAGTCGATGATGAACACGGCCGTTGCGCCCGAGCCGCTGATGAAGTCAGCACCCTTGGGGCTCAAGGCAGGGATGGGCAGCGTGAACACGCTGTGGTGGTTGGTGGTCAACAGGCCGATGCAGTTGGGGCCGATGAGCGCGGCACCATATTTCTCGCAGGTGTCCAGGATGTGCTGTTCGAGCAAGGCGCCCTCGTGGGTCTCCTCGCCAAAGCCGGCGCTGATGATGATAAACGCCCTGACGCCCTTGTGCTCGGTCAGGTAGTCAACATATTCGGGGCAGTATTTTGCTGCCACGACCAGGATGGCCAGGTCGGCGTTGGGCAGGTCCTTCATGTCGTGATGGGCCTGGATACCTTGCACCACGTCCTCCTTGGGGTTGAGGACATAGAGGTCACCTTTGAAACCGCCCTGCTTGAGATTGCGCACGATAGCGCCACCGGGCTTCTGCTCGTTGTTGCTGCCGCCAATGACGACAATACTCTTGGGATTCAGTAATTGCTGGTTAATCATTTCTTATTCTTTGTTTTTGTAGAGACTGTGTCACAACTATGACTTGGTTTATTGACCGTGCTTACGCACGGGAAATTCATACAAATTATTTAAAAAAATCAATATAAAAATTTTAATTCAAAATTTGTTTTAATTTCCCGCCCGCAGGGCGGTTAATATTCCAGCAGATGAATTATGACACACCCTCAAATCTTTGGTTTATGTTCGTTATTTCGGGTGCAAAGGTAGTGCAAGTCGAGGGGAATACCAAATTTATTTGACTATTCCCGAGGCGCAGCCTACGTTCGCCGCATTGCGGCAAAGGTAATCAAAATTCCCATAACCCACACAACCCGCCGTTCGCCGATAATCGAAAAAGGGCTTGAAGGTCTGAAACTCAATTTACAGTTTAGGCAATTCGGCCGTGCCCTCAAAGGAGATGGTTGCGGGACCGCTCAGGTAAACGTGTCCGTCGGCCTCGCGCCAGTCGATGTCGAGGGTGCCGCCGTCCATGATGATGCGTGATTGGCGACCGCTGCGGCCCGTGATGGCTGCCGCCACAGCAGTGGCACAGGCGCCCGTGCCGCAAGCCATCGTGATGCCGCTTCCGCGCTCCCACACGCGCACACGGATGCCGTCCTCCCTGACTTGTGCAAACTCGATGTTGCATCGCTCGGGGAATCGGGAATGATGCTCAAGGCGGGGACCTTGGGCTTCCACGTCCACGGCGTTGACGTCGTCCACGAAGATGATGTAATGCGGATTGCCCATCGACACAAACACGCCATCGGGTAGCGCCTCGCCGTCAGTCAAGAACAGGCGCTCATCTTCCAGGACGGGAGCCAACATGTCCACTGTCACGCGCTCGACGATGCCATCGTCGTTAACGGTCAGGTCGAGGGTCTTGATGCCCGATGCCGTCATTAGACGTATTTGCCGTTTGTCCGTCATGCCGCGCTCATAGACATACTTGCCGATGCAGCGGCTGGCGTTGCCGCACATGAGCCCCTCGGAACCGTCAGCGTTGAAAATGCGCATCGTGAAGTCGGCATCAGGGGTCGGCGACTTGCCGATGAGCACCAGGCCGTCGCTGCCAATGCCAAAGTGGTATCGGCTCCAGGCGATGGAGACGGCCTCGGGATCCTCGATGGAGTAGAGGGACGTGTCAACAAAGATGTAGTCATTTCCCACACCGTGCATCTTGACAAAATGGATAGTCTGATTCATCATATTTTGAATTAAGGTTTGCAAAAGTAATCATAATTCAGAAAAATACCCTAATTTTGCCGTCAGATTTATCAACACTTATTCTCCTTAAATCAAAAAATAGACTCTAATGCCAAAATATAATTTTGACAAATACATTGACCGACGTGGCACCCATTGTAAAAAAGTTGACATGTTGGATGACGTCTTTGGAAGTCACGATTTGCTCCCCTTGTGGATAGCCGACATGGACTTCCCTGTGTGTCCCGAAATCAGCGATGCTCTGGTATCGCGGTTCGGTGACCATCCCATCTACGGATACACGCTTCCGTATGACGAGTATTGGCAATCGATTATCGACTGGCAACGTCGTCGCAACGGTTTCGAAATCAGTCGAGAAGAGATGACATTCATGCCTGGTGGAATGCCTGCCCTGGGTATGGTCCTTAATTTCTTCACCAGTCCTGGCGATCGCGTGGTGCTGCAGGAACCTGTGTACTACGACTTCAAGGATGTGATTGAAGGAAACCGTCGATTAGCGGTACGTAACAACCTTGTACCCACTGGTGATCATTTCTACCGAATGGACCTAGACGACCTGGAGCGTGTGTTCATTGAGCAGAAACCGCGACTCATGATCGTATGCAACCCTCAGAATCCTATCGGCATCGTGTGGAAAAAAGAAGAACTGCAACAAGTCGCTGCACTGGCCCGCAAGCACAATGTGATTATCTTCAGTGACGAGGTGTTCGGCGACATGACACTCTTTGGGCACAAGCACATCCCACTGGCGACAGTGAGCGAGGATGCGGCAGCCGTGACCATTACCTGTGGGTCGCCTGGAAAGACATTCAATATTCCAGGTGTAAAAAGCACTTGGCTGGTGATCAAGAACCCGGAATTGCGTCAGGAATTCTATCGTTGGGTAGAGGTGAACGAGTTGTGCAATGCCAATATCACGGCACTGCTCGCCACCGAGGTGGGTTATCG
>ONKD01000054.1 GCA_900318345.1 uncultured Prevotellaceae bacterium
GTGGGGTATCTACTTGGATCCCTCTACCTTTGAATCGGGCAAGACGCTTGCCGACGGCTTCCGCTTCTACAGCGCAACCCAGGGCACTGAGTTCACCGTGAAGGGTGAAATGGCCAACCACACCGACAATCCTGGAGTAGGCACCTTCACCAATGTGTGGGGTGAGCGCTGGGAGAGCTATTACTGGAGCGGCGATGGTCCCGAGATTGAGCATGACGGCTTTGTGGTCTATGTGCTCGACGAGACGGGCTGGAACAATCTGAACCTGTACATGTGGGGCGATGTGAACGACCTGAATGGTGGTTGGCCCGGCATGACGCCCACTGGCAAGCAAAAGATTGGTGGTACTGAGTACACCTACTTCGACATGGGCGCTGCCAACACAGGTCTGAACGAGAACCTCATCTTCAACAATGGTGAAGGCTCTCAGCTGGCCGACTTCAACTTTACCATTGACCGCGACGTCTATCTGCGTATCACCACCAGTGGTGTCGAGGAATTGGGCGAACCGGTGGCTGTTGAGCACGATGGTTATGCCGTGTTCATCGTCAACAAGACGGGTTGGGACGAGATTGCCCTGTACATGTGGGGCGACGTGAACGACCTGAACGGCGGCTGGCCGGGTATGCTGCCCTCGGGCGAGCAGACTATCAAGGGTGTGACCTACACCTACTTTGACATGGGTGCCGCCAACACGGGCTTGAACGAGAACCTCATCTTCAACAACAACGGTGCGGGCAATCAGTTGGCCGACTATGCTTATACCATTGACCACGACATTTATCTGGAAGTGACCGCCAGCGGCGTGACCGAGATTGATCCCAATACCTATACCGGTGGCGGCGACATTCCCGAGCCCACTCCTGGCGAGACTCACTACATCTACATCGACAATCAGACCGGTTGGGACGCCATCGCCCTGTATGCTTGGGGTGACAAGGAGTTCTTTGGCGGTTGGCCTGGAGCTCTGCCCACAGGCACGAAGGCCATCGACGGCGTGAACTACACTTATTGGGAATTCACAAGCGCTGGCGAAACCGAACACCTGATTTTCAACAACAATGGTGCCGGGGCACAGACTGGCGATTATGATGTTGTTCTCGACCGAGATTACTATCTAACGGTGACGGCTTCAGGAGTTACGCCTAAGTAAAGTGATGTTTTTTCCTCATCAGGGCAGATGTTACTTCCTGCCTGCTTCGTAACTCTGCCCTGATTGATACTTGAATGAGGGGGGTGTGTCATAATTCAGTTGCTGGAATATTAACCGCCCTGCGGGCGGGAAATTAAGACAAATTTTGTATTAAAATTATAATAATTAAAATTTTTATTTAATTTATTAAATAATTTGGGCCGATATATGTAGCGACATTGCAATTATGACACAGCCTCGTCATTTAATGATAGTTTTCATCTGGTTTTTATGGGCAAATGTGCTGTAAAACAGAAAATGATAGTATATTTGCGTATGTGGATTCGAAATTAACAAATGAAACTAAATAAGATGAAGAAAATTTATGGCGTTGTTTTTATGTGCTTGATTATGAGCACAGTAGCAGGTGCTAAGGACGTGAAAGTGAGTTCGCCTAATGGGGCGCTGGCGGTGACCGTGGGCGTGGACGGCGGTAAGGCCTGGTATCAGGTAACCCGTGGCAATGAACCGATTATCAACCGTTCAGAATTGGGCTTCGTGCTCAAGGACGGCGACCTGAAGGGCAACTTCAAGATGGGCAATGTGACTCGTACGAGCCTTGATGAGACGTGGAGTCAGCCCTGGGGCGAGGATGCCCAGGTGCGCAACCACTATAATGAAATGAAGGTGCGCCTGCAGGAGAAAAAAGGTAAAAAACGCACATTGGAGGTGGTTTTCCGTGCCTATGACGATGGTGTGGCTTTCCGCTACGAGTACCCGCGTCAACCTGGCTTGCAGGATTTCGTCATTATGGACGAGGTGACCCAGTTTGCCTTGCCCAGCGATGCCCAAGCCTGGTCGATTCCCGCCTTGACACCCTATTACGAGGGCATCTACACCCGTGAGTCCCTGAGCAAGAAGGATAAAATGTCGGGTCCCGTTGCCCTCGAGGTGAACGATGGACTTTACATGGCCATCATGGATGCCAACCTGACCGACTACTCAACGATGAATTTCTCGCATGAAGGCACCACGCTCAAGGTGGACCTCGTGCCCTGGAAAAATGGCGACAAAGTGAGGGTGGGGGATACGCGTGTATCGCCCTGGCGCGCCATTATCATTGGCAGTAAGGCCGCCGACATCCTGCTCTCACGCATGGCGTTAAACCTCAACGAGCCGTGCAAGATTGATGATACCTCATGGATCAAGCCCACCAAGTATGTGGGCATCTGGTGGGCATTGCAGAAACAGCGTTGGACCTGGTCACAGGGCGAGCGCCATGGCGCCACGACCGAGAACACCAAGCGCTACATCGACTTTGCTGCTAAACATGGCCTGGGCGGCGTGTTGGTCGAGGGTTGGAACTACGGCTGGGACACCGACTGGACAAAGCATGGCGACGGTTTCTCGTTCACCAAAGCCTATCCCGACTATGACCTGAAGGGCCTGTGCCGTTATGCCCGCGAGCGTGGTGTGCGCATTATCGCCCACAACGAGACCGGCGGCGCAGCTCAAAACTATGAGAACCAGATGGAAGAAGCCTATCAGCTCTACGAGTCGCTGGGCATCAATACCATCAAGACCGGCTATGTCAATTCTCACTTCTATAATGGCGAGTTGCAGCATTCGCAGTGGGGTGTGCAGCACTTCCGCAAGGTCATCGAGACCGCAGCGCGTCATCACATGATGATTGTCAACCACGAGGGCGCTATGCCCAGCGGCCTGCAGCGCACGTGGCCCAACCTCATCGCCACCGAGAGCATGCGCGGCCAGGAATACAACGCTTTTGATCGTGGTGGCGGCAACCCGCCCTATCACGAGTGCATCCTGCCGTTCACCCGTGGTTTGGGTGGTCCCATGGACTTCACTCCGGGCATTTTTGATTACAGCAACGACGCGGTACCCGGGACGCGCCCACAGAACACCTTGGCGCACCAGTTAGCCGAATACATCGTCATCTACAGCCCCGGACACATGGCTGCCGACCAGATCGAGAACTATGAGCACCAGCCTGCGTTCAAGTTCATCGAGGAGGTGCCTACCAACTGGGAGCGCACGCTTGTGCCTCATGCCGCAATGGGCAAGTATGTGATCTATGCTCGCCAGGAAAGAGGTGCCCGCAATTGGTATATTGGCGGCGTGACCGATGACCAGGCGCGTGACTTCAATCTGGCATTAGACTTCCTTGGCGACGGTAAGTTCCAGGCAATCATCTACGAGGATGGTCCTGATGCCGACTACCGCACTAATCCCTATCCCATGACCATCCGTCGACTCGATGTGGACCGGTCCACCATGCTTCACCTGCACTTGGCCCCCGGTGGCGGTGTCGCTATCCAAATTCTTGCCAGATAGTTTAGAAACTTCATTGCGAAATTCAGTCAAAGCTATCGTCTATACATGATTGTATGGGCGATAGCTTTAAATTTTTAAAGTGAGGAAAAATAAGCGATAGAGGGCTATTTTCGCTGGTTTATCATGAAAAATGGTGGCTTTTGGTTAATTTTTTCAATAAAAACTTTTGTTCTATTAAAAAATGCTTATCTTTGCAGTTGTCATCTAAAAAAGACGTAAACCTTGGATGATTTGCTCATTCGCTCTCGGCACACAGCAAAGAATAGTGGTGTGTAATGTATAATGCACAACAATTATTTCCACTTATTCGGTTGATTGATAAGGAAATAGTGCAATCTGAGGCATGTCTCGAGACTGAATGACTGAGACCAGCAGTGCTGGTTTCAGGAATGTGTGAAACATTCGATAGTAAAAAACATATAATGAATGCATTTAGGTTACTGGTCGATAAACTAGAATATCTAATGCTGATGAAATTAAACATATTATTGATTCTCACGAATCAGGCTGTGGTCCGACGTTTTAACGACGTTAGTCCCTCTTTATTATTACGTGTATTACCCAATCATGCTAAAAAACTAAAACATAACATAATAAATTTCAGTAAGAAGAGCGCACTTACTGTCTCACAACAAATCAGAATTAATCAACAACTTGAAATTGGCGGAATCGGGTACGCGCTCGCCTGATCACGTCAATGAGTTAATTAATTGTTTACTGTATGAAGAGACTTTTATCAACTCTCGTGGCGATATGCCTCATTGGTATGAGTGCATGGGCCAACAAGACCGTTACCGGTAAAGTCGTCAGCGCCAGTGACAATGAGCCGTTGATAGGCGCCACAGTGCAAGCCATCGGCTCAGCTCAGGGCACTTCGACTGATCTTGACGGTCAATTCACAGTAACCGTTAACGACAACGTCACGCAACTGCGCATCAGCTGCGTGGGCTACAAGAGCCAAGTCGTTGCGGTTTCGAGTTATGTAACAGTAGCTCTCGAGGATGCCAACACCACGCTCGATGAGGTGGTGGTAACCGCCATGGGCATCAAGCGTGAGGCCAAGGCTCTGGGTGTGTCGGCTACCCCTATCAAGGGTGACGTCATCGCTCAAGCCCGCACCAACGACATCATGTCGAGCCTTGCTGGTAAGGTGGCTGGTGTGCAGATTGGCGAAACCTCATCCGACCCTGGTACTTCCAAGTCGGTTATCATCCGTGGTGTCAGCTCGTTGTCTGGCAGCAACCAGCCGCTCTATGTAGTGGACGGTGTGCCCCTGAACAACTCCGCTACCTATAGTAGCGACGGTCTGAACAGCGGTTACGACTTTGGTAACGGTGCTAGTGCTGTCAACCCCAACGACGTGGAGAGCATGACCATCCTGAAGGGTGCTGCCGCTACCGCCCTGTATGGTAGCCGTGCCGGTGCGGGTGTCATCCTGATCACCACCAAGAAGGGTACCAAGCAGAACCGTGGCGTGGGTATCGAGTACAACGGCGGTCTGCAGTGGGAGACGGTTATGCGCCTGCCCCAGATGCAGAACGGTTTCGGTATGGGCTGGTATGGTGACCACACCGAGATTGAGAACGGTTCTTGGGGTCCCGCGTTTGATGGTTCAGAGCAGCTCTACGGCTGGGTTTATAATTACAGCCAGAACTTGAAGAGCTATCTGCCCATCAAGAACAACGTGAAGGACTTCTTCTCAACCGGTTTCCGTTACAACAACAGCATCTCGTTCAACGGCGCTACCGACAAGAGCACCTATTTCGTGTCACTGTCACAGATCAACGATAACGGTATCATCCCCGAGGATGCCGACACCTATACCAAGTACACGGTATCGGCACGCGGCAGCCACCGCGAGGGTAACTTCACCTTCAGCACCTCGTTGAACTATGCCTTCCAGCGCAACCACTTCGTGACCACTGGTCAGAAGACGGGTTCGATGTACAACAGCATCATGCAGACCCCGCGTGACATTTCCATCGTGGAGATGAAGGATCTGGACAATCCGTTCAACACGCCGGGTTACTACTACACCCCCTACGGTGTAACCAACCCCTATTACATTATTAATAATTATCAGAACGAGTATGATCAGGAGCGCTTCTACGGCAACTTGCAGCTTGACTACAACTTCCTGAAGTACTTCACTGCAACCTACCGCTTCGGTCTGGACACCAACACGGGTCACCACAACTTTGGTTCGCCCAACATGTCCGCCTTGTTCAAGGACACCCCCAACTATGAGGACGCCTTGAAGGAGCTCACCGGTGAGGTTTCACAAAGCATCACCCGTCGTCGCGAGATTGACCAGAACTTCATGCTGACCTATGACCAGCAGATTCTTGAGGACTGGCATGTGAATGCTCAGCTCGGTTTCAACGGCAATGAGCGCAGCTACAAGTACCTGGGCTCCACCGTGACCAACCTGACCATCCCCATGTGGTACAACCTTTCGAACAGTGCCGAGATTCCCTCAACCTCGCAGAGCGAGTGGAAGCGCCGCTATCTGGCCGTGTTCGGCAGTGCTGAGTTCGCTTGGAGGAACATGGTTTACCTGACCCTCCAGGGACGTAACGACTGGTCGTCAACCTTGCCCGTTAACAACCGTTCTTACTTCTATCCTGGCGTGAGCCTCTCGTTCCTGTTCAGCGAGCTGCTCAAGCCCGAACAGCGCGACATCATCACCTTTGGTAAGTTCCGCATCGCTTGGGGTCGCACCGGTAACGATGCTGGCGTTTACATGACCAACTCAGTATTCGCCCAGGCTGCAGCCGCAACCAGCGGTTTCGGTAACGGTAGCGCGTTCCCCTTCACCAAGGTGGGCGTGAATGCTTACTCGATGGGCAATGTGCTGGGTAGCCAGAACCTGAGCCCCGAGATGACCTCTGAGTTTGAGGTCGGTCTGAACATGGCCTTCTTGAGGAACCGCATCAGCTTTGATGCAGCTTACTATGATCGCAACACCGACAAGCAGATCTTCTCGCTGAACATGGATCCCGCCACCGGTTACACTGCCCAGAACATGAACTTGGGTAAGATCCGCAACCGTGGTATTGAGTTCCTGGTAAGCGTAACTCCCGTCAAGGTGGGCGACTTCCAGTGGGACATCAACTGGAATTACACCAAGAACTGGAGTAAGGTCATCAAGCTGCCCGAGGAGCTGGGTGGCATTGCTACTATCTACGGTCTGAGCGGCGGCACGAGCCTCTACGCCATCGAGGGTGAGCCCCTGGGTGTGTTCAAGGCTTATGTTCCCCAGATGACCGAGGACGGCAAGATTATCTGCGACAACAACGGTCAGCCCATCACTAACCCTGAGCAGCAGATTGTCGGCTCGATGAACTATAAATACCTCATGGGCTTCGGCACGACTTTGAGCTGGAAGGGCGTCAGCCTGACTGCCAACCTTGACATTCGCCGCGGCGGTATGCTCTACTCGCGCACCAAGGACATTACCTACTTCACTGGTAATGCTATCCAGACTGCATTCAACAACCGAAACCCGTTCATCGTGCCCAACTCTGTTCAGCAGATTGGTGAAGATGATCTCGGCAACCCCATCTACGGTGAGAACACCACCCCGCTCGACGAGACGGGTATCTTCACCTACTGGGATGCCGGTGGTTCCGATCTGGACCGTGCATTCCTCGTGGACAAGAGCTATGTGAAGCTGCGTAACGTGGTCCTCAGCTGGCAGCTGCCCACCAAGTGGTTTGCCAACTGCTTCATCACGGGTGTGAACGTGTCTCTCTTTGGCAACAACCTGATGTTGTGGACACCCAAGAGCAACACCTTTATCGATCCTGAGACTTCTACCTTCGGTAACGACCTCGAGGGTAATTACGGTGAGTTCTCGGCCAACCCGAGTTCACGCAAGTTCGGTTTCAATGTACAGGTTAAATTCTAATCATAAACTGAAACAGACATGAAAAAGATATATTTATTTCTGACATTTGCAGCAGTGTTGAGCCTGTCATCGTGCAATCTTGACATCAATGAAGATCCCAACTACCCGTCGAGTAGCGATGTGACGCCCGACCTGGTATTCCCTGCTGCCGAGAATGCTGTAGCTGCAGCTGTGGGAGATGCCATGTTCAACTATGGCGGTTTCTTTGCACAGTACTTTGAGCAGCGTCCCGAGGCCAACCAGTATAACGATGAGGCCGAGTTGAACCTTGACGAGTCGTCCAACCTGTTTGACCGCTGCTATCGCACGCTCTATGCCGGCGCTCTCGCCGATATCAAGAACGTGATGGACCGCACCGAGAATAAGAGCGACCTGTTTGCATGCACAGTTCTTCGTGCTTACACTTTCCAAATTCTGGTGGATAACCTGGACCAGGTGCCTTACACCGAGGCTCTCCAGGGTAACGCCAACACTACCCCCGTTTGGGACATGGGTGAGGATGTTTATAAGGGTGTTCTTGCCGAGATGGATGCCGCCGAGGATTCTCTTAAAGGCGAATTGATGACCCTGACCGACCCGATGCTTGACAAGAGTGTTAAGCAGTGGCGTGGTTTTGCCAACGCACTGCGTCTGCGCATGTATCTGCGTCTCATCGACGGTGGCATCAATGCCGGTGAGTATCAGAGCAAGGCTGTTGCCTTGGTTAATGCAAACGAGTTCTTTGAAGGCGATGTGGCATGGGACGTTTACAGCAACGCCGAGGGCCAGTACAATCCCTGGTATGATGTTGCACGCGCCTTGGCTACCAAGAACCACGTGGCTTCTTATCCCATCGTGAGCTACTACCTGTCAACCAATGATCCGCGCATCGACTATGCCATCATGAAGAATGATGCTGGAGAATTTGTTGGCCAGATTCCTGGTGCTAAGACCGTCTATAAGTCTTGGGGCGTTGACTGGAAGAACAAGGACGTGAGCGCTATCGACTACACGCCTGCTGTGTTCGCCCCCATCTACCTATTCACCCAGAGTGAGCTCCAGTTCCTCATTGCCGAGACCCAGTTGCGCTGGGGCAACAAGACGGCTGCTAAGGATGCCTATGAGGCTGGTGTGCAGGCTGACTTCGCTTCGCGCGGCTATGCTGTCGGCAACTTCCTGAGCGGCAACCGCGTGAACTGGGACGCTCAGGCCAACGATGCTTCACGCCTGAACCTGATTTATATGCAGAAGTGGGCCTCTCTATTCTATCGTGACCACATGGAGGCTTGGAGTGAGGTTCGCCGCACCGACGTGCCTGCTACCAGCGAATACACTGCAAGGCAAATCTTTGAGGATGCTACGGTTTACAGCCCTGGCCAGATGATTGTTCCTGCTCTGAACTACATCGTTGCCGGTGGCTTGTGCAAGCGCGTGCCTTATCCTAGCACTGCCCGTCAGTTGAACAAGAACACTCCTGCCGAGAAATTGCTCAGCGACCGAGTATTCTGGGATGCCAAGTAATCGTGAACTACGAGTTAATGTAGAACAACAAAAAATCGATCAAATATGAAAAAGATATATTTATTTGGCTTATTGTTGGCGGGTGTGTTGCTTGGCTTGACATCGTGTAACGATGACAATGACGAGTTGACTGATTCTCGCTTGACCTACTATGCCAACCTGCAGATGCAAGGTGACGAGTTTATGCTGGTGCCTATTGGCAGCACCTTTGTTGACCCTGGTTGTACCGGCACTCTCGCTGGTGAGGATATCACCGACAAGATCATGGTTGATGGTGCCGATGAGGTGGATCCTAACTCCCCAGGATTCTATTACATTACTTATTCGGCCGTGGGCAGTGATGGATATCCTGCTTCGGTTGAGCGCACGGTGTGTGTTTATGACCCGAGTGTGACTACCGATATCACGGGTGAATATATCGTTCAGAATGGTTCTTATCGCTATTGGTTCGCCAGTGGTGCAACCGTGCCGTTCTCAGATTACCCCGTGACCATCGAAAGAGTCGTTCCGGGCATCTTTGCTATTAGTGATATGATGGGTGGTTACTATGACGTGCGTGCTGGCTATGGTCCCAGATATGCTATGTCTGGCTACATCCAGCTCACAGGTGATAATGAGATCTTTGCCCTTTCGGGTATTGTTCCCGGTTGGGGTGATTCTTACGACGAATTCTATAATGGTTCGTATGACCCCGAATCCAGTACTGTGACCTATGACATGGATTATGCAGGATCAATGCAGTTCCACATCATTCTCCAATAACACTAATTCTTAATATTGTAGATTATGAAGAAATATATTTCAATTTTTGCGTTGGCACTCGTGTTAGGCTTGGGCTTCGCATCATGCAGCACCGAGACTGACGAGCCCGCTGGCGGAACGGCTGTTGAGAAGATGGCCGGCCACTGGGTAGTGACAGTTGATGCTTATGATGAAGCAGGTAACCTCTTGTATGAGGATCCCTATGGCATGGGCGAGTGGAATATGTACACCTATAACACTGCCGATGATGATGCTGACCAGATGTGGCTGAGCGATGGCAACAACTTCTGGGGCTATACCCTGAAGGTGCCCATCGACCTTAATGCTCAGACCTTTGCCATCAAGGACGGTTTCATCTACAGCGATGAGGATGAGGATGGACCCTATGATGTTTTCTGCACCATTAGCAATGGTAAGATTATTCCCAATGGTGGCAAGAACGTCAACGGCAAGCCGACCGATGCCATCGAGTATGACATCACCTTTACCGATGACGGCTATGGCTTTGTTTACCATGTGCATGGCGTCCGCTACGCCGGATTCTGATTCCTGATAAGAATCAATAAACCTCAATAATCAAGGGCCGCACGTTTGGTTGCGGCCCTTGATTGTCCTTAAATCACATAGTTCACGTTGATAAATAAAAAGGCTGCACACTATTGGCGCAGCCTTTTTAATCCTGTTCTCGTCACACTTTTTTGAGCGTTTTTTGATGTTCTGAATTTCAGCAGATTACAAACGATGATTTGGAAAATTGGGTGTCCCGTGCTAAATTTGCACCATG
>ONKD01000053.1 GCA_900318345.1 uncultured Prevotellaceae bacterium
GAAAATCTTAAAACTTACAAGGGGTTACTTTGGCGCTCGCAAGAACGTCTGGACCGTTGCTAAGAACACCTGGGAGAAGGGTTTGACCTACGCTTACGCTGACCGTAAGAAGAAAAAACGCAACTTCCGCGCGCTGTGGATCCAGCGTATCAACGCTGCCGCTCGCATGGAGGACCTCTCCTACAGCAAGCTGATGGGCCTGATTCACAAGTCCGGCATCGAGATCAACCGCAAGGTGCTCGCCGACCTGGCTATGAACAATCCCGCCGCTTTCAAGGCTATCGTTGACGAGGCTAAAAAGCACGCCTAATCAACACAGGTTCTTTCCAAAGATTTAATTCCGCAAAATGCTATCAGGCTCCTGAGGGTGCGATACCCAAGGGAGCCTGAATTTTTTTATTGCCAACAGCCAAATGAATGGAAATAAACTTTTTCTTTGATATGCAGTCATATATTTAAATATATTTGTAATTTTGCAGAAACAATAATCGTATTAGAGAGAATACAATATGTCTAAAGCCATTAAGAATAGGACTAGGGAGGAAATTATCACAGCCTTGCGTCGATCTCTTGACCGCAAGAGAGAGTGGGAAGAGCAAGCCCAGAGGGAATTTTCCGAGATGCGAAGGAATCAAATCAACATCTCAGTTCAATGAACCCTCTTGATCTCTCGACAATAAATCTTGTTTCACCTTATACAGTGTGGGGTGATGAAGGATCATACTATTTTTTCAAGACAGATTATGGTGCCATCTATAAAGTGGGCTTTATGGATGATAGCTCTATTTGGGAAAGCGGTGCGTATCAGTTTCTGATTATAAATGAAAAGAATACACCTTCTCCCAATGACCCAAAACTGAAGGCTACTGTTTTCTGTGTTCTGGAGGCCTTTTTTGCTGCTAATCCTGACATTCTGTTGTATCTATGTGAAACTGGAGATGGAAAACAGGCATTGCGCAATCGCTTATTCACACGTTGGTTTGAGGAGTATTCTGAGAATCGGTTATACTATTGTCGCACGGTCGAAATAGAGGATTTGGACGGTGTCAAGAACTTTGCAGCTTTAATTGTTCAACGCTCTAATCCCCGTCTAGACGAGATTATTGCTGAGTTTGAAGAAACCATTAGGGTTTTAACCGAAAAACCCTGATGATTGAATAGGGCAGGGCGCATTGCCTCAAATCCCAATAATAGAAGAAAATGGCTGGACGTTGCTATGTGCGTCCAGCCATTCTTGATATTTAGGGCTGTTAAATTACTTCACCAGCAGCGTGCCGGTTTTGCCCTGCAGAGCCTCGCGGGCCTTGTCGAGCGAAGTGATCAGGGCGGTGCCGCCTGTGGTGTTCTCCACAAAGCTGATGCAGCTCTCCACCTTGGGCAGCATGCTGCCAGGGGCGAAGTGACCTTGCTTGATGTACTCGCGGGCCTCGGCGATGGTCATGCGGTCCAGATTCTTCTGGTCGGGCTTGTTGAAGTTGATCGACACCTTCTCAACGGCGGTGAGGATCACCAGCATGTCGGCATTCAGATCGAGGGCCAACTTGGCGCTAGCGCGATCCTTGTCGATAACGGCTGCTACGCCCTCATAGTCGCCAGGGCCATTCTCCACAACGGGGATGCCACCACCACCCACGGTGATGACCACGCTGTGCAGGCCAACGAGCTGCTCCACGATGGGCAACTCAACGATCTTGACGGGGATGGGCGAGGGAACCACGCGGCGGTAGCCACGGCCGGCATCCTCGACAAAGGTGTAACCCGTCTCGGCAACGATGCGGTCGGCGTCCTCCTTGCTGTAGAACATGCCCACGGGCTTGGTAGGCTTCTGGAAAGCGTCGTCGTTCTTGTCAACAACCACCTGGGTCACCACAGCGGCACAGGGCTTGTTCAAACCACGGCGAGCGAGCTCGCGCTCCACGGCCTGCTGCAGGTGATAGCCGATGTAACCCTGCGTCATCGCGCCGCACTCGGGGAACGGCATGGCGGGGGTGCCGCCACCATTGTTGGCCGAGTACTCAAATGCCAGGTTCACCATGCCCACTTGGGGACCGTTACCGTGACCGATAACCACGTCATAACCCTCCTCAACGAGGTCAACGATGGTCGATGCCGTACCCTTAACCAGATCCAGCTGCTCTTGGGGAGTCTTACCCAGGGCGTTGCCGCCCAGGGCGATAACAAGACGTTTGCTCATAATGTGTTGTCTTTGTTTTTCTTTTAATAATGATGTTCTAGAAACGAGATTAATGATTAAAGTCAATGAGCAGTCGCTCACTAATCTCTAATCACTAATCTCTAATCCTCAATTTCACATCGTGAAATTGATTATTTCAATGTAGCGTACATCACGGCCTTGATGGTGTGCATACGGTTCTCGGCCTCGTCAAATACCTTGGATTGCGGGCTGCGGAATACCTTGTCGGTAACCTCCATCTCGGGCAGACCGAACTTCTTGTAGATGTCGGCGCCGATGGTGGTCTCCAGGTCATGGAACGAGGGCAGGCAGTGCAGGAAGATGGCGCCGGGATTGGCGTTCTTCATCACGTCGTCGTTCACCTGATAGGGGCTCAGGAGCTTGATGCGCTGTTCCCAGATCTCGTCGGGCTCGCCCATCGATACCCAGATGTCGGTATAGATGACGTCAGCGTTCTTGGTGCCCTTCTTCACGTCGTCGGTGAGCGTGATGGTGCAGCCATTCTCCTTAGCGATCTTCTTGCAGGTGTCAACCAGCTTCTTGTCAGGCATGTTGTCCTTAGGACCACAGGCCACGAAGTTGATACCCAACTTGGCCGAAAC
Organism: uncultured Prevotellaceae bacterium; assembly: GCA_900318345.1. GTDB lineage: Bacteria > Bacteroidota > Bacteroidia > Bacteroidales > Muribaculaceae > Sodaliphilus. Next base: position 2,797 of record ONKD01000053.1, read on the forward strand.
AACCATCAGTGAGTTAGCCACGTTGTTGCGGGCATCACCCATGAAGACCATCGTCAGGCCCTTATAGTAACCGAAGTTCTCCTCGATGGTGAGGACGTCGGCCAGCATCTGGGTGGGGTGGAAATCGGTGGTCAGACCATTCCAAACGGGAACGCCGGCATACTTGGCCAGGTCCTCGACAATCTGCTGGTCAAAGCCACGATACTCGATGCCGTCAAACATGCGGCCCAGCACCTTGGCGGTGTCCTCGAGCGACTCCTTCTTACCCATCTGTGATGAACCGGGATCGAGATAGGTCACACCCATACCCAGGTCATTACCTGCTACCTCAAACGAGCAGCGGGTGCGGGTCGAGGTCTTTTCGAACAAGAGCACGATGTTCTTGCCCGTGAGGTACTTGTGGGGAGTTCCGGCGCGTTTCATGCGCTTGAAATCCTTAGCAAGCTCAAGTAAATACTGGATCTCTTCGGTGGAGAAGTCGAGTAACTTCAAGAAACTTCTTCCTGATAAACTTCTTGGCATAGTTGTAAAATGTTTTTTGTTAAAATGTGAATATTGTTAATGATAAAGATGTTTCTAAAACAAAAATCAGTCCTCACGCCACAGGGGCATGCTCATGCAGCGGGGCCCTCCACGGCCGCGAGAGAGCTCGCTGCTGGGAATCTCGAGCACGGTAATGCCCTCCTCGCGCAGGATAGCGTTGGTGACATTGTTGCGCTCATAGACGATAACCTTGCCCGGAGCGATGCACAGCGTGTTGCTGCCGTCGTTCCACTGCTCGCGCTCGGCGGTGATGCGGTCGCCGCCGCCACACTTGATGAGCGTGACGTGCTCCAAGCCCAGCGATTCGGCCAGGATCTCCTCAAGGGTCTCCTCCTTGCGCTCTAGCTTGATGTCCTCGCCCTCGCCGCGGGTGAGTTTGAACACCTCAAGCGGTCCCAGGATGCCGGGGTGCACGGTGAACTTGTCGTGATCGATCTGGGTGAACACGGTGTCCAGGTGCATGAAGGCACGGGTCTCGGGGATGTGTATGGCAAGCACGGTGTCGATAGCGGCCTTGCCGTTCTTGAAGATGTTCTTGGCAATCAGTTCGATGCCGTCGGGCTCGGTGCGCTGGCTGATGCCGATGGCGAGCGTGTGCTCGTTGAGGTTGAGGATGTCGCCGCCCTCGATGCGATAGGGGAGGGTGCGGTCATAGTAGTGCTCCACCTCCTTGAAATCGGGGTGATACTTGAAGATGTAGTCACCATAGATGGTCTCGCGGCAACGCGTCACCGAGAACATCCGGTTGATGCTCACGCCCGTGCCGATGCAGGCAAACGGGTCGCGCGTGAAGTACAGGTTGGGCATCGGCTTGACCACAAAGCGGCTATCGCCACGCACCTGATCGACCAGCGAATTCTCCACCTCGCGCGGATCGCGGGGCAGGTCCTGCAGGTAGATGCCCTCCATCGTCTTTAATACCAACTCCTTGCTTGACTTGATGCCATTCAAGTAGTTATAGATGATATCGTGGTATTTTGTCGCACAGATGCCGGCCTCCTCGATAAACTGGCGCAGGAACGCCTCCCTGATGTCGGGGCTGATGTCAAGCACCTGGGCCATCAGGTCCTCGAGATACACCACCTCAACGCCATTGTCACGCAACACTTGAGAGAAGGCATCATGTTCCTCCTCGGCCACTTTCAGATAAGGAATATCGTCAAAAAGTAGTTCCTCAAGGGTGTTAGGCGTCAAGTTGAGCAATTCACGTCCCGGACGGTGCAACAAAACCTTCTTCAACGGTTTTATCTCACTTGTTACATGAATACCTTTCATGACTTGGAAAATCTATCGTTTAGTTTATGATAATGGATGTTTAATTATTTGGGGCAAAGGTAGTGCAGGCCGTATACACAAGCAAACTTGTTTGCATTTTGTTGAGGCACAGCCTACCTTCGCCAATTTTGGGGCAAAGGTAAGCAAATTCCTACAACCCTACACCATTTTTCACATCTTTTTATTAACACGAGTGAGATAATGGCTATTCACCTCCTCCGGCTTGGCTATGAATCGTCCTTGTCAAGCGGGAAAAAATGAAATCGCAAGCCCCGGAGTGGGGGCCTGCGATCCCGTTAAATTCGTGGTTGTGTCAAGACTTATTTCTTGAGCACCTTGAAGCTGCGCTGTGAGCCATCGGTGTAACGAACGACCTTGACATAGATGCCACTGGTGGGGTTGCTTACCAGGCGGCCCGTGAGGTCGTAGTAGATGGTCGAGTCGACAACCTTGTCGTTGTCATTGAGCTCGATGACAGCGTCAAATTCATTGATGCCGGCCTTGGCGGCGTTGAGCACTTTGCCGGTAGCCTTTTCAACAACAATAGCCACAACATGGAGCTTGTCCTTATTCTGGATGAGAGGCTCATAGCTCGTGTTGTAGATGTCGTCAACATAGAATGTGTACCCGAAGTTGTTGGGCGTGTTGGCGACAATCGAGGCGGGAAGGCTCTCGTCGACGACGCCCGAGGTGGCCACGAGCACATCGTTGAAGTGGTAGTCCTCGATGACATCTGACATGTAGCACAACGGACCCAGGTTGGGCTCATTAGCATAGATGTCGGCCATGTCGGCATAGTAGTTGTGCTGATCCCAATTAGAGCCGGCGGGGCCGTACATGTCGTCCTCGACGAGCATGACCTCGATGCCGTAATCACTGCCAGGAGCGTTCATGACAAAGTTGCTCTCAACATTGGTTTTGATCTTGGTTCTGGCCTCATCGTCCCATTTTGCGCTGACGTTGATGTCAAGCGGAGCAAATTGGGTCATCAAGTAGTCCACCAGGTCCTTCATGCCAAATCCGCTCTGGTCATAGCCGTAATAAGGATCAACGTCATGGTACCTCTCGACAAATGCGCTGGGGAAGCCCTGTACGGGGCTGGGATACTGAGTCATGATCTCCATGGGGTCGGAGTTGTGATAAGCGACACCGATGAAGTCATCACCATAGGTCTCGGCAAGCAGTCTCATGGCCACGAGTCCGCGGGTACACCATCCGCACCAGGTGCCAGTGTATTCCTCGACAAGAACGCGGTGAACAGGCACAAAGTCCATGATGTTGACATTGCCCGTGCTAGACGGGGCCACATCCTGGTTGTCGGTTCCGTTGACCTTGGTCAGAGTGATGGTCATGGGATAGACACCAGCCTCGTCAAAGGGGGGTAACTCGAGCGTGACCTCGCCGCTGCGTCCCCAGTGGTCACCGCGGACGTTGGAGGTGAAGGTAGCCGTGTAGGTGACATCATCAATCTCATAGCTGTATTCACCTGCCGTGAGCGTGGCGGTGCCATGGTTGTACACGGGAGCGTTGACGGTAAAGGGCTCGTCAATCCTGGCATAGGAGTTGGCGGGCAGGATGATGGTTGCCGCATTCTCTTGCTGGCCCTCAAGGATGAGCTCGATGCAGGGGCAGCCATCGGTAGACTTGTCTGTCCAGTTGCGCAGGCCGCTTGTGGTGTGGACCCACATACCACCGCCCATGTCGTCGCTGGTAACCATCAACGGATACATCGAGTAGTTGGGTGCCAAGGTATAACCGGCAAAGAAACCGTTATCACCAATCTCATAGGGCTCATCAAACATGATTTCAATATGTCCTGAAACCAAGTTGCCTACATTGCTGGTAATGTCAGCGTCGGCAACCTTTACCCCATCAACGAGCTTGAGAGCCAGGCCATTGGACAACCAGCCAGTGTAATGAGATGCACCCGTGCCAGTGGCTCTGGTGATGCGCAGGCCCTTCACCTTCAAGCCCTTCAAACTGGGATCGTAGACATACATAGCCACATCATAGCCCTGTCTCCTGCCTGCAGAGTAATCGGTAGAATGCTTGTTGTCATCACAGTAGCCGGCATAATGGTCGGCATGGCCAACAGGAGCGCTGCCATCGGTGAGTTGCATATATACGATCTCGCTCACGTGCTCTTCACCGCCGCCGCGGAAGACGCTCTGGATGCCCACGCGCTGGAAGCCCGTCTCATAGAAGTAGACGGTCGCGCCACCCTCGCCAAAGTCATAGCCCTCGGTGTAGTAGTAGGGCACGTCGGTCATGTACTCATTCACATAGGGGTACTCGTCGGGACCAAAACGGAACAGCTCGTCGTCATCAAAGTAGATGCGGTAGTACAGGTTGTTGGGGTCGATGAAGTTGCCTTCGGTATCAACTGTCGGCACATTGAACGAGCCATAGTTGTAGCCACCCAGCTCGCCGTAGTCAACAAAGTCGATGACTTCGGGATTGGCGGGAGTGGCAGCGTGGTCTGAATAGGGGGCGATAACAGGTTGGCCATATTCCTCCATGATGCTCTCGCCGGCAACGGTGGCAAGGATGTCGCTGGCGGTCATCGTGCGGCTTGCAGCGTCATAGTCAAACTCGAGGTTGTCGAGCATCATGTATTCGGCATCAAGGCCCATCATGTTCAGGAACTTGCTGCTCCCAATGCCAATGTACTGGTCGCTTGGGAAAACCACCTTGTCGCCGCTCAGGGTACCCTTCATGACACCATCGGGGGCATAGGATGAGAATCCCTGCACATAAACGTCGTTGCCCATCATGGCCACCTTGACCATCTTGCCGCTAGCACTGCCATAGCTGTCAACATAGGACATCGAGAAATCTTCCAGCACTGCGCCATCGGGCAGTTCCACTGGCGTGCCGTCAAACGGAGTGTAAACCGACTCCCAGTCGGCATATCCCGCCCAAGAAAGGTCATCGTCATAGATAAGGCCCAAGCCACTGCACTCAAAGGTTTCCACGTCACCGCTGGAACCATTGAGCGAAATCGTCCCGTCGTCATGGAGAGTGAAGATCGCCTGATGAATGTCCGAATTAACCGATTGCTGCAGGTTGCCATTACCGTCAACCGTGATGTCAACCCAAGCGGTGATCAAGCCATAGCCCATTTCATCATAGTAGATAATGAACTGGTTCAATGGCACCGTCAGGATCTTGCCGTTGGTGCTCAATGTGCCCTTTACCCAAGTGCCGGCGGCCGCCTGGGAGATGGGATCCTGCATATAGACCGTCTTGCCGTCAGGGGCAAACACCATCTTCATGGCACCGCCGTCCTGATAGGTCGTGAACAGGTAGTTCCACATGTTATACATGGCGCCGCCACTGCGCTGATAGACCTTCAGCTCGCCCTCTGGCTGCTCGGTAATGACATCGACGCGGGCGGGAGCTTTGCGGCTTTGAGCCAACTGCAGCTGGCCGCCGCGCTCAGCACTCTTGTGCGTGGTGCTGAACTCATACTTGCCCTTGACCTGCTGGCCCGATAGTCGCGGGCTCTTGGTGAGCTGCTGGCCGCTGGACGCCATGGTCAAGGCAAATGCTACAAGAAGAAGTAAAGTTTTTTTCATCATGTAAACAGTTTTTTGATTGGTTAATAATTATATTACTTAAGGATAGGTGATATCATGTGCAGTAGTTGGACAATAAGCTATCAAGTCCAATGAATGTGCAAATATACTAATTATTCTCAATTAAAAAAATAAAGATGCAGTCTTTTTCGTACAACCCGTTGGCAGAATTAAAGTATCCATTTTCTCGCGTGATGAGTCCTGATTTTGCACTCAAGGCGCCCCCTTTATACATGGTCTGCCACAATCGAGGCCGTTTCCAGCCACCCGCCCCTTCCGTTCCCTCCGTTCCATCTGTTCCCTCCGGCCTGTAGAGACGCAAAATTTTGCGTCTCCCTGAGCCCTCCTGGCATCGTCTTCCTGCGCCCGCCATCCGCGTCCTGTGGTTCCGTATGGCGGGTTGCCAACCCGCCCCCCCCGTTCCATCCGTTTAGTCCCGTGGGCCGTGGCTCCGCCACGGTTCGTTCCTCCCGCCCGTGTTGAATAGCAGTGATGCAAGTTATTATTAAACAAAACCTTAGCGCCTTAGCGCCTTAGCGTGGGGTAATTCCCTCAATCAATTTTAAAATAAATAATTTGTTTCAATTTCCCGCCCGCAGGGCGGTTAATATTAAGAGCCCGCCCTCCGCGTCCTTGAGGTCCCGTATGGCGGGTTGCCAACCCGCCCCTGCATCCATCCCATTTCACCATTTTCCCGCCACCAGTGCCTAGATTTGGCACTCCCTTCCCTTATCTTTGCCCCCAAAAATTAATAATGTCCCGTGTATCGAGGCGTCGCCTCGATCCCAACTAAAAAAGAAAAACACCATGCACTACAACCGAACACCACTCCTCCCCGATGAGCTCGACCCCTGGGAGAGCCTCTGCCTCAACATCGACATGCGCAACCTCGCCGACCGCCGCCCCCACGCCCTCGTCAACATCAATGGGGCTACCATCCTCCACCAGCACGAGATCACCTTCCTCACCGGTGCCAGCCACTGCCGCGCCCACGCCTTCGCCAAGATGCTCGCCGGCGCCGTCATCGGCGGCGCTTATCCCTTCGCCCAGTCCGTCCAGGTGGCGCGGCACGATGGCGACGCCCAACAGAACCCGCCCCGCGTGCTCTGGATCGACACCGTCCACTCCTTCTACACCTGCTGCGGCATCATCGACGACATCAAGCGGAACTTCAGCGCCACCCAGGACAATTTCAGGTTCGTCTGCCTCGACGCCCTCGGCACCTTCGCCGAATGCTACGAGCGCGTCCTGTACAGCATCATCAACA
>ONKD01000052.1 GCA_900318345.1 uncultured Prevotellaceae bacterium
TTGCTACCCTCGCGCTGCCCCTCGACTTGCATGTGTTAAGCCTGTCGCTAGCGTTCATCCTGAGCCAGGATCAAACTCTTCGTTGTTGTATTATCGTTTTTTATCTCTTTTACAAGATTATAATGAAAACGCAACACTCGACCGAAGTTCCAGTCTGGCCCTTGATGATTCCTGCTCTATTGTGTTGTACTATGTTTTAGAATTAACGGGAACAATTTTTGTCCCTGTTCTCTTGTACTACGTCAATTGTTGCAAACATGTCAAAGAACTCTTTTGAGTTGCTCTCTCAGCCCCGTTTTGGGGCGAAAAGCGGTGCAAAGGTATAGCCATTTTTGATACCCACCAAATTTTTTCGTCTTTTTTTTCAAAAAAAATTATTAACAATCGTGCGTTTTGGTTGTTAATAACCTCATTTGTTGTTGATTTTCAATGATTTATAAAAATTTCCTCATCTTGATTTTTCTTCTCATTTTTTTGCTGGCACATTGAATGCGCATCAGTCTTGACATTGCCAAAAGTGCCCTAAACGGCAATTGACGCCAGAAAAAAAATGACGGCCCGCAGTTGTGAAAACCTGCGGGCCGCTTAGCCTAATATTATTATATTATAATGTGAACAATCTACACCTGCTATTCATCGCGAGCGTTGATAAGGACATCGACCCCTGTTGCTTCACATATTATATTAAAGAGCTGGATTTCCTTGTCATCATCCCTGGCGTCGGCATCGATCACCCGCGTGAGGAGGTGAGCAGTAACCAGTTTTTGGAGGTCATTCATGCGCTTCATGATGCTGATGGCCACCATGCTGTCGAGCGACCGCCCCAGGTTAAACGTGTCCTCATCGATGCCATACTCAACACAAATGGTGTTGAAGACATCGCGCTCACTGGGCTCGACGATGCTGTCGGCGTTGATCATCTCAATGAGAAGACTGACAACCGCAGCTTTCTGGGTTTCGTTGAATTGAATCTTAGCCATGCTTATTAGGTTATTGATTTTCCTGCTCAAATGGCGGCGGCGTGGTAGTAACGGCGCTATCGTCTTGAGCGGGTTCGTCCTTGATGATTTCCTCGGTGCGCGATTTCCACTGACGGGGACCAAAGATGCGCTCGGCATCCTCGGTGTAGATGACCTCACGCTGCTGCAACAGGTCGGCAAGGGCGTGATGGCCTGACTGATATTGAGTGAGAATCTGACGCGCGCGCTCATACTGGCTATCGATGATTGTTTGAACTTCCTCGTCGATGGTCTGGGCACGGTCCTCGCTATAGGGCTTGGTGAAACCATAAGCCTCACCCGAGGTGTCGTAATAGGAGATATTTGGCATCTTGTCACTCATGCCGTAGTAGGTCACCATGGCATAGGCTATTTTGGTAGCTCGTTCAAGGTCGTTGAGGGCACCCGTGTCGATGAAGCCAAGGAACATATCCTCGGCCACACGTCCAGCCATGAGCGAGCAGATCTTGTCGAGCAAGGCCTGCTTGGGCTCGATCTGGCGTTCCTCGGGCATATACCAGGCGGCGCCCAGAGCCTTACCACGGGGCACGATGGTTACCTTGATGAGGGGGTCGCCATAGCGCAAGTGCCAGCTCACGGTGGCATGTCCGGCCTCGTGAACAGCGATAGAGTGGCGCTCCTCCTCGGTGATGACCTTGGAGCGCTTTTCCAAACCACCGACGATGCGGTCGATGGCATCCATGAAATCTTGACGCTGGACGGCTTTTTTCTTATGACGTGCCGCGATCAGCGCAGCCTCGTTGCAAACGTTAGCGATATCGGCTCCCGAGAAGCCGGGAGTTTGACGCGAGAGCAAGTCAAGGTCCACCGAGCCATCGGTCTTGACATTGCGCAAATGAACTTGGAAAATCTCCTTGCGGTCGCTCAACTCAGGCAACTCGACATAGATTTGTCGGTCAAAACGCCCGGCACGCAGCAAGGCCTTGTCCAGAATGTCAGCACGGTTAGTGGCCGCGAGGATGATGACACCGCTATTGGTCCCGAAGCCGTCCATCTCGGTGAGCAACTGGTTCAGGGTACTCTCCCGCTCGTCATTGCCACCCAAGTTGGCCTTGTTGCCACGTGCTCGGCCCACGGCATCAATCTCGTCGATAAAGACGATGCACGGGGCTTTTTCCTTAGCCTGACGGAAAAGGTCGCGCACACGCGAAGCGCCCACGCCGACAAACATCTCGACAAAGTCGGAACCCGACATGGAGAAGAACGGCACATCGGCCTCGCCGGCAACAGCCTTGGCCAGCAAAGTCTTACCCGTGCCTGGAGGGCCAACGAGCAACGCGCCCTTGGGGATCTTGCCGCCCAACTCGGTGTAGTGCTTGGGATTCTTGAGGAAGTCCACAATCTCGGCGATCTCCACCTTGGCCTCGGCGAGTCCTGCCACGTCCTGGAAGGTCACTTTGTTGTCATTGTCCTTGTCAAAAAGTCGAGCTTTGGACTTACCCACGCTGAAGATGCCCCCTCCGCTGCCTGAGCCACCGCCCATGCGACGCAACATGAACACCCAGAACAGAACCAGCAGCACCAAGAAGCCAAGATTCCACACCAATGATGAGTAATCACTGACCTGGTCATACTTGATCTCGCCGTTGAACACGCCTTGTTCTTTCCAGGCATCAACCCGATCATCAAACTTATCAGAACTGGGAATGTGGGCCGAAATCTTGTTGCTCAGTTGCTGCTGAGAGCCAAATGTGGTTGACGGAGCGGCTGGCAGTCCTTTGGCGACCTTTTGTGCGGCCGAATCGCTCAAGACAGCCTCGGCCAAGTTCTTGTTGCTAAATACCGTTATCGACTGGACGCCGCCATCTTTAACAATTTTCTCGAACTGCGTCCAGCTGACCTCCCTTGTCACACCACCGTCCATGTTCAGCCAATAGACTGACAGCAGGAAAATGATGATGAGTCCATACATCCAAAAGATGTTGAACTTGGGCATCTTGCGCTGATTATTGTTATTTGCCATTCTATGATAATCTGAACTTGAAGTTAATCCAGGTTGGGGATGGCGTTGATGCGCGCATCGGCCCACAACTGCTCGAGATTGTAACGGTCACGGAAGTCGGGGACAAAAACATGAACAAAAATGGTACCATAATCGATGATAATCCACTGTGCATTTTGATAGCCATCGTAGTTGAACGGGCGCTGCCCTGCATGTTTCTCGACATATTCCCGGACGCTGTCGGCGACGGCTGTCACCTGCATGGGCGTGTTGCCTGTAGCGATGACAAAGCCCTGAGCCGCTGCGGTCTCAATACCTGTAAGGTCCACATGGACGATGTCGCGTCCTTTCTTCTCCTGAATTGCTTCGATGATTGATTGAATTAATTTTTCGTTTTCGTTCATAAAAGATTAAATTATTCTCAATTTGCAAAGGTACACAAAGTTTTAAAAACTGATGATTGAAAAAGTGTAATTTATTTTAAAGGAGATGAAATTGTTGCGGCATCGCCAAATGGTATCAGTAGTACCGCGCCAAGAGGTATTAAACAATGGTCAAAGACCAGAAGCGGGTTGCCCGCCTCAATGGTGGACAACCCGCTTTAAAAAGCTTTAGTTGAGCAAACTTGTGTTCAGATTAGATGACACCCTGCTCGAGCATAGCCTGAGCGACCTTCATGAAGCCAGCGATGTTAGCGCCCTTCACGTAGTCGATGGTGCCGTCGGCCTGAGTACCGAACTTCACGCACTGCTCGTGGATGTTCTCCATGATCCAGTGGAGCTTCTCGTCAACTTCCTTAGCTGACCAGCTGAGGTGAGCAGCATTCTGGGTCATCTCGAGACCAGAGGTAGCTACGCCACCAGCGTTAACGGCCTTACCAGGAGCGAACAGAACGCCGTTCTTCTGGAAGTAGTGGATAGCGCCGGGCTGGCAACCCATGTTGGAAACCTCGCAGCAGCACCAGCAGCCGTTAGCCTTCAGCTCCTTAGCATCGTCCTCGCTGAGCTCATTCTGGAATGCGCAGGGCAGAGCGATGTCGCAAGGAATGCTCCAAGCCTTCTTGCCGGCGGTGAACTTAGCCTTCTCGGGGAACTTGGTAGCCATGTCCTCAACCTTGTTGCGGTTAGAAGCGCGCATGTCAAGCATGTAGTCAATCATCTCGGGAGTGATACCCTCGGGAATCTCGCAAACGCCGTCGGGGCCAGAGATGGCAACAACCTTAGCACCGAGTTCGAGAGCCTTGGTTGCGGCACCCCAAGCTACGTTACCGAAGCCAGAGAGGGTAACCTTCTTGCCCTTGATGTCCTTGCCAGCGGTGCGGAGCACGTGCTCGGTGAAATAGAGAGCGCCAAAACCGGTAGCCTCGGGACGGAGGATAGAACCACCCCAGGTCATGCCCTTGCCGGTGAGGACGCCAGTGTGATACTGACGAGCGAGTTTCTGATACATACCATTCAGGAAGCCGATCTCACGGCCACCAACGCCAACGTCACCAGCGGGAACGTCCTGGTCGGGACCAATGTTGTGACGGAGCTCAAGCATGAAGGCCTGGCAGAAGCGCATGATTTCAGCGTCGCTCTTGCCAACGGGGTCGAAGTCAGAACCACCCTTACCACCGCCCATGGGCAACGTGGTGAGAGCATTCTTGAAAGTCTGCTCGAAACCGAGGAACTTCAGCATTGAGGGAGTAACGGCCTTGTGGAAGCGCAAACCACCCTTGTACGGGCCAATGGCGCTGTTGAACTGTACACGATAACCCAGGTTGGTCTGAACCTCACCCTTATCGTCAATCCAAGTTACACGGAAAGTGAAGATGCGCTCGGGCTCAACCATGCGCTCAACGATCTTAGCTTTCTCAAACTCAGGATGCTGGTTATAAACCTCCTCGATTGACTCAAGGACTTCACGTACAGCCTGCAGATACTCTGATTCGCCTGGGTGTTTAGCCTCCAGGTCGGCCATAATTTTCTCAACGTTCATGATAATAATATAAAAAAGTTGTTAATTAGATAAAACAAAAATTCTAATTCTCTAAAAGCGTCACAAATATACAGTTAATTTTCCAAATGCAAAGAATTTTAGAGAGGTTTTTATTGTTTTTTTCATTGACAATGAAAAAAGTGAGAAAAACGTAAATATAATTTTGCCACAAAAACAGAGATAATCTTACTTTTTGCCACAAAACAGCTGATTTTCGGCACGAAACACAACACAAACCAGCAATAAAGGGTGGCAAATTGACAAAATGCCACAAAACACGATTTTTCTCAAACTATTGCATCAATGAAAAAAAAGCCGTAACTTTGTCAGTGTTAAAAAAACCGTACAAAACAAACAACACAATACATTATTTAAATAACTTCTAATTTCAATTAACATTATGAAGAAACATAATTTTTATGCTGGACCGTCAATCCTGAGCCAGTACACGCTGGACAAGTGCGTTGACGCTATTCGTGACTTTGCAGGCACTGGCCTGTCGATTCTTGAGATTTCACACCGCAGCAAGGAGTTCCAGGCTGTTGTTGATGAGGCCGAGGCTCTGTTCAAGGAGCTGCTCGACATCCCCGAGGGCTACAAGGTACTGTTCCTGGGCGGTGGTGCTAGCACCCAGTTCTACATGGTTCCCATGAACCTGTTGAAGACCAAGGCTGCCTATCTCGACACGGGCACTTGGGCCAACAAGGCCATCAAGGAGGCTAAGCTGATTGGTGATGTTGAGGTTGTTGGTTCTTCCAAGGAGGACAACTACACCTATATCCCCAAGGGCTATAAGGTTCCCACCGATGTTGATTACTTCCACATCACGACTAACAATACCATCTACGGCACCGAGATTCGCGAGGACTATGACGTTCCCGTTCGCATGGTTGCCGACATGTCATCTGACATCTTCTCACGTCCCGTTGACGTTTCCAAGTATGACCTGATCTACGGTGGCGCTCAGAAGAACATCGCTCCCGCTGGTGTTACCTTCGTCATTGTTAAGGAAGATGTCCTGGGCCAGGTTGACCGCGTGCTGCCCACGATGGTAAACTACAAGACCCACGTTGACAAGGGTTCGATGTTCAACACTCCTCCCGTATTCCCCATCTATGCAGCCCTGCAGACCCTGAAGTGGTACAAGGAGCTGGGTGGTGTTAAGGAGTTGCAGCGCATCGACGAGGAGAAGGCCGCTTGTCTGTATGACGCCATCGACTCAAGCAAGATGTTCGTCGGCACTGTTGCCCCCGAGGATCGTTCAATCATGAACGTTTGCTTCGTGATGAAGCCCGAGTACAAGGAGCTGGAGAAGGACTTCATGGAGTTCGCCACCAGCAAGGGCATCGTGGGCATCAAGGGTCACCGCTCGGTGGGTGGTTTCCGTGCATCGCTCTACAACGCACTTCCCCTGGAGAGCGTGAAGGTGCTTGTTGACGCCATGAAGGAGTTTGAGAACCGTTAATTCACACATTATAATTATAGACTAGACTGAATCATGAAGATTTTAGTTGCAACCGAGAAGCCCTTTGCTCCCGTAGCAGTTCAGGGCATCCGTGAGGTGATTGAGGGCGCCGGCCACGAGCTGGTACTCGTCGAGAAAGGTACCCGTCAGGACATGATCAACGCCATCGCCGACTGCGCTGGTCTGATCGTTCGTAGCGACAAGGTGGACAAGGAAGTATTTGACGCTGCTCCCCAGCTCAAGGTCGTTGTTCGCGCTGGCGCAGGTTATGACAACATCGACCTGGCCGAGGCTACTGCCCACGGCGTGTGTGTGATGAACACCCCTGGCCAGAACAGCAACGCTGTTGCCGAGCTGGTAATGGGAATGCTCGTTACCTTGATCCGCAACCGCTATAACGGCACCTCGGGCACCGAGTTGCTGGGCAAGACGCTGGGTATCCACGCTTATGGCGCTGTTGGCCGTTGCGTTGCCCGCATTGCCAAGGGCTTTGGCATGAAGATTAGCGCTCTTGACCCATGGGTGAAGGACGAGGTGATGGAGGCCGACGGCATCCACCCCGTTCACAGCGTCGAGGAGCTCTACAGCGAGAACCAGTACGTGAGCCTTCACATCCCCGCAACTGACGAGACCCGTGGCTCAGTTGGCAAGCGCCTCATCGAGATGCTGCCCAAGAACGGTGTGCTCATCAACGCTGCACGCAAGGAGGTCATTGACGAGGCCGGTTTGGCTGAGGCTATGGAGGCCCGTCCCGACTTCCGCTATGTGGCTGACGTGAAGCCCGCTAACAGCGACGAACTCGAGGCCAAGTATCCCGAGCGCGTGCTGTTCACCCCCAAGAAGATGGGTGCCCAGACCGCCGAGGCTAACATCAACGCCGGTCTTGCTGCCGCTAACCAGGTGGTAGCTCACTTGAAGGACGGTTGGAACCGCTTCCAGGTTAACAAATAAAGAATAGAAAACTTCTTAAATTAAATCAACCTGTGGGCCAAATTTTGGTCCACAGGTTTTTCTTTGTATTTTTGGGATAACTGGCATTTTTGATTATCTTTGCAACAGATAACCAATTAAACAGATACAGATATGAAACTAGCCGAAGCATTAAGCATCCGCAAGGACCTGCAGACACGCATCAGCCAACTGTCGGTGCGTCTGGCGAACAATGTGAGAGTACAGGAAGGTGATGAGCCAGCCGAGGACCCCAAGGAATTGTTCAAGGAACTGGACAGCTGCCTGAAACAGCTGGAGGAATACATCTACAGGATCAACTTGACCAACATTCGCACGATGAGCGGCGAGAAAACGCTCACCCAGCTGATGGCCGAACGCGACGTGCTCACCAAGCGAGTTGAAGTGATGCAGAACGTCTTCAATCAGGCATCTTCAACCAACGAACGTTACTCTCGCAGCGAAATCAAGTTTGTAACAACGATTGACATCAAAGCCTTGCGCAAGCAAATAGATAAGCTGTCAAGCCAGCTGCGCCAACTGGACATCGAGATCCAATCCATCAATTTTGCTACCGATTTAATCTAGCATGAGTTAGATGAAATAGGCATCGGCTAATCAACTCGAGAGCCGCAAGATTTTGCGGCTCTACAGAACGGAAAAATTGATTATCAGTACTTTATTTTTACAGACTTCAAGCAAATCTAGAGATAGTTAGGAATTGTAGGTTGTGGATAGTGGGGCGAACTGAACCATCAACATGGAACTGCAAGGGACTGCGGTATACCCGGGAACGGGTCTTCACGGAGCAAGTCCAGCACGCTAGCACGTCGCACAGCGCATTTATCCAGCATGTAGCACTACCACCAGTTGACCACTGGCCACGACCGAGGGTGGGACGAGGGAATCCTTATTTTATCCTAAGAACGGCACCGCTGGACACGGTGCCGTTCTTAGTTTTTGAATCTAACCGAGTTGTTTATCGATTAGTTCGTGCCCTGGAGCTTGAATTGAATGGGCAAAGTGTACCATACTGATACGGGTCGTCCATTCTGACGTCCTGGAGTGAACTTGGGCAGCGCCTTGCAGACACGAATGGCCTCATTATCGAGATCCTTGTCCACGTTACGGACAACCTTCACTTCACCCACTTTACCAGTCTTGTCAACGACAAACTGAACAATCACCTTGCCTTGAACATTGTTCTCGGCAGCCATGGGCGGGTAATTGATGTGAGAAGCAAGGAACTTCATCAGTGCTGCTTCGCCACCAGGGAATTGGGGCATCTGCTCTACTGACTTGAAGATTTCCTCAGGCTTCGCCTCAACCGCAGGCTTTTTATCCTCGACTACTACTTCATTAACTGCTTGATTAATATTGTTTAAATCGGTAGAGCCATCAAGATGTGTTACAGTTCCAGCGATTGCATCACTTTGCATCCTCTCGTCCATAGAAATGATCTCGTCTTCCTCTCTCACCTCGGCGTCTTCAACAATCTGGAGCTCGGTCACCTGAATCGTTGCAGATACTTCTTCCTCAGGTTGCACCTCGGGTTCCTCGGGCTCAATGATTTGCTGTTCAGGTTCAGGCTCTTCAGTAGTCAGATCGACAAAGATTTCGGTCTGATCGTGCTGACCAGCAAGACGCCTTTCTTCAAGAAACTTGTTGGCTTGAATCAAGCCGAAAGTAAGGGCAGCTACTGCCAGTGAACCAACGAGGGCCCACAAGACAGCCAAATTGTGACGCTTGGTTGATTCAGTACGGATGACATAAGCACCGAAGTCCTTATTCTTTCCTTCAAACACGAGATCGCACCATTCGCGCGATGATAAATTAATTTCCTGTGCCATAATACTTCGATTTTAAAAGTTTAACAAATGTCCATTAACCAGTATTTATTCAGTCGTGATATCATTTCAGATACTCACGCTAATCTGTTAATATCGATTTCACCAACTGTAACCATAATAAATTAAGACATTATTTAGGTTAATAAAACGGGCTAACTCTCACTTGCAAAATTACTATAGATCCAAGAAAAATGGCGAGCATTTGATGGTCATAGTTTAAAACACAGCATACTGATAATCAGTATTTTACAAAAGAAAAAAGTCATTTGGGGGTAATTCGTATTTTTGGGTGTTGATGATGACGCCTTTTTTATTGATGTTGAGACTGATTGAGAAGAAGACAAAGTCCATGGCTGATGGACTGCCAGCACTGCTGCCACGCCAAGGCAAGGCCCTACATTCAGCACCATTCATGGCATTGTGTGTGTCCTGGCACTAATGAATGCATACAAATCCTCTTGACATGAGGGTGTGTCATAAATGTTCGCCCGAAATAATAACCGCTCTAACGAGCGGGAAATTAAAACAAATTTTGTATTTAAATTAAGCAAATTAAATTTTTAGCAAATTAAATTTTTATATCAATTTTTCAATTAATTTGTATAAATTTCCCGTGCGTAGCACGGTTAAATATTGCGACGTTGAATTATGACACAGCCACACATGTTTTAGGTCATGTCACGAAAAATGAGGGTGTGCCAGAATATTGACACACCCTCATTTTACTATACGGAATTAACCGAATAATCGATTAGTTAGTTCCTTGGAGCTTGAAGGTAACGGGCAGGGTGTACCATACTGATACGGCCTGACCATTCTGGCGACCAGGAGTGAACTTGGGCAGTGACTTGCAGACGCGAACGGCCTCCTTGTCAAGATCCTTATCCACTGAGCGGACAACCTTTACTTCACCTACCTTACCAGTCTTGTCAACAACGAACTGCACAACGACGCGACCCTGAACATTGTTCTCGGCGGCCATGGGCGGGTAGTTGATGTGTGACTGGAGGTACTTCATCAGGGCAGCCTCACCACCGGGGAACTGGGGCATCTGCTCTACTGAACGGAAGATTTCCTCCTTCTTCTCTTCTTTCTTCTCAACGGGCTTCTCAACGACTACCTCTTCCTTCAGGGTGCGGGTAACGTTACGGTCTTCAGTACCTTTCTCGTTATCCTTCTGACCAAAAGCGGTCTCGGTTTCCTTAAGCTCGTCCTGAGTCTTGATCTCGTCTTCTTTCTTTACCTTGTCGTCTTCAACGATCTGGAGCTCGGTCACCTTCACAGACTTCAATACTTCCTCGGGAAGCACCTCGGGCTTTTCGGGCTCGACGCGCTGCTGTTCGGGTTCAGCCTCGGGTTCTTCGGCTGACATATCCATGAAGATTTCGGTCTGATCCTGCTGGTTGGCAAGACGCCTTTCCTCGAGGTACTGGTTGGCTTTCACCAAACCGAAAGCGAGGGCAGCGACTGCGGCGGCACCAATGATTGTCCAGATGAAAGCCATATTGTGACGCTTGGTAGATTCTGTACGGATGACATAAGCACCGAAGTCCTTATTCTTCCCTTCGAACACGAGGTCACACCATTCACGTGATGAAAGATCAACTTCTTTTGCCATAATTGCTTTCTTTTTTTTAAAGATTAAACAAATCCATTAATCCCATCACTTCTTAAGGTTCTTGCCTTGCAGCATGATCATCATCGCCGAGTCGACCTCATTCATGCGGTCAATCTGATAGCGGTTGATGCTATTAATCTGCATCTCATCGAGAACGCTAACCACGTTGGCGTAGCTGGCGTTAGGCGTAGCCTTGATAATAACAACCGGACGTTTCAAGGTAGAGTCATTCATGACTTTCTTGCGTTCAACGTTGTAGATAGAGTCGTTCTTCTCCTCGTTGTTGGAGAATGCCATGTCTTTCCACTTCTTCTTCAAGTCATTGACTTTGAGAACAACTTCCTTGTTACGTTCTTGTAGGATCCCGCGGATAGCGTCATAAGCACCAGCCTTTGAGCCGAACTCGGCCTGTTTCATGTTGCTTTCGCCTTGTGCGAGATTTGCGGTCTCTGGTTTACCTTCATAGTAATAGAGCATGCCTTCGTCAGGTTTCGCGAGGCCGGTCTTCTCATCGAGCTTACCGTCGATGATGATGGTGATAGCCTCTGATTCCTTTACCTTATTCTTTTGCTCGTTTTCCACTTTCTCGTTAGAGGGCAACGCGATTTGGAGCGTCTGGCTCTTGATCATGGTGGTACAGAGCATGAAGAAGGTAATCAACAGCATGTTCATGTCAACCATAGGAGTGAAGTCGATACGGGTATCGAACTTTTTCTGACGACTTTTACTTTTAATTGCCATATCTTATTCCTCCTCAGTTTTAAGGGCTGTCATCAGTGTGAACTTGTTCATCTTGATGGTCTGGAGGTTATCCATAACCACGTTCACCACGCTGTAGGGCGTTGTCTGGTCAGCCTTGATTGCAATACCATTACCTTTTACAACAGCATCCTTGAGTTCATCGTCGATTGAGTTATAAGCAGCTTTAACCCACAACTGGAACTCGTTGGGCTTGTTAGGATCTTCATTCATGTCGATTGGAACGCCTGGTCCAGCCTCAAGCGCCTTGTCGCGCTGGTCGGTTGGCAATTTCAGCCATTCCTTCATTCGGGTAATAGGCACGCCAAAGGCGTTGCACTTTGAGAATGTTGCCAGTTCCTCGGGTGTGAACGAGATGTTTGCACCGGGATGGAGGGCATTGTACTGCTCAGCCATATTCTGCAACATGTGAGCACGAACATTCTCACTACCTTTTCTCTTGTTGTCGGTTGAGTCTTGACTACCGAGGACCTCAAGGTAAACCTTACCCTCGGGGCTGACAAGGACTGACAACAGGTTAGCTACAGGAACCTTCTCCTCCGAAACTGATGGAGGCGTGATCACTTGCACGGGTTCCTTCTGAAGGAATGTAGAAGTCAACATGAAGAAAGTCAACAGAAGAACGGTCACATCAGACATAGCGGTCATGTCGATGCGTGTCTCTTTCTTTTTGATTTTGACTTTTCCCATATTTCTAAATTACCTTAATCTGTTTTTTAAGAATTTATTAAAACAGGTGCTAACCTCAAGAATTAGTGATTAGCTGAGAAGGTTGCAACGGTCGAGAAACCAATCTCGTCGATAGCATAGGTCATGTTATCGATCTTGTTGGTGTAGAAGTTGTAAGCGATAAGTGCGAGGGCAGCGGTTGCGATACCGAGGGCGGTGTTCACAAGTGCCTCCGAAATACCAGTAGACAGCTCGGTCGAGTCAGGAGCACCCGAAGCAGACAGTGCCTGGAACGACTTGATCATACCCAACACAGTACCGAACAGACCGATCAGGGTACCCAGGGTGGTCAGGGTTGCCAGCACGGGCAGGTTCTGCTGCAGGGCGGGCATCTCCAGAGCGGTAGCCTCCTCGAGGGTAGCCTGGATAGCGGCAACCTTCTGCTCCTTGCTCAAGATGGTATCCTTCTCCATTTCTTTGTACTTCTGCAGGGTTGCATAAACAACGGCACCGACAGTACCTTTCTGCTTGCGGCAGAGGTCCTCAGCCTTAGCAATGTCACGGTTGCGCAGGGCAGCCTTAACGTTCTCGACAAACTTGGTGGTGTTACCACTACCCTTAGCCTTAGCAAGAGCAATCCAGCGCTCGATTGAGAGCACAACTACCACGAGGAAGCAGGTAATCAGCACGGGCACAACAATACCGCCCTTGTACACAGTACCCATCAGGTTGATGGGAACATCCTTCGTTGCGTCCTTGAAGTTACCTACGTAACCCAGACCAAACATGTAGAAAAGAATTGCGCATACTAAGCAAACGAGAACCACGATTGAGGCGCTCTTGATACCACTAACGTTGCTGCTCACCTCTTTCTTGGCAGCGGGCTGTGGCTTCTGAATGTTTGTTTGTTCAGCCATAATTTAAATTAGTTTTAAAAATGAATTAATAAAGTTTTTAATTTAGTTATTAAAGTTTGTTCAATCTGTCAATGTCAACAAGGTGTCTCTCAGGCTTCATGTAAATTCACAAGCGGTTGAAACACAATAAATTTCATAGCAATCAACGACTCTCACCACACGCGTGAAACGCCATTTTGCCTAAAAAATTAACGCAAATTTATCACAATTATTTGAAAACACCATAATTCATGGCATTTTTTTCAAGTTTTTTTTATTAACAAGCCTTATCGGGCCTAGTGGTCCATCAGGGAATGACACGTTACTTTTATTGACATTTATTCACTACAGTATGGGCTAATGATTGTTTTTTTAAATCTTTTTTGTATCTTTGTGCCCACATTATTTAATATAATAATAACCAAAACTAATCATAGCATGTCAACAGTAAGACTCAAAAAAGGGTTCGACATCCACTTGCTAGGTGAGATCAACGGCCAGGAGGTTGCTTTTTCATCCCCAGCTAAAAGTGTCGCTGTCGTGCCCGATGATTTCCATGGCGTCATCCCGCGCATGGAGAAAAAAGAGGGCGAGCATGTCGCTGCAGGCGAGCCCCTCTACCATGACAAGAATTATGAGGACATCAAGGTGGTTGCTCCCGTGAGCGGCACGGTGACCGAGGTGCGCCGTGGTGAGCGACGCCACATCGACGCCATCGTCATCGCCCCCGAGGGCAACGACGCCGTGACAATCGATGTGAAAGGCGACGCGATGCAGGTGCTGTGTGCCTCTGGCCTGTGGGCGATGCTTCGCCAGCGCCCCTATGACGTGGTGCCCGTGCCAGGTGTCCATCCCCGCGATGTGTTTGTCACCGCATTTGACTCGGCTCCCCTAGCCCCTGACCTTGATGTCGTGCTTGGTGACAAGCGCCAGTACATCGCTAAGGGCGTGGAGGTGCTCAACAAGTTCACCGATGGCAAGGTCTACATCAGCATTCGCGAGGGTCAATCGATTGACGCTCCCGGTGCCGAGGTCAACACCTTCGTTGGTCCCCACCCCGCCGGCAATGCTGGCGTGCAGGCCGCTAACCTCGCCCCCGTGGGCAAGGGTGATGTGATCTGGACGCTCGACATCGTGACGCTGGCCCGTATCGGCGAGTTGTTCACCACCGGCAAGGTGAGCCACGACACAGTGGTTGCCGTCAATGGCGAGATGGTGCAGGAGCCCCGCTACGTCAAGACCGTGATGGGTGCTGACCTGGCTACCCTGCTCAAGAACAACCTGACCGATGCCAGCGCAAGCCGCATCATCAGCGGTAACGTGCTCACCGGAGTTAAAGTGGAACTTGAAGGTTGGCTGCGCGCGCCCTATCGCCACATTACCGTCATTCCCGAGAACAACAAGCCCGACGAGTTCATGGGCTGGGCGTCACTCAATCCCAAGCGTTACTCGATTTACCGCACCTTCACCACATGGCTGGGCGGCCTGAAGAAGCCCGTCAGCATGGACAGCCGCATCAAGGGCGGCGAGCGTGCAATCGTGCGCACGGGCGAGTATGACGCGATGCTCCCGATGGACATTTATGGTGAGTTCCTCATCAAGGCCATCATCAGCGGCGACATCGACAAGATGGAGCAGCTGGGCATCTACGAGATCGCACCCGAGGACTTCGCCCTGGCCGAGTTTGCCGACACAAGTAAGCTGGAGCTGCAGCACATCGTGCGCGTGGGTCTTGACAAGTTGCGTGCCGAGATGTCGTGAGATTCACTTCTCGCTGTTGCAAGAAGTGGAGTGTAGAGTTTAGGGTTTAGAGAGACTCCTCCCCTGACTTTAGACCTCAGCAGCAATCACAAGAGAGAAAAAACAAAAACAACAATAGCTATTCAACAATATCATTGAATATGAAAGCATTAAGAAAATTCATGAACAAGATCGAGCCCTCGTTCCGTCCCGGCGGCAAGCTGGCCAAGCTGGAGTCGGTGTATGACGGCATGGAGACCTTCTTGTTCACGCCTAACACCACCTCGCGGTTGGGCGTCCACATCCATGACGGCAATGACCTGAAGCGCACCATGATCACCGTGGTGGTGGCTTTGATACCGGCGTTGCTGTTCGGCATGTACAACATCGGCTACCAGCACTATATGGCCATAGGCCAGCCCGCCAGCTGGTTCACCATGTGGATCTACGGTCTGCTGGCGATGCTGCCGGTTATCGTGGTAAGTTATGGCGTGGGTCTGGGCATCGAGTTCATCAGCGCCCAAATCCACCACAAGGAGATACAAGAGGGATTCTTGGTGACAGGTATCCTTATCCCGCTCATCGTTCCCATCAACACACCGTTGTGGATGACTGCTGTCGCCACGGCGTTTGCCGTCATCTTTGCCAAAGAGGTGTTTGGCGGCACGGGAATGAACATCTTTAACGTTGCATTGATCACCCGCGCGTTCCTCTTCTTTGCCTATCCGTCACACATGAGTGGTGACGAGCCGTTTGTCAAGGTGGACAGCGCCTTTGGCATGGGACAGGGCACCGTGGTTGACGGCTTTACCGGCGCAACCCCGCTGGGACAGGTAGCAACCACCGTGGGCGACAACGTGAGCATGACTAACATCGTGGGCGAGCCCATCTCAACGATGGATGCCATCGTGGGACTCATCCCCGGATCTCCCGGCGAGACCTCGATGATCGCCATCCTGCTGGGTGCTGCCCTGCTGCTGTTGACGGGCATCGCCTCGTGGAGGATCATGTGCTCGGTATTTGTCGGCGGTCTGGGCATGGCCGCATTGGTTCACGCCTTACCCAGTGCCACCTATCCGGCATCGATGCTCGACCCCGTGACCCAGTTGTGCCTGGGCGGTTTCGCCTTTGGTGCTGTCTTTATGGCCACCGATCCCGTAACGGGTGCCCGCACCAAAGTGGGCCAGTACATCTATGGTCTGCTGATTGGCGTGTTTGCCATCCTGATTCGTGTTTATAACAGTGGTTACCCCGAGGGCATGATGCTGGCCATCCTGCTGATGAACGCCTTTGCCCCGTTGATTGACCACTGTGTCGTATCGTCAAACATCAAGCGCCGCGCCCGCCGCGCCGCCACTAAAGAATAAGGAGGGATAAGCCATGAACAAGAACAGTAATACTTATCAAATCCTGTATGCCGCTGTCATGGTCCTGCTCGTGGGCACCGTGCTGGCACTCATCTACATGGCGCTCAAGCCCAAGCAGAATGAGAATATCGCCAACGACACGCGCAAACAAATCCTGAGCGCGCTGCACATTGCCGCTCCTGACGACAGCAAGGTCAAGGAAACCTATGAGAAGTACATCATTCAGGACCTGCTGGTGGACCGCGAGGGTAATATTGTGGACAGTGCCAAGAATGTGGCATTTGACGTGAAGATGAAGAAGAACGTGAAGCTGGCCGAGCGCCAGTTACCCGTGATGAAGTGCAAAATGGACGACGGCAGCATCAAGTATGTGCTCCCCATGTATGGAGCCGGCTTGTGGGGTCCCATCTGGGGCTATGTCGCCGTGAACGAGGATGGCAACACCATCTATGGCGCCAACTTCTCGCACGAGGGCGAGACCCCGGGTCTGGGCGCACGCATCGCCGACAAGGACTTCCAGGACGAGTTTGTTGACAAGCACTTGTTCCAGGAGGGCGTGTACAAGGGCGTGGTAGTGCTCAAGAAGGGCCTGAAATCAGTGACCGGAGCCGAGCAGATCGACGCTTTGACGGGCGCCACGATCACCAGCCTGGGCGTGAGCGCCATGCTCGAGGACTGCTTGACCCCCTATGAGGCGTTCCTGAAGAAATTGGGAGGAGGAGGCGGCACACAGTGCACCGCTGACGCCGACAAGAGTGAAACCAACGACAATCAACCCGAATAAAACCATCTGCGATTATGTTATCCAAGAAAAACAAAGAAGCTTTGTTCAACCCGCTGTCCAAGGACAATCCCGTTTTGGTACAGATTTTGGGTATTTGCTCCGCACTTGCAGTCACCGCCAGTTTGGAGCCCGCCATCGTGATGGGCATCTCGGTGATTTGTGTGCTGGCGTTCAGCAACGTGATTATTTCATTCCTGCGCAAGACCATTCCCACCAACATCCGCATCATCGTGCAACTGGTGGTGGTTGCCGCGCTGGTTATCATTGTGCAACAGGTCCTCATCGCCTATAACTATGACGTGAGCAAGCAGTTGTCGGTATTCATTGGCTTGATTATCACCAACTGCATCCTCATGGGTCGCCTCGAGGCCTTTGCGATGCACAACCGTCCTTGGCCATCGTTCCTCGACGGCATCGGCAATGGCCTGGGCTACACCATCGTCCTGGTGATTGTGGCCTTCTTCCGCGAACTGCTGGGCTCGGGCAAGCTGTTTGGCTACCAGGTGGTGCCGCAGTGGTGCTACGACCACGGCTATGAGAACAACGGCCTGATGATTCTGGCCCCGATGGCGCTGATCACCGTGGGCTGCATCATTTGGGTACACCGCGCCCACAACAAGGAACTGCAAGAGGATTAACGGGCATGTTTAACCATTAAAAGACAAGAAAGACAATGGAAGAACTTAATCTGTTTATCAAGTCGATATTCATCGACAACATGATATTTGCCTACTTCCTGGGCATGTGCTCGTTCCTGGCAGTGTCCAAGAACGTGAAGACGGCCTTCGGTCTGGGCATCGCGGTTACCTTCATGCTGGTGGTTACCCAACCCATCAACTATATGCTCAACGAGTATGTCCTCAAGGAGGGTGCCTTGCAGTGGCTCAGTCCAAGCCTCGAGGGTGTCGACCTGAGTTTCCTGGGCCTGATCCTGTTTATCGCTGTGATTGCCTCGGCAACGCAGTTGGTCGAGATGGCTGTGGAGAAATTCTCACCGTCGCTTTATGCCTCGTTAGGTATTTTCTTGCCGTTGATCGCCGTGAACTGCGCCATCCTGGGTGCCTCGCTGTTCATGCAGCAGCGCGACTTTGATTCGGCTTTGACGGCCACCGTCTATGGCGCCGGGTCGGGTATCGGCTGGCTGCTCGCTATTGTGGGCATTGCCGCCATTCGCGAGAAACTGGCTTACAGCGACATTCCCAAGCCCCTGCGCGGCGTGGGCATCGCATTCATCATTACTGGTCTCATGGGCATCGCCTTCATGAGTTTCCTGGGCATTAAATTAGGATAAGGAGGCGAGTGCTATCGTGTTCCTCGTGCTCACGCTCCTGCTTGTCATCGTTCTGCTCGTCGCCAAGCACTACCTCGTGCCGTCGGGCAATGTGAAAATCAACATCAATAACGGCACAAAGGAGCTGGATGTAGCCAGTGGCAACACCCTGCTCAACACGTTGCACGAGAACGGCGTGATGCTCTCGAGCGCCTGTGGCGGTAAGGGCAGCTGCGGCCAGTGCAAGGTACAGGTCACCGAGGGCGGCGGCCAGATTCTGCCGACCGAGGTGCCCCACTTCTCCCGCAAGGAGCAGATGGACCACTGGCGCCTGGGCTGCCAAGTCAAGGTCAAGGACAACATGTCCATCCAGGTGCCCGACAGTGTGCTCTCGGTCAAGGAGTATGAGTGCACCGTTGTGAGCAACAAGCTCGTGTCGTCGTTCATCAAGGAGTTTATCGTTGCCCTGCCCCCAGGCGAGCACATGGACTTCATCCCCGGCAGCTATGCCCAGATCAGGATTCCCGAGTATGAGATGGACTATGACAAGGACATCGACAAGGAGTCGCTGGGTGACTACCTGCCCACTTGGGAGAAATTCGGATTGTTCTCGCTCAAGTGCCGCAACGATGAGGCCACCGTGCGTGCCTACTCGATGGCTAACTATCCCGCCGAGGGCGACCGATTCATGCTCACGGTACGTATCGCTACCCCACCCTTCAAGCCCAAACCCGCAACGGGATTCATGGATGTCATGCCCGGCATCGCGTCGAGCTACATCTTCACGCTCAAGCCTGGCGACAAGGTCATCATGAGCGGCCCCTACGGCGACTTCCATCCCATCTTCGACAGCAAGAAGGAGATGATTTGGGTAGGTGGTGGTGCCGGTATGGCTCCCCTGCGCGCACAGATCCTGCACATGACACGCACGCTCAACACGCGTGACCGCGAGATGCACTACTTCTATGGTGCCCGCTCGCTGAGCGAGGTCTTCTATCTCGAGGACTTCCTGCAGTTGGAGAAGGACTTCCCCAACTTCCACTTCCACCTGGCACTGGACCGTCCCGATCCCGTTGCCGACGAGGCTGGCGTGAAGTACACGGCGGGCTTTGTCGCTCCCGTGATGCGCGACACCTATCTGGGTCAGCACGAGGCTCCCGAGGACTGCGAGTACTACATGTGCGGTCCCGCCATGATGAGCCAGACCGTCAACGAGGTGCTCGACTCCCTGGGCGTCGATCCCTCATCCATCCACTACGACAACTTCGGGTAACACTCCACACTACCCTACTTCATTACAACGGGCGACCCAATCGGGCCGCCCGCTTTATTCTCAGAAAACCTCAAGTCAACCTAAAGAATTTCCATCACTGATTTCTTAATGTATGCCTTCATAGCATCCCATAAGTCAGATGTGTGCATGAAGGGCATAGGGGCCTGCTCGGCATCCTCAAAATAGGTCAAACTGCGGATTGCGATAAAGTCATTGACATCAGGATACTTCTTATGGAATAAGTTCAAAATATCTGACATCGAGAACTGTTGTAGAAGGAAATACAGGTCAACAAAGTCCTTTCGCGTGCCTCGACCAACGATTGCACGAACCTTCATAGCAGCAATTTCCTGAACCGAGGCAAGCCTCAATCCATCTTCCACAATCATCTCATCAATCCAAGGGCTATCGTAGTTCACAATATCAACTTTCACACCATTGATGGTAAACAGTTTTACGTTTGTCGAGGTATTGATGAGCTGTAATTCCCCATGAGAGGCTAATATTTTCCTCAACTCGATGTCATCACAAGAGATATGCCCAAATAAGTCCAAATCAATAGAGCTGCGATGTCCAAGTTGCAGTGCCAGTGCTGTACCTCCCACTAAACGGGTATTAGCCAATAACGGCTCTTTCATCAGGCCTCTCAACAACTCAAGTGTCGCAGGTTCTATTGTTTCGTAACGAAGCATCGGTAATCGGCGGGATTGGTGTTTGATATGGTGGTTATGAAGGCAAGACTTACCTCGTCGATGTGTCGCATCTGCTTGCACACTTCCACGATGCGGTCAAGACCATAATAGGACACAAGTGTGCGCCAGTCGTTAAGCGTCCCAATCTCGAACACGCGCGAAACAATGAACGCTGGATACTGGTCCAAATCAAACGCCTCCCTGTCGGTATCCCAAAAGCAAGGCGCTGACAATCTCTGTACACATTCTTGCTTTGTCATGCTACAAAATTAGTTACATTTGCCGAAATCACAAAATAACCATGAAAAAACAATCAGAGATTTATACAAATGTTGCATAAAAACTTGCAAAAATAGATAATTTAGCCTATCTTTGCGTCGATTCATTGCGGCCACAGCGGTGGCCATAAATTGGCGATCAGTGATATTCGTCTTGTACAATATGTCGAATGCGGGCGACCCAATCGGGCCACCCGCTATTTCATTCAAACGATATCTAACGCTCGTTATTTCTTCAGGTCCACCTTACCAGGAGTGGCGGGTTTCTCGGTGCTCAAGCCGGTAGCGGTTGTGCCAGCGGCGGGCTTAGCGGGAGCAGCCTCGGGAGCCTTGGCGGGAGCGGGGGCAGTCTTGCCACCCACCTTGTTGTAGCGCTTGTTCAAGCCCTCGACAACCTCCTTGGTCACGTCATATTTCTCGTCGATAAAGAGCGTGGCGCTCTTGCGCAACACCATGTCAAAGCCTTTCTTCTTGGCATAGTCCTTCATGAAGTTGTCGACAGAGTCGAGCAGTTGGATCTGGCTCTGATTCAACTCGTTCTGGATGCTCTGCTGGAGGCTGGCCAGGTAGTTCTCGGCGTCGGCCTGCATCTTTTGCAGCTTAGCCTGGTCGGCGTTAAAGGCCTCCTCGGTCAGGTATTGATTGTTCTGGTATTTCTGCTGCATGGCGTTGCCAAACTTGCTGATCTCGTTGCCGCGCTGCTTCTGGGCAGCGTCAAACTGGTTCTGGCGGCGCAACATGGCCTCGTTGATGTCCTTGGCAAGGTTATAGTTGGCCATGATGGAGTCCTCGTCGATGTAACGGATCTTGAGATTCTCAAGGGCTGCGCTGTTGGCCTTGGGTGCCTCGGCGGCAGGCTTATCGTTGCACGAGGTGAACGCCATGAACGCTACGACGGCGAACAGGGCAAGTTTGGAGTAGTTCTTAAAGCAGTTCATTTCAAACGTTGTTTTTTTGACTTTTTCTTATAAATGTGTTAGTTGTAAAATTCTTTATCACGGGCGCAGGTGATGCCACGCTTGCGCATCTCGGCATTGTCGTGGATGTGGGTATTGGGGAAACGTCCGCCTTTCACAAAGAAAATCTTCACGCCCAGCAGCAGCACCGCCAGTCCCACAATCGCCAATGTCAATAGTAATGTAGCCATCATCTGCGTTTTTTGTGCAAAAAGACCTGCAAATTTAGTGATACTTTGCGACTCCAAGCATGATAATTTGCATTATTTTTGTTCAAATTGATTGAATAGCCCTCGGTTTTAACAAAAATTCAAAGCGCTAAAGATTAACTAACACTTTTAACAACACATGTACTGACAGACCTTCAATCCATCGAGCCGACAATAAAACTGATTGACAGAATATCTTAGTCTGGGAAAACATTGAATGAAAGATGGGGCAAGGCGAGGATAGCAATTCAGCTGTTGTCAGGGATAAGGTTTATCTTCTCATCTATTCATCTATTCATACAAACCGCGTGTGAATGAGGAGAAAAAAAGGGAGAGTCCCTTTGATATTCTTCCTCCCGATTGCTACTCATCTTTTCGTCTATTCGTCTACTTTATAATATATAAATAGACAAATAGACGAATAGATGGGTTGTGTCATCGCAAGTTTTGACACAATCCTATTCAATTGATAAATATATATATCCTCCACACAATCGCTTTCCTCATCTGCCCATCTGCTCGTCCATTCATCCAAACGGGCATGTACTGCAAGAGCAAAACCTGTTACCCCCTCCATCTGATTATCCCGCTCACGAGCAAGCATGGACGGATGGATGAAAAGACGAAGAATCAAAAAAACTCTCCATCCACCTGCTCCCAATTATAAAAAATAGCAGCACAAAATATTGGTCATCAAATAATTATTACACCTTTTACGAACATTGCCACCCTGCTGTTGTGTTGATGCTTTGCTGCTGTTGTGCTTTTTGACATTGTAGCAGGGCGTTGCCACCATTTAACTTTGCAGCCGAGAAAGCAACCAATTTTTTATTCACTTTTAATTATATTTAATTACCATGAATTATTCTGAATCAATTTTAGACAGAATCTGTATCCGAGACAATCACAGCCTTGAAGAACAGATCGCAAACGAGTACAATGAATTTATCAAGGGTTATGTCATTGACCGCAACGCCGAGTATCCCGATCCCGAATACCTCATTGAGATAGGCGGTGTGCCAACGATGCCCAAGGGCAACCTGATAGCCGTTAGCGCCAAGTGGAAGAACGGCAAGACCTTCTTCTGCGACATCCTGAGCGCCATCTTCTTGGGCAGCGACCAGTTCGCCAGTTGCCGCAGCCTCCAGCAGGCAGGTCGAGTCCTGTTCTTTGACACCGAGCAGGCCAAGAGCGACACCAAACGCATTCAGGAGACAATCGACAAGATGACCCCTGAGAGCCGCCACCATGACTACGATGTCTATTGTCTGCGCAACATGAACATCGACCGTACTGGCGAGGACAGTGACGAAATCACGCGCTATGAGTTCATCAGCCAGACGATAGCGTATGACAAGCCCGACCTGGTCATCATCGACGGCATCGCCGATCTGCTCTACAACTATAACGACGTGATTGAGTCGCAGCGACTGGTCAACCGCCTCGCCGCAATTGCCAATGAGCACAACTGCGCCATCGTCGTGGTCATGCACCAGAACAAGGGGTTCAATGACAAGAACATGAAGGGCCACCTGGGAACCATGCTTTATCAGAAGTGCAGCGACGTGTTCAATGTCGAGAAGCGCGGCAGCGTGTTCGTCGCCAGCCATCACGTGAGCCGTCACCGTAACAGCCAGGACATATGCTTCAAACTCGATGCCAATGCCATCCCCATGGATGCCGTGGCCGACCGCCAACAGCAGGTAGAGATTGAACGCCAGCAGAAGGAGGGAGAACTATGGGTGATGTTGGTCAGCGCAGTCCCTGAGGATGGCACTCCCGCCAAGCGCAGTGAGGTCGCTGAACACCTTGTTGAAATGTACCCGTTCAAGAGGGCCAAGGCTTATCAACTGCTTAACGATTTTGTCAAGAGGGGATGGCTTATCGAGGTTGACAGGTCAACCGTGAAACTGAACCCGCAGAACAGACAGATAGACCAACAGACGAAGCGGCAAGTCGGGTAGTCGCTAAGGTTTTTGCATCCGCACACGTTGAATGGTCGGCGAATTTAGCGAATTAAACGAAGTGCAATCAGACCGCAATTCGTGAAATAAGGCTTAATTGTGGGAGAGTGCCTATTAGTTCAATTCGAGTAATTCGTAGTTTATATGTGGATTAGTCCAGGATGCGAGGCTCGGGAATTTCTTGGCCTCGGCAGAATCGGACGGCGATGTGGCGGTCGTCGCCAACGTAGATGAAACGTTCGAGGCGTTGGGTCAGTGTATAGTTGCTGTGGTTGAGGCTGCTGTCGTCAATCACGAGGGCATCGAACTCGTAGCCTGGCTCAAAGCTGCCCACGCGCCCGAAGAAGCTGCCTGCCGACTTGGTGGCAATCCAGAAGGCCTCGGAGAGCGAGAGGAAGCGCTTGTCCTTGTACTTCTGGTTGTAAAGTTTGCTCTCCTGAATGGCATATACCATCACGCGCATGATGCTCATGTCATGGCCTCCGCTGATGTCGCTACCTAAGCCCACCCTGATGCCCTTTTCGAGGAAGGAGCGGATGGGCGCGATGCCGGTTATCAGGTTGATGTTCGACGTGGGGCAATGCGCCACCATCACATCGCGACGGCTCATCAGTTCCAGCTCTTCGCCTTCACTGAAGACGCAGTGTGCCATGATGGTTGGTGTCTGCCCGAACAGACCGTAGCGATCGTAGGCGTCGCTATAGAAACGGCTCTCGGGCTCCAGCTCCCGCACCAAGGCTATTTCTCCCAGGTTCTCTGACAGGTGAGACTGCACGGGCACCTGGTACTTTTGTGCCTGTTCGCCGCAGGCCTGCAGCATGGCTGACGAGCATGAGGGAATGAAACGTGGCGTGATGATGGGTCTGACGAGACCGTCGGGGTCGTTCCACTCGGTGATAAGCGCCTCGTTACTGGCCACAGCCTCATCGATGCTTTCAAGCAAGGGGTCGATGGCATTGCGGTCCATATTGACCTTGCCGACCAATGCGCCCATGCCAGCCTCGCTGAACAGTTCCATGAGCAGGCGCGTGCTCTCCAGATGGGTGGTGGCAAATGTAGCTGTGCGCATTGTGCCATAGCGCCACAGGTCGTGCACAAAGCGGCTGTACATGCGCCTTGCGTAGCGCGTGTCACTGTATTTTGCCTC
This sequence comes from uncultured Prevotellaceae bacterium, assembly GCA_900318345.1. Taxonomy (GTDB): domain Bacteria; phylum Bacteroidota; class Bacteroidia; order Bacteroidales; family Muribaculaceae; genus Sodaliphilus. The sequence goes on from ONKD01000052.1 coordinate 24,827, forward strand.
CTCGGGGAAGGTGTAATTGTTGAGCCAGTCCAGCAGTTCCAAGTCCATGGATATGCCCTGGTTGCGGTATTGTCCCGCATGCACGTGCATGTCGTTCATGGCTGGAATGAGCAGGCAGTCGCCGTAATCTATCACTTCCTCAGGACGCTGGCTAAAAGCGTCGGCGCTACTGGCCACGTCCACGACGCGCCCATTCTCCACGCCCACATAACCATGTTCCAAAACCTCAAAGTGGTCCTTATCGCGAGTATAGATGATGTTAGCCTTGTATAGTTTCATATTATTTAAATCTAGATTTGGATATATAATGAATTGCTTGTTGCAAAGATAGCTAAATTTTTTATTCCATGGATTTTTTATTGACAATTGAGTGAGGATTCAAGAAAAAGTAGTAACTTAGCGGTGGAAATGAATTTGCTTTAACATAAATTCAACTAACTAAATATTAACTAACATTTTAATCTGTTTTTTTACAATGCAAGTAAAAGATCTGAATCCGCAAGCAGTATGGTCGATCTTTGACGAGATCACCAAGGTGCCCCGCCCCAGTGGCAATGAAGAAGGCAA
>ONKD01000051.1 GCA_900318345.1 uncultured Prevotellaceae bacterium
ATATTCCATCATCAAACCTAATTGATAGTTGGGTACAAGATCGTGCCCAACATCCTTGCCCCAGAAGTGGGTCATGTCAAAACCGACCTTTCCACCAAACTGAACTTGAGCGCTTGCGCTCATGCACACGATTGCAGCAGCAATCAATACAAAAAATTTCTTCATATACTTTCTTTTTTAATAAACGTTTAGTTGTTCTCTAGTGAATAAGGTGTTTTTTCAAAAAACGCACATTTGACACAAATATAACCTCATAGGTTTAAACGTCCAGGCGAAAAATTATCATTTTGTGAAATATAGGACAGTTTATGGGTCGATTAGAACATTTTATTTTTTATATTGCTTGCAGTACCGCTGGATGCCACAGTTCAGACAGTCGGGCTTCAACGCCTTGCAGACGTATCGTCCATGCAACAGGATCCAGTGGTGGGCTTTGAAACGTTGCCCCTCGGGGATGTGCCGGGCCAGGTCGCGCTCCACGTCATTAGGGGTCTTGCCCTGTGACAGTCCCAAGCGGTGTGACACACGATAAACATGGGTATCGACAGGAATGGTCGCTTTGCCAAAGGCAGCCCCCATCACCACATTGGCCGTCTTGCGTCCCACGCCTGGCAACGAGGTGAGGTCTTTCATGTTTTCGGGCACATGGCCCTCAAACTCATCCATCAGTTTCTGTGCCATGGCCTGCAGGTGAGCAGCCTTGCTGTTGGGATAGGATACGCTCTTGACATACTCCAGAATATCCTCCACGCTGGCGGCTGCCATCGCTTGAGCCGTGGGAAAGGCCTTGAACAAGGCGGGAGTCACCATGTTCACTCGCTTGTCGGTACACTGGGCGCTCAACATCACAGCCACCAACAACTCAAACGGATCGTGGTGCTGCAACTCGGTTTCAGGATTGGGCTGTACTTGCTGGAAATACTCTAGAATACCCTGATATCGTTCTTTTATTGTCATCTTGATAAATGTAGAGACGCAAAATTTTGCGTCTCCATATTCTTTAAACTTATTATCTCTAACCTGTAACCTGTTTTGCCTAGAAAAGGCAAAACATCAATGCGCGCTCTTGAACTCGTCGAGGAAGCGCACATCATTCTCGCTGAACATGCGCAGGTCCTTCACCATGTACTTCAGGTTGGTGATGCGCTCCACGCCCAAGCCGAAGGCGTAGCCGCTATAGACTGTACTGTCGATGCCACTGGCCTCGAGCACGGCGGGATCCACCATGCCACAACCCAGGATCTCGACCCAGCCCGTGTGCTTGCAGAAACCGCAGCCCTTACCGCCACACAGCATACATGTCACGTCCATCTCGGCGCTAGGCTCGGTGAACGGGAAATAGCTGGGACGCAAGCGGATCTCGGTCTCGGTTCCGAAGAGTTCCTTGGCGAAATGCAGCAGCACTTGCTTCAGGTCGGCAAAGGTCACATTCTTGTCAATGTAGAGACCCTCGATCTGATGGAAGAAGCAGTGGGCACGTGCCGTGATGGCCTCGTTGCGGAAGACGCGACCCGGGCAGATGATGCGGATGGGCGGCTGATTGTGCTCCATGGTGCGCACCTGCACCGAGCTGGTGTGGCTCCTGAGCACGATATTGCGCGTCACGTCCTGCTCATTCTTCTCGATGAAGAAAGTGTCCTGCATGTCGCGTGCGGGATGATCGGCAGCAAAGTTCAGTGCGCTGAACACGTGCCAGTCGTCCTCAACCTCGGGACCATCGGCGATGGTGAAGCCCAAGCGTGAGAAGATGTCGATGATCTGCTTGCGCACCACCGAGATCGGATGGCGTGTTCCCAACTCGGCGGGGAATGCGGGACGGGTGATGTCGATCTTGTTCTGTTCCTTGGCCTGCTGCTTGGTAGCCTCGCGCAGGGCATTGATCTTCTCGGTAGCGAGGTTCTTGAGCTCATTGAGCTTTTGGCCCAGTTCGCGTTTCTCTTCGGGAGCCACTTCACGGAACTCGTTGAACAGAGCGGTTACTTCACCTTTCTTACTCAGGTATTTGATACGCAATGCCTCAAGTGCCTCCTCATTTTCGGCCTTGAGCTCTGCTATTTGCGCCTTCAGCGCTTCTATCTTGTCCTTTAACATAGTCTTATTGCTTGTTTTAACGTGCAAAGGTAGTAAATAGTTTTCAGTTAACAGTTAATAGAGTATAGTTTTTTTCTGCAATCGTCATTGTCACAATTCTTGAAATTATCTTGCATACGTCAATTATAATGACGTAATTTGCATACTTGTTGTGCATTTAGTGATACAGAAAACTTTAGCACCTACTCTAGATTATTAAAAGCCAACGACATGAGGTTTATTTGACCTTCTTTTATTCACTTTTATTACCCTAAACTAAATTAATTACTGGTATGTTTATGATGAAAAAGATTAAAATTCTCCTTATCGGACTAATGTTAACTATGCCCTGCAGCGTGTTTGCCCAGAACTATGTGTATGGCGACGTGAATGGCGACGGCGAGGTCAATATCGCTGATGTCAATGCCGTAGTTGGTGTCATTTTGGGTGATCACCACTTTAAAAGCATTGTGGGTAGCTGGATATCAGAGTATGCCATAGATGAAAATGGTGAGAGATTTGATATTCCCGAGCAAATCAAGGTAAGTTTTGACTTCTTTGAAGACCAATCTGGTATATACGGTTATTCAACCTATTACAATCAAAACACGACAATAGATTATATTGGCTTGAAATGGGAGCAGCAATTAAACCGTTTGTATCTCTGGTTTGATGACGGTGACCACGAAGAATTGTACTATACAATTAATGATGATGGCTACTTGCTGTTGTCGCTCAATGCGCAGTTAACTCAATACACGGCCTACTGTCCTGTCGATCATGATCATCCTCTCGGGGCCGGCAAGGATTCCCATCACAGCGATAAAGCCGCAACAATCAAGTCGGTTTCGCGTGCTGTTGGCCTAGGAAAATAAAACGCTACTGTTGATAAAACCCACTTAGCAAACCCTGTACTTGACCATATTGGAGCAAGTACAGGGTTTATAATATTTTATCTTACAGCCTAAGCTATGCTTACGGCTCGCGGCCCTCGACGATAGCCTCGGTGTCGTGGGCAATCATGTACTCCTCATCGGTGAGGACTACAACGACCTTGACCTTACTGTCGGGAGTGCTGATCTCGCCTTCCTTGCCACGCCACAGGGTGTCGTTGAGCTCCTCGTCAATCTTCACGCCCAGGTAGGACAGTTGGCGGCACACGCGCTTGCGGGTCTGGTACTGGTTCTCGCCAACGCCACCTGTAAAGGCGATGATGTCAACACCGTTCAGCTCGGCTGCATAGGCGCCGATGGTCTTGAGAATACGCAACTCGTACATGTCGAGTGCCAGTTGTGCGCGCTCGTTGCCATCCTTCTCGGCAGCGTCAACCACGTCACGCATGTCGCTGCTCACGCCAGTGATGCCCAGCACACCGCTCTTCTTGTTGATGATGTTAAGCATCTCCTTGGGGCTGAGGTTGTATTTCTCCATGAGGAACAGTAGTGCACCCGGGTCAACGTCGCCCGAGCGGGTACCCATCATCAGGCCCTCGGTGGGCGTCAAGCCCATCGTGGTGTCGATGCTCTTGCCGTCCTTGATGGCGCTGATGCTGGCGCCGTTGCCGATGTGGCAGCAGATGATGCGCTTGCCCTCGGGAGTGGTGCCCAGCATCTCACACACGCGCTGGGTGATAAAGCGGTGGCTCGTGCCGTGGAAACCGTAGCGACGCACGTGGTCGTTAGTGTAATACTCCATGGGCAGCGGATACATGAATGCCGACTTGGGCATCGTCTGGTGGAAAGCGGTGTCAAACACAGCCACTTGGGGAACACCGGGCAACACGGCCTCGATGGCCTCGATACCTGCCATGTTCACGGGGTTGTGCAGCGGAGCGATGCCATAGCACTCGCGAATCATGTCCTTCACCTCGTCGGTGATGAGGACGCTGCGGCTGAACTTCTCGCCACCATGTACCACGCGGTGACCAACGGCGTCAATCTCCTTCAGGTCCTTGATGCAACCATACTCAGGATTTACCAGGGCATCGAGGATGGCCTTGATGGCACCCTTGTGGTCGGTAAGACCCAGGTCGATGTTCTTCTTGCTGCCGTCATCAAACTTGAGCTTGATAAAGCCGTCAGGCAGACCGATTTTTTCTACACCGCCCTCAGCGAGGGTCTTGTTCTCTTTAATCTCGATGAGTTTGTACTTGGCAGAGCTGCTGCCACAGTTAAGCACTAAGATATTCATTTTATATATAGATAATGGTTTTATGTTTAAAGTAGTAGGGCCCTGCCTCGGCGTGACCACAAATTATTGATTTTTTTGTAGAGGGTGTGTCATAATTGATCTGCTGGATTTATAACCGCCCTTCGGGCGGCCGTAGGCCGATATATGTAGCGACATTGCAATTATGACACATCCGCTTGTTTTAGCTTATCGCATCGAGACACAAGATGTTGCGTCTCTACACAGCTCATTACTTGTTAATTGCCTGGTTGCAGGTCAAGATCACGGTGCGGTAGATGTCGTCCTCGTTGCAGCCGCGTGACAAGTCGTTGACGGGAGCGGCAAGACCCTGGAGAACGGGACCCACGGCCTTGGCACCAGCGATGCGCTGCACGAGCTTGTAAGCGATGTTGCCCACGCCCAGGTCGGGGAACACGAGCACATTGGCATGGCCAGCGATGTCGCTGCCGGGAGCCTTGCTGGCACCCACGCTAGGCACGATGGCTGCATCGGCCTGCAGTTCGCCGTCAATCTTCAGGTTGGGATTCATCTCCTTGGCCAAGCGGGTGGCTTCAATCACCTTATCTACACGCTCATGCTTTGCGCTGCCCTTGGTCGAGAAACTCAGCATGGCGATCTTGGGATCGTCAATCTCGGCGAGGGCGCGAGCCGTACGGTCGGCACTCACTGCGATTTGAGCCAGCTGCTGGGCATCGGGATCGGGCACCACGGCACAGTCGGCAAATACCATCACGCCGTTGTGGCCGTAGGGCGAGCCTTCGGGCAACAGCATCAGGAAGGCACCGCTCACTGTGCTGATGCCTGGAGCGGTCTTCAATACCTGGAAAGCAGCCCTCAGCACATTGCCCGTTGTGTTCATTGCGCCGGCAACCTGTCCGTCGGCATCGCCAGCCTTGATGAGCAGGCAACCCAAGTAGAGCGGGTCAAGCACCTTCTTGCGGGCATCCTCGATGGTCACGCCCTTGGCCTTGCGCAGCTCGTAGAACAGCTGGGCATATTTCTCGACAGCCTCGGCATCATTTGGGTTGATGACGTTAGCTTTGTCGATGTTCTTCAGCCCCAACTCAGCGGCTTTGGCAAGGATTTCGGCCTTGTCGCCAATGAGCACGATGTCGGCGATGCCGTCACCGATGATGCGCTCGGCGGCCGTCAGCGTGCGGGGTTCAGTACTCTCGGGAAGGACGATGCGCTGCCTGTTGGCAATCGCGTTGCTTTTGAGTTTCTCAAATAAAGGTTCCATTGTCTTTTGTTACAGTATTTTTAGGAAAATAGATTGTAAATTTACTATTGTGCAAAGGTAGTGCTTTTTTTCGAAAAAGGCCCATAACCTATCACTAAAAAAACGGCACTTTTAGTAAAAACATTTCTACGTCAAAAGGCATTATGCCATAAAAATGGATGGTTTTTCATAAGTCGTTGACCATGAGCGGTAAATGGTGTGTAATGACCATGCGTTAGTAATGAATAGGGTGGTGCGGAACTGTTAACGAACTGTTAAAAGCGAGTTTTGACATCTCATATTACAAAGGTACAGACATTGATTGAGCCTGTCAATGACGAAAAGCATTTATGCTCGCAGCGCTCGCAGTTTAGAGTTTAGAGTTTATTGGCATCCGCGTTCTTGGGCCTCACGCGAAGGTTTAGACGGAGGGAACGGAAAGAACGGAGGAAACGGGGATGAATTTTGGAAATGATTTATGACAAGAACTTAGCGGTTTGGCGGCTTAGCGTGAGGTTGAGCCGCTGGATAGTTGTGTTGAGGAGTGTTAGGGTTGGGTGAGGGTCATCTCGCAGGTGCGGCAGTCGCAGGTGACGCGCAGCAGTGTTGTGCCGGTCTTGAGATAGAGGTCGCGTGGCAATTTATTAGCGTTTGTCCCCTTGAGGCATGCGCCCAGTTGTCGACGGATGCAGTAACGGGTGTGCATGAGTGGGGTAGAGGCTGTGGCAGGTGTGCCGACTTCGAGCGCAGGCGTGATGGTTGTCACGCCATGATCTCGATACACTTGCTCAGCCAGGTGGTTGGCGACGTTGTCGGCAGGCACAAGCGTAGTAGAGTGATATTGTACCGTTTTGTCCTCTGGTCGACGCTTGTCGGCTGGGCGGGTGATGGCATGGGTGCGGTCGAGCAGGTCGATGGCCTCGCGGCGCATGCGTGCCAATAGCGATGCGGGGATGAACAGGTCGCCAGGCACTTGAGCCTCACGCAGTTGATAGATGGTGCCCCCTAGCTTACTGATTTCGGCGATTTGGCGTTCGGCTTGAGGCTTAGTAGCGGGTTGCAGGTCACAGGGCAGCGTGTGGGTGACGTGGCAATCTCGCTCGTCACTGAGGGTGAGCACAAGCATGCCACCCGTGTAGCGAAGCACGGCATCCACGGCGATGGAGCGTGTGGCCGACGGCTTGGCCAGCAGGTCGTTGAACGCCTTGTCGGCAGTGCGATACACTAGGGTACCGCGCGGGATGTTGACGTGTTCACGCAGCAGCACCGTGCCGCCTCCCAGCGCGCGGTTGACCCTCGCTCCCGAGAATTGCCCCTGCTGGTCGGTAAAACTCAGGCCGTCGCCATTGGCCAGAGTGGTGCGGGTGTCGATAGTGAGCTTGTTGCCGATGCAACGCACGGCCCGGCCCAGGTATTCGCCTTGTGACTTGGGCGTGTCGATGTTAGCCATGGGTGTGCCGTCAATGGGGTGGCGGCCATCCAGGAAATATCTTGTAAATCCACGGTTGAAACTTTTTTCCAACGAGGGCTCAAAGGCCAAACTGGTGTTGCCTGATGACGAGCGGCGATAGCCGTCAGGGTGGCGGTCGATGATCTTGTCGATGGCGCGGCGGTAGTAGGCGACCACATTCTTCACATAGGAAGCATCTTTCAGGCGCCCCTCGATCTTGAACGACGACACGCCCGCTGCCATCATCTGCTCCAAACGGTCGTGTCGCGCCATATCGCGCAGCGAGAGCAGGTGTTTGCCTTCGATCAACGTGTGTCCTTGCGTGTCAACGAGGTCGTAGGGCAGACGGCACATCTGGGCGCACTCGCCGCGGTTGGCACTGCGGTTCTTCAGCACCTGGCTGATAGCGCAACGTCCGCTATAGCTCACGCACAACGCACCGTGGACAAAGGCCTCGAGCGGCACTGACGTGACCTTGCGGATGGCTGCAATCTCGTCGAGCGTCAACTCGCGCGCCATGACCAGCTGGGAGAATCCCAGAGCCTCGAGAAACCGAGCCTTCTCGGGCGAACGCAGGTCGCACTGTGTGCTGGCGTGCAGGGCGATGGGTGGCAGGTCCAGCCTGAGCAATCCCAGGTCCTGGACAATGAGTGCGTCCACGCCGATGCGGTAAAGGTCATGAATGAGATGTTCCACCTCGGCCAGTTCGTCGTCATAGACCAGTGTGTTGACCGTGGCATAGATTTTTGCATCGAAACAATGGGCATAGTCACAAGCGCGGCGCACGTCGTCGAGGCTGTTAGTGGCATCGGCTCGTGCCCCATGATGTGAGGCGCCCATATACACCGCATCGGCGCCATGGTCGATGGCTGCGATGGCGATGTCGGCGTCACGGGCGGGCGCCAGCAGTTCTATGGGAGTGCGCTTATCCATTGATGATGGGAGAGGCTGTGACATAATTCAACGTCGCTATGTTTAAGAGGTTGTTGCAAAACTCGTATGACTCAATAATTGATCGGCCTGCGGCCGAGAAATTAAAACAAATTTTGTATTAAAATTAAAATAATTTAAATTTTTATATTAATTTTTTTAAATAATTTGTTTTAATTTCCCGCTCGTTAGAGCGGTTTTATTTCGGGCGAAAATTATGACACGTCCTCGTCACGGAGGATTAAATATTTAACGTGAACGAGTCGGCGTCACGCCAGGCTGGGAATTTCTCGCGGAACTGCGCCAGCTGGGCAGGGGAGAGGTCGGCGGTGATGATGGGGCTGGTCATGCGTTGTGCAATGACCTTTCCCTTGAAGTCGATGACCAGTGATGAGCCCTCGGGGTACTCCACACCAGCGGGATCGGTGCCGCAGCGGTTCACGCCACACACGTAGCACTCGTTCTCGATAGCGCGTGCGGCCAGCAGGGTGCGCCACACCTTCTCGCGCGACTTGGGCCAGTTGGCGATGACCACCAGCAGGTCGTAGTTGTTGTTCACATTGCGGCAGAACACGGGGAAACGCAGGTCATAGCACACCACAAACTTGATGTTGAAACCGCGAAAGCGTACGATGGGCGACTTGGTCAGGCCCTGGTTGAAGACCTTGTCCTCGCCACCAAATGAGAACAGGTGGCGCTTGTCATAGTAGGTCTCATCGCCATTAGGCTCAATGAAAAAGGCGCGGTTATAGAGCTGTGCAGCCGTGTTGGCCAGAAAACTGCCGATGATGCCCACATGGAACTCGTCGGCGAGTTTGCGCAGCTTGCGCAGGGTGTCGCCACTGTTCCACTCGGCGACTGCAGCCGCCTGCTCACGGTCACCAGTCATGAAACCCGTGGTGAACAACTCGGGCAGGATAACCAGGTCGGTGTCATCGGCCATATTGCGTATGTTGCGCTCCAGTTGCTTGAAGTTGGCGTCGCGGTCGCCCCAGACGATGTCGTCCTCGATGAGCGTGACGCGCATGTTGCGTGAAATCATCTTATAAAGATATGAGATAATAGAAAATTGATGGATAGAGTAAGTGGCGATAAATCGCTCATCTCTAATCATGAAATGGCAGACAGGCCGCCATTTCATCTATTCCAGACCCGTGACAAATTTCTCGGGGTAGCGCCCGTGGAATGGTTGGAAGTATTGCTTGATGCGTATCAGGTCGGCATCGGCGTCGTCACTCAGCTCAAACTCCTTGTCGATGCACACCACCTTGTCCATGTAATCAAAGTAGGCCAACACCAGCGGCACCTGGGCATCGCGAGCCATAAAGATGGCGCCCTTGTGCCAGTTGGGGTTAGGGCTGCGGGTGCCCTCGGGGGTGACACCAATGGCGAGTTTGGGTGTGGTGTTGAACGCATTGACGATCGATTGGGTCAAGTTGCCGTGCTGGCGACGGTTGACGGGGATACCGCCCAGTCCTCGCAGCAGGCTTCCCAGCGGGAAGAAGAACCATGTGTCCTTCATCAGGAACCCGGCCTTCATGCCCACCGAGTGGATGCCCAGCTCGCCCAGGATGAAATCCCAGTTGCTGGTGTGGGGCGCGATGACGATGATGCACTTGTAGGGCATCTTGAGGTTGACCTTAAAGGTCCACCCGGCCTTCTTCAATATCCAACCAGAGAGATTCATTCAGTTTTGGGTGTAAAGGAATCATGTGTGTGTCATAATTCATCTGCTGGAATTATAAGCGCCCTTCGGGCGGGAAATTAAAACAAATTTTGTAATAATAATTTGTTTAAATGTTTCGGCCGAAGGCAGATAGATGTATCGGCATTGCAATCATGACACACACACATCAAAACATGTAGGGTTTATTTCTTGGAGGGCATGAGTTCGTTCATGCGCTTGACGATGTTGTTCACCTCGGCGCGGAAGTACTCGCTCAGTTCCTTCTCGCACTGCTTGAAGTAAGCGCGACGAGCCTTGTTGTACTCCTTGCGGTTGGCGAAGTCCTTCACCTTCTTGTCAAAACGATTGTTCACACGGTTGACGGCCTCCTGCTGCAGCAGGGCAGTGTCGATGATGATGCTGTCCCATTGGTCGAGTTTGCCCTCGCCAAATGCTGATTCTGCAAAGATGCACTCGCCTGCGATGTCGCCACAGGCATTCTGGATCGCTTTCTTGGTCTGTCGTTTGCTTGCCATAATAATTATTGATAGTCTAAAAACGTGATATTGGTTCTTAATAATCCGCTAAATTACTCAATTTATCTTGAATGACCCAAGATGGAGGCTGGAAAAATACCGAAAAAAGCTAAAAATGTCGCTTTTTTAATTATTTTGAAAAAAAAGTTCACAAAAAATTTGCCAGTTCAAAAAATGGCAGTAATTTTGCAACGCTTTTCTACGGAGATATCGTCTAGTGGTCTAGGACGCCGCCCTCTCACGGCGGAAACCAGGGTTCGAGTCCCTGTAGGGTTCGAGTCCCTGTTTCTCTACTAAAAACAGAGTCTTCAGCATTCGTGCTGGAGGCTTGTTTTTTTGTGGATGAACCGATTCCTCAGATTTTGTGTCGTTTTTTTATATCGTGTATGAAGTCGATGAAGTCGGCTGAACAATTCGTCTTCTGGATGATGGTGCCCACCGTAGGGGCATGCATGATATAGACGTTAGTGGGTGTCTCGATGATCATGTGAAGGGCGGAGTAGGGAACAACCGACGGTGTTGTTCCATCATCGGCGATGCTTTCATACTGATCATCATAGAAATAGAAGACATGCTCCTGGTCTTGTATCTGTTTGTTCTTTCGATAGGCTCTTGCTGCTTTCATGTCCACACCCATGAAGAAATACCAGTTGAATACCGCCATGGCCAAAATGAGGCTGATGGCAAACATATAGTTGTGGGCGATGAAAGATGTCACAAGCATGACCAGCAAGGCAATGTTAGAAACGATAATGGTCTTCTTGAGGTGCCACACATTAAACAATAGGGCGCGGTTAAAGCGTATTGCCTCTTGCTCATCATATTGGCTATGAACAGTAAATCTCGGTTCCATCTTTTTTAGTTTTTATTTTCTAGATTAAAACAATGCCTTTATAGTTCCATCAAGTTCACTCTCACAGTTTGTTGCAGATATAGAGACGGTGTTCACCAGTGGCATTTGTGGTGCCGAAGATGTAATAGTCGCCGCCGTCTTTCAATCCCAAGCGCTGGCGCAGTTGCTGGGCGGTCATGGGGAAGTTGCGAGTGGCTACATTGGCGCGGGTGATGCCGCTCAAGGCTCGTCCCAGGTCCTTCTTGTTCATCGTGGTGACCGCGATGATGGCAAAGCGGCGGCCGGGGAAATCCTCGACCTGTTCATTGGACACAAACAGGTGGCTGTCGGTCGCCAAGGCCTTGACGGGGAAGCGCCTGGTGAGCAGTCCGAAGCATCCCGCTTTCATTACCGAGGCATTGGGCTCGTAGAGATATCGGACTTCCTCGCTGGTCGCGATGGCCGGAGCCACGCTGTCTTGGGAGGGCATGTAGATGAGAGGTTGGCCGTCGTTCACGCAGTGGACACTGGGCTCGCCCACGTGGTTGGCCGCGATGAGAATCAGTAACTCCTTGCATTCATTGCCCACACTCACGATGTGAACCTCAGCGACATGGTTGCCCAGGTCGGAGACCGCCTTGTGCCAGTCGAGCATGGGCGAGAGTTTAAGCAGTACATGCTGGCCACATTGCAGCAGTCGCGGCAACAGTTCCAGCACGTTGGGTGTGCAGTCGGTGATGGCATAGGTGCGTGCCTTGTTGCTGTCGCGGCGCGCGGGGTCCAGATAGAGCAGGGTAGTAGCGGGTTCAGTCTTTACCTCACTCAGGACTTGCTCGGCATCGGCATTGATGATCCTCGCGTGTGGCAATCCCAGCAACTCGAAGTTGTGCCGTGCAGTGTCGCACAAGTGGGCTTGCCGCTCGACGTAGCAGGCATGGTCAAAACACCTTGCCATGAAAGCGAAATCAACGCCGAATCCGCCGGTGAGGTCGATCAAGGTCTCACGGCATGACTCAGGCAGCCGCTCGACAATGCAGCATTTGTAGATGGCAGTCGCCTCACTCGAGCATTGCTCCATCGACAGGTGGGGCGGATAGATGATGCCGTCGATGGCGGCCCATGAAGGCAGTTTGTGGCGCGCCGTCTGCCATCCCTGGATTTGGTCCAGCGCCCATGGCAGGTCAACCTCCTTGTCACGGCTTCCGCGCAAGGCCAGCGCCCTCACGTCTTCCTCGCGGTGGTCAAGCACAAACTGTATCGTCGCCTCGTTTTTCATCCCGTAATAGCGGTTTATTCAGCGATATCCGTTTTTCTCTTCAGGAAAGGTTGCAGGAACTCGTCGAGGGAGTTGACGTTCAGTTTGTGTGCGATTTGGATTTTCTTGTTCGAGACGGTCCTCAAGTTCCTGTATCGCATGCAAATCATGATGACCGTCCTGGAGAAACCGTGGCACTGCAGGGCAATCAAGTTGATCTCGTCGTCGCGCAGGGTGCCGCCTGCAGCCTCTTGGGCCTTTACCAGCACGTTGTCATACAACTCGTTGGCCAGCGATTGCAGGTTGTCCCAGTAAGAGGCCCCCACCTGGTCGGGGCCGCGCATGGTCATCAGCGAGTTGAACCGCTTGGCAAATGTCGTCTCGTTGCACTCATAGGACCATTGCAGCAACTGGTGAACGACTTGTATCTGGCTGTCGACGATGGCTTTCAGTTCCTGGGACTGGTTTTGGGTCGATTGCCTCTCGTTGAGCAAGGTCTGCATCTGGTTAAGGCTCTGCAATGATTGGTCAAGGTCAGCCTTTTGCAGCTCATACTCGGTTTGCTGGATTTTCAGTCGGTTGCGATAGCGCCACAGCAGGAAAGCCAGGGTGCCAGCTGCCAGGACTAACAAAGCCAACGCTAAAAGTGTCCCCTTGAGGCGGGAATTCAACAGGGCGTTCTCGAGATCGGCCTTCTGGGTGTCATATTTCTTCTCCACCTCCATCAGCCGGTCGTTCATACTGCTCATCGCTACCGAGTCGGCCATATTGTGGGTCAAGGTCAGGTAGTTAATCGCCTGCTCAAGATTGTGGTCACGTCGAGCCATGTCGGCCAGCAACTGGTAGTGCATGATGCTGTCGGCCGCAGTCGTCATTGCGGGGGCATGTTGCAGGTAATAGCGTGCAGAGTCGATGCGCCCCAGGTGCAGATAGGCCGTGGCGGCAGTGTAATGAATCCTCGGGTGAGTTTTCGTCTCGCCGCACCAATCAATCGCCTCGACAGCGTCATCCTTGGCGCCCTCGTAATCGCCACGGGCTGCGCGGTACTCGGCGCGCGAGAAAAGATTGGCCACTACATATTTGGGTTCGATTTCCTGTTTTGCGAGGGCGATGGCAGCGTTGATATAGTTCATGGCACTATCCTGTTTCTCCTTGTTGATGCGGTACAGGCCGCCCAACTCGCTCAGGCAGATGATCTGGTGATGCTTGTCGTCGATTTGGCGGAAAAGTTCCAGCGCCTCTCGATATTTCTCGGCACCCACGGTTTTGGCGCCCACGACCTGGCTCTGGTACAGTTCGCCCATCATCATCTTGGCCATCGCGCGGTTACTGATGTCATCGATGGCCGATACGTCCTCGGCCTGGCGCAGGTTGGCAATCGCCTTGTCAAGGTGTCCCAGTTGCTTGTTGACCCATCCCTGACAGAGCAGGGCCCGGGCATATTTCCCCTTGTCGCCGTGGGCCTGGAAGTAGCGCACTGTTTCGTTGATGTCGCTGTCGCTGGTCGCGGTGATATCGCAGGCTAGATTGGCCTGGGTGGTGAGCAATGCCTGATAGGCTTTGTTGTGATGATCAAAGGATGAGGTGTTGAGCATGTGGAGCATCTGCAACGCTTCATCGCCTCGATTCTGGGCGAGTAGCGAGTCCACAGCGACAAGCTGCTCGTTGTCGGCAGGATGACTGCATCCCCCCATCATGAGCAATAGTGCCACAGTTGACAGGATGGATATAATATAATGATTGTTTCTCATTTCAGTGCAATTAAATAATTAGCGCCTTAGCGTCTTTGCGTAAGGCCTTTTTTCTGGATTCTCACTGCAAAAATAAGGCTTTTTTCGCTCACCATCAACGGTCAGAAATGACAAATTACTAGCAAATGACCATTTTTATGTATAAACTGCTGAAAATCAATAGTGATCAATTTATTACGATAACTCCAAAATATTGTACATATTGTGGCTTTTTCCAAAAAAGCGTATTATCTTTGCAACCGAGAGACGAACTAAAAGATGGCAGTTATGAAACACGGTGGATTCATGAATAGGTCACGGCTTGATGCCCAGTGCAAGAGTTTTTATAAAGGAATGTGTCTTGTTGCCGCTATGGTGGTGGCGGGTTTTGCGGCTTCGGCTGTTGAGACTGCCGGCACTAATCATGAGCGTGACATGACGGGTGACTACGAGGAGGTATTCTTGTCTGTCGATAAGATGCCTGTATTCCCCGGAGGTGAGGCCGCCTTAATGACTTATGTCAGGGACGAGATTTCGTATCCTGACGATGCGGCTGATAAAAATATCCAAGGTAGGGTCATTGTACAGTTCGTCGTGGATACATTGGGTCAAGTGGGAGATGTGAAGGTTGTCCGCTCGGTGGATGATGCTCTCGACCGCGAGGCAGTACGCGTTGTCAAGACGCTGCCCTCGTTTACTCCTGGCATCCGAAAAGGCAAACCAGTCAACGTGTGGTACACCCTCCCGGTAAATTTCAAGCTTGAAAACGATATTTCCTATCTGCTGTCCTACATCCATGACGTTGACTCCATATTGATAGACCATTGTGACCTGAATATCAATACTCCACAGGCCATAACGCCAGTCGATTATGACGCGGGGCAGCTGCGTCAGTCCAGGAATACATTTACCCTCAAGAGAAGGGTGCTGATTAGGAACATGGTCAAGGCTATGGGTGGATTGGCAAAGCTCTCTCAGGGCCATCTTGATACGCGTGGCAAGATTACCTTATATTTCAAGAACGGCAAGAAGAACTCCTTCTATTTCGATCAATCCACATTGTATTTTCGAGGGAACTGCTATGACATTACCACCTTTACGGCGGCAGGTGCTGAATTCAGAAAAATCCTTTTCCCCTTGATTAACTAACCCGAGTGAAACTGTTTTATTGGTGTTTCTACTGCCCCAAAAATCCACATTTTTGGCTGCTTTTCTTTACTCTAATCATCGAATTACCATGAAATGACCTTTTTGTTTTGTAAACCATTGA
The DNA here is from genome assembly GCA_900318345.1 of uncultured Prevotellaceae bacterium. Classification (GTDB taxonomy): domain Bacteria; phylum Bacteroidota; class Bacteroidia; order Bacteroidales; family Muribaculaceae; genus Sodaliphilus. Next base: position 15,149 of record ONKD01000051.1, read on the forward strand.
AAATCAGTTGAGAATGTTTCTTGAAATGACCATCGAATGCTAGCCATTTTTGCCATTTTTTCAAATAATCGGTTATAACTTTGCAACCGAGAGTTAACCCGTTTTTATCAACTTAAAAAATTTGACTGATATGAAACGTTATTGGATATTTGGGGCAATCGTTGCCATGATGCTGATGAGTGGCCTACTAACGTTCGGCCAGGTCAGCGCACCGACTTCACTTCAAGGCAAAATGCCTGATAACAACAATGATTTTGCCTGCAAGCTGTTCCGCACCATCAACGAGCAGAAAAAGGGTAGCACCATCGTGTCGCCCATCAGCGTGAGTTATCTGC
>ONKD01000049.1 GCA_900318345.1 uncultured Prevotellaceae bacterium
GCAAAACACAGAAAATACAGCCGCCTGAAAAATATCGCATTCTCAGGCGGTTGATTTGCAAAGAGGGTGAGCCATAACTGAATTATGACACACCCCCTTTGATCCTCGCTTCCCTCTGGTTCCGTAATACGGGTTATCAACACACACCCAGCTGCCCGTCTATTCAATCAATTTTAAAAAATAGAAATTGGCTTAATTTCCTGTGCGTTAGCACGGTCACTATAGATGCGTTTGCCCCAAGACAATTCGATTTTTTCCCATTTTAAATTTGGTTTTTTAGAAATAGCATTATCTTTGCGGCGCATGAAGCGAGGACTAACACATAACGGCATCACACGCAGGCAGCAACTGTTTGCCTGGATTCTCCTGTTGGTCTATGTGCCGATGCTGTTGCTCGCGTCGCTTCATGTACACACCATCAACGACTTCTCCAGGGCTGTAGATTGCGATGAGTGCCATACTGCGGTCCACCATACGGGTCACATCACCGCCGCCAGCCACCACATTGACGAGTGCCTGTCTTGCCGGTTCCTCAGCACACAGATAGATGTTCCCCGCACGGTAACCACCCTTGTGGTAAGGCAAGTAACAGCTCATCTGGAGTATTTCTTGGCCAGCGAGCCTGTTATCAGGGCTGTGGCCCATCCGTCGTTGCGTGCACCCCCGTTCATTCTGTGACTTATCACTCCATGCCAGATAGTCTGTGACAGATTATCCGGCTATAGCTACATCTATTTTAATCATTAAAAGAATCACAGAATGAAATCATACTTTTCGATTCTTCTGCTGCTGGCGTGCGTGGGCACGATGGCAGCCCAAGAAACGGTCGTGCTCGACTCGACCGACGTGTTCTTTCGCCACATAGAACTCAAACAAGTGGTCGTCACCGGCCCGACCGGTGCGGTAAAGATGCAGGACATGTCGATGCCTGCAGGAGTTGTTGACCGTAACAGCTTGCGCATGACCCCGGCCACCAACATTGTCGATGCGGTGGCCAAATTGCCCGGTGTGTCGCAGGTGAGCACCGGCAGCGGCATTTCCAAGCCCGTCATCCGCGGACTGGGATACAACCGAGTGGTCGTCGTTGCCGACGGCGTGCGCCAGGAAGGGCAACAGTGGGGCGACGAGCACGGCGTGGAGATTGACGGCAACGCCGTGAGTTCGGTCGAGGTGCTCAAGGGTCCCGCGAGCCTTCTGTACGGCTCGGATGCCCTGGCTGGAGTCCTCAAACTCAACACTGACCCTGTGGTGCCGTTGGGCAAGATGCGCCTGAATGTCAACTCCGAGTACCATACCAACAGTGGCCTGGTGAACTACTCGTTCAACTTTGGCGGCAACAAGCAAGGCCTGTCGTGGAACATCCGTTACGGCGACAAGTTCGCCCATGCCTATAAGACCCCATGCGACGGCTATGTGCCCAACACACAGTTCCGCGAGCGTGCCCTGTCGGGCATGCTGGGCGTCAACAAGGCCTGGGGACACACGCGCCTGACGGGCTCCTATTTCCACCTCACCCCCAGCATCGCCGAGGGCGAGCGTGACCCGCTGACGGGCGAATTGGAGCAGCCCTATGCCGACACCAAGACCTATCACCACGGTCTGCCATACCAGCAGGTGTATCACTACAAGGCCGTGCTCGACAACGCGTTCTACCTGGGGGAGGGGAGACTTAATGCCGTGCTGGCTTACCAGCAGAACCGCCGCCAGGAGTTTGAGGAGCCCGACGAGTACGGTCTTTACCTCAAGCTGCACACAGTTAACTACAACATTCACTACGTGACCAGGCGCCTGGGTGAAGACTGGCGCATCACCAGTGGCGTGAGCGGCATGTGGCAACGTTCGCTCAACGAGGGCGAAGAGTTCTTGATTCCCGACTATAACCTGTTTGACTTCGGTGCCTTCATCACGACGACTGCCAACGTCGGCAACTGGGCCATCAACGGTGGTATGCGCTTCGACAACCGCCATCTTGACAGCCGCGAACTCATCGATGACGGCGACGTGCGTTTCCAGGCTTTCAAGCGCAATTTTAGTGGCTTCACCGCCAGCGTGGGCGCCGTGTGGCACGCCACCGAGCATCTGGACCTGAGGGCCAATGCGGCCCGTGGTTTCCGTGCCCCCAACATCAGCGAGTTGGCCAGCAACGGCGTGCACGAGGGCTCGCTGCGCTATGAGGTGGGCAACAGTGAACTCAAGCCAGAGTTCAGCCTGCAGTTTGACCTGGGCGCCGAATTGACCACACCATGGCTCGATGCGCAACTCTCATTGTTCAGCAACCGCATCGACAACTACATCTTCATCCACCGCACGGGCGAGGTCATCGACGACGAGTTCATGACCTATCGCTACGACAGTGGTGACGCTCAGCTGCTGGGTGGTGAACTGGCGCTGGATATCCATCCCTGGCACTTCCTGCACATTGGCAGCAGCTTTGCCCTGGTCAATGCCGTGCAGCTGCACCAGCCCGAGGAATCCAAGTACCTGCCCTTTACGCCGGCACCGCGTTGGCAGTCCGATGTCAAGTGGGAAATCCTGCATGACGGACGTGTGTTGAACAATGCCTTTGTCTCGCTGGGAGTGGATTATAACTTCAAGCAGAACCACTTCTATCGTGCCGACGACACCGAGACCACCACGCCGGCCTATTGCCTGCTCAATGCCGCCATCGGCACCGACATCATGTGCAAGGGGCAGCGTGTGGCATGCCTGAGCATCATGGGGACTAACCTCACCAACAAGGCCTATCAGAGCCACCTGAGCCGACTCAAGTATGCCGATGTCAATCCCTTCACAGGCCGCCAGGGCGTCTTGAACATGGGCCGCAACATCATCTTCAAGCTCACCATCCCCCTTGAGTTCTAATGATGCTCTAGGTATGTCTAGCAACAAGAATTCCACTGCCATCATGGCGGCTGGTTGCTGGATTGCAGCGAAGTAAATTCCAAAACAGGTAGGCGTTTTCGCAAGAAATCGCTAACTTTGCAGTTCTAATTAGACAAATCGGTGAGCATGGAAAAAATAAAGATACATGTGTTGCGCACTGGCGAGGTGCGTGTCTCTCCTTATCTCCCTTTTGGCGGCGACAATTGCAGCATCATCAAGGCTTCGGGCATCACGACGCCCAAGAGCAAGTGGATTTGGCTACCTGTGTTCAGTTTCCTCATTGAGCATCCCAGGGGGATGATCCTCTTTGACACGGGTTGGCACCGGGACATGTCGCCCAACGGTGTGTTTGACAAGAAAGCCCAGATTAAATCGCCAGGTTCGTTTTTTCTCTATCAGATCAACCAGGGTCGCATCGTCCCTGGCGAGGCCATCAACGAGCATCTCGATCGCTTGGGCATCAAGCCGTCTCAGTTGGACTATGTGCTTATCTCTCATCTTGACTGTGACCATGCCAATGGTTTGAATCAGGTGGCCGATGCCAAGCATATCCTGGTCTCTAAGGCCGAGCTGGATGGCACCACTCGCAAGAATTTCCAAATCCGCATCCGTTTCCAACGCCGATGGTGGGATGGGGTGAACCTGCAGACCTTTGACTGGAACGGCACTGAAGGACCGGTCGGCAAATCCTATGATGTGCTGGGCGACGGCAGCCTCGTCATGGTGAACATTCCAGGCCACAGCGAGGGCCTCTGCGCCTTGAAGGTGAAGAATGATCAGGGCAAATATGTCCTGCTGTTTGCTGACGGCGGTTATGCTACCAAGTCGTGGCGCGACATGATCACCTCGGGCATCTCGCTGGACAAGAAGTTGCAACGCCAGTCACTGCAATGGATACGCGAGCAAAGCCTCTCACCCGACTGCGTCGCCTCCCTGGCCACCCATGACACCGACGTCGAGCCTCATGTCATCGAACTTTAGAATTAGATTATGATACAGATTAATAGAGTACATCACATTGCTATCATCTGCTCAGACTATGAGCGGAGTCTTGAATTTTATAAAAATGTGCTGGGGTTTACCGTCCTGGCCGAGCATTACCGCGAGGAGAGCAAGGGTTTCAAGACCGATTTGGCATTGGGTAATGAATATGTGATAGAATTGTTCTCTTTCCCCTCTCCGCCTGCACGGCTAACGCATCCCGAGGCCGTAGGGCTTCGTCATTTGGCCTTTGAGGTAGATGATGTTGACAAAGAGGCAAAAGAGTTGGAGAGACTGGGCATTGAGCATGAACCCATCAGGATCGACGGATACACCAATCGCCGATTCATGTTTTTTCAGGACCCTGATGGCCAGCCCTTGGAGTTGTATGAACGTTAAAAATTCCCATTCATGAGATATCTTGTTATATCATTAGCGTTGACGGCCTTGTTTTTATGCTCATGCAAGCCCGGCGCCTCACATGCTGGCATCACTTCCGACATGGCCTATGAGGGCATCAACAACTATTGCCACAGCAACTATGACTGGAGCATAGCGGCCGATAATCCCTCCATGATGACTGTCACGATGGGGGAGGAGACCACATCAGAATTTCAAGTGATCTTCCGCAGCTACACAGGCGCATTGGTCTATTTCTACGTCGATAAAGCCAGTGGCAAGACACGCATGGTCGAGTCAGTCCCGGCCCTTGATGTCGATAGCGTTATTGGCACCATCGATCTAATGGATTATCTGGACAAAAAGCAATAAGCCGCACCTGGTCAAAGGATTAACCACATGATTATCATCAGGGAATATCAACCGACCGATGTGCTCCAGGCCATGGGTATATGGAACGAGGTGGTGCGTGAAGGGGTAGCATTCCCCCAGGTCGATGAACTGACCGAGCAAGAGGCTGCCGACTTCTTCAGCAACCAATCTTATACCGGAGTCGCCGTCGATAGCGACACGGGCGAGGTCGTCGGTCTCTACATCCTCCACCCCAACAACGTGGGCCGTTGCGGACACATCAGCAATACCAGCTACGCCGTCAGGTCTGACAAGCGTGGTCTGCACATCGGCGAGCAACTCGTCAAGGACTCGCTGGCCGTTGGCGCACGCCTTGGCTTCCGCATCCTTCAGTTCAATGCCGTTGTGGCTGCCAACGTCCATGCCCTCCACCTCTATGAGCGCCTCGGCTTCACCCGCCTGGGCCGCATCCCCCAGGGCTTCCTCATGAAGGATGGCCACTATGAGGACATTATCCTCCTGTATATCGAGCTCTAGGACATTTTTTAAAAACTTAAAACAAAAAACAATGGAAACAGGAATCAGACTTATCAGGCTCACAGAGGAACGTACTATCGCTTTCAAAGAGGAAATGCAGGAGGCATTTGAGAAAGGCTTTCAGGGGCATATCAAAGACGATGTCGATAACTCCAACCAATGGCAGGTGTTGCCCGATGGGGACTTCTACCAGGCACTGCAGGCCGAGGGCGCCGAGGCCTACGAGGCTGTCGATGCCGAGGACCAGCGCGTGGGCGGTGCCATCATCAGCATCGACGGTGAGAACCGTCATGGGGAATTGTCATTCCTCTACGTGAAAGTGGGTGTCCAGGGAAAGGGCATCGGCCAAGCCATTTGGAATGCCATTGAGGCGATGCACCCCGACGTGGAGGTGTGGGAGACCTGCACCCCCTATTTCGACCGCCGCAACATCCACTTTTACATCAACTGCTGCGGTTTCCATGCCATCGAGTTTTTCAACGCCCACCATCACGACCCGAACATGCCTGAGCAGTTTGACCCTAGCGACGGCCTGTTCGTGTTCGAGAAACGAATTAAATAGCTAGCACTCATGGTATTGTAGAGACGCAAAATTTTGCGTCTCCAACCACCAGACCTTATCAAAATAATTAACTCTAACCCTCATTCCAACCTCTCATTTTCATCATGACTGCATTTAGACCCATGCGCCGCAATCTGCAGCAATTATCCAGAGAAGAGTGTGAGCGCATCCTCGACCGTTGCACTTCAGGTGTGCTCGCGTTGACAGGTGACGGCGGTTACCCTTACGCCGTTCCACTGAGCTATGTCTATGCCGATGGCGCGATTATTTTCCACTCGGCGGTGCAGGGACACAAGGTCGATGCCATCAAGCAAGACAACCGCTGCTCGTTTTGCGTTATTGAGCAGGATGAGGTTACACCGGCTGAGTTCACGACTTATTTCAGGAGCGTGATCGCCTTCGGCCGCATCCACATCCTAGATAGCACCAACGAAAAAGTCCATGCACTGCGCCTTTTGGGACGCCGATACTCGCCAGGCGACGAGCACGGGCTGCAACACGAAATCGACAAATCGCTGGACCATGTACTGCTCCTTCGCCTCGACATCGAACACATGACAGGCAAAGAAGCCATCGAACTGGTGAAAGCAAGAAAGCCCTAACCTCAACAGTTTTTTCAAGAACACTCGCCTGTGGGGGGTGTGTCATAATTCATTTGCTGGAATATTAACCGCCCTGCGGGCGGGAAATTAAGACAAATTTTGTATTAAAATTATAATAATTAAAATTTTTGTATTAAAATTATAATAATTAAAATTTTTATTTAATTTATTAAATAATTTGTTTAAATTTCTCGGACGTAGGCCGATATATGTAGCGACATTGCAATTATGTCACAGTCTCTACTCGGACGTCGGTCACTTTTTGTTGACCTATGGTTTTTCCGTTGCCTTTTCCCTAATCAGGTAGCTGACGCGGCCGTTTTGGTCGTTTTCGGGGAAGGTCAGTTCCACCTTGTTACCCGAACGGTCAATGACGGCGGCACGGACGATGGTGTCACGATCTTGCTTCTTCTTTTGCTCAATTGTAAAGGCTTCCACTTTCTTCAGGATCTGCTCGACAGTATCCCGTTTCTCGGGTGAATAGTTGATGCTTGAGCGGTCAATCTTGAAGTCAAAGTCGGCATCAAAGTATCGGTAGAGTGTGTCCTTCTTGATTTTCCAACTACCTGTGTATGTGCGTGTTACATTCAGGTATCCACGATAGGCTAGTGATGGATAGCGAAATACGAGAATCTGCTTGAATGTGTGGTCTTTTTTGAATTCGAAGGTTTGTGGTTGGTCTTCCTGAGTGCTCCATCGTCCTATCAGCTTGCTGTCGGTCAGTTTCTCGCCGGTGCGCTTGCGCTTATCCAGGAACGCTTGCAGTTCCTCGTCGGTGATGTTCATGATAAACTTGCACCGATTGCTCATGTCTTGATAATCGTCGGCAGTGGCGTTGAGTACTCTCAGACGGTCGTCGTGAAAATTGATGTATGTCAGCACATCCTCGTCTTGCAGTTTCTTTCGCAGGAAATCATACCAGTCATTTTCCTTGCCAGTATTCATTATTTTGGCAATTAAAGGTAGGCTCTCTTCTTCATTGATTGGTTTGTGAAAAATGGGAGACGTGTTGAGAATTTGGAAAGTCATCCGGCGGTGATGGAAAAATTCCCTTGCCATGTCGATAAACGGCGGGGCATCGATGCTCCGCCAGATCTCTTGGTTGCTTTGGAAGGTCTTCTCAATGCTGTCGTCAACTCGGGATTCGACTCCTTCGGCAGTAAAGATGTAATTGATTAACGAATTGATTGTGTCATTGGGGAACTTCTCAATATTGTCGATGTGTTCCATCACATACATAGCCAGGTCATGATTCTTAGTTTCTTCTTTGGCATACTCCCTGAAACTTTTGGCATACAAGTCGATGTCGTGGATGACCATCATGGCGATTTCACGCCCTTCAGTCTTGCGCTGTTTTTGCTCAATCAGATAAGCCGTGCCAAAGGTCAGCACAATTGAGATAGTAGTACCAATCACACTCATCAGCAATTCCTTGGTCCAAGAATTTACCTTCCCTGGTTTCCCAAATTTTGGCATTTTCACTTTCACGTTCATGCCTGCAAATATACTACTTTTCTTCTAATGGTTAAATAAAAGTGTCCTCGACGTAAAGAATTATAGCCTATTGATATAATCATTTCTTGATATTCAGTGAACTCTTCTCCCTCGAGGGTGTGTCATAAAAGTTCGCCCGAAATAATAACCGCTCTAACGAGCGGGAAATTAAAACAAATTTTGTATTTAAATTAAGCAAATTAAATTTTTATATCAATTTTTCAATTAATTTATATCAATTTTTCAATTAATTTGCATAAATTTCCCGTGCGTAGCACGGTTAAATATTGCGACGTTGAATTATGACACAGCCACAATGATTGAGTATCAGTATAATATGTTCATTAAACTTGCGTGGTTTAACTCTCGCTGTCTGTTGTCGAGGGCTCGTCATATTCCACTTCGACGAGATGAGGCGGCGGTGGCCCAGCCCCCCGCATTAAAAGTGTGGTGCTCTGGCTTGCTGAGCTATGGAGCCATCGTTTGACGCTGCAAAGGAAATATGCCTGACCGCAGTCTTTTTGCGTTTCAAAAAAAACCTTCATTTTTTGTTCAAAAAACTTCTTTTCAACGCGTGGTTTGGGCATTCAAGTCTTAACAAAGCATAAAAGTGAGTTTTTTAATCACTTGATTTACCCAATTCTAACATCAAAGTGCGTAGCGAACATTTCGGGCGGTTCATTGTCATGTCAACTAACGGTAGTAACTTTGCAACCGAAACGAGAGAAAAGTTAGTATAACTGAAAATCAGAACGAAATATGTTACGAGACATCATTGTTGATCCTTATTTCCCTGATTGCCCGATACGCAATATCCTGTCGCGCATCAGTGATCGCTGGTCGATGCTGATATTGTACACGCTTGACGGCAAGAACATGCCGATGCGGTATTCCGACATCCTCGCAGCCATCCCCGACATCTCACAAAAGATGCTCACCGTGGCGCTGCGCAACCTGGAGGCCGACGGGCTGGTACTGAGGCAGGCCTATGCCGAGATACCGCCGCGGGTGGAGTACAGCATCACCGAGCGCGGCAAGTCGCTCATGCCGCACATCAACAGCCTGATTGAGTGGGCGCTGGCCAACCTGGCCGACATCTTGAATGACCGCAAGAAATATTCATCCAATAATAAACATTAATCACATTTACTACACAATGAAACAGATTGAAAAGATTGCACAGGGTGCAAATTATGCCGCCATCAACGTTGGCCGCATCAGCGAGATTATTGAACACGAGTTGCCCATGGGCCCGGACTTCACGATCAAGGGCAAGGTCTTCGGCGGACAGGCCGTCGGCGCCGCTGCCAGCGAGTTCTCTTTCCAGACACTCGTCCCCGGGCAGGACAGCGGCTTCCTCCACACCCACAAGACCCACGAGGAGCTCTACTTCATCCTGCGTGGCGAGGGTCAGTACCAGGTCGATGGTGAGATTTTCCCCGTCAGCGAGGGTAGCGTAATCCGCGTGTCGCCCAATGGCAAGCGCGCGCTGAAGAACACCGGTAGCGAGAACCTGACGATGCTCTGCATCCAGTACAAGGCCACCCCGTTCACCGAGGCCGACAGCCCCATGACCGATGGCAATATCCTGCAAGAGCCTCTCAACTGGTAAGGCAAGTTTGCAGAAAGAGAGGGAACAAGTGCCGGGCGCCCCATCGAAGAGAACGCCCGGCTTTTGTCTTTTACATGGGTTAAAAATTCATTGGTGTATGCCGCGCTGGCAACGCCTGACGAGTGAGGCTTACAAATTGTTGGACAAGGACAGACCTACGCTGAAAATCAGGTTCACGTTGGACAATGTGCCACTGAGGTCCCAATCCTCACGGTACTCGTCACAGGGCTTGTGATACCACACCGGCATGGGATATTTATTGGGCTTGGTCACATCCACAGGCTGGCGGCCGTTCTCCAATACCACGGCACGGACACCCTTTTTCACGAAGTTATAGTGGTCGGAACGGTAAAACCAGCCGTCGGAGTTGTCGTCGTCGAAGAAGATATACCTGCCCTGGGCAGCAGCGGCAGCCACATAATAATTGTCTAAGTCGCTTTCCCCGCCACCCAAAATCACGACATCGTGCGTGAGTTCGGCAGGGCCTATGCTCTCAAAATTAAGGCAGGCCACAGTCTTCGCCATCGGCACAGCAGGGTGATCGCAATAATAAGCAGAGCCGAAAAGTCCGCTCTCCTCAGATGAGGGGAAGATGAACAGCAGGTCTCGATGCGGCTGGGGCATCTCCTTGAATTTCTTGGCGACGAGCAACGCTCCAGCCATGCCCGATGCATTGTCGGCAGCACCGTTATAGATCGTATCGCCGTGCTCATCGGCTTTCCCGATGCCCAGGTGATCCCAGTGGGCACAGAACACGACGGCCTCACCGTTCTGGCTGCTCCCATGAAGGATACCGCCCACATTGCGCGTCTGCTGGATGCCGTAAGTCACATTCATTTTTACATCGCCTCTCACATTCAGGGGAAAGCTCTTGAAGCCTGGCTTTTTGGCATCAGCCAGCGCCTTGTCCATATCCATGCCGGCCGCAAGAAACAGTTTCCGGCAACCGTCCTCGTGTAGCCATCCCCTGACGGCCAATTCGTTGGCATTGCGCGTATCAGGATTATAGATGGCGAGATTGTCACTCAGGTGGCCATTCACACAGACATGCCACCCGTAACTGGCGGCTTCGGTATGGTGGAGCACCAGACAACCGGCGGCACCCTGACGCTGTGCCTCTTCAAACTTATATAACCAACGACCGTAGTAGGTCATGTTACGTCCCCTAAAGAGTTGGCTGTCATAAAAGCCGGGGTCGTTGACCATCACGACCACGATCTTGCCTTTCACATCGATGCCCTCGTAGTCGTTCCAGCCGTATTCAGGCGCGTTGATGCCAAAACCGCAGAACACATACTCCGCCTTCTTCAGGTCAACCTTCTTAGTGGCACGGGTCGTCCAGATAATCAAATCATCGGGATAGCGAAGCGTTGATTTCTTCTTCCCGCTCACAGTGAGCCTGCCGCCCACGGGCTTGGCTGTAACTGCAATCATCTCAAATGGTTGGAACCAACTGCCGTTGAAGGCAGGCTCCAAACCGATTACCTCCAACTGCCTGGCAAGATAGTCCACCGTCTTGTCCTCATAGGGTGTCATGGGCTTTCTACCGCCAAACTCATCACTGGCAAGCACCTTAGTCCATTCCCTCAGCAGTTGTTCGTCACTTCCGGTCCGCAACTGCTCCTGTGTGATTTGTGCACTGGCGGTTGCCAGCCTCATGGCGGCAAAAGCGATTATCATCACCAACATTTTAGCATTCATTCTCATTGGCATCAATATTAATAGATATGGGTTGTTGGAAAGGACTTTTCCCGGGCACACCGCTCATGATGGGGTGCCCAATCAACTGATAGAAAAATCCCATGATTATAAGTCTTTAAATTTCCGCAAAGATACAAAACCTTTTTCTTTTGCCTACCCATGACGCCAAAGTAATTTTGTCAAGGTGGGGAGCCGCCCCCACCGATCGGAACCGGCGCCGGACGTCCCCCTCGATGGGGAACGCCCGGCTTTGGCTTATTTATTATCTGGTATTTAGCGGATGACAATCTTCTTGCCCTGGTGGATGTAGATGCCGGGTGTTGTCGGCAGCTCCTTGCCCATGGGCTGGCCCATGAGGTTGTAGTAGTTGCCGTCGGCCTGACGTGCCTTGTCAACAGCCAGCTCATCGATAGCGGTCTGATGGTCGGAATCAGAATCGGGGAAATCTTCAGGCACGAAACTATGCCCTTTGAATACGATTCTCCCATCCTCGATGACGTGACTGAATGAGAAATAAATTTTTGAGCATGGGACGCTTGTCGGATATGTTTCATAATACGGATATAATGTATATCCAAGATATCCACACCACGTATCCCCTCCAACACCTTCTACCTGCATGATATATGGATATATCCATCTATATCTCTTGACTAGCTTGTTGGCTAATTGAATGGTATCGGCACCCAAAAATGTGAAAGGCGGGAGAGCTGGTCTGTTGATAAGTAGATTATCCCAATAAGCGGCGGGGTCAGCAAAATCATATAGCACGAACTCCTGACCGTCATAACAATAATCTTTATTGGTCGGATATTTCCCTACAGGGCAATCAAAAAACCTCCTGCCGTCGGGGATGATGCCATAGACAATCTTATCCTCTTCCCTTAAATAGACGGGTATAGTGTCATTCTCCCAGTTGATCGAGGTGCCCGAATACTTGTGCATCGCTTTATAGACTTTGCCATTGATGACGGTGTCACCTTTCAGCTCGAGTTTGAAATAGTGTCTGCCTATTTCAAAATCGGGATCCATGATGCTACTTAATGGGTTATCATAGCGATACACCCATATTACGCCCTCACGCACGAAGGGGACGTACTCGTACTCTAAGGCCACTGCCTGAGACATGCCCAGCAGCGCCAAAACTGATATTATGATTATCTTTTTCATTGTTCTTGAAGTTTTTGCTGAGTTATTTTACAATAATCTTCTTACCGTGGTGGATGTAGATGCCGGGCGTTGTCGGCAGCTGCTTGCCCATGGGCTGGCCCATCAGGTTGTAGTAGTTGCCGTCAACCTGACGTGCCTTGTCGGCATCCAGCTCATCAATCCCGGTCAAGTTATCAGGATTGTAGCGCATGCCTTTGTAGATAATCTGACCGTCCTTGACAACATGGCATAGGCCCCAAAATTCCTGATAGTCGGCATCGGGGTCGGGCTTGCGGGTGAAGGGGGTCAACAGGTCGCCCATGTCGCGGCTGTCAAAGCCGATGCCCTCGACAACGTATGCTTTCACCTCACCATCATCGCCGACGTAGGCGTAACGGTTACACTGAATGCCTTCTATCTCTATGGGTTCGACAGAAGTGAAGTTATCATTTGTTAGGACAGTTGGTTCTGTTTGACAGTTGATGTAACATTGTGCGGTGTAGTTAGGAAAGTTATGATAGAACTCATACAGTCTCTCACCATCATCCATTCCAACCCAAAACATGCGCATCAGAATATTTCTATTCTCTTTTTCTGTCTCTTCCAGGGCCCAATTATTAAAGCAAGCTATCACTTTCCCATATTCTTTAGCTCCCAATGAACTGATAATACTGTCATTGTTGACATCGATTTGATTACCAGTATAGTAATGGCACAACTTGGGTGTCCCCTCCTGGTACCAATGCCAGTCTGGATCATCACCTTGGATTTCATAGACATAATAATAACTGGTGGTATCGCCATGGTCGATAATCACTTTCTCGTTTACCCACTTTACTCCCTCACGCACGAGTTGGAGATAATTATTCTGCGCCACTGCTTGAGTCATGCCCAGCAGCGCCAAAACTGATATTAAAAAAATCTTTTTCATTGTTCTTGAAGTTTTATGAGTTATCTTATCACTATCTTTTTGCCGTGGTGGATGTAGATGCCGGCCGTTGTCGGCAACTGCTTGCCCATGGGCTGGCCCATCAAGTTGTAGTAGTTCTCGTCAATCAGGTTGCCCGTTTTGTCAATCACAACCTCATCAATGCCGACGCTGACACCTGGATCATACCAACGTCCAGTATAGACGACCTGACCGTTCTCAATGACATGGCTAAGTCCATAACCTACCTGTAATCCCGTAATAAACGTTTCAAAGTAGAACAGTGGAAAACCCGCCATGCCGTCATAGCCAATGCCTTCGATAATGAGATCATCCTCACCATACAAGGATTGATAATGATGGTACTTCCGCTCCTCTCCACCAATGGTCATCGTTCCACTCCCGCAATACTCAACTTCACCCCAAAAGTCTTCAGAAGAATAAAGCCTCATCGGGTCGTTAAAATCATAGAGTACGAATTCTTCATTGGTTGTATAGAGTGGCAAGTCACCATAGGGATCGCTGATATACCAACCGTAACCCACAGGACACTGAGGATGCAGGATGCCATCGGGGTGGATGGCATAGACTACCTTGTTCTCCTCACGCAGGCAAATGGGGGTATAATCCTCGACCTCCTTGCTTTGTCCGTCTTTATCAAGATAATGGGTCAATACCACGGGCTTATAGGTTTTATCTCCAATTTGGACATTACCTTTCATCTCATAACTGTAGTATTGCAAACCTATTGGCATATCCAAAACGTAATCCAAGAAAGGATTGTTATAAGCGTATACCCACTTGATGCCTTCACGAACAAAGGAAACGTACTCATATTCAGACCCTTGTGGCACCTGATAGACAAGTGTGCCATCTTTCCAACACCGTAGCAGATAAGAGAATGTATTTTCCTTATGGATAAAGCGTTGCTTAAGATACTGGTCTTTGCTGGGACCAATGCCTTCAATCAGATTATAGGCCCATGGCGCTGTGTCACCTGCAAAGTAGGATGCGCAATCAAATCCCATGTCGATGGTGATTGTTCGGTAGTCATAACCCTGGTTTTCTTGATTCTCCACGCTTACCACGGTAGCCACATCATCAATCCAATGATCACCCACTTGCAGGTTATAGTCGAGCAGAACCTCAGGATGGCCATCGGCATCTAGGACGTACACTTTACGTCCTTCTTCGAACAAGGTCCTTTGGATACCATACTCTGGGGAGTAAATCTGCTTACAGTGACGATTGCCAACGAGTGTATCTCCCTTGACTTGAATGTTGTAAGTGTTCTTGAGGTCAGGTTGCTCGTTGTCTATTGCTAAGCATTCCCATGTGGTGCCGTTAGTCAACATCTCATCGTAAGAAATGATGATATCATTATCTTCTTCCCACCAATTCATGTAAGTGACCTTGTGGCCCCCCTTTGTGGAGAAGATGACATGGCTGATGTTGGTTGGCTTTGGATCTTGTTTCTTTCCAGGAGTGGCCTGCAACAGGAAAAGCTCCATAGGCCCTTCGATGTAGCCATATTGATAGATGATGCCTTTCCATGCCGGCAAACAATGCATGTCGCCATTGTTCATCATGTAGTAATCCAATGTGTCCTCTTGCCAATCAATGAATTCTTCCTTAACCTCGCCACCAATGACTCCATATCTAACAGTACCACCATATTCGTATGGCTCACAGAAATCATAGAGCAGACATTCGTCACCAATGCTTCCGTCTTCCAACACAGGTCGCACATAGATTAAACTGTCACCGTCATTGCGGATATAGCCTTGAATCTGGATGGATTCACCCTCTTCCATGAAGGTGGTGGTCTTTTCAAGCGCCATATAGTTGCCATCAGCAGGTAACAGACGATAGCTCACCTTGAGTACGATACTGTCTTCAATCCCAACAGGAATAACGGTGTAGTAAACATCCCATTGCGAGTCTTCTTCCCAAATGCTGCTTGCATGTGCCTGGGTCAAGAGTGAAAGCAGGCACAAAAGTGTGAGTAATAATCGTTTCATCTTATATAGTGTATTGGTTTAGATAATCTTCAATCGTTTGATTCTGTATGTCGTTATCCAGTTTCTTTTTCATGCGTTGTTTTCTCACAGCGACCGATGCTGGCGCTATGCCATAAACATCAGCCAAAAGCACATTGGGCACCCTCATCATTAGCAGGCAGCAAAAACGCACATCTTCGATCGTGAGAGTAGGATGTTGCTTACGTAGACGGGAAGTGAATCCGGGAAGCACCATGTCGGTGTTTTTCTCTATGAGTTCCCAAGATGACTCCTCAAGATTGATATGCCCACTCTTTCCACGATGGCTATTGAGGATGGGCAGAATGATGGCATAGAGGTGCTCGTAGTACAGCCGTTGCAACTTGATGTTCTCCTCTCGCACCATGTTCTCGTTGGTTTGGGCAACTTCTGAAAGACGCATGGCCTCCAGTTCTTTGACGTGAGCGATTCGAGCCTTGCGGCGGTAGAATAGCCCTGCCAATGCTGCCGCTAACATCAGCAACAGCACCCCAATGATGACGGCATACAGTCGGGCTTGTTCTGCCTTGCGTTCTGCACGCTGGAACTCCATTTGTCGCTCATGCTGGAGGGCATGGATACGTGCCATGTTCTCTGAGGTCTCGGTTCTTGCAATGCTGTCGGTAATGTCCATCAGACTGATGGCGTCATCATAGGCCCTCTGCCATTGATTGGCTTCTTGATGATGGTACATCAAGAGGCGGGTCAGTTCGGCCTGCCCATGAATCCCGCTTTCTGATATATAGGAAGGAAGAACAGCCATCAAATCCTCATTTCGGTCCTGCAAGTTGAGTCCATAGGCATGAGTGATGCGATATAAGTCAGTTTGAACAACTTTTGGATAGATACGTTTAGCTTCCTTGATGTAATGCTCAACACTGTCGCCCTCTTCGGCCATGAGATGGATTTGAGCAAGCAGCAGGAGCGTCTGGGCTCGGAAATCCAAGGTGTCCTTCGGTGCTAATTGATAGGCCTGATGGGCCTCAATTGAAGCGCTATCAAGGTTCCCCTCCACCAAATAGGCGGTTGCCAATTGCTGAAGAGCTTCAGCCATAAGCGTATGACCATGATTCTTGTTATGATTGCTGATGGACTCTGCTTCACTTAGCATTTTCTGCTGATAGTGTTTTTGTAACTCGGTTAAGTTCTTCTTTTCATATTCAGCAGCGATCTGCGAATACAATTTGAAGCACTGCTCATGATCCCCGGTATTCTGGCATTTGTCCAATTCGTTGAGCAAAGCTACCAGTTCGCCATCTTCTTCGTCAAGGGGAGCATTGTTTACCTTGACGCAACTGACAAACAAACCGATTAATATGACTAAAAACAGCTTCTTCATATTGTTGTGTTTTTCTGCAAAATTACTCAAAATAATACTACAATTCAATGCGCTATTCCTAAATGTATATGTGTGTATACTGCAGGATGTGTTTTATTTTATTGATATTCATAGCGATAATAATATAGAAGATGTATATCGTACAAACTCCACCAAACCTCTAGAATGGCGATATTAACGCAATCTCAAGCGCATCTTTTCTTTGTCTTTTGCCATCCCACGACACAAACATACCTTTGCCACAAACTAAAATCGATAGAATATCTCATTCACATTGAATACCCCAACTCTAAACCACAGGAAAAAAGGCTTGATTTTCACAGAAAATACCTAAATTTGCAACATGAACAGAATCATTTCATTTACAATAATGGTGATATTCACTTCACTGTTGTTTGGGGCCAACGCTCAAACAGAGTCAGACTTACTCGGTGTTTTTGGTAACAAGGCCACGAAATTACAGGGCAAAAAGTTACGGTATCGCGAAGTGCTAACAGCTCCTCAAGACACCGCTCAACCCATCCTGGTCATTTACCTGCATGGCGGTAGCGGCGGCGGAAGTGACAACAAGAAACAGATGAAGTCGCCTGCTGTGGGCAAGATTTACGATTACCTGAACGGGAACAACATCAAAGCCTATTACCTCGTGCCGCAATGTCCGAGCAACGCTTCATGGAACGGAGATGCACCACGGCAGCGCAATCGTGGCGGTCGCCCATCGCCTGGTGAGCGTCGCCCTCGCGAGCCACAGCAATGTGAGGCCTACAACAAGTATGTCAAGGCTTTGGCCGATTATTATGTAAGAGAGTTCGGTGTCGATTCAACTCGCATCTATGTTTTCGGCTCGTCGATGGGCGGTCAAGGCGTTTGGTATCTGCTTGCCGACTATCCGGACTTTTTTGCCGCCGCCATGGTGGCCTCGGGAGGATATCGGGGATATAATACCACACAATTGGCTCGTACTCCCATAATTTGTACACGAGGTACGTTAGAAACGAGATCCGAACAAGTGAAGCAATTGATCGATGACATCAACCTGTTTGGAGGCAATGCCGTCTTCCAGCTACTGGAAGGGTTAGACCATCACGAAGCGACTTCTGCGGCATTCACTCCCGAAAGGATAGAGTGGGTGTTGTCACACCGAAGATCACCATAAATACCTATTTATTAAGACATACAAGAAAAAGACAATCAAGGTTAATAATCCCTTAAAAGCATGCAGATATGGAGTTTTTTCCGTATTTTCGCATCCTAAAACGAAGATAACTAAAAACGTTGAATATTAATATGAACAATCGCACCACTGAGGGCTATATGCCCTTTATGGGTTACCAGACCTACTATCGTATCGTAGGCGAACCTTCAGAGAAGGCTCCCTTGTTGCTGCTTCACGGCGGTCCGGGCAGTACACACAACTATTTCGAGGTGCTCGACTGCATCGCCGATACTGGTCGGCAAGTCATCTCATACGACCAGATTGGCTGCGGCAATTCTTATCTCGACGGGCATCCAGAACTGTGGACATTGAAGACATGGATTGACGAACTCATCGCCATCCGCGAACATCTTCATCTGGACGCCGTTCACCTTCTCGGACAGTCGTGGGGCGCCATGCAGGCTATTGCGTATGCGATAGATCAGAAGCCTGCGGGCATCAAGTCGCTGATTCTCTCGTCTGGTCATGCTTCCAGTTCGCTGTGGGCCAGTGAACAGCATCGTCTCATCAAGTATATGTCGGCCGAAGATCAGGAGGCCATCAGACGGGCAGAAGCTACAGGGAAATGGGATGATCCAGACTACTTGCGTGCCAACGAGCACTATTTTGAGCTTTACGTGACCAGCGTCGATGAACACTCGCCAGAGTGTCTCAGACGTCCGAAGCGTGCTGGTTCAGAGGCTTACCTCTATGGTTGGGGCCCCAATGAGTATCAGCCGCTTGGCAGTCTGAAAGATTTTGAATATACCGACCAGCTGAGCCAGATATCCCAGCCGACACTGATTTGTAGCGGTACGCAGGATATCTGTACGCCCGTTGTCGCCGCCTCGCTCTACGAGCACATTCCTCACAGCCGTTGGCATCTGTTCCGCCATTCCCGCCATATGTGTTTCGTGGATGCTCATGAGGAGTATTGCGA
>ONKD01000059.1 GCA_900318345.1 uncultured Prevotellaceae bacterium
CTTAAGTTTACCCACTGGTTCCACACCGTCCTTCTTGTGGAAGGTAATGGATGCCTCAGTGGGTCCTGCATCGCCCAGGTTGGTGGAATACACATGCCATCCCTTGTCGATCTTGCCTGTAAACACGATTTCGCCCTCACTGGAGCCGTTGGTGATTCTCAACTGCGAAGTGAAGGTCACAGGATTAGCCATCTGGGCGGCGGCAAGCAGCGCCACAGTGACCATTGTCATCATAATTGCAATCTTTTTCATCATTCTATCACATTGTTTATGTTTCAACCTGCAAATATAGTAAGATTTCATGAATATCCAATCCCTAGATAGGCCGAAAAGAGAATTACGGGTTTTTATTAAACTTTCTTGGCTATGTCGTGTCTTAAATGTAATTTTGCACAAGCAATGAAACAAGTGGTAATCATCGGTTCGGGGAATGTGGCGACCAGTCTGGCTCATGGATTGGTGAAGCATTGCCGTGTGGCGCAGATCTACAGTCGTCAACTGGCTCATGCCCGCCGCCTGGCCCAGGCTGTGGACTGTGAAAATGCTACTGACGACCTGGACCAACTTGTTCAGGATGCCGATGCTTACATCATCGCCGTGCGTGATGACGTCATCGCCGATGTCATCGCTGCAGTGCCCGATAATGGCGCCCTGTGGGTGCACACGTCGGGCAGCAAGCCCATTGACTTGTTTGCGGGGCACCGTGCCCGCTATGGCGTGCTGTGGCCCATGCAGTCGTTCTCACGCGACCTGGTGGTGCCGCTCGATGATGTGCATTTTTTTGCCGAGGCCAGTGACGCGGCCACGCTCGATGATGTCATCGCTCTTGGGTCGATGCTTTCACGTCATGTTGTCGCTGCTGACAGTGCCCAGCGCCGCTGGCTGCATGTCGCCTCGGTTTTCTCATGCAATTTCACCAATCACCTGTGGGCGCTGGCCGATGAGATGCTCACTGGGGCTGGCTTGCCATTTGACGCGTTGAAGCCCCTCATCACAACGACCATCCAGAAACTTGATCACCTGGCTCCCGCCCAGTCCCAAACGGGACCCGCCATCCGCCATGATGAGGAAGTCATTGCGGCTCATTTGGCCATGCTCGATGGCGACAAGCGTGAGATCTATCAACTGATGACCGACTCGATCATCAAGCGCAATCCTAATGACCATGCTGAATAATCTCAATAAATATCAAGTGGTGCTTGGTAGCAATTCACCACGCCGTCGCGAGTTGCTTAACGACATGGGGGTGGTCTTCACGGTCGAGGCCATCAAGGGCATTGACGAATCCTATCCCTCATGCCTACCCATCGAGGAGATCCCTGTGTATATCTCGCGCGCCAAGGCCGATGGTCACTCCTTGAGGCCCAACGAACTGCTCATCACCGCCGATACCGTTGTCGTGCTCGACGACGAGGTGCTGGGTAAACCCGCTGGCGAGGCTGACGCTCACCGCATGTTGCGTGCCCTGTCGGGACGTGCCCACCGCGTGATTAGCGGTGTTTGCGTCTCCACTGTGGAGCGACGGGAAGCATTCTCCGACACGAGCATCGTCCACTTTGCCGATTTGACCGACGACGAGATTGACTATTACATCGAGCATTATCACCCGCTTGACAAGGCTGGCGCCTATGGTATCCAGGAGTGGATTGGCAACATCGGGATTGCTGGCATCAACGGCGACTTCTATAACGTGATGGGCTTGCCCACCCGCAAACTGTATCAAGTTTTAAAATCTTTTTAAACGCAACTGAAAATGAAAAACTGGTTGAAGTTCATATTGTTGGCATTGGTGGCATCCTGCTCGATGCAGGCTCATGCCGAGGAGCCTCACGACACGATCTATTTCTATGATAATTGGGCGCAGATTATGTATATGGAACCAAGCGGTGGATTCATGGACCCGTTTATTGCCTTATACACTCCCTATGAGATAGGAATCGAGACTGGTGTGGATAGGATCGATCAGGCTATCCGCAGGACCCATATCGCTGCGACGATAGGTGACAGCATCTGGCTCATTAACAGTGAGTACCTGAAACGGGAATTTGTAGGTGACACTAAGAAATTGAGAGAATTCATGCCATTCTTTTTCAGTGACAAGGTGGCCTATATCACCTATGTGGGAGAGGGCGATAACTTGGACCTGAAGCACATCCTTTTTGGTGACACTGAAATTGATTATGAAGAGATTGTTGACTACTATTTTATCGATTTCCAGCATAAAAAAGTGGTCAAGATCACACCATCCTCGCTCAGCGAGTTGCTTGAGGATTATCATGACCTGCAGATGCGCTATGAGGGCATGAAGGATTACAAGAAACGAGAGATCATGCTTGATTATTTCTTCAAGTACATTGAGCGTGCCAATCAGGACGTGATGAAACCCTATATTCTTGACCTATTTCCTCCCAAAGCTGCTGCTACCGATTAATGTTTAAAAAGATTCTCCTCATGAGACACTATAGTAGGCTTTTCTTCGTCGTGGTCGTTTTGCTGGCGCTGTCGGCCTGTACAAGTGCGGTAAAGGTCAATGACAGGCAGGATGATAGGCAAGCACAACTGCTCACGATGGAGCAGGGCAATGGCTACACGCTGGTCACCGTGGCCAACCCGTGGAAGGGTGGGGTGCTGCACCGCTATGTGCTGGTGCCCCGTGATGCTGAGTTGCCCCATGACCTGCCCGAGGGAACCGTCGTGCGCACCCCCGTCAAGCGGGCACTGGTCTATTCGTCGGTACACACTAGTTTGCTCAGGGAATTAGGCGCCATCGATGCCGTGCGGGGCATAGTTGACCGCCAGTATTTTGTGGACTCATTACTCCTCGCCGACGTCGATGCCGGTAACGTGGCCGATTGCGGCAACTCAATGAATCCCACCGTGGAGAAAGTCATCGATATGCAGCCAGATGCCATCTTGCTGTCGCCCTATCAGGATGCCAGCTATGGTCAAATCACTCAACTGGATATCCCCATCATCGAGTGTGCCGACTATTTGGAATATGACCCGCTGGGCAGGGCCGAGTGGATGAAGTTCTATGGCCTGTTGGTGGGCCAGCGTGAGCGGGCTGACAGCCTGTACGACGCTGTGGTCAATGCCTATGATGAGGTTAAGCAGGTGGCGGCCAAGGCGGCTTCGCGCCCCACGGTCGTTACCGAGATGGTCATCAGCGGTGTGTGGAGCGTGCCTGGTGGTCAGAGCTACATGGCGCGCATCATCCGTGATGCCGGTGGCGACTACCTGTGGGCTGATGATGACAATACCGGCTCGTTGTCGTTGGATTTCAACCAGGTGCTTGCTCGGGCTCAGCAAGCCGACTACTGGTTTCTGAAGTGGACCAATATCAATTCATTAAAGGACTTGCAAGGTGTCTATGAACTCAACAAGGAGATGGAGGCCTTCAAGAACAAGCGTGTCTACGTTTGCGACACCGAGAAGAGTCGCTTCTTTGACCGTGTGCCTTTCCACCCCGACTTGCTGCTGAGGGAGTTTGCCTCCATCATGCATCCCGAGCTTTTCCCGGGTGTTGAGACTCAAATGTATCACCACATTGACTGACGCCCCTATGACATATCGCCGCTATGCTGTTACCATCGTCGCCCTGACGGTGGCCTTGGTGGTGCTGGCGTTGGCATGTCTCGTTTTCGGTTCAGTGGATATCCCCATGCGGGACATCGTAGCTATTCTTACAGGCAAGGGTTGTGGCAACAAGGCCTGGGACATCATCATCCTGCAATCTCGTATTCCCATGATCATCACTGCCGCTCTCGCAGGAGCTGCGTTATCTATATCGGGCTTGCTGTTGCAAACGACCTTCAACAACCCGCTGGCTGGCCCGTCCATCTTGGGCGTCTCATCGGGTGCGGGACTGGGTGTCGCCATCGTCATTTTGGCCCTTGGCGGCTCGATAGGCGGCCTGCTGGGCGAGAACGTGGGTAGCTACATGGCTATCCTCGTGGGAGCCCTGCTGGGTGCTGGCATGGTGCTGGCGGTGCTCATTGCTTTCTCGTCGATAGTGCGTAGCAACACCATGCTCCTCATCATTGGTATCCTGGTGAGTTACCTCACGTCGAGCGTGGTGCAGTTGCTCAACTCAGTGGCCTCCGAGGAAGGCGTTCACAACTACGTGGCTTGGGGCTTTGGTAACTTCTCGGGCGTGAGCGTGGGTCAGATGCCACTATATGCGGGCATCATCATCGCAGCACTCGTTGGCGCCGCCCTCATGGTCAAGCCCTTGAATGCCATGCTGCTGGGTGCACGCTATGCCCGCAATCTGGGCATCAATGTGTCGAGGTCCCGCAACATCCTGTTGCTCATCACGGGCGTCTTGACCGCAGTGGTCACCGCGTTTTGCGGTCCCATCGGCTTTATCGGCCTGGCAGTGCCTCACATTGCCCGCCTGTCGCTGGGCACGAGCAATCACAGTCGCCTCATTCCCGCCACCATACTTGCGGGTGCCGACATTGCCCTGCTGTGCGCCCTGGTCAGCGTGATCAACCCTCACGGCATCATTCCCATCAACGCCATCACGCCCATCATCGGCGTGCCCATCATTCTTTACATTATTCTCAACCGTCGTCGCATTCAATACTTTAACTGATGAAAACCGCTAACACAATACTCACGACTCATGACCTCACTGTTGGATACCGCAATGGTAGCCACCAAGTGGCTTTGCTCAACAACCTCAATCTGCATCTTGACAAGGGCAAACTGGTGGCTCTGTTGGGCCAGAACGGTGCAGGCAAATCGACCCTCTTGCGCGCCCTCACCTGTGACGAGCAGCCGTTGTCGGGCACAATCAAGGTGAATGGCAAGCCACTCATGGAGATGAGCCAAAAGGAGCGTTCGCGCGTCTTGGGACTGGTCTCCACCGAGCGCATCCAGGCTGGAGCCTTGACCGTGACCGAACTGGTTGGCTTGGGGCGTCAACCCCACACCGGTTTCTTGGGACGCTTGGATGATGAGGACCGTGAGATTGTGCGCCAGTCAATGGCTGATGCGGGCATCATCGGCAAGGCGGGTGAGTATATGGCTTCGTTGAGCGACGGTGAGCGGCAAAAGGCGATGATCGCCCGTGCACTGGCTCAGCAGACGCCCATTATCATCCTCGACGAACCCACGGCCTTCCTCGACGTGGCAAGCCGCATCGAGACCATGCGCCTCTTGCAGACGCTGGCCCATGATCGTGGCAAGGCGGTCTTGCTATCCAGCCACGACATCTCCCAATCACTGATGCTTGCCGACGAGCTCTGGCTCATCACCACCGACCGCCAGGTTGTCACCGGCACCACCACCCAACTCGTGACCGACGGTGCCATGGACCACCTCTTCGCCAATCGCTCCATCCACTTCAATCCCCAAATTCTTGACTACTCTTTCTAGATTTTAATGCTCGCTTCGCTTTCAGTTTAGAGTTTAAAGTTTAAAGAGGAATCCGCGATTGTATTTCGGGGCTAATTAAGTGTTAGTGCAAGTCAAGGCTTACAGCCTTGTGCATGCATTTTGCCTGCATCTTTCCCAGGATAATAATATAAGGAAATATGCTGCTTTTTTGGCTTGCTCAGCCACTTCCCTGATAATGTCGAAAAAAGTGTAAAAATTTGGTCAATTCAATTGTTTATCATACCTTTGCATTGCAAAGCCTGCGCTAACCTCAGCGTTTTTATGGCTCTGAGGTGCCGCCAGGGTAATACAAACCAATTACTAACAACTTATGCTAAGACGATTATTTTTAGCGCTTGCTGTTGTGATTGCTATGTCTGCCGTGGGGCAGGAATTTAAACTGCATGCCACCAAATATCACCCTGGACAGGGTGGTGCTGGTTGGGTAACAGCAAGTGGAGACCGAATCAATTATGATAAGTTGAAAAACTATCAGATTCGATGGGTCGCTCTCTCGCATGACATGTTCAAGCAACATGGCTTCAAAATGGGCGACCTGCGCAAGCGCATCGATTTCCTCACTCCTCGTGGTGACAAGTACAACTTCCGTAACGGATCAGTCACTATCCGCAAGAAAAAGTGAGATGAATAGAATCCTCAGTGATTCCAAGAGACATGATGAGGACGGGACAGATGACATCTGCCTCGTCCTTTTCGATGAATGACGTTAGGAGCCATTAGGGGCAAGCCCTTAATGTCCTTAATGTCGTTATAACTGGCTGGGTCACTCGGTGATGGGGAAGGCTGCCTTGTGGCGGTTCATCGCCTTGAGTGCCTCCTGGATGGTCTTGTCGGTGCTGTTGAAGATGGGGTAGAACCCCTGGTTGCCGAAGATGTCACGCGCGATGAAGGCCTTGATGTGGGTCACCAGCAACAGGCGTGAAAGGTTGATGTAGTACCAACGCGGGGCAACGCCGTTTTGGGCAGCAAAGTTGGCAAACTCTTTGAGCAGTTCCTCGTCGCCGGGAAGGATGTTAGACAACTGCTTGTAATCGTCCAGCTTGTTGAGTGCGGTGCGGTTCTTATTGCAATAGTTGAAGGCAAATCGCTGCAATAGGTTGGCGTTGGCCACATCGATGTAATAGCTGGTGATGCCGGCAGTGTCGCGTGCGACAAAAATGTCAGGCACGATGCCGCCACCGCCATAGACCGTGCGGCCATAGAGCGTGGTGAACATCTGGCTCTTGTCCACCTTCATGCTGTCGCGGCTGTAAAGTTCGCCGTTCATGTAGCGGTCAAAGAGCTCTTTCTCATAGTCCAGGGCGCCCAGCTTGTAGTCCTTCTGGATGCAGCGCCCGCTGGGGGTATAATAACGCGCTGTCGTCAAGCGCAAGGCGCTGCTGTCGAGCAGGACAAACTCTTTCTGTACCAGTCCCTTGCCAAAGGAGCGGCATCCCACGATCAAGCCGCGGTCGTTGTCTTGCAAGGCTCCGGAGAAGATCTCGCTGGCGCTGGCGCTGAACTCATCGATGAGCACGGCCACCTGGGCATCCTGGAACGAACCGTTGCCGTCGCTCCACACCTCGCTGTCGTCACGCTTGTAGCGGCCCCTGGTGAACACGATGGGCTGGTCGGCTGGTAGAAACTCGTTGACCATGAGCACGGCCATCTCCATGAAACCGCCACCGTTGCCACGCAGGTCGATCAGGTAGCGCTCGGCACCCTCCTCTTGCAGACTTGCCATGGCGGTGATGAACTCATCATAGGTGTGACGGCCAAACTGGTTGATCTTGATGTATCCAGTGATGTTGTCAATCATGTAGTAGGCATCCACCGTATTGACGGGGATGTCGCCTCGGGTAACGGTAAAGGTGAGCAGTTTATTGCTGTTCTGGCGCTGGATGCCGAGCTTCACCTTGCTGCCTTTGGGTCCACGCAGCCGCTTGATGACGGCGCCATTGGTTATCTTCTCGCCCGTGGCTGTCGAGTCGTCGATGGTCACGATGCGGTCACCCGCCATGATGCCGATTTTCTCGCTGGGGCCTCCCGGGATGACCTCAACCACACCGATGGTGTCATTGATAAGCATGAAGGAGATGCCGATGCCGCTAAACGAGCCGTTCAGGTCATCGGCGGCCGCCTTCTGCTCCTCGACCGTGAAGTAACTCGTGTGGGGATCCAGATTGCTCAGGATCTTGGGGATGCTCATCTCGATGAGGTCGTGCAGGTTGGTGGTGTCCACATATTCCTGCGCGATGAGGTTGAGGATGGCATTGAGCTTGCGGTCGTTCTCGTCCACCGGCTTGTTAGTCGTGAAGTGAGAACCCATGAAAATGCCCACAACCACCGCCACTGCAATAATGACGGGTAACCAGAAACGCAGATTTGAGGACATTTGTTTAGTGGGCATGGCAGCTGGTGTTTATCTCATGAACAGATGGTGAAAAAATTTGCTCGATCCACCGCGGCGCTGGCTGATGGATTTGGGATTCAGTGCCTCGGTGATGGGGAAGACGGCCTTGTGCTTGTTCAGGGCTTTGAGGGCCGTCTGCACGGTCTTGTCGTTGCGGTTCATGATAGGGTAGAACGCCTGGTTGCCAAAGGCGTTGCGTGCTATCATAGCCTTGATGTGGGTGACAATCACGTCATGTGAAAGATTGATGTAGTACCAGCGCGGAGCGATGCCGTTGCTGGCGGCAAAGTCGGCAAAGTCGTTGATGAGCGCATCATCGCTGGGCGCCACGCGCAGGAACTGCTTGTAGTCGCTCATCTTGCTCAGTAACGCCTTGTTGCTGTTACAGTAATCAAAGGCAAACTGTTGCAGCAGGCCCGCATTCTCGACCTCGATGAGGTATTTGGTGATGCCACTGGTGTCGCGTGGCACAAAGATGTCGGGCATGATGCCACCGCCGCCATAGACGATGCGTCCGTGGTCGGTAGTGAACGTCTGGCTCTCGTCAATCTTGATGCTGTCGGCATGATCCATCTCGCCACGCATGAAGCGGTCGGCAAGCTCATTGGAGTAGGCGTCATTATCGCCGCGCTTGAAATCTTTCTGGATACAGCGGCCGCTGGGCGTGTAGTAACGGGCGGTGGTAAGCCTGATGGCGCTGCTGTCGGGCAGGATGAACTCTTTTTGAACCAACCCCTTGCCATAGGAGCGGCAGCCCACGATCAGGCCTCGGTCATTGTCTTGCAGGGCTCCGGCGAAAATCTCGCTGGCACTGGCGCTGAACTCGTCGATAAGCACGGCAACCTCGGCATCCTGGAACGAGCCAGTGCCATCGCTCCACCAGTCAAGGTCATTGCGCTTGTAGCGTCCCTTGGTGTAAACAATGAGTTTGTCGGCAGGCAAGAACTCGTTAACCATGCGCACGGCCATCTCCATGAAGCCGCCACCGTTGCCGCGCAGGTCGATCATGTACCGCTTGGCACCCTCTTGCTTGAGGCTGTTGAGGCTGGTCATGAATTCCTTGTAAGTGTTGCGACCAAACTGGTTAACCTTGATGTAGCCCGTGTTCTTGTCGAGCATGTAGTAGGCGTCAACAGTGTTGACGGGAATCCTGTCACGGGTGATGGTGAACGTGAGCGTCTTGCTGCTGTTGTGGCGCTTGATGCCCAGTTTCACTTGGCTGCCCTTGGGACCGCGCAATTTTTTCATGATGGCCCCCTTGGTGATGATGTCGCCCGTGACGGCGGTGTCGTTGATGGTCACGATGCGGTCACCGGGCATGATGCCGGCCTTGGCGCTGGGACTGCCAGGAATGGCCTCGATCACGCCAGCGGTGTCATTCATCATTTCAAACTGGATGCCGATGTCGCTGATGATGCCGTTCTTGTTCTCGGTCGATGCCCTCAGTTCTTCGGCGCTCAAGTAGGTGGTGTGGGGATCCAGGTTGCTCAGGATCTTAGGGATGCTCATCTCGATCAGGTCATTCATGTTGGTGGTGTCAACATAGTCCTGGTTGATGAGGTTGAGGATAGCGTTGAGCTTGCGGTCACTGTCGGCCACATAGTTATTGGGAGAAATCCACTTGCCAACAAGAATGCCCGCCACTATAGCAAAAGCGATAGTGAGAGGTAACCAAATGGGTTGACGTGTCGATTTGGGTCTCATTGGGAAACGTGTTGTGGCTTGTGACAATAATTATGCTGGTTACGCATGGTGTTTTTCCACCTCCTGGTAATGGCTCTCGCTGGTCTCGCTGGTGAGCGACACGGGACAGTACTCACCGTCGCGCTTCCACAGGTGAACCACCTCGATGCCGGCGCGGCACAACAGGTCCACACCGTCGTGCATGCGGTAGTACTCGCCAAACACCACCCGCCTGATGCCCGCCTGGATGATGAGCTTGCTGCACTCCATGCAAGGTGACGTGGTGATGTAGAGCGTGGCGCCGTCACTGCTGTTGTTGCTGCGAGCCACCTTGGTGATGGCATTGGCCTCGGCATGCAGCACATAGGGCTTAGTGTGGTCGGCATCCTCCTCACACACGTTCTCAAACCCTGACGGCGTGCCGTTGTAGCCGTCGCTGATGATCATTTTGTCTTTGACCAGCAGCGCACCCACCTGGCGGCGACGGCAATAGGAATTTTCGGCCCAGATTTGCGTCATGCGCAGGTATCTGGAGTCAAGCAGTAACTGTTTTTTCTCGCGAGCGTCCATTCAACATTGATTTAATCTGCAAAATTACTCCAATCCTAGCGCAGAACAAAAATAATCCTGCATTTTTTCAAAAAAATATCATAACATCAACAGTTTTACCATCAAAACAGGGTAAAAGGTCGCAGGGAAGACAACCGCAGCTGAGAAGAAGAGCAGCAAGCGCAGCACCAAGAAAGCCGAGAACAAGTAAGATAATGTTTAACAAGGTGGGCGAGGCCAGCCCCCGCCCACCGCAAAAAATCAAGAGCTATGACACGAGAAGTCAAGAAAGCGGTTACCCGCATTCGCCGAGTACAGGACGCAGTGTATAACAACAAGGTGGGCATTTGCCACTCGATGAGCATCCACACCAATACGCTGGTGCGATGC
>ONKD01000048.1 GCA_900318345.1 uncultured Prevotellaceae bacterium
GCCTCATAGCAGTAGCAGGGGATATTGTGTTCGCGGGCAATGCGCTCGGCCAGTTTGTGGGCCAGTTCGGCACACTCCTCCAGGGTGATGCCGGCCACGGGGATGAGCGGGCACACGTCGGTGGCACCCATGCGGGGGTGAGCACCGTGATGACCGCGCATGTCGATGAGTTGACCTGCCTTGCCAACGGCCTGGAAGGCTGCTTCGAGCACTGCATCAGGCTCACCCACAAAGGTTACCACCGTGCGGTTGGTAGCCTCACCGGGATCCACGTCGAGCAGTTTAACGCCTTTCACTTTCTCAATCTCATCAGTAATCTGTTTGATAATGGCCATGTTGCGTCCCTCACTGAAGTTAGGCACGCATTCCACGATTTTTTTCTCCATACTCATTTGAAAATTAGTAGTTTAAGTAGTTCTTTTATGCTAGTAGGTTAATTTTGCAACAAAAGTACTACATTATATATTATTGAACAAATTTTTCACCTCCAACTTGTCATCAATCTTGCGGGATCATTGCCCGTGGAAATAAAAAAATGGCGAGAATCGGTAGGAAAACAAATAAGGTTCATTACCTTTGTAAGCGATTCATGCAGTGTCGTTGTATGGGACCGATGAATCAAGACACTTGATTAAAGGACGTTTACTTAACGGCATTACCTTGTAATGGTACAGAATCCCACGTCTTTCTTTTTTAACCGCCTGAATCCGGGGATACTATAAGGCAAACTAATACTGTTCTAATCATGAGAAAGATTTCTTTTTCCTGCGTGTTAATTGTACTGTGTATGTTGGCTATTCCTTTCCAAGCGGCAGCCGATGACTACATTCGTGGTGATGTTAATGAAGATGGCAATGTTAGTATCTCAGATGTTACTGCTCTCATTGATTATTTACTCACTGACCTCTGGCCTGAAGATCAACCCCAAGAGCCTCAAAATGTTACGTTTGTATTAAACGGAATTGAGATTAATATGGTCTATGTTGAGGGTGGCACATTTACCATGGGTGCCAGTGGCGCTGATTTGGAAGCTGATGATGATGAGTTCCCAGCTCATGTTGTAACGTTGTCTCCTTATTATATTTGTACTACCGAGGTTACTCAGCAGTTATGGCGTGCCGTCAT
Organism: uncultured Prevotellaceae bacterium; assembly: GCA_900318345.1. Classification (GTDB taxonomy): domain Bacteria; phylum Bacteroidota; class Bacteroidia; order Bacteroidales; family Muribaculaceae; genus Sodaliphilus. The sequence continues at coordinate 1,126 of ONKD01000048.1, forward strand.
GGGCGATAATCCAAGTGTTAGCGGAAGTAATGTATTATGTCCCGTTGAAGACGTTAAATGGGATGACTGTAAGCAGTTCATAAACAAGTTGAATCAGATGACTGGCCAGAATTTCCGTTTGCCTTCCGAAGCTGAATGGGAATTTGCTGCTCGTGGTGGAAACAAGAGTGAGGGGTACATGTATTCGGGCAGCAATGCCATCAAAGAAGTTGCATGGTATAGTGGTAATTCCTCTTATCAAACTCATCCTGTGGCAACAAAAGCACCTAATGAATTGGGCTTGTACGATATGAGCGGAAATGTATATGAAATATGTAATGATTGGTATGATAATTACTATGATGCAGGAGGTGAAATTGATCCAACGGGACCATCTGATGGTGCAGTTCGTGTTTGCCGTGGCGGGGCATGGAATTATAGTGCAAAAGATTGCCGCATCTCAAATCGTGAGATGTTTGCTGAAAGTTGGCCAAAAGAATATATTGGTCTTCGTCTTGCCATGTCATGTGAGGAATAAAACATAATCGATTATTCATTGTTGAAATGCGCTCTTGTTGATGGGGCGCATTTCAATTATTATGTTATTGTGATAATTTAGTATTTTTGAGGGTATGTTTTAATCTATTATGGTGTCCTAAAGATATTCGATATAGGTGTAATTCATTATATGTGAGTTGAATAAGCATTTCTACGGTATCATGGGCTTGGCTTTTGCCTCGAAGAGGCAAGTCGGGTCGAAGACTCGACTTTTATGGAGAACACCATGCAAGCCCGTCGAAGATGGGCGCAACTTGGTGACAGCTTGAAATGAGGCTGTGTCAAAATGCAATGTCGCAGAAACTAACCGTGCTATCGCACGGGAAATTAATACAAATTATTTAAAAAATTAATATAAAAATTTAAATTATTTTAATTTTAATACAAAATTTGTTTTAATTTCTCGGCCGCAGGCCGATCAATAATTGAGTCATACGAGTTTTGCAACAACCGCTAACATCTTTCGATGTTTCCCTGGACACCCTGGGCTGTTTCTCGACAAAAACTAGAACAAGTTTTTGTTTTTGTGCTCAACTTGCACTATCTTTGTGGGATAAACTAAAAAACTGTGATTACTATGGATGACTTGAAAATTGGAATGGCTTTTTCGGGTGGCGGTTATCGTGCTGCCACGTTTGATTTAGGTTCGCTGTCATTTCTCGACTATATTAAGCTCGATGACGGTCGCTCGCTGCTGGATTGCGTGGTTGTGCTCACGTCGGTGTCAGGCGGTACCATCACGGCATTGAAATATATGCTTGCCCGGGCTAGGGGACAGGCCGTTGGCGATATGGTCAAGGAATTGTTTGATTTCCTGTGCAATGAGGATTTGGTTAAGAAGGCTATGCAACGAATGAGCGACGAGCGTGCCAACCGTGAGATGTCAAGCATCAAAATCATGGCTGATATTTATGACACGTGCTTGTTTGACAATGCCGTGTTTGGGGATCTGATCGATAATTTTGCTAAGATTCCCGTTAAGGACTATACCGCCCTGGCCACCGATTTTAACAACTCGCTGGTGTTCCGTTTCCGTATCATCGATGTGAAATCACCCGAAGAATCAATAAATGATAAGGTGATCGGCAATCAAAAGGATAAGATCAACCCGGAGGTCATGAGACACATCACCCTGGGCGAGGCATTGGCTTGTTCGTCATGTTTCCCAAGTGGATTTGAGCCGATGATGTTTCCTGACGATTTCAAGTTGTCACAACGAGAGGATATCGTCAAGACAATCAAAAACCGGATTGCTCTCATGGATGGCGGCGTAGTGGATAACCAGGGACTTGACCCTATCACTAAAGCCGAGGAACGCTTATTTAAGTACCGTAGCGACAAATCCCGCACCGACAAGGCAATGGACTTTGTCATCATCAGCGATGTCGCAAGTTCTGAGATGGACGCTTACACGCCAAGCGAGCAGATTCTGCCCGACAAAGTGGGCAAGTTGACCATCGGGCGATTGCGTAATTATGGCTTGATTACCATGGGGGTCTTTGCAGCGTTGTTTGTTCTTGCCCTGGTAATGGGCAGCGGTTTTTGGACTGGCGTGATGTCGGTGCTGCTGGCCATCTCGGTCGTTGGCAACGCCATCGGCGCTTGGTCAAAGCGCTCGATGTACCGCGCGATTGGCAAGACTTTTGTCGGCAATAACGCCACGTTTATCAGCCATCTCAAGTTTGCCACACTCGAGGCTATGCTCATGAACCGAGCCAAATCGGTCGTGATGATGACTTCAGATGTCTTTCTCAAGCACATGCGCAGGCAAGGCTATAACAAGCTATATGAGGATAAGGGCTGGAAAAACCGCCTCATTTCTAATGCCATTCATGAACTTAAACCTAACCCTCAACGGCAAGCAAGGATTGAAAAAGGAACTCTGGCACCTTACCTGATGCCCTCAGCCGCCATCCATGAAAATACCATCAAAGCAGCCTCTATGGGGACGACATTGTGGTTCACAAGTGCCCACAAACAGGCAGGAATGCCGCAGGCACTCATGGCGACAGGGCAATATACCATGTGCTTCAACCTGCTTGATTATATCTACAAAATTGAGAAATCGCCCGAGAACCTCAACGAGAACCACAAACTGATTATCGGTTGCAAAGATCAGCTCATGCAGGCCTGGAATAAATTCCAAGAGGATCCGCATTGGATGGTCAAGTCAATGCAGAAGTGACTGTTATTTCTCGTGGAGCCACAGGGCGTTGACCTTGCGGCGGATGGCATGGATGTTGCCCGCTGTGATGGCACCCATGATGAGGATGCCGACGAGGACAGCCACGCCGATGCCCGCACCGCTCACGCCAAAGGCATGAATCATGCCCATGTAGGTGGTGCGGCCCAGTAGCATGAGCACGATAGCAGCCACAAGCACGGCGGCATTGAGCCCAACGACGAGCATGATATAGGGCATGGAGACCTCACGGGGCGAATAGCCTAGCAGCAACAGGTCCTGCAACTTGCGGGTATTCTTTTGCAACAGCAGGTAGATGCTGAGCATGAGCACGAAAAACGACAGCAGGCTGATGATGATGCCCACAGCGATGACGATGCCGCTGATGACGGTGAGGAAATAGTTGGCCTTGCTGGTCGACATCTTGTCGCCAGCCACCTCATAGTGGTGTTCGTCCATGTATTGCTCGATCTTCACGTCACCCGGGCTGCTCACCTCCACGATGAGGCGTTGGGGCTGTTGCTTGATGCCCGTGCCATAGCGGGCATTGGCCCACTCCATGAACTCCTCGGGGACGATGACCGTGTTCAGGCGGTTAGAAAATCCCACGATGCGCCCCGGCATCACGTCGCGCTGGCCGTTGCCGCTCAGGGTAAACTCCAGCGGAATCATCTCGGCTTGGCCCTCGCTGATTTTGGGCATGCCCTGAGTGGCGGCGAAGCCGAAGTTGTAGAGCGAGAGGTAATCACGCGAGATGATTACAGGGACATCTGGCTTGGCGGGATTAAATCCCCATTGGTCGGGGTCAATATCGATAAACTCGTCGGGGATGGCCTCAAAGAAGAACTGGCTGCGCATGGCATGGCCGCTACCCACGCCTAACCGGGCGTCGATGGCAAAATCACTGTTCAGGAATCTGCCCACCTGGCGGCACCACGGTTGCGCTTCCAGGTCGCTGATATCGGCATCGCTGAACTCGCTGTTATTGCCCATCATGGCTCCCGCGCCAGTCACGGCACGCGTGATGAGCAGATAATCCTTGCGGATGAAGCTTTCCTCGTCATTGAACACGGGGCGCACGTCGCGGTAGAATTGCACTGCCAGCAGGACAATCGTCAACCCGATGAGGTTGGCAATGGCAAAGCCGATGAGCTGACCCTTGCTGATGTGCTGCCGCAGCAGCTTCCAAATGATGTTGTTAGTCTGTTTCATGGGCTTCTAGAGTTTTAAGGTGATGGCATCCATCTTCAGGTGGTAACCCACCGAGGTGGCAATAACTCCGGCCCCCTGTCGTGAGGCTTCGCTGGTAATGAGGTCGGCAACGATGCGGTTGTTCTCGTCATCGAGGTGGCTCACGGGCTCATCGAGCATGATGAAGTCGCATGGCTGGCACAGGGCGCGGATGATGGCAACACGCTGCTGCTGGCCGATGGAGAGTTTCGATACGGGGCTGTCCATCTTGTCGGCAATGCCCATCGTCTCAAACATGTGGCCTATCTCGTCGCGGCCCTTGTAACCAGTGAGGCGGTTTTTCAGTTCCACATTCTCCATGGCTGTTAGCTCGCCAAAGAGGCGCAGGTCCTGGGGCAGATAGGCGATGTGGCGCTGGCGGATGTCACACCACTCGGCCACTGTGAGCTGGCGGATGTCCTTGCCGTCAAAGGCGATGGTCCCGCTAAAGTCCTGCCGATAGCCATAGATATAGCTGCACAGCGATGACTTGCCCGTGCCGCTCTCGGCGCTGATCAGGTAGCGCTTGCCGCGCTCAAGCGTGAGGTCGTGGTGCCACACGTCGCTCGTGATCCCCTTTTGGCCGGCAAACACGCGCGGCAAGGTGTTATTTAATGCAATTTGTTCCACAATAAGTAGAGTATTTGTAGAGACGCAAAACCGTGCGTTTCTCGATTTCATTATATCATTCGCGTGTGGGAGACGCAAGATTTTGCGTCTCTACACTATCAGGCTGAACGCCATGCGCTTTTTCACAATCATTCGTGCCGTGATAGGGCTCGACATGGATGTTAGTCATCACCTCGCCTAAGGCCTCGGTCAGTTGACGCTCAATTTGGCGGGTGATCTCATGGGAGCGGTTCACGGTCAGGTCGCCATCCACCTTGACATGCATGTCCACCACGCGCAGGTTGCCGTTGCGCCGTGTGCGCAGGTTGTGGAACGCCTTCACGCCAGGTGTGGCAGTGACTATTGACGAGATTTTATCCTGCTCGTCCTGGGGTAGTGACACCTCAAGCAATTCCTCGACGGCGGGACGCCCCAGCCGATAGGCCAGCACCAGGATGAGCACGCTCACCGCTACAGCGGCAATCGGGTCAAGCACTCGCCATCGCTCGCCCAGAAACATCGCTCCAGCCACGCCCAGCAGCGTCGCCGCGGTCGATAGGGCATCGGCCCGGTGGTGCCAAGCGTAGGCCTTTAGGGCCGAACTCCCGGTCTTTTTGCCTTTCAGGCGGGTGTACTGGTACAGGCCTTCTTTCACCATCACGGCGATGAGTCCCACGATGAGCGCGATGTTGTGGGGACGTTGCAGCGTCTCACCCTGCAAGGCAGCCCACACGTCCTGCACCCCCTCGGTCATGAGGCCCAGGGCCACGACAACCAGGATAATGCTGATGAGGAATGCCGCCAGGGTTTCATATTTGCCCCTGCCGTAGCGGTAACGCTCGTCAACGCCCTTGCCCGACAGGCGCACCATGGCATAGACCAGCGCGTCGGTCACCGTGTCGCTGATGCTGTGGATGCCGTCGGCCAGGATGGCGCTGGAATGCCCCAGCACACCCGTCATGATCTTCAGCGCCGACAGGCACACGTCGCTAGTCATTCCCACCAGTGTGCACCGCTTCTCCTCGCGGTTGCGCCACCCTGGATTGTTCTTGTTGTGCTGTTCGTTAGTCATCGTTGGTGAATGGTTAGACCCTTTCTGCGCCACAAAAATAATCAAATCCATCCATAGCACCTCACATATTAACAAATTTTGAATGTGATAGCACAATTCATTATAGGTTTCTCAATGGCTTTTTCTCGCTATCTGCAATGCAAAAACACTACCGAAAATAATAGTTTATTGATGATTTTTCACTTTTTTCATTATTTTATTTGCAAATGTATAAAATACTCTATAGTTTTGCGAACGATAAAAAGGATTACTAAGGATTAAGTGACAAAATGTAACTGACGCATGATGCGTGTGGTCTTGGATGATGTGAACGTTTTTACATTATTTTGAGATATCTTGGCACTATTCTTACATGCTGAGGTTACTTTTTTATTATTTTATAACTGCCGCAACCGTAATGGTCCGGTTTACGGCGCACAATTAAATCTCTGATATGAGACCGCCACCACATAGCAACTCATGTGTGTCAGGCAGCAATTGGATGGCTGTCAGGCACTCAGCAGCAGCCTGCATGTGGGGCAATTCATCATAAACCGGGCGAAGAAACCCGGACGAACGGCAAAGCCGAGAGACTAATTATTTATTATCTAAACATCGACACAATGACAAAGCCACCTAAATATTTAATGCTTCGTGCATTATTGATCCTGCTTGCCATGACCTCGCCGGTTGTCCTCTACAGCCGCTTGCCGGGTCAACGTGGTGAATGCGGATTGATGAGTGTGGCCGTTGTCAAGGCCTCCACCCATTGTGATGCCTTAAAACAAGTCTCTACAGGCTACGTCAATTGCAACGTAAGTAAAGCTAATAAGTTTTTTCATAAGTAAATGGTTAATTAGAGGCGCGTTGGGCGCACTGGGCGCGTCTGAAAAACTTTCAATTTTTTGGGTTTTAAAGATTGGTATTGAATGATTTAGTTAGTTAATGTAAAAGGTGTTTAAAAATTACAGTGCGCTTTTATTTGAAGTATTAACGATATTACACTTAGTTAAGATGATAAATATCGATGACATATATAATATATATAATAAGGTGTTGACCAGAATCCCATTCAGGGTCAAGGGTTGCACGATAGGTGGCAATGAGAAAAGAAAAAAGCCAAATATTGTTTCAATCTGTGGGTCTAGCGAAGGCACGGCGCCCTCGTATAGCGACGTGCCTTCGGCTCCCCCAGCAGCGAGTCTTTCCTTCGCCCTCAACACGCTCACTCAGCCGTTTCTGGGCCTTATCTCATCATCAGCAAAAATGCTAGGGTCAATATAATTTCTTCATTCTGTGGTTTTTATGGAGGTGCGTCAAAACGCACTGGGCGCACCTCCTTTTAACCTGGTTGCAAGATGAGACCGCCTCTACGGCAGTGTTTATATAGTTGAAATTCTGTTTCATCTGTTCTACATATATATCAGGAGGGTGCAAAGCCTATCCCAAAAACACACAACTGCACCCTCAACCCATAAGGATGCAAGAAATGTGATTTCTCTCCCTGTTTTTTTCCTTTTGGGTGATGTTGGCGTGGCACGAACATGTGTCACGCCACTTTTTTGCGCGTTATCGTTCAGTGGTGTTTAGCGAACAGCAGTGAGGCAATATGTATGACGCAAAGGCGCAGGTCCGCTTGGTTTTTTATAATCTATTCAATACGATATTGATGATGGCCTTTTCGAGGCCTTGTTCCGTTTTTATCATAAATTGTTGCGAATAAGATGATTATTGGATAATATTTATAAACAACAACTTAGCGGCTTGGCGACTTGGCTTTAAAGATGAGCCGCTGATTGCTTGCTACCGTTTACGGCAAATCCTAATAAATGATAAATAATAATAAATTTTTGGTCAATTCATAAAGATTGTTATATCTTTGCCAAGTAATTATCCGATATTCATTTTTACAATTTTATATTCTTAAAAACAACAATTCATTACATGAGAAAGTTTATTTTGCTGCTGGTTGCCGTTTTGGCGGCAATGCAGTTGTGGGCTGCCCCTGTTGATATGGCGACAGCCCAGAGGAAAGCCCAAGCGTTTGTGAGCAACAATAGCGAGGCTAGGAAAATGATGAACTCTAACGCTGGTGATCAGTTTGTACTTCATCGTGCTGTTATGGGTGATGCCAAGATCGCTGAGCCGGTTTTCTATGTTTTCAATTCCAAGACCAGCTTCATCATCATTTCAGGTGATGACCGTGCCGAGGTGGTTCTGGGCTATGGCGAGGGTAATCTCGACATGGATAAGATTCCCGACAACATGAGGCTTTGGCTCGATAGCTACAAGAGGCAAATCGAGTACCTCCAGGAGCGTCCTGGACTGCAGGTTCAGTTGCTGTCTAAGGTAATGGCCCCCTCGTTGAGGGCCCAGTCAGTGCCCCAGCTGCTTACCGCTAGATGGGACCAAACTCAACCCTTCTGGAACCAGTGTGTCTTCAATGGTACCCAGTGCTTGACGGGATGTCCTGCCACCTCGCTGGCTCAGGTATTCTATTACTGGAAATATCCCACCGACCCGACTCCCTCAATACCCTCTTATTACTGTTCAAGTCTGGGTCTTACTATTTCCGCTTTGCCTTCAACAACGTTCGACTGGGCTAACATGAGAGATTATTATGGTTGGAGTGGTGGCACTGGAACGGCTGCTCAAAAGGCAGCTGTGGCAACTCTGATGCGCTACATCGGCCAAGCCGAAAAGATGGGTTATGGTCCTGATGGCAGTGGAATCAGTTCCTCTCGTACAGACCTGATTTCTACCGCATGCAAGACCTTCGGTTATGACAACAATGTGCGTGCCATTTACAAGGAGAATGCATGGGGACAGAACCTCTATAGCGATAGCCAGTGGACTACCATGATCCAGAACGAATTGGTCGCTGGACACCCCATCGTTTATTGCGCCCTCTCGACCCAGAGCGGTCACGCCTTCAATGTTGACGGTTATAATGCCACCGACAACACTTACCGCATTAACTGGGGTTGGAGTGGATCAGGCAATGGCTACTTCGCATTCAATGCCTTCACTATCGATGGCGAGACATTCAATGACTACCAGTCGATGGTTATTGGCATCCAGCCTCCCGGCGGTATGGTTACCTTCCCCGCACTGACCGTTGAACCCGAGGCCCTGACCTTCACTGCCAACACTGGTGCAACATCGTCACAGACTTTCCACGTGTCGGGTGTTAATCTGCTGGGTGATGTGACCTTTACCAGCAACCATGGCTGCTTCTCGGTTAATCCCTCTAGCCTCACTGCCTCACAGGTTGAGGCAGGCGCTACCGTGACTGTGACTTACACTCCTAATGCAGCTAACACCCACACGGGTAAGATTACGATTGCAAGCTCGGGTGCCGAGAGCAAGACTGTTGAAGTGACCGGTACTGCATCATCGGTTCCCACGCTCCATGCCAATCCTGATACCCTTGAGTTCACCACCAACGTTGGTGAGCCTGTGACCCTGCCTTTCACCTTGAGTGGTCTTAACCTCACCAAGTTGGTTCAGCTCTCAGTGGCTGGCAGCGGCTTCTCGCTTGACAAGACCGTTGTGACTAGAACTGCTGTGACCAATGGCATTGACATCAATGTGACTTTCAACCCCAATGCTGCTGGTATCTACAATGCGATTGTTAATATCACCAGTCAGGGTGCTGATCCCATTACCGTTGTGTTGAAGGGTACCGCCAACGTGGCTACCTACACTCCCGTGATGCAGCCCGCCAATGCGGCTTATGTTACCTCGACGGGCTTCCGTGCCGACTGGACCGACCAGACCCTTGCCAGCATGGTAGTAAACTATACGCTCGAGGTGAGCAACCAGGACGGCAGCACCGGTGATGCCAATTACAGGCTCGTTGAGAACATCACCGACAAGTTCTACACGCTGGATAACCTCACCGCAGGCGCTACCTATGAATTCAGGGTTAAGGCTCATTACACCGATGGTTCTGAGAGTCTGTGGAGCAACACCCAGGAGGTAACCCTGCTGCAGGGCCATGCTTTCGAGCTTGGTGACGTTAACCACGACAACACTGTAAGCATCGCTGATGTAACTGCGCTGATTGACTATCTGCTGAGTGGTAACGGCAACGCTTGCACCATCTGTGCCGACGTGAACGGAGATCAAACAGTCTCGATTGGTGATGTCACCGCTCTCATCGACAAGTTGCTCTCGGGCAATTGATAGAATTGAGTAGCGCTTAGAGCGCTTCTCAAAATTGGACTAGGAAACGGTTCCTTGGCTGCGGATTGCGGCCCAAGGAACCGCTCCTTTTTTCTTGTCATGACGTGAAGGGTGAAGTGCCATTTTGATGAAGAAATTGGCCGATTCATGTGATGTATTGACCTGTTTGCTTACAAATTGACACCATTGGGTTAATATTTATAATAAATGCGGGAAATTATTTGGAATATTGCTATTGTTTTGGTAACTTTGCGAGTGGTTATGAATTGAAACATCTTTTTTATTTAATTAAATTAACTATCGCTTATGAAAAAAGTTTTATTTCTGCTAGCAGTCGTTCTTACGGCTCTACAAGTGTCGGCTGCTGATGTGACTCAGTCACAGGCTAAGGCCGCAGCTAATGCGTTTCTTGCAAAACAAGTAAAAGCTGGGCACATTAAAGCTGCTGCAGCAACCAACCTCCAGCTCGTCAAGGCTGAAGCCTCGTACTACATCTTCAATTCAACAAAGTCCTATGTAGTGGTTTCTGGTGATGATTTGGCTCCTCAGATCTTGATGTACGGTGAGGAAGGTGCTCTTGACCTGAACAACATTCCTCCCGCAATGCAGTGGTTGCTCAACAAGTACAAATATCAGATTGACGGCCTCAAGGCTGGCACCATGGTGCCGGTGAAACTCCCCAAGTATGCTACCACACCCGTTGCTCCGCTGGTAACCGCCAACTGGGACCAGAGCTCACCTTACAACAACCAGTGCCCCACCAGTGGCAGTAGTCACGCCGTTACTGGTTGCCCGGCCACCTCGTTGGCTATGTGCTACTACAAGTGGAAATGGCCCGAGACCTATCCCGCGGTAGCAGCTATCTCGGGTACTGGTGGCATCAGTGCTGCTGCACTGCCCGAACGTGCTGCCGATTGGGCTAACATCATTGATGAATATACCGGCCCGACCAACTACAGCTCCACCTCTGCACAGAAGGATGCTGTTGCATGGCTGATGCGTTATGCCGGCCAGGCTATTCCTGATTATTATTATAGCACCAGTGCCAGTGGTGCCAATGATCCCGAAATCTACCAGGGTGTCCTGAACATGGGTTACACCGACGCCCAGTACCTCTTGCTCACCGAGCTTCAGGGTGGTGGTTGGAGCGGCTACTCCAATGGCCCGCAGCAGTACACCGACGCCCAGTGGAACGAGTTTATGCTGAATGAGTTGTATAACGGCCGTCCCATTGAGTATCTGGCCTATGACAGTAAAAACTCCGACCATGCAGGTCACGCCTTCAACGTGTTTGGCGTCAACGCCAGCGGCCAGTACTACGTGAACTGGGGCTGGAGCGGCGACAGCAACGGCTATTGCACGCTGCACAACTTCACCACCGCTACTGGTGCAACTGGAGGTTCAGGCTCCTACGTTTTCAGCTGGGGCGAGGCCATGATTATCGGCATCGAGCCTCCCGCAGGTGCCCTCAACAATCCTAGAATCACGGTTAACCCCACCACGCTGTCAATGAACACCACCGTGGGCACTCCCGTGACCGCCACCTTCCAAGTTACCGGTGCTAACCTCACTGGCAATATTAACTTGAGCGTCAGCGGCAACAATGCCTTCTCACTGAGCACCACCAGCATCAGCGCAACTCAGGCCGAGAATGGTGTGAACGTCACTGTAACCTATGATCCCGCTGCAGTTGGCAACCATGAGGCTACTGTTAACTTAACCAGCACCGATGCTGAGGCTGTGACTGTTAAGCTCAATGGTAGTGCCGAGGCCGCTCCCCTGGAAACTTATCCTCCTGTGATGCTCGATGCCACCAACATCACCTCCACCTCGTTCACCGCAACCTGGGCAGACCAGACTCCCGCCGAGAACGTGGAGAGCTATACCCTCTATGTGAGCGCTGAACCCTTCGCGCCCGCAATTGCCCTGCTCGACTCGGTTGACTGGAGTGCGAATAACAATGTGCCCACTGGTTGGACTCAAACCGGTTTGACATATTGGAGCAGCAGCAGTGCCTGCTACCTGAGCGATCAAGCCAATGGCTATGTTAAGAGCAAAACCTACGACCTCACCGGCTATGACAAGGTGACTGTAATGATTTATTCTAATCCTTATCAAGGTGACAACACGCTCACCGTGGCTACTAGTGTTGATACCGAAACCCAGACTGTTCCGTCTAACAGCTCATTTGCATGGTATACCTTCGTTCTTGATTGCGCTAACAGCGACTATGTGAATATCACTTCCAGCGGTATGCCTGACTTAAGGTATGTGAAGGTTTATGCCGGTGACGCCAGCACGGCTAAGAAGGCTTCTGAGACCGGCGACGCAACCTATCGTGTCATCACTGGTATCACCAGCAAGAACTACACCGTTAATAATCTCACCGAGGGTGGTACGTTCAACTTCTATGTTGTGGCCAACTACGTCAACGGTACTATCGGCAACAGTAACATCAACGAGGTAACCCTCAGCGAGAGCACCCTGCAAAAGGAAACTCCTATCATGTTGCCTGCTAACGAGGAATACATCAACCTGACTCAATTCCGTGCTGACTGGACTCATGGCACCCCCGCCGAGAATGTAGAGAGCTACACCCTTGAGGTGACTCCCAAGCCCGAGACTCCCGCTTATGTTGAGATGGAGAACGCTGACTTCAGCAACTTGACAGCCCAGACTAACTCGTCGGGTCAATATTCCAACCAGGTGAGCAACGCCAGCAGCTTCCTGCCTTCAGGCTGGACTGCAACCACCGGCTTGTTCATCGACGATGGCGCTATTATCTCCGGTCAGTTGACCCAGAACTCATCATCCTATGTCTTCACCGTTGCCACCAAGAACTATGACTTCACTGGCTATGACAAGGTAACCGTGGTGTTCAATGCCAGCATCTTCAGCACCAATTATGGCACCACAGCCACTGTGAACGTTGCCACGAGCGCTGGTTCGCAGGATGTCACCATCAGCGGCGAAAGCTTCTCCACCTTTACCGTGGTTCTTGATTGCGCTGCAAGCGACAAGATCACCTTCACCGGTGTGAGCGGCTTGTACTGCATGTCGGGTGTTACCATCTATGCTGGTGACCTCAATGCAGTCAACACCATGCTCATGGCACAGGAGAGCGGCGATGAGAACAGCCGCCTGATCACTGGCATCACCGACAAGTTC
>ONKD01000047.1 GCA_900318345.1 uncultured Prevotellaceae bacterium
GGAAAGTACCAATTTTTATCATCCCGGCTTTGGCATCAAGGTCGCGTTAAGGAACTATGCGCCTGTGCCACACCTTTTGCCCATTTTAAGGCATTTGCGCGGCAATTTGTTCTCCTTTTATAGAGGAAAGATATACTTTTTCACCGACAAAAACCACAGACTGGCCTAAAAACATCGGATTATCACCGCCAGAGGCCATCGTCGGCTAGCAAAGATTTATTATTTTTGCAACCATGAAAAAGAATACAATCATCAATCTGCTCCTCGGAGCTTTCTTGACAGCCATGCTGCCCGCCTGCAGCAACGGCAACAGTGACATGGACTATAGCGTGACCATCACGCTTGACAACCAGATGAAGCACGACAGCGCCACCCTGCTGGTGCTGGAGGAGGGCTACAACAAACTCAGGCCATGCGGCACCGTGGGGAAAACAGGCAACAGCTTCGTTTTCACGGGCCAAACCGACGCGCCACGGGTAGCAATCGTCCGTTGGGATAACGACTCGACCAAACCGTTCTACTTTGTGCTCGAGAGCGGGGTGACACACATCTCGGTCGCTCCCACCTCGTGGTCGGTCACGGGCAGCAAGCAAAGCGCTGAATACCTGCGCTATGTGAACCAGCGTAACGCCATCATGAACCTGCGCGTAGCCACGTGGCAGGAATACCTGAAGATGGCAGCCGACTCGTCGCTCAAGAGCGATGACGAGCAGCGCATGGTACGCCAGGACAGCGTGCTCAACGACTCGTTGCAGCGCATCACCGTCGAGCGCATCAACCGCGGCGATGCCGTGGGTCGCATCGTCCGCGAGCGCTACGGCCAGCAGCTCGACCAGGAGCACATGAGGATGATCAAATAAGCATTACTATTTATCATTAGCCAAAAGCGCTGCGAGCCGCTCTCGCAACGCTTTTTATTATTGCCCCTATCACATCTATTAGCCCTATTGGCCCTATTGGCCCTAAAGCCCCTAAGGGCACTAAGGCAATTAAAGCCCCTACCCCCAAACTAAGAGGGTGTGTCATAATTTTCGCTTGAAACATTGATCGAGCTTCGCTCGAGAAATTTAAACAAATTATTTAAAAAATTAATATAAAAATTTTAATTGTTGTAGCGACATTGCAATTATGACACAGCCCCCAAACAAAACACCCCGCTGGCGCCATGCCAGCGGGGTGTCATCTTGTGTTTAGCTATTTACTAAACACTTTACTGTCTTTACTCTAGTCCAGGAGATTAGTCCTTAACGATGAGTTCGCAGATCGAAACGCGGTTCCAGCTGAGCTCCTGGAACATGTCGGTCTCACCACAACCCTGAGCCTTGATGCGGCTAGCGTCGATTTTGTACTTGTTGATCAGCATGTTCTTAACAGCCTCGGCACGGCCATTGGCCAGACGGATGTTGTTGTCCTTGGGACCCTCGGGTGAAGCATAACCCTTGATCTCAACGGTGCTCTTAGGATTGTTCTTCATGTACATAGCTACGCGCTCAACATTGGGCTGCTGGTCAGCGGTGATGTTGGTCTTGTTCACCTTGAAGTGAACGAGCACGTTCATGTACTGCTTGCTCTTGTCGATAACCTCGGTGGTGTTCACGGGCTTCACGTTAGCAGCCTTGCGAGCACCCTCCAGGTCGCGCTGGAGCTGAGCGTTGCGAGCGTTAGCGGCGTCGAGGTCACCCTGCAGACCATTGAGCTGGTTGCGCAGGCCGTTGATCTGACCGTTAAGAGCGTCGATGTCATCCTGGCTGTACTTGTAGGGGCAGAAGGTGATGTAGCGCTCGCCGTTGCTACCCTTGAAGTGATAAGTCAGACCAGCCTCGAGCTCAACAGCAGCGTGGTTAGCGTTCATCTGGCTCTTGCCGTTACGGGGCTCGCCATTCCAAGTAGCGCGAGCGGGCAGGTTGTAACGATAGGGAACCATGATGTCACCGTTCATGTCCCAAAGCACAGCGGGCTTCAGGCTGAAGGTGAAGGCGCGGCTCTCACCAAAGTTGAAGTTCAGGTTTGCACCTGCCTTGGTGTACCAGCTGTTGTAGTCATTGCCGTACATGTTAGCAGACTCAGTGCGATGGAAAGCGTGCAACCAACCAGCACCGATTACACCCTCGAGCTCAAAGAAGCGGGGCTTGCCAGCATAACCAGCAAACAGGTTACCCAGATTTACGGTACCAAACAGACCAGCCATGGTGTGGTCAATGATGTTCGGGCTCTTAGGTCCCCAGTAGTTGGGTTCCTTCTCCCAGCTGGTGGTGTTGATGGTAGCCTCACCCTCAACGCCCATACCGAAGACGGGAGTCAGCTGCTTCTTGATCTCCAAACCGAAGATGCCACGAGCGCTGGGCCAGAATGCATAACCCTGGAAGGGCATGATAGCACCACCCTTGAGGGTTACTGACATGTTGTCAAAGAACTTGTTCTGCTCCAGAGACTGAGCCTGTGCAGCAAACACGCCCATAAGAAGGGCTAAAGTCAAGATAATCTTTTTCATTTTAATAAATTTTATTAAACACTATTATAATATATGAATGTTCAAATTTTTTGGCAAAAGTAATATAAATTTCTAATACAGCCAAAATTTAACATTTATTAAGGATTGGTAGATGGAAAAAACCGCGCATTTTGGGCACTTTTCCACAAAAATCCAGCCTAAATCAGCGTTCATTTTGGCATAACTAGACATTTAATCAAGCAAAAGTAAAACAAAAAATCGAATCCCGCAAACTTTCAAGGATAAATATTGCGTTTTTGCCCTGTTTTAGGCCGAAAACGACACTATTTGCACCTTTAAGAACAAATAATGGTAATAGTTTTCAAGTGTTGACGGCCCCAATGATCGGTTTTGCGCCCCATCGGGTCGGCTGTCACCGGCAAAACAAGGCTAAAAAAGCTAAACAATCAGGTCAATCACACTATTGATATCGGCTACTGTGACCTCTTTGTCCTCATTGACGTCGGCACGGCCGCGCAAATCATCGCTTACCTGGCCGCCCAAGATGACCTGAATGATGGCATTGATATCGGCAATGGTGACCTCACCATCCAGATTAACGTCCCCCTTCAGGACAGACGTGATGGCAATCTCTCTCACCGCCCCGCAGTTGTTCACGTTAGCCTTCCACGAGGCGAAACGCAAAGCGGCCGAGGTCATGCCCCGTGGCACGGTTATCGACATGTTCAAGTAGTTAGTGCGGCTCACATTGACGGGAATCGCGGTGACCGAATCCACCGCAACGCCGTTAGCGTCGAGCAAAGCCGCAGTCAGCGCCACCTTGTTCACATCAAAGCCGCTGTCCCTCCACTGGTCGGTGATCCAGGTGACCCTCATGCTGATGACCTGACCACCAAAGCAGGAGAAAACCGGCGACGTGAGCGTGAGCTGCAAACCCGTTGAAGTGGTATACAACACAATGCGGTTATTCAAAATGGAACTCTGGTTAAGGGGAATGGCGGGATTGGTGTAAATCCAACCGGCAAAGTCCTCGGAGGAGAACTGGGGCACCTGTGCACTGGCGGCAAGTGCCATGACCATCGCGGCCAGCAGTGGTAACAAACGTTTCATAGTTAAGGTTCTATAAGGTTAAACACAGGGGCAAAAGTAACAAGAAAAGCCCAATCCCACAAGAAAAAGCGTCAAAAAGGCATGGGAGCGGCTATCTTGCCGACAATCCCATGCCTTTACCTCACATATTTTTTAAAACCATTATTCTACTTGAGCAGCCCGATGGAGCGCTTGAGGAAGCGGTCGAGGCCCTCGCCCTTGAGCATGTTATTGCTCAGCAGGGCGATGTCAATGAGCTGGTGGACGCGGCTCTCGCCGGCGCCATAGGCGGTGATGATGCCTTCCTTCTTGTGGCGCAGGTCCTCAAGTTCTTTCCTTTTGTCCTCGAGTTCTTTCTTCTTGTCTTCGGGCATTTCCTTGCCGTCTTTATCGAGGTCGCGCAGGGCGTTGACCACGTTTTGGGTGGCGCTGATTTCCTCGTCCACAGGCTTGAGCTCGGCCTCAAGCGTTTTCTCGGCCTCGTCAACAATCTTTTGGATGAGCGGATGCTTGGTGTTGAGCACCATGCCATACATGTCGGGCATCTCACCATAGAAGCTCATGCCAGGCTGGAAGCGGGCCATGTCCTTCATGCGGCGCATGTACTCGGCCTGGGTGATGACCAGGGGCTTGTCGTCGGCTGACATGGCGGCCAGGCTGACCATGAACTCGGCCTTCTCGACAGGCGGTATTTGCGACTTAAACAAGGTCTGCACGAGCTCCGACTGCTCGGGCGTGAACTGAGGCTTGTTGTCCTCCTGCTTGCGGATGAGATTGTCGAGCACATCGCTGTCCACGCGCACGAAGCGCATCTTCTCGTTCTTCTGCTCAAGCATCCCCACAAAGGGCACATCCAGTTCGCCGTTCATCAGCAGCACGTCATAGCCCTTGTCGGTGGCCGCCTTGATGTAGGCATACTGTGCCTCTTTGTCAGTGGCATACAGGCAGATCAAGTTGCCGTCTTTGTCGGTCTGCTCGCCCTCGATGAGCTTGCGGTAGTCCTCGATCTTGAAGTACTTGCCGCTGGTGCTCTCGAGCAAGGCAAACTTGAGGCCCGACTCGCAGAATTTCTCGTCGCTCAACATGCCATACTCGATGAATATCTTGATGTCGTTCCACTTTTTCTCAAACTCCTCGGGCTGGTTCTTGGCGATTTCCTCGAGACGCGCGGCGACCTTCTTGGTGATGTAGGTCGAGATCTTTTTCACGGCGCGGTCGCTTTGCAGGTAGCTGCGCGACACGTTCAGCGGGATGTCGGGGCTGTCGATAACACCCTGCAGGAGCATCAGCCAGTCAGGGACAACACCCTCGACGCTGTCGGTCACATACACCTGGTTGCAATAGAGCTGGATGCGGTCCTTGCGGATGTCGAGGTTGTTCTTGATTTTGGGGAAATAGAGGATACCCGTCAAGGTGAAGGGATAGTCCACATTGAGGTGAATCCAGAACAGGGGATCGTCCTGTCCAGGCTCGATGGCGTGGTAGAACTTCAGGTAGTCCTCGTCCTTGAGGTCAGCAGGCATGCGGGCCCACAGCGGCTCGATGTCGTTGATGACCTTGTCCTTGTCGGTATCGACATATTTGCCGTCTTTCCACTCCTGCTCCTTGCCGAAGATGATGGGCACGGGCAGGAAGCGGCAATACTTCCTCAACAGGCCCTCGATACGGGCGGACTCAAGGAACTCCTTCTCCTCGTCGTCGAGGGTGAGGATGATGTCGGTGCCGCGCTCGGCTTTGTCACAGTCGCCCATCTCAAACTCGGGCGAGCCGTCACAGGTCCAGCTCACGGCCTTGGCGCCCTCCTGCCAGCTCAGGGTGCGGATCTCCACCTTCTTGGCTACCATGAAGGCCGAGTAGAAGCCCAGACCGAAGTGGCCGATGATGGCGTTAGCCGTGTCCTTGTATTTCTCGAGAAACTCCTCGGCTCCCGAGAAGGCTATTTGATTGATGTACTTGTCGATTTCCTCGGCGGTCATGCCGATGCCGCTGTCGCTCACAGTGAGCGTTCCAGCTTCCTTATCAACACTGACGTTGACCTTCAGGTCCTCGGTCGAACCCTTGAACTCACCGGCGCCCGAGAGGGTCTTCAACTTCTGCGTGGCGTCAACGGCGTTGCTCACCAGCTCACGCAGGAAAATCTCGTGATCACTGTACAGAAATTTCTTGATAACGGGGAAGATGTTGTTCGTTGTTACCCCGATTGTTCCTTTGGTTGGCATATTATCTATAAGTTTTTAGTTAATTATAATCCGTAATGTAGAGACGCAAAATCTTGCGTCTCAAGAAAAACTTTGGTGGAGGGAAGTCTCACCCCCACTCCACCTCAAATAATATGCCATTTACAATTAGGTGACAAATAGGCAGACATGACCTGCCAATGCCGCCGCATTACCACACGCTAAGGCGCAAAGCCGCCAAGAATTGATGTGTTCGATAAGAATATTAGTGGGATTACCCCTCGAGCAGACGGACATAGCCCATGATGCCTGCCTCGCGGTTGACCACGCTATAGGTGTCGGGCTCGTCGGTAATCTTGCTGGTGGCAGGATCGACGGCATGCTCGAGGCTGTCGCGCAGCTCATCAAACTTGTCGCGAGCCTGCTGCTCGTCGCTGTAGTTATACACGTCGCTCATCGCGCCGTCCTCGCTCTGAAACTCAAAAACCACCCGATATTTCATGATATCTTTATTATTGGATCAACTATTAAAATTCTCTTCAATATCATTTTCTAAATCCTCAATTTGTGGCAAAGACGATGCCACGTCGGCAAAGAGTTTCTGCGTTTCATATTCAGCAATTCCTAATGGCTGTGTAAATCCACGCAGAGCAAAACGAGCTTTTGTGTCACTCTTGGAACGGCAAAGCAACAAACCAATTGAGGGTTTATCTTCAGGAGACTTTACATATTCGTCAACAGCCGAAATGTAAAAATTCAGTTTACTGACAAATTCAGGCTTGAACTCAACAGCTTTTAGCTCTACAACCACGTAGCAATGCAGTTGCAAATGATACATCAATATATCGATATAGTAATCGCTACCATCTACTGACAAATGATATTGACGTCCAATAAAGGCAAAGCCTTTGCCCATCTCTAGCAGAAAGTCAGTAACACGTGTTGCCAATTCTTTCTCGATGTTCAACTCATTCTGCAGTGCAATAGTCCCTATAAAACTGAAATTGTACGGATCCTTGAACGTATACTTTGCCAAATCGGACTGAGGTGATGGTAATGTCAAATCAAAGTTGTTAATCGCACATCCCTTTGTCTCAATGTAATTATTTGCAACCTGCATGAGCATTACATCTCGGCTCCATCCTTCTTGCGCTGTTGCCATAATGTATAATGCCCGTTCTGTACTATCTTTAACCTTCGAAAGCAGAGAGATGTGATGATACCATGTGATTTGTGCAAGTGGCACTTGCACAAAGTCCTTATCATCACCATGAAATTTGGCAAGTGGCACTTGCCAAATGGGGTGTTCTTGTAATTGTGCAAGTGGCACTTGCACAATTGGAAAATCAGGGTAAGCTTCAGCAAAGGCCCTCATGTACTTTAAGTTACGAACAGAGTATCCCCTGTCGTCTGGAAAAGCGCGAGATAAGTCTTGTGATAATTTATCTATGACCTGTGCACCCCAACCAAGATTTTGCTGTTTTTCTAATATGTCTGACCCAATAGACCAATATAGAGATAACAAATCAGCATTCACGTGAAAAGAAGCTTGAACTTTTGCCTTCTCGATACGGGATACTATCGTCTTGCTCCATTGCTCATAACCTTCAAACAAAAGGTTATTTGTTTCTTGGTTTATTATGTCAGGCATTTCTGTGATAATGACATTAAAGAACAGACATCAACGCTATTGGTAATTCATGTTACCGGTTACCGTACATCTCCTCGTAGTAGCGCTGGTAGTCGCCGCTGGTGACGCTGTTCACCCAGGGTTGGTGGTCGAGGTTCCAGCGGATGGTCTTCTCTATTCCTTCGGTGAAAGGTGTCTCAGGATACCAGCCAAGCTCACGAGCGATCTTGCTGGGGTCGATGGCATAGCGCATGTCGTGGCCGGGACGGTCGGTGACAAACTCGATGAGGCCGTCGTTGATGTCGTCAACGCTGCACTTGAGCAACTGCTGATACTCGGGCTCCTCGCGCATGATGCGGGCGATGATGGCAATCACCTGCTTGACAATGTTGATATTGCTCTCCTCGTTAAAGCCGCCGATGTTATACACCTCGCCCACGGTGCCCTGACGCAGCACCAGGTCGATGCCCTTGCAGTGGTCCTTGACGTAGAGCCAGTCGCGCACGTTCTCGCCCTTGCCATAGACAGGCAGTTTCTTGCCCTCGAGGATATTCTTGATGATGAGCGGAATGAGTTTCTCAGGGAAGTGATAGGGACCGTAGTTGTTACTGCAGCGGGTGATGTTGACGGGCAAGCCGTAAGTCTCGTGATAGGCCATGGTAATGAGGTCGGCGCTGGTCTTGCTAGCCGAATAGGGCGAGCGGGGCGCCAGCGGAGTCTCCTCGGTGAAGAAATGGCGACCGTAAGTCTTGAGGTCGGTACGGCCCTCGATCACCTCGCGCACATCGTCGCCCAACTCCAGCGGCTGGGGTTCGTCAAAGTCCTTAGCGAGCGAGCCATAGACCTCATCGGTCGAGATCTGGAGGTATTTCTTGCCTGGGGCATAGGTGTTGTGACCCTGGGCGTCCTTGCCGGTAAACCAGGCGTCGCGAGCGCAGTCGAGCATGTTTTGCGTGCCCAAGATATTGGTCTCCAGGAACAGGCGCGGATTGGTGATGCTGCGGTCCACATGGCTCTCGGCAGCAAAGTTGACAATATAGTCCACGTCGTTGTCACGCATGATGCCCTGCACCAGTTCGCGGTCACCCACGTCACCACGGATGAAAGTCACATTGGGCAACTCCAACTCATTCTTGATGGAGGCGAGATTGCCTGCATAGGTCAGCGCGTCGAGGATGATGACCTCGATGTTATCGCCATACTTGTCAAGGATGTACTTCACAAAATTTGAGCCGATAAACCCGGCGGCTCCAGTCACGAGATATGTCTTCATAATTACAGTAGAGGTTTGATTTAGTTCACAAAGGTAACAATAATAGCGGAAAAACACTTATTTTTGCAGAAAATAATCAGAACTTTTTATGAAACGACTCATCACGTCTCTGATACTCTTGCTGACAATGGCCAGCCTGATTGCCCAGCCAATGGCTACCGAGCGTAAAAAAGTTGCCGTCGTGCTGTGCGGTGGCGGTGCCATGGGAACCATTCACATCGGCGCCCTCAAGGTGCTGGAAGAGGCCGGTATCCCCATCGACATGGTCACTGGCACATCGATGGGTAGCATCATCGGCGGCATGTATGCCGTGGGCTATGATGCCACCGACATCGAGGCCATCATCAACAGCATGGACTGGGGCGACATCCTGCGCGACCGCCTGTCGATGAGGAACCAGACACTCGCCGAGCGTGAGCGCCAGAACATCTATCTGTTTGACTACCGACTGTTCCTCGACAAAAGCCAGGACACGTTGGCTGGTGGCTTCATCCGCGGCATCAACGTCGAGAAAACCCTGCGCCACTACCTGCGCCAGCCCGAGGACATCGACTTCAAGTCGCTGCCGCGCCCCTTTGGCTGCATCGCCACCGACTTGGTCACAGACAGCGAGGTGGTGCTCGACCACGGCTCGCTAGCCCAATCCATCCGCGCGAGTATGGCCGTGCCCGGCATCTTCGCTCCTGTGAGGATGGATCCTTATATCCTGGTTGACGGCGGCACCAAGAATAACTTCCCTGCCGACCTGGCGCGCAAGATGGGTGCCGACATCGTTATCGGCATCAGGACCGACCTGGGCCTGAACGATAAGTACTATTCCACGTCAGATATCCTGGAGCGCTCGGTGGGAGCCGACATCCACAACCGCAGCGACGAGAATGACAAGTACTGCGACCTCATCATTCGCGTGCCCGTGAGGGGCTATTCCGCAGCCCACTTCTACAACTCGGCCATCAAGGAACTCATCAAGCGTGGAGAAGAGGCGACAAGAGCCCAGATGGACTCCATCATGATACTGAAGGAAAAGGTGGGTGTTCCTGCCGACTACAGACCCAACTACAGCATCATCCAGCTGAGCGACATCGACAACACCCAAGCGGGCAAACTCGTCAACGAGGAGAATGCCAAGAACTCCATCAAGGCGAGCGTGGGTCTGAGATATGACAACGAGGAACTGGTTGCCGCACAAGTCGGCGCGACCTATTACTTCGGCAACAAGCTGGATAAGACCCTCGATCTCACGCTCCGCTTGGGCAAGCGCACCATGGGCTGCCTAGCCTGGAACATGATACCCAAGCCACACCGCAAGTTAGGCTTCTCCTATGAGATTTGGCACGAGAACATCGACTTATATCAGGGCAAACACCGCTCAGATAACCTGAAGTTCATTTATCAGAAGGCTAATGCGACGCTATTCTCATTTGATGCGCTCAACCTGAACGTTGACCTGGGCATTGCATGGGAGCATTACCACCACTATGATGTCCTGAGCAGCGCCTATAGCGTCAGTGATTTCCTGAAAAACGAGTACTACTTTAATTACCACGCCAGCGCGCAGTACAACACCGAGGACCACTGGTACTTCACCCGCAAGGGTATGCGAGCCGAGGCGCGCTATGCCTATTACACCGACAATTTCGCCCAATGGAAAGGTCACGTCGGCCTCAGCGAGCTGGCTGCCAGCTGGCGCATGACCATGCCACTCACCAGTACAACACATCTGCAGCCCATGGTCTATGGCCGATTGCTGTTCGGCAAGGACTTGACCGCTACCATCATGAACATGATGGGCGGCAACCGCAGTGGCAGCTACTATGCCCAGCAACTACCATTCTCGGGCTTCGGTCACTGCCATGTCATGGACACCAAGCTGCTGGTCGCTGGCTTCAAGTTGCAACAGCGCCTGTACAAGGAGCACTACCTCATGGTCAAAGGGCATGTAGCCGAGCAAAACAACAAGCTGGAGAACATCTTTGACGGCAAGCCCATCTGGGGCACCCAACTGGCCTATTATTACAACAGCATTGTCGGCCCCCTGGGCGGCTCATTGAGCTGGAGTAACTTCACCAAGCAAGTCTCCATCTACATCAACCTCGGCTTCGAATTCTAGGGGTAAAGGGCTAAAAACTTTGAAGTGCCTGTAAAGCCGATGAACACTGGCTTTACAGGCACTTCCTATCCTGCAAATTGACCAATATATCAAATATCATATAATCATTATATTCTTTCAAATACGCTGAAAAAGTAGTTTTTCCCAAAAAAGCAAAGCATCTTTTATGTCAAAACCTCAATACTGCACATAAAACAAGCGGGAACTGTCTTGAAATGATAACAGTTCCCGCAGGAATGTGAGTGTTGTATTTACAGTTTTATTACTGTTGCAAATCGTTAGTCGATGGGATTATTCTCGGCGAAGATGGCCATGCGCTCATCGAGGATAGCATACTGGTGATCCTGGATGAACGAGGTGCACACGCGCAGGCCTTCCTGCCATGAGCCGGTAGTGGCCAGGCAGATGGCGCTCACGCCGTAGTACATCAACTCGCGAGCCAACTGGCCGCTGGTCATGTTGCCGTAGCCGATGGTGAAATAGAAACCGTCGGCAATGGGCTTGTCACCATCCATGCCATAGACGATGCGGAAGCCGTGGCGGGTGAAAATCTCCTTCAACTTGTGAGCGCGCTCGCCATAGACGATGACATCGTCACGGAAGTCATACTCGCCATTGCTGGCGGCATCCATGATGGCTGCCAGGGCATACTGGGCACTGTGGCTCGTTCCCGATGACAGAGCATAGAGCGTGCGGGTGATGAACACCTTGCCGAAGGGAAGCCCGTCATAGCGAGCCGACAGATCAGGATAGTGGCGGTTGAAGATGGCGGGGCTGATGCAGGTCATAGCGATGCGCTCGCCGGCATAGGAGAATGCCTTGCTGCCACTGATGTGCATGATGTAGTTGTCGGTATACTTGGCCACGCTGGGCTGGAAGGGCGGTTCAAAGGGCTTGCTGAGGTCAATGCGGAAGTCCATGGCGAAGTAAGCCAAGTCCTCAAGCACAATCACATCATACTTGGTAGCCAGTTCACCGATGGTCTTCAATTCGTCATCGGTCAAGCAGATCCAAGCGGGATTGTTGGGGTTGCTGTAGATCAGGCAGCAGATGTCACCCTTGGACATATACTCCTCGAGCTTTGCACGCAGCTTGTCGCCACGGAACTCGTAGATATCAAACGTCTCGTAGGGGACATCCTGAATCTCGAGTTGCAGTTTCTGCACGGGGAAACCGGGGTCGATAAACAGGGCTTTGTTTTTCTTCTTGTTGCTCTGGGTGATGGTGAGCAACGAGGCAAAGGTGCCCTGCATCGAGCCGACAGTGGGGATGCAGCACTCGGCAGGAACGTCCACGTCGATGAACGCCTTGATGAAGCGTGACGTGGCGTCCTTGAGCATGGGCTGACCGGGCAGATCAGGATAGAGTCGTGCGCAACCGTTCTGCAAGGCCTTGATTTGTGCCTCGACTCCGATTTTGGCTGCGGGCAGGCCAGGGATGCCCATCTCCATCTTGATGAACTCCTGTCCCGATTCACGCTCGGCACGCGCAGCAATTGCTTTCACCTCACGGATGGTGGCGTTGCCATAGTCCTGGATGCCATACTCGTCAATCGCGCGGTCGATGATCTCGCGGCTAATGGGTGTGGGTCTCATCGCTGAGCCTCCTTTCCGATGGCAAGTGCCTTGAGATTAGCGTCAACGACAGCATCGCCCTTGCGGCCAAAGACGCGGCGGATGGCGTTCTCCAGCTTGTCATACTCGATACCGAGTGCCTTTTGGGCAGCACCCAGCAGGATGACGTTGGCCGAGCGAGGAATCTCGTTATCCTTGGCCAATTGCTCGATGTCGAGGGTAATGACGTTCTTCACCTTAGCCAAGTCGGCCATGACGGTATCAATCTCGGGATAGTTGGTGATGTTCACAAAGGGTTTGCTCGATGTGATGATCCAGCCCTCCTTGCTCAGGAAAGGCAGATAACGCAGGGCCTCCATCGGTTCCATCGAGATGATCACGTCGGCCGAGCCTTTAGCGATCAGGTCGCTGTGGATGGGGTTGCTGCTGATGCGCAGGTTAGACTGCACGTCACCGCCACGCTGCGACATGCCGTGTACCTCGGCCTGCTTGATATAAAGATTCTCGTGCATGGCTGCCTCGCCAATCACGGTGGCGATGGAGAGGATACCTTGTCCACCCACGCCGCAAAGGATGATATCAGTTTTCATTGCTTTGCCTCCTGTGCTTTCTTTTGTTTGAGATGACGTTGTAATGTTTGCATGCACTCGCGGCGCGGGATAATCACGCTGG
>ONKD01000022.1 GCA_900318345.1 uncultured Prevotellaceae bacterium
TTCCTGAACCAGAACTTGGCTAAGAAGTCGCCCAAGAACATGGTCACCCTTATCTATATGGAAGGCAAAGCCACTCCAACACAAATCAAGAAACTTATCCGCAAATAATTAACAACAATCAAAATATCAACTAATATGAAAACGATTTATTTCTTTATCGCAGCGCTGTTTGCTGTAGCGCAAATGTCAGCTCAAAGCAACGACACAGTCACTGTTATCGACGCACCTCGTCAAGTCATCATCACCGAAACGCCCACGGGCACTATCGTGAAGGTGAAGGGAATGAAAGATAACGACGAGTACAACTACACCTATCAGATGGAACACGCTGCTAACGACAGCATCCACACTAGCCAGGACATCGATTGGGACCTTAATTTCCCATTCAAGAAAAACAAAAAGACAGACTACCACTGGAGTATCGAGAGTAAGGGAATCTACTTTGGTGGCGGACTCAAAACTTCTTATGACCTCGTGAACAACAGTTTCAACTGGGGTATTCTGAATATTGCCAGTGTGAACTACCACACCCTGCACGGGCAGCATTTCTCGCTGGGCGTGGGTTATGACAACAAGCGTTTCTCGCTCAAGCGCCCCAACTGTTTTGTCATGGATGAAGCTACCAACATTGTGGGCATTGAGTCTTATCCAGAGGGTACCGTTGACCGTTCCTCAGTCCTCAGTGTCAGGGCCATCCAGTTCCCGCTCCTCTTTCAACAGGACTTTGGCAAGGAGTTTCACCTTGTGCTTGGAGCCAGCATGAATTGGAACGTATATGCCAAGTGCAACACACATTACAAAGTCAACAAGACCAACTATGACATTTCTTATCGCGGCATCAAGCAGAACAAGATTACCTTTGACGTGATTGGAGCCTTGTCATTCGATGGTCTGGCCATCTACTGCCGTTACACTCCCGGCAACATGTTCAAGAAAGGCTTCGGTCCCGAGATCAAGAACACCTGGATGCTGGGTGCGGCCATTGCTTTATGAGCTCCCTCTTTATACTTTAAACTCTATACTTCAATCCCTTGGAGCAAAAGTTCCAAGGGATTGGTTTATTACAGGAAGGGATTGCAACGTTTCTCGTCGGCAATGGTGGTCGTTGGGCCATGTCCCGATGCGATGACCGTCTCGTCGGGAAGCGGGAGGATTTTCTCGCGGATGCTGTTGATGAGCTGCGCCATATCCCCACCCCACAAGTCGGTGCGCCCCACGCTGCCGTTGAAAATCGTGTCGCCGCTGATCAACAATCCACTCTGTGGCAGGTAAAAGGCCAAACCACCTGGGCTGTGCCCCGGCACGTGCAGCACCTGTATCGACTCTTCGCCCAAGGGAAGCACATCACCGTCAGAGAGAATGTGATCAATGACCAGCGGCTCTGATTCAATCTTGAGGTGGAATTGTGCCACTTGGTCCGGCAGTTCCCGTCCCAACTGGGCGTCCAGAGCACATGCGCAAACGTCGGCTCCCGTCTTATCGGCCAGCCAGCGGGCGCTGGTGATATGGTCGATGTGCAAGTGAGTGAGCAGGATGTGAATCACGTTCAGTTTTTGGCCCTCGATGAACTTAGTCACCATCTCACGCTCGGCCTCACGCATCATGCCAGGGTCAACGACCACAGCATCACGCGAAGCCTCGTCCCACAGGATATACATATTTTCGCCAAACGGGTTGACGGTCATCATTGTCGCATTCATATCTTTTTTCTTTTCTGTTATTTAGTGATGGCCACTCCTATACGATACCTTACTTGTGATAGCAGTCATCGGACCATCTATAAACATTATTATTGATGTAATCTATTATCATATTAATATTGTCATCATCACGGATAATGTGGTCATGATAACCGCTCTGCCATTCAAATGACAATCCATGCTGATTTGCATATCTCTTAACACCGGCTTTAAATCCTCCAATAATAACGCCAAGGTAAGAATGAAATCCGCCTACTGTAGGGCCTCGCCTTGGCGTGGCCGTTGATGGAGCTGATTCTATCTCTTGGGAATTGCCATGAAAGGTTGGCTGGTTATTCTTATTTTGATATGCTCTCCCATCAACACTGATCATTAAGTGCACATGATTAGGCATCACTACTGAAGCAAGTACTTTTACGCCATCCCAATGTGAACTAATACCTTCTATATTCTGGGCTGCAATCACACCAATTTCAGAATAAAAGATTTCATTATTCGTGATATAACCAAAAAAATGTTGTTTATCTTTGGTGCAGATGGTAATAAAATATAATCCGCCATTATAATCATGCCATCGGTAACGTGCATGTTTGCGTTTAGGATATTCCATCTTACATTCTTGATTTGGTGACGGCCACGCCAAGGCGAGGCCCTACATATAGCAGG
Organism: uncultured Prevotellaceae bacterium; assembly: GCA_900318345.1. Taxonomy (GTDB): domain Bacteria; phylum Bacteroidota; class Bacteroidia; order Bacteroidales; family Muribaculaceae; genus Sodaliphilus. The sequence continues at coordinate 2,367 of ONKD01000022.1, forward strand.
ATATCAACTGAAACAAGACCTTACAAAGGGAGGTAAAGGATTTTTTTTGTTTTGAAAAATTCCTCCTTGAAATAACTGGAAAGCTCGTCGATGAGGACTTGGTTCTTGAATTTATGAATTTCGCCCGTCAGGTCACCGCCCTTGAGGCAGAGCAGGCCATTGGGCACGGCATTCCGGTCCTCGCTATCAATGAAACGGCGCACCAGGGGCACCATCTCGCCCAGGTCCATTACGGCTCGACTCACCACAAAGTCAAACTTGCCCTTCACCTCCTTGACATCACCATGCTGAAAGGTGACGTTTGTCAGCCCAATACGCTCAGCGATGTCCTGTGCTACTTTCAGTTTTTTGCCGATGCGGTCAACCAGATGGAACGTCACATCAGGGTAATAGATAGCCAGTGGGATGCCAGGGAATCCCCCACCCGTTCCCAAGTCCATGACACGTGTGCCCGGGGTGAATTTCACAAATTTGACCAATCCCAGCGAGTGCAGGATGTGGTTCACTTCCAGGTTCTCGATATCCTTGCGTGAGATGACGTTGATCTTGGCGTTCCACTCGGGATACATCACCTCTAGCTGAGCCATCTGCTCACGCTGCTTCTCGGTCAATTCAGGAAAATACTGCAGGATGTGTTCCATAGCGTCAATAGAGTCGTTCGATAATGCTGTTTTCACACAAGCTAGGCTCAAGGTCTTTATATGAAATCGTGATTTTGGGCTCACCCACAGCCTCAACAGCCAGCTCATTGGGCAGGAAGCTCCACGTCACGCCCTTGTCATCAAAATAGAAGTTGCGCGACACGGAGATGTTCTCCACGTTGAAGTAGCCTAAGTCGTTCAGCTGCTCGTTGCCAGTGGCGTTGTTCTGGGCAAGGAGCTGCTGGCGTAGCAGTTGGCACACATCGGTGATGGCATCGTCATCAAAGAGGCGATTCACATCAATATAGGTCTGAGTATCAACGTCAAAGCTATAATATCGATGGGTCACCGAGGCCACCTTGTCGTTTTTCTTCACGACATCCACTCGCTCAAAGGTCACCACCCCATGTTTGTTGTAAATGGGCGTTATGCGCGTGCTTGTGGTATACTTTAGCGTGGTCAAGCCATCGGTCTCGTCAGTAACATCCTCCTCGATAGCGGCACCATCGATAAAGTCATACTGGTGCATGCTATTAACCACCACCTGGTTCATGGCCTCGTTCAGCGACAAGGTATCGCCCGACTCGAGGACATAGGCTGCAAACAGGCGTTGCAGTGAGTCGGCTGGTTGATTCTCGCCTATCGTCTTGGGGTAATCGATTGTCGCCTCGGCCACGATGGTGCAGAGCTCTCCATTAGACATCTTGAAGCTGGAATTGCTCTGTTGGTGGGTTTGAGCTGTGGTCACGGCGGGCTTGCCATCATCGACATAGTTGCTTCCTTTGCGACCGCAAGAAACTGATAACATCATGAAGGCTAGCAGTATAAATATCGAAACGATGTGAGTTCTTTTCATGTCTCAGTGCTACTATTATGATTAATTTTGCTAAGGTACGACTTTTTTAGATATAACCAAATTGCCAAATGGATTTTTTTACCGAACTTTGCAGAAATTATCATTGTGGATACGCAGAATATAGCGTTTCTAAAAAGAATTAAAACATGAAGATCGGAGAATACAACCTGCTACGCATCAACCGCACTGTTGATTTCGGTGCTTACCTCATCGACGATGACACACACGAGGTGCTGCTTCCCAAGCGATACCTCACACCCGAGATGAAGGTGGGCGACGAGATCAAGGTATTTGTCTATAACGACAGCGAGAACCGCCCTGTCGCCACCACCGAGGTTCCCTATGCCGTGGTGGGCGATTTCGCGCTCATGCGCGTTAAAGCGGTGAACAAGGTGGGAGCCTTCCTTGATTGGGGCCTCACCGCCAAGGACCTGCTAGTGCCATTCAGCGAGCAGCGCGTTGACATGCAGGCAGGGCGCAGCTACATCGTGCGCGTCTATCTCGACGAGGCCAGCCAGCGCATCGTTGCTAGCGCCAAGCTCGCCAAGTTCCTCAATCACTCCGAGCCCGATTATTACCACCGCGAGAAAGTCGATGTGCTGGTTGTGCAACGCAGCGACCTGGGATACCGTGTCATTGTCAACAATGCCCATTGGGGCCAGATCTACCAGAATGAGACCTATCAGGACGTGAACATCGGCGACCGGTTCACGGCCTTCGTCAAGCAGGTGCGCGCCGACGGCAAGGTGGATGTCACCCTTGCCAAAATTGAGAAAATGCGTGTTGACGACCTTGCCGACCGCATCTTGCAATACTTGGAGGCTCATGGCGGCGAGATGAAACTCACCGACAAGAGCTCTCCTGAGGACATCAACAATGCCTTCAAGTGCAGCAAGAAGGACTTCAAGAAATCGCTGGGCCTGCTCTATAAGCAGCAGAAAGTCACCCTCGGCGACACCGTGAAGCTAGCCTAAAACTGAATTTCAAATACTCATTAACCTTGCCGTGGCACTGCCACGACACAGGGAACCGTAGCAAAGCCACGGCCCACGGGACAAGGCGGGCGGTAGCGGCGGTGGCGACACCACCGCTTACAGGACGGAGTGGCGACAAGAATGGATGCGCGATGCCATCGCGCAAACACTTTCTTTTTTTTCAATCTTGCTTGCACAAGTATAAAAACGAAACCCTAAAGAGAAAAAATCAGTGGAAGTACTCATTTTTTGTAAAAAAACTGAGTAACTTTGCAACATGACCAAACTAACAGTATTATGAACAATCTTAGATTAATTATGACAATATCATTAGTGTCGATGCTTTCACTTGGCATCGCTGCCGATAACAGCAAGGCACCTGAGCCCATCGGGCCGCTGCCATCACCGCAGCAGGTAGAATGGCAAAAACTGGAGACTTATGCATTTATCCACTTCGGGCCTAACACATTCAACGACAAGGAATGGGGTTATGGCGATGCTCCTGCCTCATCATTCAATCCCACTCGACTTGATTGCGAGCAGTGGGTGCGCACGCTTGTACAAGGCGGCATGAAAGGTGTGATCCTCACGTGCAAGCACCATGACGGCTTCTGCCTGTGGCCCACTAAATACACCGATTACAGCGTGGCCAATTCGCCCTTCAAGCGCGACGTGGTCAGGGAGTTGTCCGACGCCTGCAGGAAGTACGGCATCAAGTTTGGTGTGTATCTCTCACCATGGGACCGCCATCAGGCAAGCTATGGCACGCCCGAGTATGTCACCTATTACTATAACCAGCTAGAGGAACTGATGACCCAGTATGGTGACGTGTTTGAGGTCTGGTTTGACGGCGCTAACGGCGGCGACGGCTGGTATGGCGGCGCAAGCGAGAAACGCGAGATTGACCGCAGCACCTATTACAATTATCCCCGTGCTTGGGGCATTGTCAACCGTTTGCAACCCAACGCGGTTATCTTCTCGGACGGCGGCCCTGGCTGTCGCTGGGTGGGCAACGAGAAAGGGTATGCTAACCCAACGAACTGGGCTTTCCTTCGCATCAAGGAGGTCTATCCCGGCTATCCACAATATGAGGAGTTGCAGTCGGGCCATGCCGACGGTGACGCCTGGTGTGCCAGCGAGTGCGACACGTCGATCAGGCCGGGCTGGTTCTATCACGAGAGCGAAGATGACAAGGTCAAGACCGTTGATGAACTTGTGAACCTGTATTACCGCAGCGTGGGCCACAATAGCACATTCCTGCTCAATTTCCCCGTTAACCGCGAGGGTCTGATCCACCCCAACGACTCAACCACTATTGTCAAGTGGCGGGAACGCATCAATCAAGAACTGGGCAACAACTTGTTCGCTAAAGCGAAATTCAAAGCCAGCGACACAAGAAACAAAGCATTCAACGCATCCAAGATAGGCGACGGTAATTGGGAGACCTATTGGGCGCCTAGCGATGGCATGACAGCAGCCGACATCATCATCAAGACCAAAAAGGACGTGACACTCAATCGCATCATGCTTCAAGAGTATATCCCACTGGGGCAACGCGTTAAGGAATTTGTCATCGAGTACAAGACTTGCTGCGGCAAGTGGGTACCCGTGATTGTTGACGAGGAGACCACGACCATCGGCTACAAGCGTATCGTGCGCTTCGCTGAGAAGACCGCTAAGGAGTGGCGCATCCGCATCCTCGATTCACGCGCTTGTCCGTGCATCAACAATATTGAGGGGTTTTATTCAGTGAACAATTAATAGAATATGGGAACTGCTAGTGATCGAGCGAGACGCATTGCAGAGGAAATCGGGCAAAGGACTGCTTGCGAGCACTACAGATTGGTGCTCAACGAGGAGCGTGAGCCCCTGATTACCGGCAGTAAAATCGGAGGTGTGCCTTATTGGCCCACAGGCAAGGATTATCCTGTTGACAGCAATGGCGACAAGATGCTCATGCTCATGCAAATCAACTGCGAGGAAGCCTGCCTGAAGGCTCCGCTGCCTGATCATGGAATGTTACAATGGTTCATCAGTGTCAACCCTGAACTGATGTATGGATGTCGTGGTAACTATGATGACCAGGGTAATGGATTCCGCATCATCTACCATGAAGCCATTGACATGAATGTCACAGCAAGTGATGTTAGGGCGATGGAAGTGCCAAGCCATGACAGTGTTGAAGAGAGACTAACACCCGTTAAGCGTGAGGTGGCCATCGATACGGTGGTAGAACAGAGCGTGATGGGGGTGAATGATGGACATTTTAACCGCATCTTCTTTGACATCGTCAAGGAAATCACGGGTGTGGAACATACTGACAAGATGTGGTATGAGTATCTGGATAACGACGATTGCCTGTATTTCGAGCAAAACATGGGCATGAAACGGCCCCGGCACCAGATGCTAGGCTATCCTGTTTTCTCGCAGGAAGACGCTCGCCGCGACATCAAGTTGCACGACACCCTGCTGTTCCAACTCGATTCACAATTCTCGAGCATTGACAGGGGGGAAGTGGTCATGTGGGGCGACATGGGCAGCGGCTATGTCTTTGTCAACCGCGATGACCTGGCGACCCTTGATTTCTCACTAGCCTATTACTGCTGGGACTGCGGCTGATGGTTGATGATTGATGTCAGGCGGGTATTGAAGTTGCGCGCAGCGGTCAGTTCCTCAATGCCGATGGGCAGACGTGACGATGAAGCCTTGGCCACCCGAGCGAGGTAATCACCATCGATGATGAGCCAGTCACGCAGCGGAACAAGCACCATCTCTCCATCCTGATTCAAGCGTTGTTCAAGAAACCGCTGGTTAACCCACGGCTCCCTGAGAACCAAGGCCTTGACATTGCGGGGAGCCATGTCACATAGCAACATGACCTTTTTAGAGCCCGCATATTGGGCGGCATCAATCAGTTGCTGTCGCAACTGGAATTGCAAGTAGTACAGGAATGCCACTTCACGATGGCGGGCCTTGAGGAATTTCTCGATCTGTTCTGGATTATAAGCCGAATAATTGCCCCAACCGGCACTGTCTGATGTGCCGTTGACCTGTTGCAGAATGGCCTGAGCCGCATAGGGGCGTAGCCATTCTCCGTTCTCGGCAACAAACTTGCGATAAGCAGCTGTGCGGACCACCGAAGCGCCGTTGTCAGAAAAGACGGTGCAGCCATAGTCCAATTTGAGGCGGCGCACGTCTCCCATATCGGCATTGTCAAGCCCGTTAAGTGCCATGCCTGCTTTTTGGTATTGCGCTTTCAGTTTTTTATCGGCAATGGCACCTAATGCGGCAAGATTGATGAGCACAGGGTCGATGGCGTTTTCCATCACCCGTTTGCGAGTGTCAACAGGCATCCAGCCGTCAACTACCGAGCCATCAGCTAACGAATTGAGCGACACTGCATCTTGACCGGTGGTCGCAGCCCACTGAATCACTTTCTTGAGGTCACCCAAGTCACCACAACCCATGTCGTGATCGCTGCGCAGTGCAGCCACCTCAATCACAGTAGCCACGCGGGGACGGACGGCCTCGCTCCGCCTGAATTTCAATCCATTCAGCAAGAGGACCTCATCGTCATGAGGCGGTTGTCGCATCCAGCGGTTGTCGCCACTCTCCCACTCCACGGCACCGCGTTTGCCAATGGTAATGAGTTTAAACTGACAAGGAAAATCAGCGAGGGGCACAACGAGTTCGGCACGCCAAATCGAATCGCCACAAGGCTGCATGGGCACAGCACGGCGCACGTTCCATGCCCCCAAAACAGCCGCTTCTCCCACGAGAGCGGGTTTATGGCCATCACGGGCCACAGGGAACTCAGCCTCGATGATCACATGTCCAGGCTTGACTGATGATGCCGCAGTAGCAACTGTGCGCACTTGGGGGCCCGTCAATTGGGTGATAAAATCGTTGGATTGCAATGCACCAGTCTCATCGTCCCAGTAGTCATCTGCAAGATAGCGGTTCACGCTGTCCTGCAAATTCAGAATGTGACATTCACAACGTTCCATACGTGTGACCTCGCCACCTACTTTGACAAGATAGCGGTAACGCAATTGGCGTGTGCTCTCACTCACGTTGTAGGATACCGTCCAGATGCCGCCTGCGTTGTAATTCATCTTCACGGCGCTGTAGCGGTCGTTACCCATCATGAGGTAGAGTTCCTCACCCCATCGGGTCTCGTATTCGATACTGAAAGTGATGGTCATAGTCCCCTTTTTTTGAAAGATGTGTTCTATCTACACTAGACAGAACACACCATGATTCAACTTATTTTGCCACTTATTATCCGCAACGAGAAGTACCACAATTGGTGCAAATCAAGCAGCCTTCCTGATAGACAAGCGTGTCTTGCCCACAGTTGGGACAGCGCTCGGCAGCTGCTTCACCATTATGGATATAACGCTTCAGGGCGCGCTCAACACCCATTTTCCAAGTGTTAATGGACTGGCTGTCCAGCTCAAGGCTGCTCACCAGTTTGAGCACCTGCGGGATGGGCATACCATAACGCAGAACGCCCGAGATGAGCTTGGCGTAGTTCCAGAACTCTGGATTGAACTTCTCGCTCAAGCCCTCGATGGTGGTCTTGAAGCCACGCTTGTTGATGAACTGGAAGTCATAGCGCTTCACACCATCCTCGCCCACGGCCTTGATGATCTTGCCCTTTGTCACCGACTTGGGGCAGAAGATACCCTCATCATCATCGGCAATACCCGTGAAGATCTCATAGGGGCGGCCGTCAATCAAGCCGATAAAGGCAATCCATTTCTCTTTCTTGTTCTGGAAACGCACCACATCGGCCTCAAGTTCAACGGGACGCTTAAGGATATGTTCCTCCTCGGCAATGTAGCGGGCAGCCTGCTGTTCGTTAGCAGCGTTTTCCTTCTCTTTCTCCTTCTTTTTGTCGTTGTCGCTCAAGGCAACGAGTACACCAGTGCGCGAGCCATCGCGATAGACCGTACAACCCTTGCATCCACTGCGCCAAGCCTCAACATAGAGTTTGCCCACCATTTCCTCGCTGATGTCGTTGGGCAGGTTGATGGTCACACTGATGCTGTGATCGACCCACTTCTGCACCTCGCCCTGCATTCTCACCTTGTTCACCCAATCCACATCGTTGGCAGTAGCCTTGTAATAAGGTGAACGACTCACGATGTCATTCAACTCCTCTTGGGTATAATCACGACGAACGGGGATGTTGTTGGCATTCATCCATGTCACCAGCTTGTGGTGATAAACGATGAATTCCTCAAATGAGTCACCATTCTCGTCAACCAGGTCAACGTGGACATCCTTGTCGCTGGGATTGACCTTGCGGCGACGCTTGTACACGGGCATGAAGACAGGTTCAATGCCAGATGTCGTCTGGGTCAGCAAACTGGTGGTACCAGTGGGCGCGATAGTCAGGCAAGCGATGTTGCGGCGACCATATTTCACCATCTCCTCATAAAGTTCGGGAGAGGCTTCGCGGATGCGGTTGATATAAGGATTATTTTTCTCGCGCTCAGCATCATAGATTTCAAACGCTCCGCGCTCCTTGGCCATCTGTACCGATGAGCCATAGGCAGCCAGTGCCAATGCACGATGAACGCTCACCGAGAATTCGGTTGCCTCGGGAGTACCGTAACGCAGTCCCATAGCGGCGATCATGTCGCCCTCACCTGTTGTGCCCACGCCAGTGCGACGGCCCTTGAGGGTCTTGGTGCGGATCTTATTCCACAGGTTCAACTCGGTGGTCTTTACTTCACTTGTCTCGGGATCACTCTTAACTTTGGCGAGGATTTTCTCGATTTTCTCCATCTCCAGGTCGATGATGTCGTCCATCATGCGCTGGGCACAAGCCACATGCTCGGCAAACATGTCGAAATCAAACTCAGCCTGAGGTGTGAAGGGATTCTTCACATAGCTATAAAGGTTGATGGCAATGAGACGACAACTGTCATAGGGGCACAAGGGAATCTCGCCACATGGATTTGTTGAGATGGTCTTGAATCCCAGGTCGGCATAACAGTCAGGCACCGACTCTCGGGTAATGGTGTCCCAGAACAGGATGCCAGGCTCAGCGCTCTTCCATGCATTGTGGACAATCTTAGCCCACAGTCTGGAAGCATCAATTTCCTTCTCATACACCGGCTTATCACTCTCGATGGGATACTGCTGGTGATAGGGCTTGCCCTCAACTGCAGCCTGCATGAAGGCATCGTCGATGCGCACCGACACGTTAGCGCCAGTCACCTTGCCCTCAACCATCTTAGCGTCGATAAACGACTCAGCGTCGGGATGCTTGATGCTCACGGTAAGCATGAGCGCACCACGGCGGCCATCCTGGGCCACCTCGCGGGTGCTGTTACTATAGCGTACCATGAAGGGCACAAGACCGGTCGATGTCAAGGCACTGTTCTTGACAGGAGAACCCTTGGGACGAATGTGTGACAAGTCATGCCCCACACCGCCACGGCGTTTCATGAGCTGTACCTGCTCCTCATCAATCTTGAGGATGCCACCATAACTGTCAGGTTCGCCGTCAAGGCCAACCACAAAGCAGTTGCTCAACGAGCCCACCTGGAAATTGTTGCCGATACCCGCCATAGGGCTGCCCTGAGGCACGATGTAGCGGAAGTGACTCATCAGCTCAAACAGGCGGTCTTCAGTCATCGGGTTGGGATACTTATTCTCGATACGGGCAATCTCGCGGGCGATGCGGCGGTGCATATCGTCAGGAGTCAACTCATAAAGGTTTCCGAAAGAATCTTTAAGGGCATACTTCGAAGACCATACCCTAGCGGCAAGTTCATCGCCGTCAAAGTATTTCAACGAGGCCTCGTATGCCTGTTGGTAAGTATAGGTTTTTGGTTCCATTATTAATTAAGGTTATTATGTTCTTTTGCACACATTAATTTGCCACATGGGGCAAAAACCTTGCAAAGGTAATAAGATTGTTTTGAACAACAAAATTAATAAGAAAAAATGTAAAGTTTTTATAAAAATTTTATACTATACTGATTATTAGGTATTTAAGTTTTTAGATTCACGAAAAAGTTATCCAAAACACAAACCAACAACTCACCAAAGTCGCTCAAAATAAATTACTTGTAAAAAATATGGGTACTCCTTTATCGGGAGCACCCACAAATAAATTTCACTAAAAATGGTTATCTCTTACTTGAGCGTACCATCCTGGGCAGCCTTCACCATGTCCTCGTTAGCGGTGATATAGATCTCAACGCGGCGGTTCTGGGCACGACCGGCCTCGGTGTCATTGCTGGCAACGGGATAGTCATAAGCCAAACCCTGGCTGGTCAAGCGGGCGCTGGGAACACCTGCATTGGTCAGATAGTTCTTCACCTCGGTAGCACGAGCATTGGAAACCTTCTCGTTTACAGCGTGGGTACCAACGTTGTCGGTGTGGCCGTAAATCTGCACATCGGTCTGGGGATTGTTGAGCAGCGAGGTTGCAAACTTGTCAAGCGAAGCCTTGGCGTCGCTACCCAGCTTTGAGCTGTTGAAGCCGAAGAGGATGCCATTGTCGAAGGTCACCTTGATGCCCTCGAAACCGTTCACGTCGGTGCAAGTATCAACCTGAGCACCAGCGATCTTACGCAGTTCCTCGGCTTGCTTGTCCATCTTCTTGCCGATGAGGGTACCAGCCACACCACCTGCAACAGCACCAATAGCACCACCAATGGCAGCACCCTTGCCCTTACCGATGAGGGCACCGATGCCAGCACCGATAGCAGCGCCACCGCCACCACCGATCAAGCCACCCTTAGCAGCATTGTTCATTGAACCACAACCCGAAACACCGAGCATTAACAAAGCACTCAATAATAAGCATAAAGTCTTCTTCATTGTTCTATGATATTTAAATGAATAATGTGAATTATCTATGTTTTCAACTTGCAAATTTAGTAAAATATTTTATTCTATAGTATTTTTAACTGAAAAACTTCAATTTAGTTCCATTTTCAATGAATGCAAAAAACTTGCCACGCGGATGCTCCACTACGGGGCAATCGCGTGACAAGATGACATTGTCTAACAATTCTAATTAGCGTTTATTGGTAATGGGACGCAGGTTGCGTTCCTTGAGGTCACCAGAACGGTAGGCGTCAAGCAGTTCCTTGAGGTCCTCGATCTGGGACTTGAGCTCGGTGCCGATGTCGGTATCGTTCACAAGGATACGTTGATGGGTGTGCTCGACAATGCTACGCGTGGACTTGATGTCCTGACCGAGTCTAACGGCCTCGTCAATCGACGAGAACGGCTCATGCTGTACGAGTTCAAATCCTTGAGAGTGATAAACCAGCGTATAGCCGGCAATACCGGTCTCGGGCTGATAGGCCTTGGAGAAACCACCGTCAATCACCATGAGTTTGCCACCGGCCTTGATGGGGTTCTCTCCCTTGATGGTCTTGACGGGCACATGACCATTGATGATGTGTCGATGCTCACCGGTGACGCCAAATTCATCAAGAATCATATCAACCACGTCGGGGTTGTCACGCATCGTGTAATAAGCGCCCTTGACTTCCTTGTGGGTATCTTTGTCGGCGATGAAGTAACGCTCAAATGTCGCCATCTTGCTCTTGTCAAATGCGGGTGAATCGGGACCACACCACAAATACCACAAGTAGTCAAGTGCAAAGGCACGTTCCTCGGGATCCTCACATCCGAAGTAAGCTGAACGGATGAGATTGCCAGCGCGCTTCAGCAACGCTTTACCATGGAACTTCTCACCACGGATAGCCACATCCTTCAGCGTGCCGTCCTCGTTCAGAGGGATGGAAGCATGATAGAGCAGGTTGCCGTTGGAAATTGTGTACAGACAGCCGTTGCGGAACATGCACTTCATGTGCTTGCGCAGTTTCTCACTTTCGGTAAACGACTGGTGGAGCTTCGTTACGATAGACTCTTCTTCGGGAGTCAGTTTGAAAGGATGCTTGGGATCCACCGTTGGGAAGTTGGTGTCGAGCAGTTCATACTCTTTGCCCTTGATCTTGATTACACCCTTCGCCAAGTCCATCTTGTCCAGCAAGAGACGGTCCTTCATGTCAAAGTCAGGACGGCGCTTGATGGCAGCGGCCTCCAGTTTGAATTGGATAATGCTGATGGCCTTGTGCATCTGTGCCACAAGCTGTGCGGTGCGGGCTCGCTCAGGATCCTTGGCGCTACCGTCCTTAGGCAGGAAGCGCTCACAGGGGTCATTGGCATAGGTGTCCATAGCGAATGTTGCCAGTGGCAGCAGGTTGATGCCGTAACCATCCTCGAGCACGCCGTGGTTACCGTAGCGCAAGGCGATGCGCAGCACGTTGGCAATGCTGCAGTCGTTACCCGCCGCAGCACCCATCCACAGGATGTCATGGTTGCCCCACTGAATATCAAAGTTGTGGTAGTTGCACAAGATGTCCATGATTTTATCAGGACTAGGACCACGGTCATATACATCGCCCAAGAGGTGTAGCATATCGATGGTCAACTGCTGAATCAAGTTGCACATGGCGATGATGAACTCATCGACACGATTAGTCGAGATGATGGTCTTGATAATCACATCGACATAAGCCTGCTTGTTAGGGTCGCTGCTGTGCTCGTGCAAAAGCTCTTGGATGATATAGGAGAAGTCCTCGGGCAGAGCCTTGTGAACCTTGGAACGGCTATATTTGGACGAAACATGGCGGCAGACTCTTACCAACCGGTTGATGGTGATAAAGTACCAGTCGTCCAAATCTTCCTTTTCGGTAATCTCATCTTTCACCAATTCCAATTTCTCGGCAGGATAGTAAATAAGGGTACATAGTTCCTTCTGCTCACGGGCGCTGAGTGAGTCATTAAAGATCGTATTCACTTTCCGTTTAATCCTACCGCTGGCATTGCGCAACACGTGCTGGAAAGCAAGGTATTCACCATGCAGGTCAGCCAGGAAATGCTCAGTACCTTTAGGCAGGTTCAAGATGGCCTCGAGGTTAATGATCTCGGTGCTGGCGGTCGCCACATTTGGGAAACTGCGTGAAAGCAGTTTGAGGAAATAAATGTCTCGTTTTCTTTCTTCAGGTTTCATAGTTTACTTTAGCTAAAGTTTAAGGTATTATGAAGTAATTATTTATATAACGTGAAAAGTTAAAGAATATTATTTGAGCAGTGATATTCTCACCTTTTTACCCTTGATTTTCACTTGTTGAAGCCGTTTTAATGCCTCATGGACCTGCCCGCGAGGCAGTGCAACAAGAGCGTAATGGTCCCGCACATCGATGCGTCCAATGTCATGCGGGTCTATGCCCCCGTTGTTGGCAACAAAACCCATGATGTCGCCACGCGACAGTTTCTCCTTCTTGCCTGCCTGGAAATAGAGCGTGGCCATTGGCGCATGGGAAGGTCGTGGATTAGGATTGAGGACGAAGGATTCATCTATCGATACCCACTCTGGTAAGGACTCGTCGGAGGCAGTGATGACGTAAGCCTCACCATAGGCATCCACTCTGGCTGTGCGCCCATTGCGGTGGATGTAAGCCTCCTCGCTCACGGGCAGGTGATAATGGATGATGTGAGACACACGCTCGATATCCAGGCCTCGAGCTGCAAGATCGGTAGCAACGATGACGTTGACGCTGCCATTGTTGAGCATGGCCACGGCACACTCGCGCTCCTGCTGCTCCAACGCCCCGTGATAGATTCCGGCATCGATGCCGTTCTTCACCAGGTATTGATGGATGCGCTCAACACTCTCGCGATAGTTGGCAAACACGATGGTCTTGTTGCCGTCGAGGGAGAGCAACAGATCACGCAGACAATCGAGCTTGTCTCTACTTGTTGATTCCACCTGCCAAACCTTGATGCGGTCAGCAGGCTGTTCTGAACCCTTTAACACATTTACCGTGACGGGCTTATTGAGCCTCACATAATCGGGAACCACATCCAGCACCGTTGCCGAGGCGAGGATGCGTCGGTTGATGCGCGGCATCTGCTTGAGCAGTTGACGCATCTCGTCTTCAAAGCCCAGTTCCAGCGATTTGTCCATCTCGTCGAGCACAAGCACGCGCGTTCCTCCCAAAGCGATGTGACCGCGCCGCTGATGGTCGAGCAGGCGTCCTGGAGTGGCGACGATGATGTCTGGAGTGACCTCTAGAGAGGCTTTTTCATCGCTGACCGCATGACCGCCATAGCATGGCGTCACCTTATAGCCAGTGGCAAGGATGCGCAGGATCTCGGCAGTCTGCATCACCAGTTCTCGCGATGGAGCCAGCACCACAGCCTGTAATTGTTGCATGGGCGGCTTGAGGGCTTGCAGCACACACATGGCAAAAGCCAGTGTTTTACCCGTTCCCGTTGGGGAATAGAGCACAAGGTCTCCCCCACCCGATTTCCACGCGTCGAGTGCCGCACGCTGCATGTCGTTGAGCGCGTCAATGCCCATGCGGTCTTTCACCACCTGTAATAACTCTTCTATTTTCATCAAAAATGGTTATTTGCTCCACAAAAATAGTTAATAATTCAGCAACGAACCACACTAGAGTGATTTTTTAGTAATTTTGTCCACATTTTTTAAGAATATCACATGGCAAAGTTCTTCATTATAGCGCTGACCGTGATGCTGGTCATGCAAGGATATGTATCATGGCACGTGTGGCGTGTGCTACCGTTTTCTATACCAGTCAAGGTCATCATCATTCTGCTCATGCTTGTGGCATTGGCATGCATGGTGATGCAGTTCCAGAGCGACACGATGTCCTTAAGGGTTGCTACCGCAATCTACGAGATCGGCAATTCGTGGCTCATCATCATGTTCTATCTGCTGTTGATCTTTTTAGTACTCGACATTGGGCGGGCTATCCATTTGGTACCTGCCACATGGCTCAAGGATAACGCGATCACTTCGATAACCATCACAGGCGTGTTGCTGGTAGCTCTGGTTGCCGGTAATATACATTATCACAACAAAGTGCGTCAAGAAATCCATCTCACGACTAATAAGCAACTAGAACGCCCACTGAAGATTGTCATGCTCAGTGACTTGCATGCAGGATACCATAACCGTCGCGCCGAGGTAGGCCGTTGGGTGGATATGGTGAATGCCGAGCGCCCCGACATGGTCCTGATCGCGGGAGACATCATTGATGGCCATATGAGACCGCTGCTCGAGCAAGGCACCTGTGAGGAGTTCAAGCGCCTTGAGGCACCAGTGATAGCGTGTTTAGGTAACCATGAGTATATCACAGGCATCGACAAATCCATCGACTGGATCAATAAGAGTGGCATTGGCCTGTTAAGGGACGATACCTTGAGCATTGGTAATGTGACTATTATCGGCCGTGATGACCGCAGCAACTACACTCGCAAGAGCGTGAAGCAACTCGTGCAGGGCATTGACACCACACACTACACAATCTTGCTGGACCATCAACCCTATCATCTGGAGGAAGCCGAGCAAAACGGCATTGACCTGCAACTGAGCGGTCACACCCACCGCGGCCAGATTTGGCCATTGAGCCTAGTTGTCAAGGCAATGTATGAGTGCGCTTATGGCCAGTGGAAACGCGGCAAGACAGATTACTACGTGAGTTCCGGCATGGGCATCTGGGGTGGTAAATTCCGCATCGGCACCGACTCGGAATATGCCGTCATCACGGTCAACAATCCATGATGACTATTTCCACTTCTTGGGGGAGATGCCGACTGCTTCCTTGAAATATTTGCCGAAAAATGACTGGTTGGGAAAATTCAACTCGTCGGCCACCTGCTGAACCGTGTATCGCCCACTGCGCAACATCGTTTTGGCATCGAGAATGACATAATCCTTGATCCAACGAGAAGGATGGCGACCCGTCTGCTCATACACCACATGAGACATGTACTTGAGCGAGAGGCACAACTGGTCGGCATAGAAGCCCAAATCGCGGTGCTCGCGGTAATTATCGTGCACACATTGCAGGAAATGGGCAACGATCTCGTCCTTGCGTGAGGTTTTGGACGACACTTCTGGCTGGTTGCTCGTTCCTTGTTCAATGATACTCCCCAGCAGATTGATGCAATTGAATGCCGCCTGCTCCTTTTTCTCATTGAATGCAGTATCGGTGAGGATGACACGCAACATGTGATGGGTGGTTTTCATCAATTCAACTTGCACAGGAAGCAAATGCAGCAACACCACCTGCAAAGCATAAAGGCGATGCACATTAGATTGTCTTATACTGGCTGTTGAGGGTAATTCCTTATGGGAGAACGACAGGAAAATGAGTTTTGCTTCATCATCTACCGCAACATGCTCGACAATCGTTCCTGCCGAGATAATGGCACAAGTGTTGTCGCCAGCGACGAAATCGCGGAAGTTAACACTGAACTTGACTTCACCCTTGATGACAATGAGCATACATGACGATGACAGTTTCAACGGGAATCGATTCATGAAACTGTTCACCTCGTCAGGATTCGCTTTTTGCGTATTGCCCAGGTTGTCCATTACCATCATCTTGTCCTCAAAGATGATAGCGGTATCATTGGTCGGCATCATCGACAAGTCCAATGATTGCATTCCTCGTTCTTTCATAATTGTAGTGATTGCTTGCAAGACTGCAAAGATAGGTATTTTTGGACAAAAAATTGCTCAATTTTTCTTCTTATCACACCAATTAATCCATTATCGACCAAAAAACATTTCTCAACGACATCACTCAATCACAAGCACAAAAGGATAATTCCTATCTTAAAATCAAACATATTCCACGCTTAACAACAATTGGTTAAAAGAATATTACTACTTTTGTCGCGCTAAAACCGAAACCCAGCTATAACAATATGCAATACATTTACACGATAGGACTTCTTGTTGTCTCCAACATCTTCATGACGTTTGCCTGGTATGGCCACTTGAAACTGCAGCAGATCAAGGTTTTTTCAGACAGTACGCCATTGTACGTCATCATCTTGCTATCATGGCTGCTTGCCCTGCCCGAATACTCATGCCAGGTTCCTGCCAACCGCATCGGCTATATGGGCAATGGCGGTCCTTTTAACCTCATGCAGTTAAAAGTCATTCAGGAAGTGATTTCGCTGATGGTATTCACAATCTTTGTCACAGTGTTCTTCAATGGTGAGTCGCTGCGCTGGAATCACTTTGCCGCATTCGTTTGCTTGATTCTAGCTGTCTTCTTTGTCTTCCACAAATAACTGGATTTTTGTCGTTAGACACCACGTGAAGACGCCAAGACGCTAGGGTTTTATTTCTGCATCCGCGCTCTTAACTGTCCACGAATTAAGCGAATTAAACGAAGGCATTCGCGCTCTGGAACCCCACGCGAAGGCGCTAAGGTTTTTAATATAGCTACTGCACTATCCCTGCGGGGCTAACACGAATTACGCGAACCTTTAGCAGTAAATTTCGCTAATTTGACTGACTGACGTTCCCGTCAAAAGGCAGACGGGGCATTTTTAATGGTTGACTTTTAATAGGCTGGTATAAAGCACGTTTTAAATTCCACGAATAAATGGCAGGGTGGTGCGGAACTGTTAACGAAACGTTAAAAGCACTAATCACCCCATCCGCTGCAAAGGTACATCACTCCCACCCTACCCGCCATGACAATCGGCACACAAGCGCCAAAAACCATAGCCCAATTTGCTGGTGCACATGCCCTGCGGGGCTAACACGAATTTCGCGAATTAATAAATAAACGCTGATTGCGCTGATTATCACTGATTTATAGATAATAATTAGCGATAATTAGTTCAATTAGCGCCATTCGCATTTTAAAAAGAGATTGCTCGCGGATGCTCGCAAGAAATCAAAAAAAGATTTTCTTGGATTTCTCGCGAACGCAGTGAGCGATCATTTATTTCACGTGAATTGTCGTGAATTAATCATATAATTAATCAAATAATTAATGAATAATTCATGGTAATTACATGTGAAAAAGATTGCTCGATGGATGATCAAGTTAGAGGTTACAGGGGCATCCGCGCTCCCGATGACAGGGAATGCGGATGCCAAACTGTTAACTATTCACTGTCAACTGTTAACTAGTTCCCGTTGAGGAGCATGTCGATGATGGTGGTGACGTCGCCGATGTCGAGGCGGCCGTTGTTGTTCAGGTCGGCTGACTCAAAATAGACGCCCTCGTGCTCGCCTGTCAGGATCGCGTCGATCATGCGGGTCACGTCCCTGATGCTCACCTCGCCGTCGCCGTCAATGTCGCCGCGGCCTGCGCTGCCCCAGCCGTCGATGTGGACGAACTTGTACCAGTAGTCGGCGGCGGTGTAGGCATCAACAAATTGGCGTGGCACGAGCAGCTGTGCGCGGTTATAGGCCGCCGTCGAGAAGCAGTCGGAGCTTGCCATCACGGGGGGCACTGTGCCAAGGCATTTGACGGTCGCCAGCGCGTTGCAGTAGTTAAACGCCTTAGCGCCTATGGCCGTTACGCCGCTACCGATAGTTACGCTCGTCAACACCGTACAACCCTGGAACGCCTGTTCGCCGATGGTCTCTACCGAGTTGGGAATGGTAATGCTTGTCAACTCAAAACACCCGTCAAAGGCATTGTTCTCAATCCCCGTGACCGCAAAGGTCATGCCCGCGTACGTCACTGAGTCAGGAATTACCACATCACCACTGTAAAGCGATCCCTCATCATTGTTAGCTATCACGCTCGCAGTGTTCATTGTTGTGGCGTGGTAACTGGTACCATCGACCTCAAAAGTATAAGGAATCCCGATTATATTAATAAAGTCTTTCCAATATTCAGCTACTTTATAAGCATCCAAAGCGATATCTGGAACATAAAATATTGCACTGGAACAACAGGGATAGAATGCAGATTCATCTATCGTTAGGGGTGTCAACGGCAAACAAAAAACTTCAGATAAGTTATCGCATCTATAGAACGCTCCGTCGCCGATTGAAGTGACGGAGTTTCCGATGATAACGCTCGTTAGTCCACTGCAGCCATAGAACGCACTGCCGCCGATGGAGGTGACGGAGTTGGGGATGATGATGCTGGTCAGGCCGCTGCAGCCATAGAACGCCCCGTCGCCAATGGAGGTGACGGAGTTGGGAATAGTAATGCTCATCGGGTTCCAATTGGAATTATTATAGCAGCCATAGAACGCACCGCGGCCGATGGTAGTGACAGAGTTGGGGATGACCGTGTTTATGCAGCCTAAAATAAGCGTATTGCTGGCAGTCTCGATAATGGCGTTGCAGTTGTTACGGGAATCATACTTCGGGTTCCCGCCTGCTACTGTGATGCTGGTCAGGCCAGTGCAGTTCCTAAACGCACCGTCGCCGATGGTTGTGACGGAGTTGGGGATGGCAATGCTGGTCAAGCCGCTGCACTCTATAAACGCAGCGCTACCGATGGTAGTGACGGAGTTGGGGATATCAATGCTGGTAAGGCTGTAGCAGTTGCAGAACGCCCAGTCACCGATGGTAGTGACGGAGTTGCCGATGGTGACGCTTGTCAAGCCACTACAGCCTTCGAACGCACTTTCGCCGATGGCGGTGACTGAATTAGGAATGGTGACACTGGTTAGGCTGCTGCAGATAGAGAACGCACCGTCGCCGATTGAAGTGACGGAGTTGGGGATTTCGATACTGGTCAGGCCTGTGCATTGCTCGAACGCACCGTTGCCGATTGAAGTGACGGAGTTGGGGATATTCGTATTTTTGCAACCAACGACAAGAGTGTTTGTAGCCGTCTCAATAATGGCGTTGCAGTTGCCGCGGGAATCATACTTCGGGTTCCCGCCTGCTACTGTGATGCTGGTCAGGCCAGTGCAGTTCCTAAACGCACCGTCGCCGATGGTTGTGACGGAGTTGCTGATGGTGATGCTGGTCAGGCCGACGCAGCCACGGAACGCAGAGCTGCCGATGGAAGTGATTGAGTTGGGGATAGTGACGCTAATTAGGTTCTTGCAGTTACTAAAAGCCCGATCACCGATGGAAGTGACGGAGTTGGGGATGTCGATGCTGGTCAAGCCAGTGCATCTACAGAACGCATCTTCGCCGATGGCGATGACGAAGTAGGTAATGCCGTCGTGGGTGAAAGTAGCTGGAATGGTCACAGAACCAGAGTATTCATTATACTCGGAGTAAGACGTTCCTTTGTAAGTAACAGTGGCCTCGTCGCCATTGATGTTATAGTAGATGCCATCCACTTCGAAGTCGTGGGCGAGGGCGGTGACGGGCAGCAGGAACGCCAGCAGGAACAGGGAGAATTTATAAAGATGTTTCATAGATGTTTGGTTTTAGGTTAGTATCGTGATGATGACAGTGGCAAAGTTAGCACAAAATCGTGAAAAACAAAAATAATTGGCATCCGCAATCAATTTTCAAACAACAAGGACAACGATGAACAACTAAAACAACCCTTCGGGGGAGGGTGTTGCAAAACACTCGATTGAAGCATGAGGCTGTGTCATAATTGCAATGTCGTTACATATATCGGCCTACGGCCGAGAAATTTAAACAAATTATTTAATAAATTAAATAAAAATTTTAATTATAAATGAATTATGACACACCCCATTTAAACAAATTATATAAAAAAATTATTATAAAATTTTTGATTAACTCAATTTTAATACAAAATTTGTTTTGATTTTTCGGCCGTACGCCGATCAATAATTGAGTCATATTAGTTTTGCAACAATCTCAAATCCGAGACTTTTTTAATTTCTAGCAGCAGGGATTTTGCTACAAAGTATTTGTATTTTTCCTTTATCGTCGGTTTATCGTTGGAAGAGGGCGGTAATGATGGTGATGTGCTTGGACAGCGTGCCGTCACTGCTCCACTCCAGATCGATGCCCAGCAAATCGCTTGCCGCAGCAGTCACGTCAAAGCCCACAGCCTCGAGCGAGTAGCGCAGGCGGTCTGGATAGCGACAGGGCTTGCCCTCGGGTCGTGTGCAGCCCTCGGGACATAAAGTGCAGCGAAAAGTGAAGCATCGGCTGCCCTTCACTTGGCGCTCTTTTTCATATAGTTCAGGTAGTAACGTTTTCCACACCTCTTGCATGGCCTGTATGGCCACTGCCCTTGACATCTCGGCCGTGGTGCACTCGGCACGTGTCGCCTCATCAAACTCGATGGTCGTTCCCATCAGGGTTACGGTTTTGAAACCATTGCTAACGGTTTCAGGGTCAAAATCGTAGGGTGGACAGCCCCACGAGTTGCCATGTGACGGACATTGACCACACATGGCAGCCATGCGTTCCACATCACGATAGCGACTGATGAAATCGTTGGCCGGGACAGTGACTTGCTTGCTGGTTACTGAATAGTTCATACTATAAAAAAGGTTTAGGCATTAGGCTTTAGGTTTTTGGTAGCTCGCCAACCTTACGCCTAACACCTAATGCCTAACGCCTAATTAATTAGTTTTTCTTCTCCTCGACAGGAGCAGGAGCGGCAACAGCAGCAGTTGCAGCCTTGGCTGCATTGATGCTATCCTGCTGGGCCTTGTAGGCCTTAGCAGCCTCGCTGTCGGGCTTCAGCCAAGTGTCAAGCCAGCGGAAGAACTCGCGCTGCCACAGGATGCTGTTCTGGGGCTTGAGAATCCAGTGGTTCTCGTCGGGGAAGAGCAGCAGACGGGCGGGCAGACCCTTGATCTTGGCGGCATTGAATGCCTGGCAAGCCTGGGTGAAGACGATGCGGTAATCGAGTTCGCCAGCGGTGCACATGATAGGAGTATCCCAGTTCTGAACATAGTTCTTGGGGTTGGCCTGGGTGTAAGAGCGCTGAGCGGTTGCGTTGCCTTTCTCCCAGAAAGCGCCACCCAGATCCCACTGTACAAACCACATTTCCTCGGTCTCGAGGTACTGTGCCTCAAGGTTGAAGATACCGGCGTGAGCCAGGAAGCAAGCAAAGCGCTTGTTGTGGTTACCTGCAAGGAAGTAAACCGAGTAGCCACCATAGCTGGCACCAACGGCACCAATGTGGTCACCATCGATGTAAGGCTCTTTCTTCATGTAGTCCACTGCGCTGAGGTAGTCACGCATGTTCTGGCCACCATAATCGCCACTGATCTGGGCATTCCACTCTGAGCCGAAGCCCGGCAGACCGCGACGGTTGGGCAGGATAACGATGTAGCCGTTGCTGGCCATGATGCGCATGTTCCAGCGATAGCTCCAGAACTGGCTCACGGGCGACTGGGGTCCACCCTCGCAGAAGAGGATAGCGGGATACTTCTTGTTAGGATCGAAGTTGGGCGGGTAGCAAACCCAAGTAGTCATCAGTTTACCATCGGTGGTGGGAATCATGCGCTTCTCGATGCCGATAGGATCCACCTGAGCGAGCATCTCATCATTGACATGAGTGAGCTGAACAGGCTCCTTGCCCATCTGAATGCTGCAGATCTCGTTAGGAGTCTGGTAGCTCTGACGGCAAGCAACAAGGGTCTCATTGTTAACAAAGGACATGCTGTTGAAGTCACACACACCCATGGCAATGGTGTCTACCTTTTGGGTAGCTACATCCATGCGGAAGATGGGTTGCGTGCCCTGGAACGGGCAGATGAAATAGATGGCTTTCTCGTCGGGCGACCAAGCGATATCATCCACACTGTAGTCCCAGTTAGCGGTCAGATCCTTCTTGTTACCGTTCTCATCCATGAAGAAGATGCGGTTCTTGTCGGCCTCATAGCCGTCGTGTTCCATCGACAGCCATGCCATTTGGCCCTTGCTGTTGATGATGGGATAGGTGTCATAACCCATCATGCCCTGGGTCAGGTTCTCGGTCTTACCGGTCTCCAGGTTGTACTTATAGAGGTCGCTATTGGTCGAGAAGGCATAGTCCTTACCGGTTTTCTTGCGGCACACGTAAACGAGGTTCTTGCCGTCAGGTGTCCAAGCCAGCGACTCGATGCCGCCCCAAGGCTTCATGGGAGACTCGTAGGGCTCACCCTCGAGCACGTCCTTCACGTTACCGGCCTTGCTGCCGTCATAGTCAGCCACAAAGGGGTGAGGAACCGTGGTTACCCACTCGTCCCAGTGCTTGTACATCATGTCGTCATAGAGTTTGCCTGTGGTCTTATCCAGGTCGGGATAAACGTCCTGTACCGTCTGGCCATACTTGACCTGCGAGATCATGACCACGCGCTTCTCGTCGGGCGAGAACACAAAGCCCTCGATGCCATCCTCGACATCGCTGACGCAGTTGCGGCCACCGCCGTCGGCGTTCATTGTCCACAGTTGAGGTGTCTTGCCCTCGCCTTCCTCGCGATAGATAAAGGCAATCTTCTTGCCGCCATCAATCCACACATAGTTGCTCTCGCTGTTGGGCGTATTGGTGATCTGGCGGGCATTCTGGCCGTCAACGTCCATCACCCACAAGTCGCAGTTGCCCTTGTTGGTAGCGATGTCATAATAGGTCACGCCATAGAGCACCTTCTTGCCGTCGGGCGACACCTGGGGACCACCCACGCGGCCCAGCTGGTTGAGGAATTCGGGAGTGAACTCTTTCTTTTCCATTTTACCGGAAGTTTTCTCGGTAGCGGGAGCCTGACCAGGAGCTGCCGTTTCCTGCTTGGAGCAGGTCGAGGAACTCAACAGGGCCAACGCCGCAACCGACATTGCTGTTAACTTTAATAATTTCATAAAATTGTAATTGTTAATGATATAATGTTAAGTTGTTAAAATTCGCTTCTAGGTATTTCAACCTGCAAATTTAATCAAATAATTATCATTCCAGGCCATGAACTCGCTATTTTTTCGCAATTATTATTAAATTTGCACATTGAAACCCAAAACTATAAATAAAATGAGAAAAACGTTATTCATCATCATCACGTTCTGCACTTGCCTGGCTGGCATCGCCAGTGAAGGCAACTTCACGCAATATGTCAATCCGCGCATCGGCACAGGCGGGCACGGACATGTGTTCCTTGGGGCCAACGTGCCCTTTGGCTACGTACAGTTGGGGCCGACTGAGCCTACACGAGGTTGGGACTGGTGCTCAGGCTACCACGACAGCGACAATGTGCTTATCGGCTTCGGACACCAGCACCTGAGCGGCACCGGTATCGGTGACCTGGGTGACATCGCCTTGCTGCCAGTGACTCATCGCGACCAGCGCGAGGTCATCTTCAGCCACGACGACGAGACAGTAAAACCAGGCTTTTATGCCATCACCCTGCGGGATAGCGGCAAGCCTTATGTCAAAGTGGAGCTTACTGCAACCAAGCGAACTGGCATGCACCGTTACACCTTTACATCAAATCAAGTGACCTGCCAACTGGTGCTTGACCTGGGTCAAGGCATCGGATGGGACTCACCCAAGCAAGTGAGAATGAAGCAGATCTCACCTCGCATGATTGCCGGCTACCGTCACTCGATGGGCTGGGCAAGGAATCAAAAAGATTTCTTTGCCATGGAATTCTCTCAAGACATTACTCTGGAGAAACTCGCTGGCGACACCATTGGCCTGATCACCACACCCAATCATGGCCAGCCCCTGCTGGTCAAGACAGGCCTGTCGGCCGTGAGCATCGAGAACGCCATCGGCAACCTGATGAGCGAGAATACGGGATGGGACTTTAACAGCATCTGCAGCCAAGCAAATGAGGCTTGGAATGACGAATTAGGTAAGGTGATCATCAATACTTTCAACGATGATGACCGCACGGTGTTCTACACAGCACTCTACCACACGATGGTGGCTCCGTCGGTCTTCAATGACATTTGTGGCGAGTACCGCGGTGCCGACGGCGAGGTGCATGAGGGCGACTTCACTAACTACACTACCCTATCGCTGTGGGACACCTATCGCGCTGCCCACCCGTTACAAACGCTCATCCATCGCGAGAAACAAGCGGATATCGCCCAGACCTTCCTGCATATCTTTGAGCAGCAAGGCAAACTGCCCGTGTGGCACCTGATGGGCAACGAGACCGACTGCATGGTGGGCAATCCTGCCGCACCCGTGCTGGCCGACCTGGTGCTGAAAGGCTTTGATATTGACAAAGACAAAGCGCTCAAGGCCATGGTTACCAGCGCAATGCTCGATGAGCGCTCAATGGGCCTGTTGAAGCAATACGGCTATATCCCCTATGACCTGGAGCCCGACAAGGAGACCGTTGCGCGAGGATTGGAGTATGCCCTCGCCGACTGGTGCATCGCCCAGATAGCCAAAGTCACTGGCGACCAGAAGAATTATGACTATTTCCTGAACCGCAGCAAGTCATACAGACACTATTTTGACAAGCAGACCCGATTCATGCGTGGTAAGGACTCAAAGGGTAATTTCCGTCCAGCAGCTGAGTTTGACCCGCTGTCGACCAAGCACCGCAACGACGACTACTGCGAGGGCAATGCCTGGCAATACACCTGGCTTGTGCCCCATGACGTGCACGGCCTGGCGAACCTGTTCGGTAGCGAGAAAGCATTCATCCAGAAACTGGACTCGCTGTTTATCATCGAAGGTGATTTGGGCGAAGAGGCTTCACCTGACGTGAGTGGCTTGATCGGCCAGTATGCCCACGGTAACGAGCCCAGCCACCACATCATCTATATGTATAATTACGTGGGACAGCCCTGGAAAGCGGCTCAACTCATCCGCCGCGTGTTGCGTGAACAATACCGCAACGACCTTGACGGCCTGAGCGGCAACGAGGACGTGGGCCAGATGTCGGCATGGTATGTGCTGTCGTCTATCGGCCTGTATCAGGAAGAGCCCGCAGGCGGCAAGTACATCATCGGTTCACCCCTGTTCAACGAGGCACGTCTCAATGTAGGCGACGGCAAGACGTTCATCGTCAAGGCCATCAACAACAGTGACAAGAATATCTACGTGCAGAGTGCCCGATTGAACGGCAAGCGCTATGACAAGAGCTACATCGACTATCGCGACATCATCGCCGGTGGCACGCTTGAACTCGTCATGGGTCCCAAGCCCTCGAAATGGGGCACAGCCAAGAAACACCGCCCGTAGTAGCGCATCAAAACAACAATCGAAAATACAAAATTGGCGCCTTGGGGACGTTGTCCTCGAGGCGCCAAACTATTCGGTCACGCTGCTGTGTTGCTTACAGTGCTAAGCGCAGGCCTTGGTCCTTCCATCTCGAATATGTAGCGTCACCCCAACGGCAGGCGACACGGCAATTATCATCATCGTAATCGATACTGCCGCCGCGAATGATGCGGGCATCGCCGGTTTCCAGGCCCGTCGGGTTAACCTGAGGCTCACTAGGATAACCGTATGAATGATCAATCCAATCCTGGCAATACTCATAGATATTGCCACTCATGTCATAGATGCCCAGCTCGTTAGGCGCTTTGGTGCCAACAGGATGTGTAGTGCCGTTAGCATTCTCGTTATACCACGCCACATTATCAAGGACATTGCTGCCTGAATACCTAGTGCCGCGACTCTTGATGCCGCCGCGGGCGGCAAATTCCCATTGAGCCTCGGTGGGCATACGGAAGTTCATACCCGTCATCTGATTCAGCTTGGTGATAAACTGCTGGCAGTCGTTCCACGACACCATCTCGACGGGACGTTTCAGGTCACCAGTGAAGTTACTCGGGTTAGAGCCCATCACGGCTTGCCACAGCGCTTGCGTCACCTCGGTCTGGCCGATATAGTAATCGGATAGTGTTACCATGTGTACTGGCCTCTCCATGCTATTGCTAAAGCTTCCCAGCTGATTGCGGGTCGCTCCCATAGCAAAGGTACCACCCTCGACAGCCATCATCTTGAAGGTCACGCCATTCACTGTAAACACTCTATTTCCAGCCACAATCTGGGCAGGCTCAATGCCACCAAGCAGCATGTCAATCAACTGGGTCACATCGCTGATGTTAACACCGCCATCGGCGTTCACATCGGCAGTTGGCCCGCTTGTAGCTCCACTCAACAAAATGTCGATTAATTGAGTCACGTCACTAATGCTCACGGTGCCATCCAGATTCACGTCACCCCTGTATCCCATGGGCTGTGTGCCTTGCATGAACTTATACTCGATGTAGTCACCTGGAATCTCAAACCGGACTACAGCCTCGCGATAGGTCATGCCGCTGGGGAGTGCAGAGGCCGAAACATTGGCCCGAACCCCTTGGAAACCAGTGCTATTGGTGATATCCATAAGACTGACACTCAACCAGCTGGGCAAGGTTTCGCTACCATCGCAGGTAATACGCCAGTCACCACTAGCCGACGGGCAAGAGGTCTTAAA
Source organism: uncultured Prevotellaceae bacterium (assembly GCA_900318345.1). GTDB lineage: Bacteria > Bacteroidota > Bacteroidia > Bacteroidales > Muribaculaceae > Sodaliphilus. The sequence goes on from ONKD01000022.1 coordinate 28,988, forward strand.
CCTAAGGCCCCAGGTAGAGGTTCCGTCAAGCCAAGTTTTCTGCAAATAACCACCAGTAGCAGGGAACAAGTGTTGCCCGTCCTCTTGGACATTCTCAAAGGTGACATAGGGTTGTAAAACATCAATGAAGATAGATAAACCGAGCTTCACCTCAACAGAGAAGAAAGAATTGGCGCCAGACCACTCATATTCACCGGTATAAATTCTATTGCCATTCTCATCCAATACAGCATTGCCTTGTTCATCAAGAAGAGGATGTTCATACTTGATATAGACCAATTCGCCATAGCCTTCATCATAATCCCAAATATAGGAACAATGGGTGGTGAAATCAATCAAGTCTTCCATATCCGCATCATTATAGCCATCCAGAACCACAAGCATAGGATAATCGATGACGGGCCGGAACTCAGCACCCGTCTCGTCATACAACGTGAAAGCGAGCGTTGCTTCTTCTAAATAAGGGTCAGTAATAAGATCGGGAGTGACAAGCGCCCTGCCATGAGCAACGAGTTCCCCTGGTTCTTCAGGCAGGACAACGGGCACATCTTCATAGGCGGGAATGTCATTTAATTTATACACCTTACAAGTCATCTCGACATCGCCACTAAGAGTCAAATTATCCACAAGCACATAGACTTTATTGAGCAAATAGGGATGCTGGGGCTTCTCAAAAGCCTGAGCCATGCCATCGACGTGTTGTCCGTTTTTACCAAACCACCATCCCCTCTCATTGTCACCATAAGGAAGTGCACCAGATATGTTTGTTAATATGAAGCGGTCTTCATAGTTGCCAGAATAGCCACCAGAAATGAATGACTTGCTTGACCATAAGGGCACGCATCCAAGATAATAGTCTCCCCAAAGAGCGCCAATTTCATTAGGATTTTCAAAAGCGCCTACCACGCCTGGGTACCTGATAGGCATCCAAGTACCAGTGCTGTCTTTTTCAAAATCGTAGGAACAGTATTGATAAATATCAGGCATCACATTGCTATCGTCAATACGCCCATCATAGGCACCGAATATAGGAGCAGTATACATGCCACCTGCCGGTAAGGTGCTATATGCCCCAGATTGATAATCGATATAGCAGGTGTCAGTTCCTTCAAGGAAATCAGTAAAATTTGCTACAGGATTAAAAGTCCAACCATAACTTGTTGAACTGTTGGCGTTGCTGGAAGTCCCCGACCAATAGTATTCGGCGTAGGGTTTCGCCAACAAGAACATAACATTAGAAAGTAAATAATCTTTAGAAGTTTTATCGTAAAACATTATTGAACTATACATACCGGCAGGACGACGGTAGAAAGTACTGGGCTGTCCATCACTGGAGGGACCTTTGGGTGCTCGGCGCTGTAGCGTAGAGGGGTCACGCATCTTCATTTCCCGAGTCGTGGTAACCTCGGATAATTTCACCGGAGATAACTGTGGACGTTGAGCAACCGGCCCGAGCGTTCTTCTTGAAGTTGTCTTGATAGGAGATACCTTTGACCCGTTTTGCACCACAACGCTTGGGTTAATGCCCTCGGCAATGCACTGTGTCTTGTTTTTCATCTGAGCGCCAGCCGTCGACACAACTAGAGCAACAGCGGCAAAGAGTAAAATTTTTTTCATAACTTCCAAGTGATTAAGGGTTATTGTTGAATGTAATATAATATTTCTCTTGCAAATATATAAAAAAAGTGATGACTTTACAATAATTTTATGTAATTTTGCTCCAAATTATAACTTCTTTTTTTCATTTATGCTATTCTCATGAGAAAAAAACTATTTATCATCATATCGTTGATTTGGGTGACGATTGCCTCGGCAAGCACTTTGGAACCAGTAGATTACGTAAACCCAATGGTGGGAACACTGTCGAGTTTCCAACTGTCAACAGGTAACACCTATCCCGCCATAGCCATGCCGTGGGGCATGAACTTTTGGGTGCCACAAACTGGCAAGAACGGCGATGGGTGGCAATATACCTACACGGCTAACAAGATTCGCGGTTTCAAGCAGACCCACCAGCCCAGCCCGTGGATCAACGACTATGGCCAGTTCTCACTGATGCCCACGGTGGGCGAGCCAGTGTGGGACGAGAACGAGCGCGCCAGCTGGTTCTCGCACAAAGCCGAGGTGGCTACTCCCTATTATTATAAGGTCTATCTTGCCGACTATGACGTGACGGCCGAGGTGGCACCCACCGAGCGGGCGGCCATCCTGCGCTTCACCTTTCCCGAGACCGATCAGGCTAACGTTGTGATAGATGCCTTTGACAAGGGTTCCGAAATTAGGATCGACCCCGAGAAAAATATCGTATGGGGATACTCGACCCGCAACAGCGGTGGCGTGCAAAAGGATTTCAAGAACTTCTTTGTCATCGAGTTTGATAAGCCGTTCAAGGTTTATTACACGGTGGACGACAGCGTGCTGCATCGCGGCCTGACCAAGATGACCTGCAACCATGCGGGAGCCATTGTGACGTTCAACACCCGCCGCGGTGAGCAGGTCAGCGCCCGCGTGGCCTCGTCGTTCATCAGCCCCGAGCAAGCCTTGCTGAACCTTCGGGAGCTGGGTAACAATGACCTGGAGGCCGTTAAGGCCCAGGGGCGCCAGCGCTGGAACGAAGTGTTGGGTCGCGTCCAGATCGAGGACGGTAACATCGACCACCTGCGCACGTTCTACTCGTGCCTCTATCGCTCGGTGCTGTTTCCCCGCAGCTTCTATGAGATTGACGCTAAAGGCAAGCCTGTCCACTACAGTCCCTACAATGATGATCAATTGCTACCAGTAGCGCCAGGCAGACTGTTCACCGACACTGGCTTTTGGGACACCTTCCGCAGTCTGTTCCCGCTTGTGGACCTGATGTATCCCACGATGGGCGCATGGATGCAGGAAGGGCTGGTGAACACCTGGCTTGAGAGCGGTTTCCTGCCCGAGTGGGCCAGTCCTGGTCACCGCGAATGCATGGTGGGCAACAACAGTGCATCAGTTGTCGCCGATGCTTATCTGAAAGGCTTGCGAGGATATGATATCGACAAGCTATGGGAAGCCGTCGTGCATGGCACCACTGCCGTGCATCCTAAGGTAAAATCCACTGGCAGGCTGGGACATGAATATTATAATGAGTTGGGCTATATCCCCTATGACGTGGGCATCAAAGAGAATGTCGCCAGGACGCTGGAGTATGCCTACGATGACTGGTGCATCTACCGTCTGGGTAAGGCACTGGGCAAGCCCGAGAGCGAAATCGGCGTGTTCAAGGAGCGTGCAATGAACTACCGCAACGTGTTTGACCCCGAGAGCAAACTCATGCGAGGCCGCAATAGCGATGGCACATTCCAGTCGCCCTTCAGCCCGTTGAAGTGGGGCGATGCCTTCACCGAGGGCAACAGTTGGCATTACACGTGGAGCGTGTTCCATGACCCACAGGGTTTGATTGACCTCATGGGAGGGAACAAGGCTTTCTGCATGAAACTGGACTCGGTATTCAGCGTGCCGCCTATCTTTGACGACAGTTATTATGGCTTCACCATCCACGAGATACGCGAGATGCAGATCATGAACATGGGTAATTATGCCCACGGCAACCAACCCATCCAGCACATGATATACCTATATAATTATTCGGGACAACCCTGGAAGGCGCAGTACTGGGTGCATCAAGTGATGGACCGCATGTATAGCGCTGCGCCTGACGGCTACTGTGGCGATGAGGACAACGGACAGACATCGGCATGGTATGTGTTCTCGGCCCTCGGTTTTTACCCCGTGTGTCCTGGCAGCAACCAGTATGTCATCGGTTCCCCTTATTTTGACAAGGTGACGCTGAGACTGGAAAACGGCAAGCAGGTTACCATCGAGCGCAAGGGAACTGGCTGCTACATCGACTCAATGACAGTTAATGGCAAGCGTTATTCCCACAACTATCTTGACCACGAGACCTTGATAAACGGCTGCGACATTATCTTTAATATGTCCGACCGCCCCAACATGAAGCGCGGCACATCAAAGAACGACGCGCCCTACTCATTTTCCAAGGCAAAATAATAGCTGTAGAAATCAACAAAAAATGGGTCGCTGCGCTCCCGCGTGGCGGCCCATTCTAATTAAATTTCCAAATTTATTAACTTTTATTTGTATAGAAAAGTTGGAAACGAAAATTAAAATCATGCAAAGAGTATTTGTTACATTTTAGGAATCAACCCATTATAGTCGTTGAAGGGCAGAATAAAACACAATTCCTAACCCTTCACTCAAAATTATTATTGTAAAGACTTTACCCAGGTCTTCATCTCAGCCTCACCCAGATAGTTCAGGCTCTTGGGTTCCTTCCAGTTAGCGTTAGGAGCTGAAGGCTTAAGATAATTAAGCGTCTCGCCTGCCCCACTGCCACCTGAGGTGAAGAACGGCACAACCGTCTTGCCAGTGAGGTCATATTGCTCCAGGAAAGTATTGATGATCGTGGGAGCGATGTACCACCAGATAGGGAATCCCACAAACACGGTGTCATATTGCTCCATGTTTTCTACCTTGTTGGCAATTGCGGGACGACTGCTCTTGTCGGCCATCTCCAGACTGCTACGACTGTTCTTGTCTTGCCAGTTCAAGTCGGCAGAGGTGTAACGTTCTGTCGGGACAATCTCATGCAAGTCGGCATCTGCCACCTTGGCAAGCTTGGTTGCTGCTTCCATTGTTGTACCGGTAGCGCTAAAGTAAGCAACCAGTGTTTTTTTGCTCTCGTTCATTTTTCCTTCGTTGTTGTCTTGAGTGCAATTGGCTGCCATGACACTCAGTGCCAAGCAACCAATGATAGCCAATAATAATTGTTTCACGTTATTGATGAATTAATTAAGTAGTTGCATTATTCACGCCGCAAAATTATAGTAAAAGAACGATATAACCATTACCAATATTACTGATAAAATGATAAAAAAACACAAAAAAGATATAACGAGCGTTAGCCTCGGATAAATTATTGCGTTTTTTTCTCATAAATTTGGCCGAAAACATTAGTAATTCTAAAAAAATCACTAATTTTGGCATCATTTAATAACATTAATTATAAACCTGTATAGTTACGTATTTTTTACTATGAACATCAAGAAATTTATGAGTTTATCATCGTTGGCTCTCGTCACGATGCTATCGTTCAATGCCAGTGCAGGCAACGTCAACGTCAATGCAGCACGCGCTGCGGCTAACAATTTTATCAAGCAGCAATCGGCCGCTACATTCAAAGTTCCCGGCTATGCCGACCTGAAACTTGCTCACGCTGAGGCTTCTAAGGTTGATGGCGCTAACGCCTATTATGCTTTTAACATTGATGGCGGAGGTTTTATTATCATTGCCGGTGAGGATCGCGCCTCTACAGTTTTGGGATATAGTGACAATGGCCATCTGGATTTCAAGAACCTGCCCAGTAACCTCAAGGCTTTGCTCGACGGCTACAAGAGCGAGATTGAGTTCCTGCAGATCTACAAGGGTGATGACCTTGTAACTGTCACTCCCACCCTGAACGCCACATCAGGAGTTGAGCCACTCATCAAGACCACTTGGGGTCAAGAGATGCCCTATTACCTGCAGTGCCCCATGGAGAATGGCGAATACTGCGTTGTGGGCTGTGTTGCCACTGCAATGGCACAGGTGATGTACTACTGGAAATTCCCGACCAGCAGTGATGCTATCAGCGGATACGGCGGTGGATGGTGGGGTGGAATAACTGTGCCTGCCTTGCCTGCCACTACCTTCGATTACAGCCTGATGCTCCCTTCCTACTGCCATTGGGATTGGGATAACAGCGAGTTGATTCAGGATACCTATACCACCGAACAAGCCCAGGAAGTCGCCAAACTGTCACGCTATTGCGGCCAGGCCGTGGAGATGGACTATAGTCCGGAAGGCAGCGGCGCCTATACCTGGAACCAGTTGGCTGCGATGAAGAATTTCGGCTACAGCAACAACGCCCAACTAAAATCGAAATCTGGCAACACCACCGAGTGGGAAAGCATGATAAGGACCGAACTCGAAGCCGGCAGGCCTATCCTTTACTCGGCCAGCGACCCGAGCGCAGGCGGCCACGCCTTCATCTGCGATGGCTATAACAGCAGTAATTACTATCACTTCAACTACGGCTGGTATGGTACCTGCGACGGCTGGTACCTCACCACTGCGTTGAACATGATACACCGCGACGGCGAAGAACTGCACTTCAATTCCAGCCATCAGATGCTTACCGGCGTTGAGCCTCCCACCTATTGTCTCCTTAATGTCGAGGCCGTCGATGCCAACAGTGAGTTGCTCGTGCTGGGTGAAAACCTGAGAGCCATTGCTCAAAATGTAACCGTGAGAACTACTTATCGCAATGCCAAACTGCTCTTTAATCTCGCCGATGAGAATGGCAATGACGTAGTAAACGGTAATGCGGTTACACTCAACCCGAGTACTTTTGTTCAGGGAAGCAACGTGAATGGAACCATTACCTTGCCCACAACCCTTGCAACGGGCCGTTACAATGTAAACTTGTACTACTACATCAGCAACGCCAGCGAATTGAATGCACTCGGGACAGCTCCCGGTCAGTTACAGGTTGTTGGCAATCTGGCCAAGTACAACGAGCCGTTCACAATCGAGGATGTGACTAACGTGGTTGATTACCTGCTCGCAGGAACCAAGCCTGGACTGTCGATCAACGACGTGACCACGCTGATTGACTATCTGTTAGCCGGCGAATAAGGCAAGTAATACTGCTATTAACATAGAACTAGTTAGGTGCTCATTGGACAGATGGGCACCTTTTTTATGTAAATCAAATGAAAAAATGCATTTTTCATGAATTATATGCACAGTAATAGAATATTCTTATTACCTTTGAGCGATTTTTCAAAACAGTATTATTAATTCACAAACCTCTTATCATTCAGTATTATGAACTTAAAGAACTTTTTCAAACAAGCCTCTTTGGCTGTTCTCGCTATGTCGGCTCTCAATGCCACTGCTGGCAATATCGATGCCACAACAGCGCGCATGACCGCTAATTCGTTCTGGAAACAGAAGGCTGCAACCGGCAAGTTTAAGGCCGCTTCTACCGCTGACATCAAGCTCGCCTACACCGAGAAATCAAGTGTGTCGGGCAACGCTTTCTATGTATTCAACATCGATGGTGGCGGTTGGGTTATCGTCGCTGGTGACGATTACGCAAAGCAAGTACTTGCTTATGGTAACACGGGTAACATCGACATGAACAACATGCCCGGCAATATGAAGGCTTATCTGAACATGCTCAAGGGCCAGATTGAGACCGCTCAGGCCTATAAGGGCAAAACCGTTCCAGTGAAGGCGTCCAAAAACAGGACCGTTGTCGAGCCGTTACTGAAGAGCAGCTGGGGACAAGGTGAACCATGGAACCTCCTGTGTCCGACTAACTCCTTAGGACAACGCACTTCGGTGGGTTGTGCCCCCCTTGCCATGGCACAAGTCATGAACTACTGGAAATACCCGAATGAAGTATCAGAAATCTCGGGCTACTCAGGTAACTACATCAGTCTGCCTGCCACCACATTTAATTATGACCTGATTCTTGACCAATACCGCTACTACGATCCCGTGACTGGTAACCCTATTATTGTGGACTATACCGATGAGCAGGCCAATGAAGTTGCCAAGTTGAGCCGCTACTGCGGACAAGCCTGCAAATCTCGCTATGGAAATAGCGGCACAAGTACAGGCAGTTATTCTTATGATCAGCGAGACGGTTTCAAAACCTTTGGTTACAATGAGAACTTGCAATTGATTGGCAAAGATGCATTTTACTACACCGATAATTCTAACGATTATACCATTGATGACTGGTGTGCACTGATCTGCACCGAGCTTGAAGCTGGACATCCCATCCCCTACCATGACGTTTGGGAAGGTCATGCTTGGGTGCTTGATGGTGTTGATGCCGATGGTAAATTCCACATGAACTGGGGTTTCAACGGCAAGTTTGACGGCTGGTACGAAATCGACGCCTTGTCTTTCCATCCTTATGGTGACGATGAGATTTGGGATTTCAGCCAGAGCAGCAACAGCGGAAATCAGATGGTTATCGGTTGCTACCCCTACGAGGGCTATGTAATTCCCGGTGACGAGCCCCAGGGCCTGCGTGGCGACGTGAACATGGACAATGAGGTGACCATCAAGGACGTTACCATCCTTATCGACTACCTGTTGAGCGGTGATGCAAGTGCTATCAGCCTCGATAACGCTGACTGCAACCTTATTGACGGTGTTACTATCGCCGATGTAACCAAGCTCATCGACTACCTCCTTTCAGGTAACTGGTAATTACCAAGTCACTTTAGATAACTCCATCATAAGGACAGGAGCCTCACATGGTTCCTGTCTTTTTTTTGAAATATTTAGAAAATCATCTTACGAAATACTTGACAAAAAGTCCTCCTTTCACAAATAATGACTATCTTTGCAGATTAGACCAAAGATTAACTGAACGATGACAACTGGTAACCTAATACGTTTTGTGTGTATCCTGCTGTTGTGGCTGGGATTGTGCTGGTTGCTGCTTACCAGAGCGGCACGCATCGACTTTATGGTGGTTTTCACCATTGTGGCGTCAGGCATCATCGTTTTTGTTCCTCTTTACAAGAAATACATGAGAAAAAAAGACTAACCATGACAACAAAGCCATATATACAAGAGCATTGCCCGCTACTGGCTCAAATCGACAGCCCTGCCGACTTGAGAAAACTGAGTGTTGACCAGTTGCCGCAAGTGTGCCATGAGTTGCGTCAATTCATGATTCATGAATTATCGAGCAATCCAGGCCACTTTGCCTCGAGCATGGGTGCAGTGGAAATCATTGTGGCTCTTCATTATGTGTTTAACACACCCGATGACAGGCTCGTGTGGGATGTGGGGCATCAGGCCTACGCCCACAAGATATTAACAGGACGTCGCGATCAGTTCAACGACAACCGCAAACTTGACGGCCTGAGTGGATTTCCTAGTCCAGCCGAGAGTGAATATGACACTTTTACTGCAGGACATGCGTCCAACTCCATCTCGGCAGCCCTGGGCATGGCGATAGCTGCAGAGTTGCAACAGAACAAGCAGCGCAAGGTCGTCGCTGTCATCGGTGATGCCAGCATCAGCGGCGGTTTGGCCTTTGAGGGCATCAACAATGCCGCCACCAACCCCAACAACCTCATCATCGTACTGAACGACAACGACATGGCCATCGATGCCAATGTAGGATCACTGAGTGCCTACATGAGCAACCTGAGCACATCCAAGCGCTATAACACACTGCGTTACAAGACCTATCAGTTCCTGCGACGTCACAAGGTCATCAACGACAACCGCAAAGGATTGATTATGCGATTCAGCAACGCATTGAAATCCCTGTTGTCAGGACAACAAAATATTTTTGAAGGACTGAATATCCGCTACTTTGGGTTATATGACGGACATGACGTGAAGCGGCTTGTTAAGGTCTTCAGTGGCATCAAGGACATGACCGGCCCCAAGTTGGTCCACGTGCGCACCGTTAAGGGCAAAGGTTTCGCGGCTGCCGAGGCCGACCCTGCCACATGGCACGCTCCCGGCAAGTTTGATGAGGAGACTGGTGAGCGCAGCAAGGGCGGCAAGGGCGGTCCCATCAAGTATCAGGACGTTTTTGGCAAAACCCTTGTCGAGCTCGCCGAGAAAAACGATAAGATAGTTGGCATCACGGCTGCGATGCCCAGTGGCACATCGATGTCACTGATGCTTGAAGCCATGCCTGAACGCGCCTTTGACGTGGGCATCAGCGAGGGCCATGCTGTGACCTTTGCCGGAGGTCTGGCCAAGGATGGGATGCTCCCCTATTGCGCAATCTACAGCACATTCCTGCAACGCGGTTACGACTCCATCATTCATGACGTGGCCATCCAGGGACTGCCGGTAACCTTCTGCATCGACCGTGGCGGCATCGTCGGCGAGGATGGTGTGACACATCATGGATTGTTTGACTTGGCTTACCTGCGTTGCATCCCCGGGATGACGGTGGCCTCGCCCATCAATGAGCACGACCTGCGCAACCTCTTGTTTACCGCGCAGCACGATAATATTGGCCCGTTTGCCATACGTTATCCGCGCGGCAAGGGTGTCATTACTGACTGGCACAATGAGATGCAAGCATTGCCCGTTGGCCGTGGTCGTCGCATGAGCGAGGGCGATGGCGTCGCTGTGCTCAGCATCGGGCACATCGGCAACGAGGTCATTGATGTGGTGAATCAACTGGCCCAGCGCGGGATTAAAGTGGGTCACTATGACATGATCTTCCTCAAGCCCATTGACGAGGGCATCCTTGAGGAAGCCACCAAGCGTTACCACAGCATCATCACCATTGAGGATGGCACTGTTGTGGGCGGTCTAGGATCGGCCGTGGCCGAGTGGATGACCAAACACGACCGCACTAACCACCTGAAGATGATGGGTGTGCAGGACGAGTTTGTGCATCAGGGCACCGTGGCACAGCTGTATGAACGTTGCGGAATGGATGCCAAATCGCTTGAAAACGCGATTTTACAAATGTTAGAAAACAACAAGTAACAATATTATGAGAATCGTTATTGCCGGAGCAGGAGAAGTCGGAACCCATCTAGCTAAGATGCTTAGCTATGAGGAACAGGACATCATTGTCATGGACGTTGACAACAAGAAGCTCGAGCCCCTGGAGAATTACAACTTGCTCACCCATCAGGGTAGCGCCATCTCATTCAGTGACCTGAACGCAATTAAGACAGGTGCATGCGACCTATTCATCGCTGTGACCAAGAGCGAGGCACGCAATATCCTTTCCTGCTCGATGGCCAAGCGGCTGGGTGCACGCAAGACTGTTGCCCGCATTGACAATGACGAGTTCTTTAACGCTAGATGGCGTGAACACTTCACGACATTGGGCATCGACCACCTGATCTATCCCGAAATGCTTGCTGCCAAGGAGATCTCGAGCGCGCTGAAAAGGACTTGGGCCCGCAACTGGTTTGAATTGTTTGATGGCGAGCTCATCGTGGTGGGTGTGAAAATACGCAACAATGCCCGCATCGTCGACAAAATGCTCAAGGAGATGTCCGATATCAGCCAATACCTGCATGTGTCGGCCATCAAGCGCAATCGTGAGATCATTATCCCGCGTGGCGACGACCGCGTGAAGGAGAACGACATCGTTTACATCGCCACCACACGCGACCACATCGACGAGGTGAGAGAGGCCTGTGGCAAGATACAGACACCGGTGGACAATGTGCTGGTTGTCGGCGGTAACGATATCGCCGAGCAACTGATCAAGAGACTGGGTAAAAGCGTTGACATCAAAATCATCGAGAGCAATGAGGCCCGCTGTGATGAGCTGGCGCAACGTTATCCCAACTGCAAGCTGGTGCAAGGAGACTTCCGCGACTCAGAGTTGAGTGAGGAAGAGAGCGTGAGCTACTATGACGCTTTTGTCGCCCTGGGAGAGAACAGTGCCGTCAACATGATGGAGTGCATGATAGCCAAGACTAACGGTGTCCCCAAAACTATCGCCCAAGTCGAGGACATCCAGTTCATCTATGAGGCCGAGGCATTAAACATCGGCACAATCGTCAACAAGAAACTGCTGGCATCGAGCCGCATCTACCAAATCATGCTCGATGCCGACGAGGACAACGCCCGATGCCTGGCGCTGGCCGATGCCGAGGTGGCCGAAATCATCGTGAAGGAAGGCGACCGCGTCACCAGGTCGGCTGTCAAGGACTTGAAACTGAGTCGAGATTTCACCATCGCAGGGCTCGTGCGCAATGGTGAGGGCCAACTGGTGAACGGTAACACTCAAATCCAGGCGGGTGACCATGTGGTCGTCTTCTGCCTGCAAGGAGCCATCCATAAACTCGATAAATACTTCTCGTGATGCCCAAGCGTTCCAGCCAAAATATCAATTTTGCCATTGTGCTCAGGATGCAGGGGTGGCTGTTGCTCATCGAGGCAGCATTCATGCTCTTGCCACTCGCCATCTCGTGGTGGTTTGATGAGCCCACGGCGCTCAAAGCATTCATCTACAGTACAGCCATCACTGCTGGCGCGGGTGCCATCATGGCATTTGGCATCAGGCCCCACAGCACGTCGATGCACAAGCGCGAAGGCCTGATGCTGACGGCTATCATCTGGGTATTCTTCTCATTGTTCGGGATGCTGCCCTACCTGTTCTCTGATACCTTCAACAATGTGACCGACGCCTTCTTTGAAACAATGGCCGGATTTACAACTACCGGTTCAAGTGTCATCCGCTATGTGGAGGAGATACCTCGAGGGGTTCTGTTCTGGCGGGCGCTGACGCAATGGATTGGAGGCATGGGAATTATCCTGTTCACCTTGGCGGTCATCCCCATGCTGAACCAGAAAGGCGGCATCGCCCTGTTTAATGCCGAGGTCACAGGCATCACCCATGAGCGCTTGAGACCACGCGTGAGCCAAACTGCCAAAGACCTGTGGCTCATCTATATTGGCCTCACTGCTGTGCTGTCGATATTACTCATTCTGGGTCCCATGGACTGGTTTGATGCAGTGTGTCACGCCTTGACGACCACATCAACGGGCGGTTATTCCACCAAAAACATCGGTCTGGATTATTGGCATTCCAGCTATGTGTTTATCGTGGTTATCATTTTCATGTTCATTGGCGGTATCAGCTTCTCGCTCATTGCAGCAATATTTCGCGGTAACTTCAAGCGGTGGACCAACAACAACACCCTGCGCTGGTATTGCATGACCGCGCTCATCACTACGGTGGTCATAGTGGTTTACATGGCTTACATGGGATTCCTGGACAATAACTTTGACCGGTGTGTATATGGCGCGTTTGACACAATCTCGGCCATCACATCGACAGGATTCTCTACATTTGATTACGAGAACAGCGGTGAATTTGTCACCGTCATCCTCATGGTGATGATGTTCTTTGGTGGCATGGCGGGATCCACATCGGGCGGTGCCAAGATGGACCGTCTTATCGTGCAGTTGAAAAACACCTCCAATGAGTTCTACCGCCTGCTGCACACCAACTCGGTTCGTGCGGTCCATGTTGATGGCAAACCCGTGCCCACCCATCTTGTGAGCAAGGTGAACACCTTCTTCACGGTGTATATCCTCATCATCATGGTGGTAGCGCTCTACCTCACCTTCTTTGGCATTCCCGTGTTTGACGCGATGTACACGTCAATGTCGGCCATCAGCAACGTGGGAATTGGTCACGGCGTGACGGGTCCTAACAGCTCGTGGGCCGTTCTGCACCCCGCGGCCAAGTGGGTGCTCGCGTTTGAGATGATGATTGGCCGTCTGGAACTGTTCACCGTCCTAGTCGTCTTTACCCGTTCCTTCTGGAAAAAGGATTAATTGACGTCAGTTCGATAATTCTTTAATATCTACTGAAATTCAGCAAGTTATCCCCAATGATACTTTGTAGAGCCGCAAAATATTGCGGCTAGTATCGATGACGAGGAAATAGAACTCGGCTAGAGAACACGAGAGACGCAAAATTTTTGCGTCTCTACTGGTTGTTCGTCAAGATAATTCGCGGTTAGAGCAGGGTGCTCTCGTCGATGAGGTTGTTGAGCATCGCAAAGACCGTCAAACCCGCCACACTCTTGATGCCTGTCTTGTGGGTGATGTTCTTGCGGTGGCTGATTACCGTATGCACGCTAACGTTGAGGGCATCGGCGATCTCTTTGTTGGTTTTGCCTTGAGCTAACTGGACGAGCACAGCGGTCTCGCGCTTGGTGAGCTCGTAACTGTTTTGTGAGTGTTCCTGTTTCTCGGGTGAGATCTGCGCAAGTGTCTCAATGATATGGGCTCTGCTGTCACAGATGTCAATCACGCCATCATACTGTTTGAGCAAATCCTGCCCTACATACTGGTAAACCAGCGCGACAACGGCCATGGGGAAATCGACACGCACCTCAGCTGGGTTCTTGATTAACGTCGGGTTCACAAGTAAGATGTCGGGACGCATCGCGATGATGCGCTCTTCCAGCTGGTGGGTGCCCACTTCGGGTTCAAGCAGTTTAAACCTGATCTGCCCCTCCAGAATGGCCTTCAATCCAGCGACAATGACCTCCGACGGCTCTACTATCAACAATTTCTGTTTCATTTCAAGATAGCATTTTCAAGGTGCTTGACCAGGGGAACCATGATTTTCTCCTCGATGAAGGTGTGCTTCTTCAAGTCCTCGCTCAGCCTCAGGATGTCATAAACCACATCCAGCACATTGTCATCATCGACTTGTGGCGGCAAGTACTTAAACACGATATTGAGCAGGTCGTCGAGTTTGCCCTCGATGTCGCTGTGGGTGTGAATAAACTCTCCAATGCTGTAGGTCGTATCACGCTTGCCACTCATGAGTGCACGGATATGGGGGAATACATCACGCTCCTCGTGGGCGAAATGCGCCTCCACCTCATTCTTGTATTCCTTAAAGAAGCTGAGGAATACCTGCCCGATGCGCCCTTGCAGCTCCTTGGCGATGGCATCGAGGTGACGCTCGATGTGGGGCAAGCGCTTGTCAACATAGTATTGATGGGATTTCTCCAGATAGGGCACTAAATCCCTCATGTCGGTCCCCAAAATGGTGGCTGTTGAGGGTACATAGTTATTGAAGGTATAGACGTTGCAGATGAGGAGGAAAAACTCGGCATCTACCCCACTGCTCTCACACACGTCGGCAATAGACCGGTCACCAAAACCCAACGAGATGCCCAGTCGCGTGAGCATAGCAAGTAATGACGGATGGGCGGTTACCAAGTCGCTCAAGCGGCTATCGCTTGAGAAAAGACGGGATTTCATCATTGATTAAATTTTACTGTTTACTTATTACAAGTGCAAAGGTAGCACTTTTCCACCATTAAAGCAAATCGAGCACATCATTTGAAATATCCCTCACGGTCATAGATGAGACAACGGCTGACATCCCAAGCCTTGAACTGGTGAGGAGTGAGAGACGAGCTATCACCGATAATCGTCATGTTGCGGTGCTGGATGGCACTGGTCACTGGATACCTCAAGATACTATGCCCAAGTCCCTTCCACCGATAGGCATTGGCACCCATCACGTCAAGCAACGTTGGGAAGACATCTACTTGGCCGATTACAGGCTCATAGCACAATGTGGTATCGGTGCCCCACACTATCAAGGGGATGCCCCAGTCATTGGGCGAGAACTCGCTGTCGGGTTTACCCTCGACACGGCTCAGATAAAGTTGGGTGTGGTCAGAGACAATCGCCACAACCGTGTTTTGTCTTAAGCCAAGACGATTGAGATCATCAATAAAGGCTCCGATGCAACTGTCGGTCAGGTTTACGCAATTCAAGTATCCACGGGCCTCGGCATTCAAGGTATCGCTCGCGGTGATCCACGTCGGGCGCACTTTATCCACGGGATAGGGCGTGTGCATCGTCATGGTGACCATCTCGAGGAAGAACGGTTGCCGCAATTGTGGGAGCAATCGCGCAGCAAAATCGGTGAGCGCCGCATCATCCACATTGTTATGGCGCATGAGCACACCGTCGGCATTCAGGTGGTCGCGTGTGTACAGGGAGTCGAAGCCATAAGTGCGAGATGTGACAGTCTGGTTCCAGTTCATGCCAGGAGTACAAATCACCTCGCGGCAATCATAGCCCTGCAGGGCCTCGGCCAGGGTTGGATAAGGACCATTGCCATGAACAACAGCGACAGCGGCATCACGCAGCGGCAACAAGCCTGTGTTATAGATGAAATGGGCATCACTGGAGTGTCCATGGCTGGTCTCGAACAGCACATGAGGGGCATAAATGACACTATCGCCCTCCACTAGCTTGTTAAGCACAGGTGTCACCTCCTGCCCATCAATAGTCATGCCGATGGGCCAAGTGTGCAGCGACTCGACAATGATGAGCACAAGATTGCGCCGTTCGCCTCCAGCAAAAGGGTTGTCGGTATAATGGGGACAATCCTCTTCCAGAAACCGGTCCACCTCGGCTCTCTCTTCCTCGCTGATCGAGAAATTATTAAAAACTGACTGGTTCAACGAGTAAATGCAATAAGGTATCAAGCCGTTTTGTGAAAAATAGCCCCGATTACTGAAGTTGTGCAGGAACCTATTCTCAAAATTTTTCACGGCTCCGCCATAACCCATCAGCGCCATAACTCCTGCTGCAGCCAGAGTAACCAGCAAGGGTCTCTTTGGGTTATCACCCTTATTCTTTTGTCCCAATATGCACACGACTATAAGCAGCAAGAAAGGCACCACAATCAAGAGGTCGTGCCATCGCAGCAGGGCCAGCGTGCTATCCATCAGGGTAGAATTGACATTGTCGGTCAAGGTGAGGCTCTGCCACGGCATCAGATCATCATAGGCCCTGCAATAGCACAACTGCATCAGGCACCATAACGTCAACAGCGTCATGGGAATCCAGACCAACCAACGCCAACGGGGCCGCAGTAACCAATAAGGACATAATAACAATAAGGCATTGCATATCGAAACAAAAGCCGCAGAGGCCATTCCTATACCACCCAATTTCTCGTTCACGCTGATGAACAGGCCACTCAAGGGTGACAGGAGTGTCGACAGATTACCAATTGACAACGGCACCATATACCACTCGGGCAATCCCCGTCCCATGACCGTCAAGTCCGCGACAAGAGCGAAACATTGCCAAGCAGCCACCAGCACACACAGCACAAAAAACAGTGTGCCATATCGTTTTATATGTCGTGAACCGTTTTCCACTGCGGGCAAAAATGCTATAGACGTTTAATAATATAGGAAACCACACCCCATACCTTGAAACTGCTATCCTCAGTCACATGGAGTTCAGGAAACTTAGCGTTGGCCGGGGTAAGATACACGCCGTCCTCACGCACACTCAGGCGCTTGACTGTGAAATCCCCGTCTATGAAGCACACGGCGATATTGCCGTCATGAGGTGTAATCGAGCGGTCGATGATGAGCAGGTCACCCTCATTGATGCCAGCATCGACCATTGAGTCACCTATCACACGCGCACAAAATGTAGCTGCCGGAGTGGTGATGAGCGCCTGGTTCAAGTCAATGCAGTCGGCATATTCACCCTGGGCAGGACTGGGAAATCCAGCCTGCACTCTCGTCTCAAAAAACTGCAAACCTGACAGTTGTCCGCCCTCGGCAGGCTCAACTTGTGATATTTTAATCTCCTTTTGCATTCTCACACTTTCACAATCAGGCCATCATAGGCCAATGACACCCCCTTGGGCAACAACTTGGGTGACTCGGCATGAAGCCCCATGCGGTCACTCATGTGGATAAGCAATGAGCGGCCAGGCTTGATGCGCTCAATGACGGCAAGAGTCTCATCCAGACACATGTGGGACATGTGCTCGCCCACGCGCAACGAATTAATAACCAGTATAGGCACCCCATTGAGGCTATCCACCACCGCGTCATCAATGGTCTTGGCATCAGTGATATAGGCGAGCGGCCCTATGCGGAAGCCGATAATCGGCAACATGTAATGCATGACAGGAATCGGCTCGACCCGCACTCCTTCCACCAGAAACGGATCATCGCCGATGACGTGCTCCTCAAACTTGGGAACCCCAGGATAAGGATGGTCCGAGAAACAGTAAGGGATGCGATTGTGCAGGTCACGCAGCACATCGGCTCGAGCATAAATCGGCATGGGGCGCTCAAAACAATAGGCGCGCAGGTCATCCAAGCCCGCCACATGATCAAAGTGGATGTGAGTGATGAGCACTGCATCGATGTTGTCGTCGCTAGCCCGCAACATCTGGGTGCGGAAATCAGGACCGCAATCAATGAGAATCCTTGCTCCCTGGTAGCGCACGATGGCCGATGTGCGCAACCTCTTATCTCGCGGATCGTCACTCATGCACACGGGGCAATGACACCTCAACATGGGTACTCCTGTCGAAGTCCCTGTCCCGAGAAATTCTATTTCAAGCGTTGTGGGTTCCATCATCATTTCCTGAATTGCATGAGCAAACCATTCACAAAGAAAAGGTAAGCTCCACCATCATAATACCAATACTCACGCAAACCCGACTGGTCGGCGCTCTCGTTGATGTGCTTGGGATTGCCCAAGGCCAACCGACATTCCTCCTTAGTCATGCCCTCAACGACCTGTGCCCTCGTGATACGCTCCCAGTTCTCATCACTGATGGTTGTATAGAACAAATGCGGGTCAACAGCATCAAACAGGGCGTCAAAATCACGTCCCCGCATGGTTGAAGCATTACCGCTCAGCCACACCATCGCCTTCTCGTTGCTGTCAATGGTCGTGAAGAGCACCCTCAACGGCATCACCGCATTGCCAGGCAGCAAACTATCGATGTGCACCTTGATGAAATGGCGCCCATCACGCATCTGCTCACTCTGCCGGTCATACCATATAGGTGTGCGGATATAATAATCATTCCCAACCACCTGTCGCGCGATATGGTTCACCATGTCCATATCAACGAGCATCGGGATTGAAAAACTTGGGCTGAACTCATCGATTGTCTTTCCCGTGCGGTAGACATAGGTTTTACCGCCATCGGTGTCCTTGAAAATCAGGTTCACACTATTGCGATTATCATAAATATCTCCAGTGTCATAACCCTGGAAACGTAATGTGTGACCTGCCAGTTGCACCGTGTCGATGTCAAAATCCCTAGAGCGGGCAAAAAGCAACCGAGCCTGATTGTCAACGACCCTGAATAGTTTACCTAGATGCCATGCCGGCACCGAGTCAACAAATGCATTCAGTGTCACTCTTGACTGATTGGCTCCAGCTTGTTCAATGGCCTTGCGGACATCTTTCTCGCCAACATGTTCGGTCACTTCAATGCCAGTGCCACATGCCGTCGTCAACAAGCATGCAACCGCCACACAGAGGGCTAGCGGAAGACGATTATGAAATGACCGCCAACACATTAAGCGCTTATTATTACTTCTTGTTCTTGAGCATCTCGTCAATGGACTCGGTCACGGCATTAATGCTCATGTCTCCTTCCATGACATCATTGATGATTTCCTTGGCAACCTCCTCGTCAGACATTCCTTTGCTGACTTTTAGGGTGGAGATATAAGGTGCATTGCGCTCACGTGACTCTTTCAGCGCTTCTCTGAAGGCGGCAATGGCTACAGAGTCGCCCTTAGCGATAATGGCTGCTTCCTGGGCGCGGATGCTATCATCCAATGCCAGGACAGCCACTGAATCGCGCTGTTCACACAATTGGTCAAGTTGTTTGGCCATTTGCTCACCCTTGGCCTTGTAAGCATTGCTGTTATCACAACTCACCAGTGTCAAAGCCATGACGGCCGTCATCATCAGAAAAAACTTTTTCATGTTTCCAAATTTGTATTGTGTTATTTTTATTTGTTAGCGTTTGACAAGGCTCCACGCAGCGCGGTAGCCAGTTGGTCGGGACATGAGGTGTTCTTGTACCCGCATCTGATGCCCTGCAACCGGTCGGCCACTTCACTAGCTTTCATGCCTCTCACGAGGGTTGCGATGCCCTGCAGGTTGCCATGGCATCCGCCATAAAACATCACATCCCGCAAGATTCCGTCCTCATCAATTTCCAAATCGATCTGTGAGGAGCAAGTGCCTTGAGTATAATAAGTATATTTCATTTATCTATTCCTGATATTAATAGCCTGACAAGACCATGAGTTTCTCTTGGTCGAGCAGTTTCAATTCGTTACTGTCATAATCCAGAATCCCCTCTTCACTGAAACGGTCTAGGGTGGCAATGAGCGTAGTGCGCTGGGTACCCAGCAGGGCACAGAGGTCCTTCTGCTTATACCTCAATGTGACATCGGTCGCGCCAGGTGCTACCAAGTTATTCACCAGGATAGCCAACCGCTCACCAACTGAACCATCATTTACCGACAATGATGATGACAGACTGCGTTGACTGCCCGAGGAGAGGTAATTGAGGATATTGAACAGAAACACCTTATCAGAATTAATCATCTTGATGTAATCGCTCTTGAGCAACTGGAGTATACCGCATGCACCATCGGCAACAGCAGTGAACGGATAGGTGGTTGCACGCCCAAACAAGTACTCGGCAGCGAGCACGTGGGGTGTGGATAAGGTCTGCAACAAGGACACGCGCAGGTTAGAAAAGGGCATCTCTACCCTAACCCGACCTGAAACGATGAACTTGATGTGGGTACAGACATCACCTACCGTGACGATTGGGTCGCCATTCCTGTATTTAAGGAAATGAAACGGCAATTTCTCGACCAGAGCCGTGATTCTCTCGGTGCTCACACCCTGGAAGAGTGGCAACTGCATCAATTGCTGGTACATGCTGTTCATAACGATTACACTGATGATTTTATTTCAATCGGTCTATCACCTGTTCAATGCTCAGGGTCTGCTGATCGCCAGTAGCCATGTCTTTAAGAGTGATGGTGCCATTTTGCACCTCATCGGCACCCACAATGGCGACAAAGGGAATCTGGCGGTCGTTGGCATAGTTCATCTGCTTCTTCATCTTGGAGCAGTCAGGATACAATTCAGCGCTGATGCCAGCACGACGCAAGGCCATGATGTGCCGCAGCGATGCCGAAGCCTCATCCTCGCCAAAGTTGACAAACATCACCTTGGCAGTCGCCATCGTGTCGGCGGGATACAGGTCGAGTGCATTGAGCACATCATAAATGCGGTCGGCACCGAAGCTGATTCCCACGCCCGACAAACCAGGCATGCCAAAGACGCCAGTCAGGTTATCATACCTGCCGCCGCCAGTGATGCTGCCAATGGCCACGTCTAGTGCCTTGACCTCGAGAATCGTGCCCGTGTAGTAGTTCAGACCGCGTGCCAGCGAGACGTCGAGTTCAACTCGGGCTCGTGTGCCTAGTGCTGCCACATGGTCAAGCACATAACGCATTTCCTCGATGCCCTTCATGCCCACCTCGCTAGTGCCAAGCATAGCAGCGAGAGAGACAAGGCGTTCCTCATTAGTGCCATCAAGGGCAAGCAGGGGTTGCAAGGTATTAATAGCCTCATCGGTAAGGCCTTTCTCACGCAATTCAGCATTGACGTTGTCAATACCTATCTTGTCGAGCTTGTCGATGGCAACGGTGATATCCACAATCTTGTCGGCCGCGCCAATGACTTCGGCGATGCCGCTAAGGATCTTGCGGTTATTGAGCTTGATGGCGACATTGATGTTAAAGCGGTTGAACACCTCATCAATCATCGTCACCAGTTCCACCTCATTGAATAGTGAGTCACTGCCCACGATATCGGCATCACACTGGTAGAACTCACGGTAGCGACCCTTCTGCGGGCGATCGGCGCGCCAAACGGGCTGCACCTGATAGCGCTTGAATGGCATCTGCAAGTCGTTGCGGTGCTGCACCACATAGCGGGCAAATGGTACCGTCAAGTCATAACGCAGACCCTTCTCGCTGATCTTGGTAGTCAAGTGCAGTGAATCGTGAGCTGACAACAATTCATCGGGCGCATCCTTGAGGTAATCGCCGCTGTTCAGAATCTTGAACAACAGTTTGTCGCCCTCCTCGCCATATTTGCCCATGAGGGTTGACAAGTTCTCGACGGCAGGAGTTTCTATCTGCTGAAAACCGTACAGCAAAAACACGTCCTTGATGGTATTAAAAATATAGTTGCGACGCGCCATCTCTATAGGTGAGAAGTCGCGTGTCCCCTTGGGGATGGATGGTTTTTGTGCCATTATTTATCTATTATTGTATCTTTTTTTAAAAAATTCATTATTAACGGCGTCTGCCGACGAGGGCTATCGCTACATAATATAATAATGTGGCCAGTGAACCTAAGGCAGCAACAACATAGGTATAGGCCGCGGCGCGAAGCGCATCCTTAGCTTGAACCAACTGCTGGCCTCCAGCAATGCCTGAACCTTCAAGCCACTTGATGGCGCGGTGGCTGGCATCAATCTCTACTGGCAGTGTCACGAAACTGAACAGCACAGTCGAAGCAAACAAGGCGATAGCAATATACAATGGTATCACACTGAACTCATACAGGGCAATACCTGCCACTAGCGCCCATGAAATGTACTTAGAAGCAAACGATACCACAGGCACCATCTTGGTGCGCAACTGCAACATGCTGTAACCCACCTTGTGCTGGATGGCATGGCCACACTCGTGGGCAGCCACGGCAGCAGCGGCGATGCTGTTAGTGCCATAGACAGGTTCACTCAGGTTCACCGTCATGTTAGCAGGATTGAAGTGATCGGTCAACTGTCCGCTCACACTTGTGACTTGAACGTTACCGCACCCATTCTGCTGCAACATCGCATTAGCGACGTCACGGCCTGCCATAGGTACTCCCAGAGGCACCTTACTATACTTAGCGAATTTCGTTTTGAGGGAGTTCTGAACAACGATGCTCAGGATGGTAATGGCTCCAAAAAGAATGTAAACAAACATAATTCTATCAATTATTTAGTGATTAATCTGTTATTGTCCATTTTGGCACGAAATTTGTAATAACTCGTGCCGGACATCATTATAAAGCGCAAAGTTAGCGTTTTTTGTCCGCAAAACAGTCCAAAAGGACAATAAAAGTACAAAAAATTGAATTTTTGGAGCAAAAAAGTTTGGTAATTCAAAAATAGCCGTTACATTTGCGGCGTTGAATTTTATGTTTTATTATTAACTTTATTAAAATCAGTTGTTTTATTATGAAGAAGTTTTTATTGATGTTTGCAGCTGTAGCTGCTATCGCTTTTGTTGGTTGCAAGACCGAGACCAAGCCCGCTGAGGAAACTCCCGTTGAAGAGGCTCCCGTTGCTGAGTACACCGTTGAGAGTGTTACTAACGACCTGATGAACGCTGCCGACGAGGCAACCGCTGTTTCTCTGCTTGATGGTATCAAGGCTAAGGCTGAGGAGTTGCTGAATGGTGGTGACCAGGCTGGTTACTTCAACATCATCAACATCCTGAAGACCGTCTTTGAGAACAACAAGGAGGCTATCCTTGCCAAGATCCCCGCTCTGGCTGACAAGTTGGATGCTTACATCACCGTTCCCGAGGAGTTGAAGGCTGGTTTCGCAGAGTTTGTTACTAAGGCTGCTGCCGAGAAGGCTGGTGAGGCTGTTGACGCTGCCAAGGCTGCCGCTGGTGAGGCTGTTGACGCTGCTAAGGACAAGGCTAATGAGGCCGTTGACGCTGCCAAGGACAAGGCTGCTGACGCTGCTCAGGCTGTAGCTGACGAGCTCAAGAAGTAATCTTGATTATTAATTAATCCTAATAGAATCAGGGCTGGTCCATGTGATCAGCCCTGATTTGTTACATCGTATATTCTAACTCTTAGATATGGAGGCTGTGTCATAATTTTCGCTTGAAACATTGATCGAGCTTCGCTCGAGAAATTTAAACAAATTATTTAAAAAATTAATATAAAAATTTTAATTGTTTTAATTATTGCAATTATGACACAGCCCGTTATGTCATTTTAGCATTGTCTCATGACTGGAGATGCAAAATTTTGCGTCTCTACAGGCATTGTGTAACTTTCTTCTGATAGGCTAACCGCTCGTCGCCGTTCAAGAGGTAGATGATGCCGCAGTAATTGAAGCCATAACGCTCGATGACATGACGCATGATGACATTGTCGCGATGGGTGTCGATGCGCAGGTTGCCAGCCACGGCTATGCAATAGTCCATCACATCATTGAAGATGCCATGACTGGCCGCCGTGCTCGCCAAGCGATGCACCACATGATAGGGAGCGTCATCGAGCCAATCGCCCTCAAATATCTCCTTGTAGGTGGGCTCGGGACCTGGTATGAAGGCAAACGAGGCGACAATTTCGCCACTGTCCTGTTCTACACACAAATAGCAATGGCCATTATCAATGTCTTGCTTGATGGTCTCCTCGCTGGGATAACCGTCAATCCATTGATTCACATTGCCACACGAGCGCATAATGGCGCGCGCCTCGTCAATGAGACGCATGATCACGGGTACATCGCCCATGGTTGCCAACCTAAAGATTCTTTTTGGATTCATCTGCCTGATTCTTTTTGGCAAATTTAGACAATTATTGGAAATTCTTCTTATTTTTGCGACAATAATCACAAAAATAACTACTGACAACAATGGATTTACTGCAAGCCATCAAGGAGCGCCACTCGGTGCGCAAGTATATCGAGCGCCCTATCGAGGCCGAGAAAGTCGCTGCAATCAGGCAGTTCATCGACGAGTGTAACCGCGAGAGCGGACTACACCTGCAGCTGGTGACCGAGGAACCGCTGGCCTTCTCAACGGGAATATTCAGTTACGGGAAATTCACGGGCGTGACTAACTATATCGCCCTGGTCGCTCCCAAGCAAGGCGATTACCGCGAGGCCATCGGCTATCAAGGCGAGAAAATTGTCCTGTTTATGCAGACGCTGGGACTGAACACCTGCTGGGTAGGACTCACGTTCAAGGACATCAAGGACGCTTATATCCTTAACCCTGGCGAGGATCTCAAGTTTGTCATCGCCTGTGGCTATGGCGAGGACGGTGGCGTGCAGCATCCCCAGAAAAAACCCATCACCCACTTCTATCGCGACAAGCGGGGAACTACCGAGCCCATGCCCGACTGGTTTATGCGCGGCCTCGAGGCCGCTATGATGGCACCCACTGCTGTCAATCAGCAGAAGTTCATGTTTACACTACAGCCCGATGGGCGCGTCGAGGCCAAAGCCAAGTTTGACTTCATCGGCTACTCACACTATGACTTGGGCATCGTGAAATACCACTTTGAAGTCGGCGCAGGAAAAGAGAATTTCTCATGGGTATCATCCCCAGGCAGTAGGTAGCTTCTCGGCCATCAATCATCACTACCAAACTGTGATTGAAAAGACAAGACAATAGCCGAAATCATTTCTTTTCGATGCTTGGTTTTGTTTTCCCGATAATTATGTGTAATTTTGCACATTAATAAAAAGAACCACTAATAACTCATTTTAATAGACAAGAGATTATGTATAACGTCAAATCGAACCATGCCGATGAGTTCATCGACGATAGCGAAATACTAGAGACACTCGCCTATGCCGAGAAAAACAAGAGCAACCGCGCCCTGATTGAACAAATCATTGACAAGGCCTCACTATGCAAGGGGTTGACCCACCGTGAGGCCGCCGTGTTGCTGGACTGCGACCAGCCCGACCTGATTGAGCGCTATGAGCAGTTGGCCAAGGATGTGAAACGCCGTTTCTATGGCAACCGCATCGTGATGTTCGCCCCGCTCTATCTGTCTAACTACTGCATCAATGGCTGCGTGTACTGTCCTTACCATGCCAAGAACAAGACCATCCCGCGCAAGAAACTGAGCCAGGACGAGATACGTGCCGAAGTCGAGGCGCTGGTCAAGATGGGCCACAAGCGCATTGCCCTGGAGGCTGGCGAACACCCCGTGATGAACCCGCTGGAATACATCCTAGAATCTATCCACACCATCTATAACACCAAGGTGGGCAACGGTGAAATCCGTCGCTTGAATGTGAATATCGCCGCTACCGAGGTCGAGGCCTACGAGAAACTCAAGGCCGCAGGCATCGGTACCTACATCCTGTTCCAGGAGACCTATAACCGCAAGAACTATGAGGCCCTGCATCCCACCGGTCCCAAGAGCAACTACTGCTATCACACCGAGGCGATGGATCGTGCCCAGCTGGGCGGTTGTGACGATGTGGGCATCGGCGTATTGTATGGCTTGACGACCTACCGCTATGACTTCGTGGGCTTGCTGATGCATGCCGAGCACCTTGAGGCCCGCTTCGGCGTGGGACCGCACACCATCAGCGTTCCGCGCATCTGCCCCGCCGAGGACATCTCGCTCGACGAGTTCCCCGATGTGCTGCCCGATGAGATCTTCTGCCGCATCATTGCGGTGATCCGCCTCGCCGTACCTTACACTGGCATGATCATCTCGACCCGCGAGAGCCAGAGCGTGCGTGCCAAGGTGCTTGACCTGGGCGTGTCACAGATCAGTGGCGGCAGCCGCACCAGCGTGGGTGGCTATACTACCGTTGAGCGCCACGACGAGACTGCGCAATTTGATGTGAGCGACACGCGCACCCTCGATGAGGTCATCAACTGGCTGCTCTCCATCGGCTACCTGCCCAGTTTCTGCACCGCCTGCTACCGTTCGGGAC
Source organism: uncultured Prevotellaceae bacterium (assembly GCA_900318345.1). Classification (GTDB taxonomy): domain Bacteria; phylum Bacteroidota; class Bacteroidia; order Bacteroidales; family Muribaculaceae; genus Sodaliphilus. Next base: position 55,164 of record ONKD01000022.1, read on the forward strand.
GCACCGGCGACCGCTTCATGGAGCTGTGCAAAGCTGGAAAGATTGGTGACATCTGCACTCCCAATGCGTTGATGACGCTCAAGGAGTACCTCATGGACTTTGCCAGCGAGGACACTATTGCCAAGGGCAATGTCCTCATCGAACAGGAGTTGGCTAAGATCAAGAATGCTCGCGTGCGTGAAATTGCCACCCAGCACATCAACGAGATTGCTGCTGGCCAGCGCGACTTCTACTTCTAAGATTTAACAACAGAAAAAACCTCAAGGAATACAACAAAACAAATAAACCAAATCGTTATTCTGTATTTGTTGTATTCCTTGCTTTATATATAATTGGAAGTGAACGGATTGAACAATACTCCCAGAAGTGAACGGTTGCACATCGCGTTGTTTGGACGGCGCAATGTAGGCAAGTCGTCTCTCATCAATGCACTCACGGGGCAACAGATTGCCATCGTGAGCGACGTGGCCGGCACTACGACCGACCCAGTGAGCAAATCGATGGAAATTCTGCCACTGGGCCCATGTGTGCTGATTGACACGGCTGGATTTGACGACACGGGCGAGGTGGGTGACCTGCGCACCGAGCGAACCCGCGAAGTCATCAAGCAAGCTGACATCGCCATACTTGTCACTGACGGCACTACACTCGATAAAGAATTAGCGTGGGCCGCGCTACTCAAACAGGCCAACGTACCTTTTGTAGCCGTGCTGAATAAGGTGGACTTGATGCACGAAGTGCCCTCTGCCGTACTCGCTGATATTGCCAAGCGGCTAGGCTGTGATGCCATTCCAGTCAGCGCCAAGAATGGAGATGGACTCAATCTACTGCGCAATACACTGGCAGGCCTGATGCCCGAGAGCGGGAGCCAGTCACTCACCGGCAATCTCGCCAAGGCGGGCGACACCGTGCTGCTGGTCATGCCACAGGACCCTCAAGCGCCTAAAGGCCGACTCATCCTGCCACAGGTGCAGACCCTGCGTGACCTGATGGACAAAGGGTGTATTGCCATCTGCTGCACGACCGAGGATATTGACCGCACACTGGCCGCATTAAAGGAGCCGCCACACCTGATCATCACCGACTCCCAGGTGTTTGACATTGTGGAGCAAAAAAAGCCCGCTCAAAGCCAGCTAACCTCTTTTTCAGTACTGATGGCGGCCCATAAGGGTGACATCCGATACTTTGTGGAGAGTGCCCTGGCCATCGACAGATTGACTGAACAATCCCGAGTGCTCATTGCCGAGGCTTGTACTCATGCCCCGCTGGCTGAGGACATCGGCAGGGAAAAAATTCCCCGCATGCTACGACAGCGTGTGGGACAAGGATTGACGGTGGATATTGTGGCTGGTAAAGATTTTCCGTCCGACGTGACAGGCTATAACCTCGTTATCCATTGCGGCGGCTGCATGTTTAACCGCAAGTTCATGCTCTCTCGAGTGGAACAATGCCGTACCCAGGGTGTGCCCATGACTAACTATGGCATCACCATCGCCCATGTCAAGGGCATTCTCGCTAAAGTCTCCATCCCTTGACATATCCATCAAAATCAAAAAAAATCCGTGTAAACTCATGATTTACACGGATTTTAATATTGTTTGGATTACTACTGTGTTACTTCACTTCCTCATAGGTAGTGTCCTCGACGTTGTCGCCGCCCTGATTAGGATTGCCACCCTGTTGGGGACCACCCTGGAAGCCACCACCCATGTTATTGGGGTCGAAACCTGCACCAGGCTGTCCCTGTGCACCACCGGCCTGCTGATACATCTTCTCGAAGAGCGAGTTCAACTCGGCCGTTGCGGTATCGATGGCAGCGAGATCCTGGCTCTTGTGAGCATCTTTCAGCTTGCCAAGGGCACCCTCAATCTGGCTCTTGATGTCGGCGGGGAGCTTGTCGCCGCTGTCCTTGAGCACCTTCTCGGTTTGGAAGATGAGGGCATCAGCACCATTGATCTTATCGATGCGCTCCTTCTCGGCAGCGTCGGCTGCAGCGTTAGCCGTAGCCTCGTCCTTCATGCGCTGGATTTCGGCGTCACTCAAACCGCTCGAAGCCTCGATGCGGATGCTCTGCTCCTTGCCGGTAGCCTTGTCCTTGGCGCTCACGTTCATGATACCGTTGGCATCGACCTCAAAGGTCACCTCAATTTGAGGAATGCCACGGGGAGCGGGAGCGATGCCATCAAGGTGGAAGCGGCCCAGAGTCTTGCAGTCCTTAGCCATGGGACGCTCGCCCTGCAGGACGTGAATCTCTACCTCAGGCTGGTTGTCGGCAGCGGTCGAGAAGACCTGACTGCGGCGGGCAGGAATGGTCGTGTTTGCCTCGATGAGCTTGGTCATCACGCCGCCCAGAGTCTCGATACCCACGCTCAGGGGCACAACATCGAGCAGCAGCACATCCTTGACATCGCCAGTGAGCACACCACCCTGGATGGCAGCACCAACAGCCACTACCTCGTCGGGGTTAACACCCTTAGACGGAGCCTTGCCGAAGAATTTCTCAACAATCTGCTGAACGGCGGGAATACGGGTCGAGCCGCCCACGAGGATCACCTCGTTGATGTCGCTGGTATTCAAACCGGCATCGGCAAGCGCCTTGCGGCAGGGCTCGATGGTGCTCTGAATCAAGTCATCGCACAGTTGCTCAAACTTGGCACGCGACAGGGTCTTTACCAGGTGTTTGGGCATACCGTCAAGTTGGGTGATGTAAGGCAGATTGATCTCGGTGCTAGTTGAACTAGAGAGTTCAATCTTAGCCTTCTCGGCAGCCTCTTTCAAGCGCTGGAGCGCCATGGGATCCTTGCGCAGATCCATGTTGTTCTCCTGCTGGAACTCATCGGCAAGCCAAGTGATGATGCGCTGGTCAAAGTCGTCACCACCCAGGTGGGTGTCACCATTGGTGGCCTTTACCTCAAACACGCCGTCACCCAATTCCAGGATAGAGATATCAAACGTACCACCACCAAGGTCAAACACGGCAATGCGCTTGTCGCTGTTGTCCTTATCCAGACCATAAGCCAATGCGGCGGCGGTGGGCTCGTTCACGATGCGCTGCACCTTCAGACCGGCGATTTCGCCAGCTTCCTTGGTGGCCTTGCGCTGTGAGTCGTTAAAATAAGCAGGCACGGTGATGACAGCCTCGTCAACGGTTGTACCCAAGTAATCCTCGGCAGTCTTCTTCATCTTTTGAAGAATCATGGCCGAAATCTCCTGCGGTGTGTACTGGCGGCCGTCGATCTCAACGCGGGGCTGGTTGCTACCGTTGTTGATGACCTTATAGGGCATGCGGTTCACATCGTTCAAGACGTGGTCATAGGTCTCACCCATGAAACGCTTGATGGAGAAAACAGTTCCCGTGGGGTTCATAATGGCCTGACGCTTTGCGGGATCACCCACGATGCGCTCGCCACCATCCTTGAAAGCTACCACCGAGGGGGTGGTGTTTCTTCCTTCGCTGTTAGGAATAACAACAGGCTTTGAACCTTCCAGAACCGAAACACACGAGTTAGTTGTACCTAAATCGATTCCAATAATCTTTCCCATAATTTAATCTCTCTTTCTTTATTTTATTTTAGTTGTTAATAATCATTTATTATATATTATAATATGGTGACTTGTGAAATAGCACCAATTACCTTAGCCATATCTGCAAAGGATGTGCCAAAACATGACGGCTGACACATTGTCAGCAAAAGTGACACTTCCAAAAAGTCACATTTCTCATTTATTTGTGTTAACTTTGCAAAAATCAAAACAAGCATCGACATGCGACACCTATTATTGATCATCACGGCCATACTCGCCTCACTGGCGCTGCAGGCACAAAACAAGGGGCCCGAATGGCTTTCAGAAGCCGTTATCTATCAGATTTATCCGTCCTCATTCATGGACAGCGACGATGACGGTATTGGAGACATTAATGGTATCATCTCCAAGTTGGATTATGTGCAGCGGTTAGGTGTCAACACGATCTGGTTCTGTCCGATGTTTGCCTCGACATGGCAGGACGGCGGATATGACGTGACCGACTTTTACAGCATTGACCCCCGTTTTGGCAGTAACGATGACATGAAACGCCTGGTTCTCGAGGCACACATCCGTGGCCTCAAAGTATGTCTTGACCTTGTAGCAGGGCACACGAGCGACCAGCATCCATGGTTCAAGGCATCGGCAAGGCAAGATGCCAACCGCTACTCAGACTATTACATGTGGACCGACAGCATCAGTGAAGCCGAATTAGCGACCCTGGAACGACGCCACCGCACCCATGACCCCGCCATCGCCACTTGGGGCAGCTATGGCCTGGCCAACGCTCCCAGGGCGAAATACTACCGGAAAAATTACTTTGAGTTCCAGCCCGCGCTCAATTATGGCTATGCCAACCCTGACCCATCCGACCCCATGCAGCAACCGATCGATGCTGCTGGGCCTAAATTGGTCAAACAGGAAATGCGCAAAATCATTGCTTACTGGCTGGACATGGGTGTTGACGGTTTTCGCGTCGATATGGCATCGTCGCTCATCAAGAACGACACTGACAAGAGTGAGAACATCAAACTGTGGCAGCAAATGCGGCGATGGATGGAAAAGCACTATCCGCAATGTGTCCTCATTGCCGAGTGGAGCAATCCAGAACAGGCCTTGCAGTCGGCATTTCATATTGATTTCATGATCCACTTTGGGCTGCGAGGATATGATGCCCTGTTTTTCCCGAAAGGCGCGCCCGATTGCGGCCCCTACGACTACTGCTACTTTGACGCCAGTGGCTTGGGTGACGCCACGCCATTTATCACCAATTTCACTAAAGCTTACACCGCTACCCGCGAGTTGGGCTACATCTCCATCCCCACGGGCAATCACGACATCATCCGTCCCAATTACGGCACCCGCAACACGGTCGAGCAACTTAAGGTGAAAATGCTGTTCCATCTCACCATGCCTGGTGTGCCCTGCATCTATTATGGTGACGAGATTGGCATGAAATATCAGCCTGGACTGCCTAGCAAGGAGGGTTCTAGAGAAAGAGCCGGCTCGCGCACGCCAATGCAGTGGACCGAAGGCTGGAACGCTGGCTACTCGACCTGCGATCCACGCATGCTGTATCTGCCCCTTGCTACCGAGGGAGGCACACTAACCGTCGAAGCCCAGGACAAAGACAAGAACTCGCTACTCAACTTCACGCGCGCGCTCATCAAGTTGCGCCACCAGTTGCCGGCATTGGGTAATGACGGCTCATGGCAGATGCTTAGCGATCCTGCCCGCTATCCCATGGTTTTCCAGCGCGAGAAAGACGGTCAGCGCCTTGTTGTCGTCATCAATCCCAGCGGAAAGAAAGCAAACACCAGTTTTGACACTCAAGCTATCTCAGGAAAAGAAGTCTTCTCGACGGGTAAGGTCCACTATAGCATCGGCAAACAACTGGATCACGTCACCGTACAGCCCTTCTCGGCCGCCATTTTCCAGTGATGTGAATTTGTCGTTTTTGCTCCAATCGTGATGACCCATGAAGAGATTTTCATGTTTTATTCAAGATTCATAAACAATTCAGGAGCGAATTGCCACTTTTTTATTAACTTTGCTTGCTAGTGAAGGTAGGCTGCGAGGTAGGCTGCGTTTCGTGATTGCAAACAAAAAATTGGTTTTTTGTTTGGCACTCCGCTCAACTTGCACTACCTTTGTATGTTTGAACTTTGCCTTCAAGGCAATTCAAAAGAATTGTGGGACTAATAAAATCAAGTTAATATTATGATTATCATCGGTATTGCCGGTGGCACCGGCTCAGGTAAAACTACAGTAGTACGCAAAATCATGGAACGCCTGCCCGAGGGCGAGGTGGGTGTCATCTCTCAGGATTCCTATTACAAAGACTCGAGCCACGTGCCTGTCGAAGAACGTCAAAACATCAACTTTGACGAGCCGGCAGCCTTTGACTGGAACCTGCTGCTGGAGCACGTGAAGATGCTCAAGCGTGGCGAGTCCATCGAAATGCCCACCTACAGTTACCTGACCTGCTCACGCCAGGAGGAGACCGTTCCCATGGGTCCTCACGATGTGGTCATCATCGAGGGTATCATGGCACTGGTAGATGCACGATTGAGGAAGATGATGGACATCAAAGTGTTTGTCGATGCCGATGGCGATGATCGCCTGATTCGCGTCATCTCACGTGACTGCATCGAGCGCGGCCGCACTGCCGAGGCTGTTATTGAGCGTTACCAGCGTGTACTCAAGCCTATGCATCAGCTGCACATCGAACCTACCAAGAAATTTGCCAACATCATCATCCCCGAGGGTGGTAACAACGAGGTCGCCATCAACCTCATCACTGACTATATCAAGGGTCGCTTGACCACTGGCAAGAAGAAATGAAACTGCCCTGGCAAAACAACGGCAAGGCCGAGCAGAGCACAGGCGTGAAGCCCGGTGACAAACAAACCGCGGCACGCCTTAACGCATCAGGTGAGGCGGGTACGCTCGTGCTCAGCACCGACAACCTTGTGAAGAAATACCGCCAGCGCACGGTCGTCAACCACGTTTCTATCAATCTGCATCAGGGTGAGATCGTTGGACTGCTGGGGCCCAACGGCGCCGGCAAGACCACGACGTTCTACATGACCACGGGCCTCATCACGCCCAATGAGGGGCGCGTGTTCCTCAATGATGTGGACATCACCACCCTACCCGTCTATAAGCGCGCTCAGTTGGGCATCGGCTACCTGCCACAGGAGGCCTCGGTATTCCGCACCTTGAGCGTCGAGGACAATATCCGCACCGTGCTGGAGATGACCACGCTCACTCCTGCCGAGCAAAAAGACCGCCTGGAGCAACTCATCAGCGAGTTCCACCTGCAGAAGGTGCGCAAGAACCTGGGTAACCGCCTCTCGGGTGGCGAGCGCCGCCGCACCGAGATTGCCCGCGGCCTGGCCATCAACCCGCGATTCATCATGCTTGATGAGCCATTTGCCGGTGTAGACCCTATCGCAGTTGAGGACATCCAGAGCATTGTCTATAGCCTCAAGAGCAAGAACATCGGCATCCTTATCACCGACCACAACGCCCCCGAGACTTTGAGCATCACCGACAGGGCCTATCTGCTGTTTGAAGGCAAAATCCTGTTCCAGGGCACCAGCGAGGAACTGGCCGAGAACCCCACCGTGCGTGACAAGTACCTGGGTCACAACTTCGTCTTCCGCCGCAAGCACTTCGACTGATTCTTCTTTTCAAACAACTTGAACAACAGAATAACAACCGGGACAACAACGATGATATAAAAAGTGTTGTCCCGGTTGTAATTGTATTGTTATGTTTGATTAACGGTGACGGCTGATACGCCAAATGGTACCCTCGATGAGGGAGCAGTAGATGTCGCCTGTCGCGGGGTCGAGTTCGAAGCCATTGACCTCGCTGGAACCAAGGCGATAAGTGAATTCGAGCTCGTGGTTGGCAGCATTGACAACGGCTAACATACCACAGCGGGAGCCGCAGTAGATGTGCCCATTGTGCTCAAGAATGATGCAAGGAGCGTGCTCGTAGCCGAAGCCCAAATCCACCTTCCACAACAACTCATATTGGTTGCCCGTGCTCATGGCGACCAGCTCACCATCCATAGTCTTGGCGTAAGCGACTTTGCCGTCGGCACTGCGGCCCAGGCTCTCGCGCACTTTGTTATCGTTCTTCTCGCGCCACAGTTCAATGCCGCTTTTACGGTCGACTGCGGTGGCGAAGCGGTCAGGGGCAACAATCACAACATGGTCGGGAGTGACGATGGGCACCACGTTACCAGGGCTGTAAAGGTTCACATTTTTGCCGTTGTTCCACTGCCAATGCAAGTCACCCGTGCGGCGGTCAAGGGAGCGCAGATAGGTGTCCCATGCACCGAAGACGACATCGTTGCCGTCCACGACGGGCGCAGCCTGGCAGTAATTATTGATACTATCAAAGTGCCACAGCAGACGGTGCCGCTTCACATCCCAGGCCTGGAACGTCTTGAAACCGCCTTGATAGAGGATGCCGTCCTTGACCACGCCATCGGCCACGTAAGGGCCATCGGCATCATATTGCCATTTGGGTTTACCCGTCTTTTTGTCGAGCCAAACGAGGCGCTTGTCGCTGGTGGGCAGCACGATGTACTTGTCACTCACAGCAGGGCGAGAAAAGAGCATCGCGCCGGTCTTGTACTGCCAGCGCAGGGCTCCCGTTTTCTTGTCAACCGCTTTGCAATAGCCCAACGAATTGCCCAAATAAAGGTTCTTGTCGTCAACGCCCACACGGGTAAAAATGGAGGCGTTGTCGGCCACCACGCGCTCAATGACGATGCCATCGGGCACCTTATAATGTTCCTCGTCGAGTTGAGGCGTATAATAATCAAGGTTGATGCGATAGGAGAACATCACCTCTAGCTCTCGCCCTATCACCTTATTATATACATATATCCACTGGCGGTCCAGGTCAATGGTCATCAACGTGTAGCCGTAGTTGCCGCCGCCCATGTCCAGAGGGCGCACCATCACACCGTTGATGCCGTCGGTCTCATATAGGCGCCAGGTGTGGTAATGGCCGCATTGATGGGTGATGACAGGGTATTTCTTGAGGATATCGACATAGGCGCGGTAATTGTCCAAGTCATCCAGGATGGGATAGTGGTTAACGCTCAGCACCCGCATGCCAGGTCTCACCATCACGTTGAGGGTGCTGTCAAGCCACAAGAGGTCCTCTTGCTTGATGTGGCCATCGCCCATCTTCATGAACGGACCACAATTCATGCCAATGACCACCAGGTCATCGACAGTGAACACAAAGCGATCGCTACCCCACAGGTCGTTGAAGGTCTTGCACGCGCTCTGGCTCCAATTGTTCTCGTGGTTACCGGGGATGATATAAAACGGATGGGTAATGCCATCCAGGATGCCCTTGATGTTGACCAACTGCTCGTCGCTGCCCTCGTTGGTAAGGTCGCCTGTCAACATGACCGCATCCACATCGGCAGCGTTGATTTCGGCCACAGCCTCACGCAGTTTGCCCTCGTTAGCATTGCCGGGTGTCACATGCACATCACTCAGGATGGCCAACTTGACCACCCCACCCTGCACGTTCAAAACCAGTAGGAACAATAACGCAAAAAGAACTATATACTTTTTCATATCTCACTTGAATTGACTATTGTGCTACAAAATTACGACAAAATTCTAACAACTAAAAACCAGCGACTAACAACTTTTTAGTACCTTTGCCGCAAAATGAGGCACGAACTGTACATAGCCCGACGCATGAAACTCGACAGCGGCCAGCAAAAAGGCTCTCCCAGCCTGACGGTCGCTCTCGTGGGCATCGTGCTTGCCGTGGTGGTGATGATCCTGTCGATTGCCATCGTCATGGGATTCAAGGGCGAAATTTCGGGCAAGATCATGCACCTTGACGCCCACCTCAGGGTAACAAACGCCGCCCTGGGCATCGATGAGAACTATGCCACGGTCAACGGCCGTGAAGTGCGCGAAGCCATCGCCGAGGATGGAGCCTTCTCGCCACGTGTCGAGAGCGTGAGCCTCATAGCCGACAAGAGTGCCATCCTCAAGACCGATGAGAACTTCATGGGCATCAATTTCAGGGGCGTTGACAGCGGCTATGATTTCCGTTACCTGAAGTCCAAACTCATTGAGGGCGACATCCCCGAAGTGGCCGACACAGCCTCGTCTAATCAGATTATCATCTCCAAGACCGTAGCCGACCGCCTGCTGCTTCATGCCGGCGACAAGGTACACACCTATTTTATTGACAATAATATTAAGGTGAGGAACCTAACGGTGAGCGGTGTGTTTGAAACCGATTTGGAGGCCTTTGACAACGCCTACATCGTGGGCGGCATCGGCATCATCCAAGGCGTGAACGGCTGGAACGGCGACACCGGCACACAGGTCGCGATCAACATGAAGAATACCAGCGACCTGGATTATGACGGATATTGCCTGTATTCCATACTGGCCGAGAGCTCGGTCAAGCGCGAGAGCAAAAACCTGTTTATTGTCACCACGACCGAGCAGAACAACCTGCCCTTCTTTGCCTGGCTGCAGATGCTCGACATGAACGTTGTCATCATCCTCACGCTGATGATGGTGGTGGCGGCCTTCACACTCATCTCGGCGATGCTGATGATTGTGCTGGAGCGTATCCGCGTCATAGGCAACTTCAAGGCACTGGGTGCTACCAACGACAGCATCCGCCGCATCTTCATCTACCTGACGGGCAAGCTCATCATCAAGGCGTTCATCATCGGCAACATCATCGGCATCGGCCTGTGCCTGCTGCAAAAGTACTGTCACATCGTGCGCCTCGACCCGAGTGCTTATTATATGCCCTACGTGCCCATCTCGCTGAGCATTCCTGCGCTGCTGGCGCTCAACCTGGGCATTATCGCCGTGTCTTACCTCACCCTGCTTGGAGCGAGTCACATCATCTCGACCATCAAGCCCACAGCCACGATGCGCTTTGAGTGATTTCACATCAACCCATCCACCCATAAATCAACAAAGACTAAAAACTAACAACTAAAAACTTATAATAAGAAGAAGTGCAATATGAACATGAAAGAGGAAGCGGCCCGTTGCCTGCTGTGTGAAAATGCCCCCTGTAGTCACGCTTGCGGCAAGGGCGATGTCGCTAGAGCCATCCGCGCCGTGCGATTTGGCAACGAAGCCATTGCCCGTCAGTGGCTTGACGGCTGCGATGAGAACGACCTGGAAAAAGCCGAGCAGGCTTGCATCCACTATGACCGCCCCATCCGCATCAGGGAAATCGTGAGCCAGTTACCCGCGCCTGTACAAGTTGACCTGCCTAGCCTGGCTATCGACTTCTGTGGCATGCCCTGCGAGAACCCGTTCTTCCTGGCATCGTCGTCAATCTGCACCAACTACGAGATGGTGGCCCGCGCCTTTGAGGCTGGCTGGGCTGGTGTCTACTACAAGACCATCTGCCTGGATGACATCAACGAGGTGTCGCCAAGGTTTGACGTGTTGCATCGCGAGGGCAACAAAGGAGATTTCACCGCCTTGCGCAACATGGAGCAGTTGAGCGAGAATCCCGCCGAGGTAGACTTTGATATCTTGAGCCGCCTCAAGAAGGACTACCCCAACAAGATTGTGGTGGCCTCTATCATGGGCTCGACCGAGGAGCAATGGATTGAATTGGCCAAAATGGCAGAAGCAGCCGGAGTGGACGCCGTGTAACCGGTATGGGCAGCGACGTGGGCCAGGACCCCGAACTGGTAACCTTCTACACAGCCTATGTGAAGCATGCCGTCTCGATTCCCGTGATTCCCAAGATGACACCCAATATCACTCTGATGAGTAATCCCGCTATGGGCGCCTTCTTCGCCGGTGCCGATGCCATCAGCGCCATCAACACCATCAAGAGCGTGACCATGGATGAACGCGCCGAGGTGTCGGGCCAGTGGACCGTGTCGGGACTGTCGGGACGCGCTGTCAAGCCCATCGCCTTGCGCTTCATCCTCGAGATGGCCAAGAACCCCGTGATGAACAACCTGAAATTGAGCGGTATAGGCGGCATCGAGACCTGGCGAGACGCGCTTGAGTTCATCCAGCTGGGTTGCAGCAACCTGCAGGTATGCACCGCCGTGATGCAATATGGCTATCGCATCATCGATGACCTCAAGTTGGGTCTGCAGCACTACATGGCCAGCCGCGGCATCACCAAACTCTCTACCCTGGTGGGTGAGCGGCTTTCCAGCTTTGTTACGCCCAACGACCTGGACCGTGACACCGTCGTCTTTCCCATCTTCAATTCCGACAAGTGCATCGGCTGCGGCAGGTGCTATGTTTCCTGCATGGATGGCGGCCACCAGGCCATTACCTTCGGCGAAGACCGCAAGCCACACCTCGTGGGCAGCAAGTGCGTGGGTTGCCACCTGTGCCGCCTCGTCTGCCCCACTGGCGCCATCGGCGTCTCCAAGCGCGTCCCCAAGCGCAAAGGGAAATAATGACGGATATCACGGAAAAAACTGAGGTAACGGATCAGATGGAGGGCCGTTTTTGAGGGCTGAGGGAAAATTTTTGAAAAAAAGTTGGATTTTTTCTTGGTGGTAACAAAAAAAGCAGTACCTTTGCAGTCGCAATTAGGAATTGTCCTGTGGTGTAATGGTAGCACAT
>ONKD01000021.1 GCA_900318345.1 uncultured Prevotellaceae bacterium
CGATGAGAACAGCCGCCTGATCACTGGCATCACCGACAAGTTCTACACCGTTGAGAACCTCGCTGCCGGCGGCACCTTCCTCTACAGGGTTAAGGCGCTTTACATCGACGGCACCGAGAGCAACTGGAGTAACATCGAGGAAGTGACCTTGTTCCAGAACGGTCATGGCTTCGACCTGGGTGATGTGAACCACGATGGTTCAGTGACCATCAAGGACGTAACCGCCCTGATTGACTACCTGCTGGGCAATGGTGAGGTTTGCATGATCTGCGCTGACGTTAATGGTGACAGCGTGGTAACCATCAAGGATGTGACCGACCTCATCGACATGCTACTTGGCAACACTGCCAATCGCAAGTTGGCCCGTCCTGAGCGACTGATTGCCTTGTAATTGAAATGTTGACTAAAGTGCTCTTATTTGCCTAGAACAAATCGCGAGTAAAATTGCCTCTTTTAAATAGGCTAATAGAGATAGGCTTCTAAAATTCTGGAGACGGTTCCCATGGTATAAATCCACGGGAACCTCTCCTTTTTTGTCAAGGTGGAATAGATAGCTACTTGGCTGAGCAAATAGACCGATTGATGGGATGAGAGGGGATGTTCGCTTATTAATTAATGCTGTTAAAAATATATTTGTGATAAATATTTGAATTTGTTTGGATTTTTGTTGCTGATTGTAGTATATTTGCAGGTCATTAAAAACTGAAACATCTTTTTTAATTAACTAGTTAACTAACGCTTATGAAAAAATTATTTTTCTTTCTGACTGCCGCTATTGCGGCATTATCGTTAACGGCTGCACCTGTTGATCAGGCATCAGCTATGAGAAAGGCAAAAAGCTACTTGGCTAACGAGCTTTATGCCGGTAAAGTAATGGCTCCTGCAGCTCTTAATCCTGTCCTGTTGAAGGCTGAGATTGGAAACCCTAAGCTGAATCAGCCCGTTTATTACATTTATAATACCTCCACGACCTTCCTGGTGATTGCTGGTGATGATCGTGCCGAGGAAATCCTGATGGTTGGTGACGAGCCCTTGAAGGACATCAACAACCTGGCTCCCGCGATGAAGGGCGTGCTCAGCCAGTACAAGGAGGAAATCACGTTCCTCCAGGAACATCCCAATATTCAGGTTCAGAAGCCGTCTCAAGTGAACACTCCGAGCCTGCGTGCAGTGACCTATGGCCCGCTGTTGACCGCCAAATGGGATCAGATGGCACCATATTGGAGCCAGTGTGTTTTCACTTATAACAATAGGTCCTATCAGTGCTTGACGGGTTGTCCCGCCACTTCGGCATCGATGGTGCTCTACTACTGGAAGTACCCGACCACTCAGGTGCCTGCAGTTGCTTCTTACACGGCCACTTTGGATATTTCATATTATAATAGTGTTAACTTCACCTATCCTTCGGTTTCAGCCACCACATTTGACTGGGCCAACATGAAGGATTCTTACATCAGCTATAATTCAACTCAGTCCAACGCCGTTGCTACCCTGATGCGTTATGTCGGTCAGCTCGAGAAGATGATGTATGGTACTGAGGACGCAGGTGGTAGTGGTATCTATACCACCAACTCACAGATCATTGCTACCATGTTCAAGACCTTGGGTTATGATTCCAACACTCGATTGGCCAACAAGTCCTCTTATTCCGAGTCCAGCTGGGGCGCCCTGATCCAGGGTGAGATGGCTGCCGGTCGTCCTGTTGTTTACTTGGGTGTTGATACCCAGGGTGGTGGTCATGCCTTCAATGTCGATGGTTATCGTGACAGCGACGGTAAGTATCACGTGAACTTTGGTTGGAGTGGTGATGGTAACAGCTGGTATGCGATGAACTCGTTCACCTACAGCGGTTACACCTTCAGCTCCAGCCAGCAGGCTATCGTGGGCATCCAGCCCCCCGGTGGCACCGTGACCATGCCACAATTAACCGTCAACCCCACCTCACTGTCCTTTACTGGCAATGCTGGTGAGACCTACACCAAGACCTTCACCGTTACTGGTGCCAACCTGCTTGGCGATGTAACTCTCGCGTCGACTAACACTGCGTTTACTGTTTCTCCCACGACATTGACTGCCGCTCAGGCTCAGGCTGGTGCAACTGTAACCGTTACCTATCAACCCACTAGTGCTGGTACAAAGTCGGGCAACATTACCGTCTCGAGCAGCGGTGCTACAAGCCAAACTGTTGCCGTGACCGGAACCGCAACGGCAAATCCTACCCTGACTGTTGATCCCTCCACGCTGAGCTTCAGCACCCAGGCCGGTACTCCCGTGACCAAGACCTTCACCCTCACTGCCGCCAACTTGACTGCCAGCTATGTGCAGCTCGCAGTTAGTGGTACTGGTTTCAGCATCGACAAGACGACCGTGACCAAGACAGCCGCTACTGCAGGCGTAACAATTACCGTGACCTATAATCCCTCCGCTGCCGGTAACCACACGGGCACTGTAACCTGCACCAGCAATGGTGCCCAGAATGCGGTTGTGAACTTGACTGGTAATGCTACCGCCCCTGCCCGCGCCATTACGGCTAATCCCACTTCATTGACGTTCAACAACATCGTTGGCCAGAGCGCTACTAAGACCTTTACCGTGACCGGTACCAATTTGACAGGCCCGCTCACGCTCACGCTGAATAATGCTGGTGGCGTTTACAGCATCACTCCCACCACGCTGACTGCTGCTCAGGCTCAGGCTGGTGCAACTGTGAGTGTGACTTATGCACCCACAACATTTGGCACTAACAACGCTTCTGTTACCATCAGTGGCGGCGGCGCATCTGCCGTTACCGTTAACCTGACTGGTACCGCAAGCTTGACCAAGTATGCTCCTGTAATGCAGCCCGCTGCCGAGGAATACATCAACCTGACTCAGTTCCGTGCTGACTGGACCGATGCTACTCCCGCTGCTAATGTAGCCAGCTACACCCTTGAGGTGAACGCTAAGCCCGTTGAGCCCGAGGTTGTAGAATTGATCGGCTCGATCAACGGTACTTCTTATACCAACCAGAGCTATCAGGCTGTCACACTCTCAGCACCATGGTCTGGCAATAACGTCTATGGTGGCTATGGAGCTATCTACTTCCGCAATGCTACCCACCAGTCGGCGACCACCGATGGCTACATCAAGTTCACCATTCCCGCAGGTTACCAGAACAAGACCTTCACCTTGAAGCTTACCACGGCCAGTGGCCAGTATGGCAGCGGCAGGTTTGTGGTTGGTTCTACCCAGACAGCTGCTGTCGAGTATAGCATGAGTGCAAGCGAGGCTCACAGCTGGCTTGTAACTGGTAGCACCGGTGAAGTGATTACCATCACCTCGCCCGAGGATCAGTACTCACCCGATATCGCTTACATTGAGGTTTATGCTGGTGATGCTACCGCTACGCTTAATGCTACCGAGACCGGCAATGAGACTTATCGCCTGATCACTGGCATCACCGACAAGTTCTACACCGTTGAGAACCTCACCGCCGAGGGTACCTTCCTCTACAAGGTGAAAGCCCTCTACATCGATGGCACCGAGAGCGAGTGGAGCAACATCGAGGAAGTGACCTTGTTCCAGAACGGACATGGATTTGACCTGGGTGATGTGAACCACGATGGCTCAGTCACCATCAAGGATGTGACCGCCCTGATTGACTACCTCTTGAGTGGTGGCGATATTTGCTCAATCTGCGCTGACGTTAATGCTGACGGCTTAGTGAGCATCAAGGATGTGACCGACCTCATCGACATGCTCCTTGGTTCTGGTGATTAATCGTTACTGAGAGAATCAACGATAAATCTTATCGCCTTTTGCGGGATGCTCCATCATTGGGCATCCCGCAAATTTTATGTTCATATTAAGGTTAACCTGGCTTTATGGATATCTTGTGGTTTTGTTTCATTGATGTCTGGAGACAGCTCCGATAGGAGCGGCTAGGGCATGGTATTTTCCGGACACTAATGGTTTCGTTTACTTAACGTGAGAGACGATGAGAATTAGGTGTTGTCAATCAACTCCTTCACTTAAGGGGGAGGAATTGGGAACTGCTTATGCCCTGATTGAAAAACAAAAAATCTACGAACTCACGTTATTTAAATTTGCTTGGCATGATGAGTTGTCTCTCCAATCAGCTAAATGATAGGTGTTTAGCTATAAAATGAAAAGACTCGCCATCCCGGCGAGTCTAGTTCAATCTCTTAAATCATTACCTTATGAAAAAAATTATTACCCAAAAAGTGGTGCAAAGGTACGGCTAAATTTGATACGGCAATGATTCTGAGAGTTAAAAAACATTAAATGCAGAAATTTTTCTGCATTTAATGTTTAAATCACTATGTCTGCCATCGTTATGGCAGGCAAATGGGCTCATCTCAACAGGATGTCGATCAGTTCAGTTGCATCGCTGATGTTGACCTCGCCATCGCCATTCAGGTCGCCTCGCCTGAGGGTTTCAGCATCAATGCCGTCGCTTAGCAGGATGTCGATGAGGGTAGTAACATCGCTGATGTTGACCTCACCATCACAATTCAGATCGCCAAGCAGATAGCTATACTGGTCGGTGATGTCGGCAACCGTGTATTTATTGGTCGTCGAGGTGACCTCCAGGTAGATGTCATGGGTGATGCCTGTAATATCTACACTCTGATGGTCGCTATCGCCCTGGCTGAGTACGACATTAAACACGTAGTCCTCGCTGTTGACGTTAAAGGTGCGGTAGTAGAATTTCTGTCCCATGACAGTCTTTGTGGCGGTAACATTCACACCAGGCCAGCTGTCGCTAATTGCACCCGTGTTGTCCCAGGCGTAGATGTAGACGTTGCTCCAGTTGTTGGGCGAGACTTTCGGGTCTTTGACATAAACCGTGGCGGTATATGGAACGAAGCTGTGGAAGATGTACTCGCGCTGAACCACGTTGCGCACGCGGCCACCAACAAGCACGCCCGCGGTGAGGACGGTGTTGTCGGTGAATGTCAAGCTCACATGCCCAATGGCTTGTGGGCTTGATGATGTCGGTGTTGTACCGTTAGTGGTATAGACGATGACCGCATCGCTCTCGCTGGCAGTAATGTTGACCGTGACGCTGCCCTCATATTGTCCCGAGGCCTTATCAATGTTGAGGGTGGGAGCCGAGCCAGTGTAATTGGTCACTGTGTGGTCATAGGTGCCGTTGATGTAGTAACCGTGGTTGATGAAGGTTAGGTCACTGGTCTGGGTGCCGTCGGTCACAAAGATAATGCCCGTTGGGGCGCTGGTGGCTGTTCCCTCATAGTCCCATTTCCAGATTTTGCGGGTGCCATCGCTGGTGGTGCCCATCAGCGTCATGGCTTGACCGGGCCAAGAGCCACCGGTGTAGTTGGTGCTGCTGTTCCAAACCCACGTGGTCACGTTGCTCACGCTCATGTCAGTCTCGAGGAATGCATTCAGGCCATCTTCCTCACAACTGGGCTCATAAGGCTCCAGTGTCGAGGGTTGGCTGCTGCCGTTCCCCTCACCGTTGTTGCTCGACAACTCCTCCTCGGTGCCGTCATAGTTCAGAACGGTGCCAGCATTGGCGCTGCTGGTATAAAGGAATGGACCGTCATTGCCTATCTTTCCAGGGGCGGGTGTGAGATTCGTCGACAGTACATACACGCGCATGTTGCCCTTGCCGCTGCAAGATGTGGTCGTGAGGGTGCCGTTGGTGACGGTTTTTACATCACCGGTAACGCAATCGGTATAGGTGCCGTTAAGCACACCGGTAAAGGTCGCAGGACCGTTGATGGTCACCAGCACATAGCTGTCGGTGGTGCCGTCGGTATAGCGGCGCTTGAAGGCATAGCCGCCACTTGAAGAGCAGCCTGTGGTGCTGTATTGCCCCTTGCGCAGTGCGGGCACGGCCTGGCGTATCTGGTTTAATCGTTGCAAGTGCTTCACCAGTGGCTTGCTTAGGGTGGCAGCAACGTTGCCTGTGGCGCCTGTGGTGGTTCCAAAGTCGGTAGTGGTCAGATTACCCTTGATATAGCCGCCATAGTATGCGCGTCCGCTATCCTTGAGCGACCCGTTGCCACCTGGATCGATGGTCTTGCCGGCCTTGAACTCGATCTCGCTACCATAGTACAAGCACGGGATGCCGCGGAAGGTGAACATGAATGACAGATTCTCGGCCCACTGGTTTGTGCCCTCGTTAAAGC
This sequence comes from uncultured Prevotellaceae bacterium, assembly GCA_900318345.1. Lineage (GTDB taxonomy): Bacteria > Bacteroidota > Bacteroidia > Bacteroidales > Muribaculaceae > Sodaliphilus. Next base: position 6,159 of record ONKD01000021.1, read on the forward strand.
GGATATTGTCGTTGGGGCCGGGGCTGTAGTCGTGGCTATCGACATACACCACGTTGTAGGTGGCGTCGTTGTAGTACTTGTCGCCATTGATGGCGAGGTCCCACACACTACCGATGTTATGGAACGAATAGTGAACGGGGAAGTCAATGACATTCAGCCCCGAGGCGCGGCTCGCGTCAGGGGTATGATAGGTATTCCCGTTGAGGACCGCGTTGGTTGACGTGGGCATGGCGCTGCTGGTCTCATGACTGTTGTCGGCATACATCTGCTGGCAAGAACTGATGTTGTCAAGCGAACTCAGGCTGGTGCTCTCATAGATGGCAATATTATCCCAATAGCTGGCGTCATCGTTCCAGCTGTAGTTCTTGTTCTCGGCCCAGGTGTAGAAATAAGGCGACAGCACGGGTTGGTTGCGGTATGTCACGCTACCCTGATAGCGGGCACACACCTCGGTGCACATGAAAAAGTCACCCTGGTTCAACCGCTTGTAGCGATACTGCTCGCCCAGTGCCTGGAAGGCGGGAATGTAGATCTTGTTGAATGTCAAACGTGCGATGTGGCCGCCGGTGTCGATGCGGAATCCGTCAACACCCATCTTGATGAATGTGCCGTAGCAGTTGATGAGATACTCGGCAACAGCGGAATTCTCGGTGTTCAGGTCAACGCAGTCACCGGCGATTTGTGCCCACCAGCGCGTGTTGTCATCCCAGTTAAATTGCCCGAAATGGTGCCAGTAGTTGTGCGTGTCGTGGTTCTGGTTGTCGGTATTCTTCATCATTTTCAGCCTCGCGTCATACTGCTGGCCCGAGGGCAGGCTGCTGTAGTTGGTCGGCAATTTGCCGCCCACCGAGTCGGTGGTGTAGGGGAGCATGCACTCGTTGATCTTGTACTGGTTGGCGTTGCGGTCACGCGTGAACAGTTTGCACAGGTGCTCCTCGCCAAAGTTGCCCGTGTGGTTGAGCACAACGTCAAGCAGCACCTTCATCCCGCGAGCGTGGGCTTCGTCAATGAGGGTTTGAAACGTCGTGTCGCCGCTCTCGTAGCGATGGTCGACGCGGCTGAAGTTGCTCGCGTGGTAGCCGTGGTAATCCAGTCCTGAAGCGTTCTCAACGATGGGCGTTACCCACACCGCCGTGAATCCCAGCGCCTTGATGTAGTCCAGCTTGTCGATCAAGCCCTTGAAATCACCGCGCCAGCACGGGTCGCCGCTGTTGGCGGCGCCAGCGTCCCAGCACTGAGCGTTGTTGCTCGGGTCACCGTCATAAAAGCGCGTAGTGATCACAAAATAGATGCTCTCATCACGAAAGTCGTTACGCGGCCCAATGAATGCCGCCCATGCCTGCTGCGCCGTTAACACGGCTAGCAATAGCATGCTTAACTTGAAAAAGGTCCTTCGGTTCTTCATATTGCACAAACTATTATAATTATTAAAAAAAAACGTGTGTAAATTTACTCTTTAAAATATTCCTATAAAAACTTTACCCCCTGATATATGGATATTTTTCCATGCAATCGTTTGCATATAAAAGGTAACTATGTTTATTTCATACTAATTATTGTTAAAAAAGAGTAGGTTTTATTGTAGTATTATATTGTGACGCAATTATTCTGTATTTTTGTTGCAAAATGAAATCCTAAATTGATAATGAACAAGAGAATATATTGGATCGACTGGCTCAAAGTGTTTACAATGATACTGGTCGTCTATGCCCACGCTTGTAGCAATATGGTTGTTACAATGATCTATTCTTTTCACATGCCTCTATTCTTTCTTATCTCAGGGTTCCTGCACAAGCCCAGAGCCTTTAAAGATGAGCTAAAGGTCACGATCAAGTCACTATTCATTCCATACTTTATTCTCACGTTCTTCTTTCTGGCTATTCATCTCGATGTGAATTATAAAGATTATCTGTTCACATCGTTATGCAAATTAGAGCAAACGCCTTTTTACATCAGGCCGATGTGGTTCGTTTTTTCTCTTGCGATAATGAGAATTGTTGTAAGCCTATTAAGAACATTAAATAATTGTATTGTCTTGTCACTGTTTTGCATCCTGGCATTTTCAGTGGGATATAAATTGAAAGTCATTCCTTATGATATAGATCTTTTCCAATTGAATACAACACTGTTGTCATTCCCGTTTTTCATTTTAGGAAAGTATATTGCCCAAAAAGATGTTCTGTCTAAGTTCAACAAGTTACCTTTATGGCCCATTTGGATTATTTGTCTACCAGTCCTGTGCTTGGCTTTGAAAAACGGGCCAGTGAACATTTTCCGCTGCCAGTGTGGTCGTTTCTTATTGTTGTTCTATTTCAATGCTGTTTTTCTCTCTCTTGCGACTTTTATTACATTTGCAAGAATAAAGGCCATCAATCAATACAACTACTACATCGAGATGACCTCAAAGAGTATGATCATTCTTTTAGCTTATCAATTCACGGCTATTTCTCTCTTAAAGATAGTGATAGATAGCAACACGATTATTGGCTCGATAGTGGTTACGGCATTAGTCATGATCATAGGGTTCTTTATATCTCAATTTTGTTGGAAAAGGTTGCCCATCTTATTTGGGAAAAAACGATAAGCTATTGTTCTGTAGTATGTTAAAAACAGTAGAGGCGCAAGATTTCTCTTGCGCCTCTGCTATCATGATTGTGTCAGTTAAAACCTGATTGTTTAGCTTAATATCCGAAGATCTCCTCGAGGGTCAGACGACGAATCGGGCCGATCTTCTCAAGGGCGTCCATGTCGAGTTCCTTCTCATCGCCCAGAATGAGATAGCGGTAGGGCTTATTGGCCATCGACTGCTGCTCAAACTTGACGATATCGTTCAGCTTCAGGTTAGGCAGGGCCTTGAATACCACTGAGTTGATGTCATAGTCCAGACCCAGGCGCTGTGCTGTCATGTAGCTGTTCAAGACGCCACTACGAACCACGCGGCGGCTAGCCAGCTTCTTCATCAGCGACTCCTTGGCCAGGGCAAAGGCAGCCTCGCTTTGGGGAATGGTGCCAACAATGTTGTTGAACTCGCGCACGCAGTCCATCATCTTATCGTTCTGGGTGATGATGTAGGTCATGGCATACTCGGGATGACCTAGCTCATAGGGCTGACGGTAGTAAGCGGCTGCCGAGTAGGCGAGACCACGGGCCTCACGCAGCTCCTGGAAGACGATACCGTTCATGCCACCGCCAAAGTACTCGTTGAACAAATTGATCGTTGCGGCGTGCTCGGGAGCCCACTTAGTGCCCTCATTGTGATACTGCACCATGTAGATGTTCTTGGCCTCGTAGGGGGCAAGCAGAATCTCGGTGCGAGGGGTGGTTTGTTCCATGTAGGGCGTGCCCACGGGAACGGCGGCCAGGTTCTTCTTGGTCTTGTGTACCTTGCTCAGGCACTTGTTCAATTCCTTCTCAGTCATGGGACCGTAGTAAACCACGGTATGCTTCATGTCGCGCAGGCCCTTCACGAGGTTGAGCAACTCGGCGGGATTGGTGTTGCGCAGTTGCTGCTCGCTCATGATGTTGGTGTACTCGTTGCGGGGACCGTACATGCCATATTCGTTCAGGCGGTTGAAGCACTCTTCCTGGTTGGTCTTAGCATCGTTGCGGGCCTTGATGAGGAGGTCGACCAGGCTGTTGTAGGCCTCTTGGTCAACTTGGGCGTTCTGCATCAGGTCCTCGGCGAGTTTCAGTGCCTCGGGCATGTTCTCGCTCAGGCCACTCAGCGACAGGTAGGTCTCGTTGTCCCTTACAACCATCGAGATGTTGCAAGCCAGCTTGTACAGGCGCTGCTTGAACTCGGTGGCACTCATCTTCTTGGTTCCCAAGTAGTCCATGTAGCTCAACGCGAGGTCGTAGCGGTTGTCGGCGGTGTTACCGAAGTCATACTTGTAGGTGAGCTGGAACAGGTCGTCCAGGTCGTTGTGCTTGTAAAGCAGCGGCAGTTTCTTGCTAGTCTGACCCACGGTCATCTCCTTGCTGTAGTCCACAAACTGCGGCTGGATGGGCTCGACGATCTCGCTCAGGATGTTACGCACGAAGTCGCTCTGCTTGTCGCGGTTGGTGGGGATGGGGGTGATGGCAGGTTTGTCAATCTTCTTGGCGGTGGTGTCCTCGCCCATGCGCTTGTACACGCACACGAAGTTGTTGTTCAGGTAGCGGTTGGCAAAGGCCACGATCTGGTCCTTGGTCATACCGGCCATGCGGTCAAGTTTGCCTACCTCCTGGGCCCAGTCAACATTATTGATAAAGGCGTTGACCAGCTGACGGGTGCGGGCACCGTTATTGTCGAGTGCGCGCAGGTAGTTCAGTTTGTTGTTGTTCACCACGCTCACCAGCAAGTCATCGTCAAAGTTGCCTGCACGCAGCTTTGCCAACTCGCCGAGCATCAGCTCGCGTACTTCCTCCAGCGTCTGGCCCTCATTGGGATAGCCCAGAAGCATGAGCATCGAGTAGTCGGTCATCATGTCGCTGTAGGCTCCGCTGTACATCAGCTTCATGGGCTGGTTCAGGTTCAGGTCCATCAGACCGGCCGTGCCGTTTGACAGCATCTCGGCCACTACGTCCATGGTGTCGACCTGCAGGGTGTTGCCGGCATCAAAGCGCCATCCCAAGGCCACAAACTCGGCCTCCTGTCCCATGACGGTGGTGTCGATGGGAGCCACAATGGGCTTGAGAGGAGCGAACTCGGGACGGGTGAGGCTGTAGTTAGGCTTCCAACTGCCGAAGTGGTGCTCCAGGATGGCGATGACCTCGTCGGGGTCAAAGTCGCCAGCCATACAGATGGCCACGTTGTTGGGGCAGTAGTAATTGTTGAAGTAGTTCTTGATGTTAGTGATCGACGGGTTCTTCAGGTGCTCCTGCGTACCGATGGTCGTCTGGGTGCCATAAGGGTGGGTGGGGAACATCTTGGCATTCATGGCCTCGAACAGCTTCCACTGGTCCTTGGCGATGCCGATGTTGTATTCCTCATACACGGCCTCGAGCTCGGTGTGGAAACCACGGATGACCATGTTCTGGAAGCGGTCAGCCTGGATGCGTGCCCAGCGGTCCACCTCATTGGCGGGGATGTCCTCGGTATAACAGGTCACGTCGGTGCTGGTATAGGCGTTAGTGCCTTGACCACCGATGCCGGCCATCAACTTGTCATACTCGTTGGGGATGTTGTACTGTGCAGCTAACTGCGAGATGCTGTCAATCTCGTGATAGAGCACGCGGCGACGCTCGGGATCCTTCACCAGGCGATACTGCTCGTAACGTGCCTCGATGGTGTCGAGCAGAGCCTTCTCGGCGGCATAGTTGCTCGTGCCGTACTGCTGGGTGCCCTTGAACATCAGGTGCTCCAGGTAGTGGGCCAGACCGGTGGTCTCGGCGGGGTCATTACGCGAGCCGGTGCGCACTGCGATATGGGCCGAGATGCGCGGGCTCTGGTGGTTAACACTCAGGAATACCTTCAGGCCGTTGCTCAATGTGTAGCATTGCGTAGCCATCGGGTCACCTGGAACCGTTGTTGCTGCGGGCTTCTGTGCTGCCATGCCCAGGAATGCAAGGGCGGCAAGCAATGTCAGAAAAAACTTTTTCATTTTGTTTCAGTTATTGTTGGTTGATAAATCAGAATGTGTCGGTTAATCGCTGGCAAAGGTAAGATTTTTTTTTAATAGTTGATAGTGTATCATGTGAATAGTTTCCTTCCCTCATCACTTACCGTGCCTGGGCGGCTTTTGGTAAGGTTACCATCACATTTTTTTACTTGTATTGGGAAATATAGAAAAATTTCAGTAATTTTGTGCGAATTTTATGATTATTGTTTCTGTAACCCAATTATTATTTACCGAGCCATTCCGTCTGCCGAGGTTATGGTTTGCCCTGTTCTGATAGCTGCGGGCTGGCTCATAAACAAGTAAAAAACATGAAGATATCCTGTTACAAAAAATTCTTGTGGGTGTGCTTGTTCGTTGTTGCCGGCGTAATGACCGCTTCGGCCATACCGGCTCATCCCAGGCCCATGGATGTCACTCAGAGCGACGGCAGCAAGTTGACCGTGCGCTTGGTTGGTGACGAGTTTTACCATCGCACGATGACAACCGATGGCTACACCTTGCTGCAACGGAGCAATGGCGACTATGTGTATGCTGTTGAGTCGGGCTCGACCTTGGTCGCTAGTGATGTGGTGGCCCATAATCCGAAGATGCGTAACGCAAGCGAGTTGAGCATGCTCTCTAAACTCCAGAAGGGGCTGACCGACAAGAAACTGGCAGCTCATGGCAAGGCCATGCATGCCTCTCGTGACCAGCTGAATGCTTCCATCAGGACCGACTACCAGAACTTCCGCGGCCTGCTGATTCTCATCAACTACAACGACAGGACCTTCAACTATGGCGGTGATTATTTCGAGGACATGATGAACAAGAAGGATTACACGGGATTCTATCGCACCGATGGCAACTTTGTGTCTTGTACGGGAAGTGCCAGAGACTATTACTACGACAACAGCATGGGGCTGTTTGACCCGGAATTCGACGTCGTTGGACCCGTGAAAGTGAATTATTCATGCACTGACCCTCAAGGAACAAGCTGGACGGTGGGCGACATCTTTGTTGCTGCAGTCAATGCGCTGAATCCTACCGTTGACTTTAGCCGCTATGATGGCGATGGTGACGGCGAAGTTGACATGATTTATTTTGTCGTGGCAGGTTATACTTCCAACTTCAGTGGTAACAATAGCGGTTATCTCTGGCCTCACCAATTCTACATGTACTATTACACGGATCAACAGTATGACGGCGTTTATTTGGGACGGTATTCTTGCTCGGGTGAGATTTACGGCTGGGAAGATTATGGCTACACCGACCCCGATGGCATCGGCACGATTTGCCATGAGTTTACCCATGCCTTGGGGCTGATGGACCTCTATGACACCAACTACGACCAGAATGGACAGGCCAATGATCCCGGTGAATGGGACATTATGGCGGGCGGCAGCTACATGGACGATTCACACACGCCTGTTGGATTCTCCTTGTGGGAGCGTTACCGCCTGGGCTTCGCCGACCCTGTAGAAATCGATGAGAAACGGGCAGGGTATTCCCTGGAAGCGCTTAATACAAGCAACACGGGCTACTGGATAGCCACGCCCAACGAAAATGAGTTCTTCATGCTTGAGAACCGCCAGCAAACGGGATGGGACACCTACCTGCCCGGGCACGGCATGCTCATCACCCGCGTCGAGTATAATCAATACGCGTGGTCTCGTAACACCATCAACGCTAATGCGTCCCACATGTACTATGAGCTCCTGCGGGCAGGCAATTTAACTGGTAGCAACCCCAGCGACCCGTTCCCGGGAACCAATCAGGTGACAGCAATCAACAACCTCACCACACCCAGCCTCCTGACATGGTCAGGACAGGCCAATGAATATGGCCTCGACAACATCGCAGAGAATGACGGCATTATCACCTTCAATGTGGTGAATGGCGATGGCACAACTCCCGCTCACGGCTTCGATGTGGGTGATGTCAACCACGATGGCTCTGTGACCATCAAGGATGTGACAGCCCTGATCGACCACTTGTTGGGCAGCGGCGACGTGTGCATGATTTGCGCTGACGTTAATGTTGACGGTTCAGTGACTATCAAGGATGTGACCAATCTCATCGACATGCTCCTGGGAGGCAACAGATGATTTCCTCAATAGGAGGGCAATATGTGCCTAGCGGGGAATCTCCCCGATGATGAAAACCGGGTCCTGTGCTTTTATCTCAAGGCACGGGACCCGTTCTGTAGCGTAGATAGGGGAATGGGTCCCAGGTGAGGGTAGGCTTGGTTGTGAGAGTCCTGGATAAGTTGTTGGCTTGGCTTTCAATATATTGATAATGAGCGTGTTGTGGTTATGTTGTCTTTTGTTGCCATTTTTTATATCGTGCGCTGGAACTTAAAATGCGGGAAATATGGCGGTTATGTGGATTTTTTTTCGTACCTTTGCGCGATTTTTCACATTATTAGAGTAATTTTTTATGACACCTACTACAAAAACCATCGTACTGAGTGACGGACGTGAGATCACTCTGCAGACTGGAAAGCTTGCTGAGCAAGCCGATGGAGCATGCCCCTTACTGTTGAATACAAGGAGAAATTCTCCGCTTATGGACGTTTTCCCGGCGGTTTCACCCGCCGCGAGGGCCGCGCTAGCGACTATGAGATCTTGACGGCCCGCTTGGTGGACCGCGTGCTCAGGCCGCTGTTCCCCTCTAACTATCACGCTAACACTATCGTTCACATCTTGATGTTCTCGAGCGACGGTGTTGACGCCCCCGATGCACTGGCAGGTCTTGCCGCATCGGCTGCCATCGCTGTGAGCGATGTGCCTTTTGAAGAGCCCATTGCCGAGGTGCGTGTGGCACGCATCGACGGTGAATTCGTTATCGACCCGACGTTTGAGCAGATTGAGAAAGCTGACATGGAATTGATGGTAGGTGCGACTTACGATAATATTATGCTTGATCCAGAAGGAGTGGGCCAAGGAACTGGGCGTTGCCAAGCGCGAGTACTGTCACGAGACCGACGACGAGGAACTTCACGAGCGCGTGCGCAAGGAGATCTATCCCAAGTGCTATGCTGTGGCTCAGGCTGGCAAGGCCGACAAGCAGTGGCGCAACGAGACCTTCCAGAAGGCCTATGACGACTTCATGGAGACCATTCCCGAGGAGGAGCGTGAGGAGAAGGAACCGATGATCAAGCGCTACTACGAGGAAGTGCAGCGTGACGCCGTTCGCCGTTGCATCCTCGACGAGCACATCCGTCTCGACGGCCGCAAGACCAACGAGATCCGTCCCATCCTGTGCGAGCCCGACTATCTGCCTTATCCCCACGGCTCGGCCCTGTTCAAGCGTGGTGAGACCCAGGCGCTGGCTACTGTTACGCTGGGCACCAAGGACGATGAGAAGCTCATCGACGACGTGCTGCGTCACGAGAACGAGCGTTTCCTGCTCCACTATAACTTCCCCGCCTTTTCGACGGGTGAGGCACGCGCACCCCGTGGCGTGAGCCGCCGCGAGATCGGTCACGGCAACTTGGCTCATCGCGCCCTCAAACGCATGATCCCTGAGGACAACCCCTATTGCATCCGCATCGTCAGCGACATCCTCAGCAGTAACGGTTCTTCATCGATGGCTACTGTCTGCGCAGGTTGCATGGCACTGCTCGACGCCGGTATCAAGCTCAAAAAGCCCGTTGCCGGTATCGCTATGGGTCTGATTACCGATGAGGGTAACGTGAAGCACGCCGTGTTGAGCGATATCCTGGGTGATGAGGATCACCTGGGTGATATGGACTTCAAGGTGACGGGTACCGTTGACGGTATCACCGCCACTCAGATGGATATCAAGTGCGATGGTCTGCCCTATGAGATTCTCGAGCAGGCTCTGCATCAGGCTAAGGAAGGTCGTCTCCACATCCTCAACCTCATCAACGAGGCCATCCCCGAGGCTCGTGCCGACTACAAGCCTCATGTGCCTCGCATCGTGACCATGACCGTCGACAAGGAGTTCATTGGCGCCATTATCGGCAAGGGTGGCGAGGTTATCCAAGGTCTCCAGGAAGAGACTGGCACGACCATCAGCATTGAGGAAATTGACGGCAAGGGAATCGTCGAGATCGCAGCCGCCAACAAGGATAGCATCAATGCAGCTGTTGCTCGTATCGAGGCCATTATCGCTGTACCCGAGGAGGGTCAGGTCTACACTGGCAAGGTGGTTAGCATCCTTGAGTTTGGCGCTTTTGTCGAGTTCATGCCCGGCCGTGACGGCCTGTTGCACATCAGCGAGATCAGTTGGGATCGCATCGAGAGCATGGAGGCCAGCGGCCTGCATGAGGGCGATGAGGTCACCGTTAAGCTCATCGAGATTGACAAGAAGACCGGCAAGTTCCGCCTGTCGATGCGTGCGCTGCAGGACAAGCCCGAGGGTTATGACGAGCGCCGCAATGGTGGCAACAACCGCGGTCCTCGTCCCGGTGGCAATGGCAACGGTGGTAACAACCGTGGCCCCCGCCCCGGTGGCAATCGTCCCATGGGTGGCGGCAACAACCGTGGTCCCCGTCCTAATGGACCGCGTCGTCCCCGCCGTGACGACCGTCGCGACGACGAGTAATATGCTCAACTCCTCCCTCAAGATAGGGGCACAGGAGCATAACATCAACAAAACAAGAGGGTGAGCCATAACTGAATTATGACACACCCTCTTAAAAATGTTATTCAAGTTGTCTTCAGCAAGCGCCTTTGAATCCAAAGTGCGCGGATGCCTCTTTAACCTTTAACCTTTAACCTATTTAGTCGTCCATTCCCATGAATTGGCCTGAATGGTCAAAGTTCAGGTCAAGTCCATTGGAAAGCTCAATCTCATAGCCAAAGTGTTCCTTATGGATCTTGACGATAGGCAGCTGATAGTTGCCCTTCACATAGGTGGCAATAGCCTTTGGAATGAAGGTAGCAGGAACTGCTTTGGCGCGGCATTCAATGGTTTCCCATTGGTTATTGGCGTCAAAGTCAAGTTCGGTACCGTCGTTCAGATAGACATCATACTCCAAGCCACCATGATCCTGATCGGGTTCAACACCAGTAATCGTGGCATTGGGGAAATGCTGTTTCAAGAATGTGGTGATGGCTTCGGGCAACGTTTGTGCCGTAGCAGCGGGGGCAGCTGCCTGGGGCTGTGCCGTGGTTGAATCTACGGGAGCGGCCTGCACGGGCTGCTCTTGGGTTACAGGCACTTGCTGCTGATAAGCATCATTATTATTACCGGTGCAGGAACAAAGTGCCAACACGACAACGCCTACAGATAAGAATTTCTTGCTATTCATATTGTTGTAGCTTTTAGCGATTGATAATTAATCGTCAATATCAATTACCTGGAATGTGGGGCTGTATTCCACTTCAAGACCATTGTTGAGCTTTACCTCATAGCCGCGGCGGTTGCGGTCAATCTTGAGAATCATGGCACCAGGAAAGGTGGACGCGATGTTAGTCTTAATCTCCTCGGGAATCAGTTCGGTGGGAACAAGCGACGAGCGGCAGTCAATCTCTTTCCATTTGCCCTGCTTGTCAAATTCCACTTTCTCACCGCTCTCATAGCGGATTGTATAATCATCCCAATCGACCGTCACCACGAGGGGAACTTTATTGGCAAAATGCTGCTTGAGAAACGCTTGGGCGGCTTCAGGCATCTGGTTGAAAGGGATTACTTGGTCATGATCGGCCTTGGCTTGGAAACCCATGGTCATCATGACTACCAATAAAAGGATAACTTTAATACTTTTCATTGTATTTATAATTTTGTTATGTAATAGTTACGAATGTGGCAAAGGTAAAATAATTCCTGGAATCACAAGGTTTTTATTAGTTATTTGCTTCAAGTTGCGATAAGAAACCCTTGCGATGATCTTTGTTAACGGTCCCAACAATAGTGCTTGCCTATAAGATATATTCGACAAAATAACCGCCTACGTCCAACGCTTCCACAACGGTGTCCATCATCGTGGGGAAGAATAACCAGATCAATAACATAAAGGAAAAAACAACACATATGAAAACCAGAGCTTGGCGCCACAGGGTCCCCCATATCCCATAACCGAATAATTGCTTATACCCGATGAAATAATAGCCCATAATCAACAAGTCGTAAGCGGCAGTGCTGTATTTGGATTGGGTAAAATCAAGCGGTATTGTCAATAATGACAGCACGATGGTGAGCGTTTGGAACAACACTTGGATGAAGAAACCCTCAGGAATCGTGTGGCGAGTGTTGCGGGGCGAGTATCTGAAGACGACCCATGTGGGGATGATGGCTAAAACCGACATGACCAGCATGGCCCAACTATAGTGTTCCCTGATCCACAACTTATAGCCTACCGCTCCCTGTTCCTCCAACGGCAACCTCAACACTTCGGGGAAAAACCAAAAGTAGACATTGGCATAGATCAAAGCGACGATAAACAGCATCTTAACCGGCGGAAAACTCAACTGCCGTTTGCCACTGATATAGTCACCGATGAAGTAACCCGGGCGATACAAAAGCTGCCAAATCGACAGAGGCATCGATCGTGAGCCCAGACCCCATACGTCCATTATACCATTGCGCACGCTACGCCAAGTGATGCGTCCAACCTCCGCCTTTTGGGAACAGCGTGGACAGTAGTTCCCGCGATAGCGTTGCCCACAGCATTGGCAGAGGTGTTTCTTTTCACTCGTGATGAGGAACGTGGGCGACTGCCGCACCCAGCGCTCTAAGCGCTCAAATCCGCTTTTCAGTTGTTGCAGATTCATCATATACTCGGAACTTGAATTATGTTCAGTGCAAAAATAGTCAAAAAACAATATCAAGCAACCCAACGCCCCCCCCTAAACCGACAATTATTTACCTATTACCATAGTCAGTGGGCCATACAACACATGACGAGCCTTTTCCAGACCTCAATATAGGGAAAACAACACACTTTTCATGAGATACTTGCTTTTATAAGAAGAAATTGGCGTATATTTGCACAGTTTATTAACAGACAAGAAAGATGAGAAGTATTATTGTATCAGTCATTTTTGCCTTAGTTTTATTGATGACGGCTTGCAGCGACAAGCCTGTTGTTCCTGAACAATTACCAGTTCAAGTAAAGACGTTCATCCAGCAGACCTATCCTGGTGAAGCCATCACATTTGCACAAAAGGATCTGGAATTGACCGGCTGGAAGTATGAGGTTTTCTTGGTTGACGGTACTCACATCGAATTTGATACCGACGACATGTGGGACAAGATCGAGAGCCCGGTAGCAAGGCCCGTTCCCCAGCAGTTGATACCGGCGCCTATCGCCTCCCATCTCCAGGCCAATTTCCCCGGAACTGTTGTTACCAAAATAGATAAGGAGCGCAATGGCTATGAAATTGAGCTGGCTAACGGCATGGAATTGAAGTACAACAAGCAGGGAGTCCTGAGGGAAATGGACGACTAAAGATGCTCGCTGCGTTAGCAGGTTAGAGGTTAAAGAGGCATCCGCCTCTTGACAGCTAACAATCAGAAGATTAAAATCACATTTATAACAAAAGATTTTTTATGAAGAAGATTAAATTTTTTCTGTTGATGGCGATGGTCATGACCATGAGCCTGACCATGAGTGCCGATGACGATGATCGTGTAATCACCTATGATCAGTTGCCACAGGCCGCACAGACTTTCCTCAAGTCGAATTTCGCCACTAAGGTGCCCCTGTTGGTGACCGCCGACTGGGATGATTTCACCATCCGCTATGAGAGCGGCGAGAAGGTGGAGTTTGACAAGAATGGTAACTGGAAGGATATCGAGTGCTATAGCAGCAAGGTGCCCGCTGCCGCTGTTCCTGCTCAGATCAGCACCTATATCAGCCAGAACTATCCTGGCAAGTCCATCATCAAGATTGAGCGCCACCGCAGTGTCTATGAGGTGAAGCTCAACAACGGCATGGAAATTGAGTTCAACCGCAATTTCCAGGTCATCGACATGGACTATGACGATTAATAGGCTATAGGATATTAGGTGTTAGGCTTTAGGAAACTCCTAACTCCTAACCCCTAACTCCTAACTCCTAGATAAGAACAGTGGATTTCAAGACAGCATATCGGCGATTCAGGCAATGGCAGCTGGCCCCATTTGACTATGAGGCCAGACGTCAGGCTCAGACCTCGCACCGTTGTAACAACTGCGGCAGTGACTTTGTGGGCAATTACTGTCCCGTCTGTTCCCAGAAGGAGGACGTGGGACCCATCACATGGAAAAGCGTGGTTCAAAGCATCGGCGAGGTCTGGGGTCTGCACAACCGTTCCATGCTTTACACCCTGGTGCAGCTGTTCTTGCGTCCGGGTTACTTCATCAGCGACTACATCAGTGGCAAGAAGCAGGTGAGTTTCCCGCCTGTCAAGCTGCTGGCGCTTATGGCCGTGCTAGGCCTCCTTGTCGATTATTTTATAGGGAGTCCCATCGGCGGTGTGTTCAACAACGACTTTGATTTTGCGGGCGACAAGATGCTGTTTATCGACAACGCCTTTGAGTGGATGAATCTCCACCCCGACGTGATGTCGTTAATCTTGCTGTCCTACCTGATTATCCCCAACTATTTCATCTATCGCTCTGCGCCGCGCAACCCCCGCCACACCTTACCCCAGGGCTTTTTCATCCAGGTGTTTACAGCCATTGCTTTTCTGGTCTTCAACATGTTTGATGATCTCACATCCTGGCATTGGTTCTCGTTCGTGTTAGGTAATGTCTGGACCTATGCCGTTTACAAGCAGCTCTTTGGCTATGGCGTGTGGGGAACACTGTGGCGCGTGGTTTTGGCTTTGGTTTGCGCTCACCTGCTGGCGCTTCTGTTTTTGGGAATAGATTTCATTTATCACATGATTCAGACCGGTGATTACAATTTTGTCGATGGGTTTAAGCTCTTTATAAAACTGCTCAACAGGATGCTGACCAACTCCGACGTATAGACCCAGGTCGTGACATCTTTTATTTATAGCAAGCGTGCGCTTCGCATGGGAAATCAAATACCATCAGTAAGACCATTAAATAAAAAATTTTGCTTAATTTCGCAGCCGTTATGACAATGCAACGTTAAGGACCTTAGGCCTCAATACTAACAGTGGATATCAAAGCAACATATCGACGATTCAGGCAGTGGCAACATTCCCCGAACGATCACGAGTTCGCTTCCCATGACACGCAGCATTGCACTAATTGTGGGCATGACTTTGTGGGCAATTTCTGTCCCTATTGCTCGCAGAAGTCCGGTCTGGGCCCCATCACGTGGCGCAGCGTGGGCAAGAGCATTGCCGAGGTGTGGGGCATGCACAACCGCTCGTTGCTTTACTCGCTGGCTCAGCTGTTCCTGCGTCCCGGCTACTTCATTGGCGACTACATCAGCGGCAAGCGGCAGGTGAGTTTCCCGCCCGTCAAGATGTTGGCCATCGTCGCCGTGCTCGGTGTGATTGTCGACTTTCTCACGGGTGCCATCCATGGCATGGTCAGGTTGCACAATAGTGAACGCTTGAGTTATATCGATGACGTGTTCTCGTGGCTCAATGTCCATCTCAATGGCGCTTTCCCGCCGCCCAGCAATTACTTGAGTGACGTGTTCTTGTGGCTGAACACTCACCCCGACGTCCTGTCCTTGCTGTTGCTTTCCTTCCTCATCATCCCCAACTACTACATCTTCCGCTTCGCCCCCCGCAACGCGCTTCACACCCTGCCACAGGGCTTCTTTATTCAGGTGTTCAGTTCCACGGTTTTCATGATTCTGAACATGATTTATGACATCACCTCGCTGGGATGGCTCGTTCTCATCCTTGGCGCCGTAATGGTGTTTATGACTTATAAGCAATTGTTTGGATACAGCGTGTGGGGAACGCTATGGCGTGCGGTGATGGCATTTGTGTGTGGCTGCACGTTGCTGTCGATCTTGTTAAATACCAACTACGCCATCCACCTCATGCGCGAGATGCAGATGCCGGCGGCCCAGAGGTATTTCCTTAACATCCCCATCGCCCTTGCTTTTCTAGTTATCATATTGAGCATCTGCAATTACATCAGCAAGAAAACTTCTCGATATTTTTACCTCTAACCTCTAACCTTTAACCTGCTCACGCAGCGAGCGCCCAGCAACGGCACAGCCGTGCCCACGATGGTGTAGAGTACCCAAAAGAGGTCGGTGGTGCTGTTCTCATGGATGACCATGTGGCAACCGATTTGTCCCCAGTCGAGGCCGTAGTACCAAATTTTTATGGCCGATACAATCTTGAACGAGATGATGTGGAACACATAGATGTACAGCGTGTTGTTACCGCAATACACCATAAACCGCTTCACCGCGCCCTCGTGGTGGTCAAGCCAGGAAGCAATGTGGTGAACCATCAGGAAACCGATAGCACCTGTCACGGGCAGCGTGGCCACCGTGCGCAGTTCGGTCTTGAGAGCCATGCCCTGCCAGCCCTGATAGGCCCCGAAAACCAGAATAGCTGCATAGATCAGCGTCAGTGCCCAGTGCTCGCGTATGCGGCTCTCGTGCCGACGGTAGAGTACGCCCAGGCTGAAGAACAGCACGCCCCAGCAGTCACGTATGCCACCCTGTACCACAGTGACAATCGTCAAGTGGTTGGCCACCTTGAACCATGAGAACCCAAGGGCCAACAGGGCAATCACAACGGGCACCGTGTCATGGTTGAGCCATTTGTGGCGGTTGTAGAGCAGCAGGTAAAGGACAAGAAACACGATGCTAGCCACCAGCAGTGCCCTGAAGAACCAGAACGCGCCAGCAAGAAACTCGTCATAGCCGCCCATCGAGAAGATGATGTGTACAAGGCGTTGCCAGAACTGGTGCCAAGTGTAAGGATGGGTGACACCGCCGGCCCAGTTGCCATATTGCTCGTTCATCAGCCCAATCTTGAAAAACAGGTTGTGCAGTACCAGGAAGAACAGGCTCCACTTGACAAAAGGCACATACAGGCCCTTGAAACGCTTTTTGCAGAAGGTCCACGGGTCATTCAGGTACTTCTTGTCAAAGAAATAGCCCGCCGCGATAAAGAATACCGGCATGTGGAACAGGTAGATGAATGTCACTAGCAGGGTAGGGCCCTCGGCATGACCAGCGCACATCAAGATGATGGCAATGGCCTTACAAATCGATAATGTAGTGTTGTTGCGTTTCATTGGTGCTGCGGTTAATTCACTTTCCCATGATTTCCTTGAGCGGGACGAAGGCGTAACCCTTGCGCTTGAGTTCCTTGATAAGGGCGGGCAAGCGGTCATAGAATTTCTCCACTCGGCGCTCGTCGGTCCCCAAGTGGATCATCAGCAGGTGGCCGTTCAGGCTCTTTTCCTTTTCGCACTTCATAATGCGGTTCCACAACCACTTATTGTCGCGGTAGGGGTTACCGCCGGTGATGCCTGGATAGGTGTAATCCATACTGCTGAGGGTGCCAGGAGTGAAATTTACGAGTTGCAGCCCCATCTCTCGTGCCCAAGCGGCCACGGTGGCGTTGTGCCACTCGTAGGGCGGAATCATATAGGGTGCGTCCTGGGGTGTGATGCCATAGCGGGCCAGTCGCTCGTAGCTGCGACGGATGTCCTCGGTGAACTGTTGTTTGGTTACCAGCAGCGAGTCGCGCTTCTCCCACGAGCAGTACAGCAGGTGGCCATCACTGTGGCTCCCCACATAGTGCCCATCATTGACCAGTCGCTTCACCACGTCGGGGTAGAGCTCAAAGAACTTTCCAGTGAAGAAAAATGCGCCCTTGATGCCCTGCTTTTTCAGGGTCGAGATGATGCGGTCAGCGCCATCGGCCCGGTCATCGGCGGTAAAGACGAGGCAAAGCTGCTTCTTCGTCGCATCACCGCGGACAATCGCACCCTCGTCCCATAGGAAGTGGCCGCTTGAACTCTTTCCCTCCATCTCATAGAACGAGAACGGGAACGTCAGCGACGCCGTGCCGTCCATGGTGGGCTCATTGGTGCTGTAGTCGTGGGTGTTGTCGTGATAAACCACGTCACCAGGCTGGAAACGGTCATAGGTGTTGCCCATAATGTTAAGCATGTCATCAGCCAGGTTTACGCCCTTGAGACTATTGAAAATGGTGGCATATACAGGACCGTCAACCAATCCTCCCGTGGGCATACCCACTTGTTCCATCACAAAGTTGCTATGCGTCGCGTGGGGATAGGTGCCGCCGAGTGGCAATTCCACAATCATGCTCGTGCCCCATGGATTGCAGCCCAATAGCCAATCACGCAGCGCTCCCTCCATTTCCTCAAACTGGCGGTCGCCTGTCAGCTGACGATACAGAATGCATTGGGTGAGCATCGCGGTGGTCAGATTATTGCTGCACCAGATGCCCGGCACGCCCCACAGGAACGGATTACCCGTCTGTTCGGCACGTCCCTTGACCCGCTCGATACCCGCCTTGATGTTGCGGATGAACTCGTTGCTGAGCCGTTGGTTGCCGCTGGCCTGCTGCGCCACACGGATGTGTCCCATGTTCATGAAGGGGTACCACTGGTAGTGGCGCGCGCTGTCGGCGCCCATCCACGGAGTGACGGGTTCTCGGCGTCCGTATTCCACAGCCTGAGTCATATATTTGGCATCACCAGTCATGCGGTAAAGCTCGATGGCGCCTAGCTCCATGTCATCCACCCAGTTGTCTTCCTCATAGATGTAGGGCGAGACAACACTAACCGTTTGGGTGTTGCCAGGCTTGTCGAGGCCCACCTGATAGGCGTCTGCGGCCTTGCCCTTGATTTTTGCGGCAAACTCGGGATAGTACGGTGCTAATATCTCAGCGCCTAGTGCAAAATCGCTGGCGAACTTGCCCGCTGTGCTGGCCGCGCCCATCGTGGCGTTCATGAACTTGCCGCGCTGTTGTGGCTTGCCGTCAATGTAATAGACGGGCCTGCCGTTGTTCGGACCCCAACCATAATCGGCAGGGTCATCCTTGGGCAGTTTCATGCCGATGTGGTCGCGGTCGTCAGCTATCTGGTTATAGAGTTCGCCCTTGCTCGGGTTCATCTTGTCGAGCCACGTCAGTCCCCAGTAAATCTCGTCAATGATGTCAGGGATACCGTTGGCACCCTTGAGGCCATTGGCCTGAAAATGGTCGCCGAAAGCCCCAGGGCACTGCTGCCAGGCCAGCATCATCTGATAGATGGCATTGGCGCTTGTGGTGGTATATTGCAGCAGGTCGGCCGCATCGTGCCAGCCGCCACGCACGTCGATATGCTGCCCCTCCTTCTCGGGGTGGTAACGCACGTAGGCATCCTTCACGTGACAACTGTCTTGCTGAAACGGGTTGAAGCCGCATCGTTGCTGGCGCATGTAGTTCAGCACAAAGTCGGCCGTGCCGTCCCACACGCGGTTGTTGATGGGAAACACTGGTGAATCGATGCCAGCCGCCACGATGCGGTAGGAACCCTCACCGTGAAAATCGCTGAAATCCAGTCGGTAGGTTGACGCCATCTGTCCCCATGGCCCCATGCCGCGGCTGGCGGTCGACCGATAAGCAGTCTTGCCCGTGAATACGTCCTGCAGTTCAAACTCGGTGACCGTAACACTCTCCTCGCTCATGAGCACGGCTACCTTGGTTGCTGTGGGCAGATAGCCCAATTGATTGATGCGAATCCATCCGCTGGCGTTAGCCACGGCGGTAATAGCGACAAGAATGATTGCTAATAATGTCAGCCGCTTATCCATAATGAAGAATTTTGGGAATGAATGGGTTAAAAAATAATAAGGCCAGCGATGCCGGCGAGGATGATGACCAGGATAGGATGCACCCGAGTGAAATACACGATGCAGAACGATGTGGCGCAGATGGCTATGGTCACCACGCGTTCACTGTTGAGATAGCCGAAGTTCTCACTGTTCATCAGCAACAGGGCTGCCGACGCGATTAAGCCCACTACCACAGGGCGAAGACCCATAAATGCACCCTTGATAAAGGGGCTCTGCTTGTGGCGCTCGATGTAATGGCTGGCGATGAGTGTGAGAATGAACGGCGGCAACACGACAGTGAGCGTTGTCACCAGTGATCCCCAGACACTTCCCGTGACCACATAGCCGATATAGGTTGCACTGTTGATGCCGATAGGCCCGGGGGTCATCTGCGAGATGGCGACGATGTCGGTAAACATCTGACTGGTAATCCAACCCGAGTCGACCACCTCGCGCTGGATGAGCGAGAGCATCGCATAACCGCCACCAAAGCCGAATAGCCCGATTTTCAGGTAGGCCCAGATGAGTTTCAGATACGTGTCAAGCATCGCCGGCCCCCTTCTTTGCTTTGTTCAACAAATCACGCATATAATAGATGTATCCCCCGATAGCGCCCAACACAATATATATAATAGGGTTGGAGATATAAGGGATCTTGCTGTAGATGAGCAGTGCCACTGCCACAGGAATGATGACTGTTTTCCAGTTGATGCCGGCAGCCTTGGCAGTCGTGAGCACCGGAGCGATAATCAGTGCGACCACTGCTGGGCGGATGCCCTTGAAAATGCGGCTCACGATAGCGTTGTTCTTGATGGTTTCGGGCGTGAGGAAGATGGCGATGGCAAGTATCATGAGAAACGACGGCAGGATGGTGCCGATAGCGGCACACACGCTGCCCTTGACCCCCTTGAGCCTGTCACCCACCACGACGCTGATGTTGACCGCAAGGATTCCCGGCATCGATTGGGCAACCGCAAGCAGGTCGAGAAAATCCTCAAGCTCAATCCAGTGGTGACGCTCAACAATTTCGCGCTGGATGATGCTGATCATTGCCCATCCACCTCCAAAGGTGAATGCCCCAATCTTGGCAAAAGTGAGAAACAGTTGCAGATACAGGTTCATTTAACTCCTAACTCCTAACACCTAACTAATCCTTCCGTTCCAGCAGGCGCTGGGCGTTGATGAAGCCATAGTTGCTCTTGCTCATGTGTGAGCGCAGGAGCATGAGGCTATCGACAATAGCGGTTTGTCCACGCTTGATGTCATAGCTCACATAGCCGTAGATGCGGCGCACCCGACGGGTGCTGTCGCTCTGTACATCGATGGCCACCCATCCGTCGCTGTGGGTGCCTCGTGTGATTTGGGAGGTGCCGCCGTCGGTATAGTCCACGTTCAGGCTCACTTTAAACTCATTGTTGCATCGGGTCAGGTAATAAGCGAGCTGGTAGCGGTCGCCGGGCTTGTATTGGGCATCGGGCTGAACGCTGAAGGTGATGAAGCCGCGTTTGGCGCCTTGGGTCAGCACATAGCTTCGGTTGCCCTGCCACAGGTCAATCGTGTCACCTTTACTATCGGTGTTCGGTCGTCCCAATTGTTTGCCTCGGGAACTGTGTATGCTTTGCGGAATAGCCTCAGGGGTTTCTCTTCTTTCTCTGATGGCCATCTCTCGATCAACCATCTTGCCGTTCTTGTCCAGTTTGTCATATCGCTCCTTGAGCTTGCCGATGGCCTTGTCGTGTGCCTTGATATAGTCCTCCATGTTGTGGGAATACCACACCAGCGACGAGTCATAGTCCTCTTGGGTGATGCCATGCTTCTTGAACACCGACTGCTTGAGAACGAGCTTGCTGCTATCGCTGGTATACTCGCCAATGTGGCTGTCAATGTAGGCCTCGGCGATTTGCAGGTCGACAATGAGGTCGGCCATCTCGTTCACGCTCATCACGCCATGAGGCGTGCGGCCACAGGATAGCAGCGACATCACGATTGTGAGCAATAGTGATATGTGGAGAAGGGCATTGCGCATGGAAAATTACTCGTCTGAATCTTGACTGTTCTCCTTGTTTTCAACTTCGAGGGATTGATTCTCCTCGCTCACCTGTTCAAGTTCCTCGACAGCCTTCTTATCGCTGGTTAATGTGGCAAGAAAGCGGGCATAGAACAAGATGAGCACAAAGACGCTCACGCAGAGGGATGCATCGGCCACATTGAAGATGGGCTGGAAGAACACGAAGTGGTTGCCTCCTATCCAGGGCATCCATTGAGGCCAGTTCCACTCACACAGTGGGAAGTAGAGCATATCCACAACCCTGCCGTTGAACAGCGTGGTATATCCGCCATCGGGCGGAAACAACTGTGCCACTTGGGGTGGTACTGGGCTGTTGAAAATCACGCCATAGGCAACGCAGTCGATGGCGTTACCCAGCGCGCCGGCGGTGATGAGCGCGATACAGACCATATACCCCCGGGGAATGTCATTGCGGTTGCTCAACTGCCACAGGTAGTAGATGAGAGCGCACGATGCAATGATGCGGAAAAGGGTGAGCATCAGTTTGCTGCCCAGCTCCATGCCGAATGCCATGCCGTTGTTCTCGATGAACAGGAGCCTGAACCACGAGGTGATGGCCACCTCCTCGCCGTAATAGAAGTGGGTCTTGACCCAAATCTTTACGGCTTGGTCGATGACGATAACCAGCACCATGATGAGCGCTGCCAGTTTTCCGTTAGAGATTTTCATGCCAATAGGGCTCTAACGTTATTTTTGCTTTTTGTTCTTGGCCTCGATCTCCTTGCCCTCGATAGACAGGGTTGCGTGGGGAACTGCGAGCAGGCGCTCTTTAGGAATGAGTTTGCCCGTTATACGGCACACGCCGTAGGTCTTGTTCTCGATGCGCACAAGTGCGGCTTGGAGTTTGCGAATGAAGTCAAGTTGGCGTTGCACTTGCTGGCTGGAAATCTCCTTCTGCATCGTTGAGGCACCTTCCTCCATCATCTTGAAGGTGGGATTGGACTCGTCAACCATGATATTGTCTTTCAGACGCTCATAGTTGGCTTGAGCCTGTTCTATCTTAGCCTCGATGAGCTCCTTGAACTCCTGCAACTCCTGGTCGCTGTATCTGGCTTTCTCTTGATTGTTGTTCATATGAATTATTTAATTCGTTCTTAATTCTCAGTCGTCAATTGTCTGTTGTCAGTTTTCTGTCGCAGATGCCACTCAAACTTAACACCTAGAGCCTAAAACCTAAATCACACCTTCTCGACACTCACGGGCAGAGTCCAGCCATCCATGTCAAGTTCAACAGCCTTGGCGGCATCGACGGGGGCCACGGTTATGCTGTTGGCCAGCACTTGATGGGCGATGTAGTCGCTATAGGCCTTGATGGCGGCATCGGTGCGCTCGTCAGGAGCGATGGTGATGTTGATCTTATCGGTGATGTCAAAGTCCTTGCTCTTGCGTACGTTCTGGATGCGGTTTACGAGTTCACGGGCGATACCCTCAAGACGCAGTTCCTCGTTGACAGTGATGTCGAGAGCCACAGTCAGATTGCCATCGTTA
This sequence comes from uncultured Prevotellaceae bacterium, assembly GCA_900318345.1. GTDB lineage: Bacteria > Bacteroidota > Bacteroidia > Bacteroidales > Muribaculaceae > Sodaliphilus. The sequence continues at coordinate 28,987 of ONKD01000021.1, forward strand.
GCGACGAGCCAGCCAGGGATATCCTCGCTGATGATTTCCACATCGCCAAGTTCCACGGTCGCGAGCTGTCCGTCAACGTCGATATCCAGCTTGCCGTCTTTCTCAAACTGGGCGATTTCGGGCTGAGACAGGCCGGTAATCTTGGCAGCGAGCGCCTTCATGATTTTGCCGTACTTCGGGCCGAGTTTCTTGAAATCGGGTTTCACGCGCTTAACAAGGATGCCTGCATCGTTACCCACGAGCTGGATTTCCTTGACATTAACCTCGTTGCGGATGAGGTCGGCAACAGCCTCGATCGATTCGCGCTGGCTCTCGTCAAGCACAGGCACCATGATGGCCTGCAGCGGCTGGCGAACCTTGAGGTTTTGCTTGCGGCGCAATGACAAAACCATCGAGGTGATATCCTGGGCAGCCTGCATGCGCTGTTCCAGTTGCTTGTCGATAACAGCCTCGTCACACTTGGGGAAGGCTGCAAGGTGTACCGAGTTCTCACTATGAGTGAGGTCGCGGTACAGGCGGTCGCTATAGAAGGGTGCCACGGGTGCCATGAGCAATGCCACGGTTGTGAGGCACTGGTGCAGGGTCTGATAAGCCGCCAACTTGTCTTGGGTCATTTCGCCACCCCAGAAGCGCTTGCGGTTCAACCTCACATACCAGTTGCTCAAGTGGTCGCTCACAAATGTGCTGATGGCACGGGCGGCCTTGGTGGGCTCGTAGTCCTCCAGGTCGGCCTGCACCTGTGCGATGAGCGAGTTGAGCAGCGAGATGATCCAGCGGTCGATCTCGGGACGCTCGTTCAAGGGCACCTGGGCCGCCTCGGGGTCGAAGCCGTCCACGTTGGCATACAGGGCAAAGAATGAGTAGGTGTTATACAGGGTACCGAAGAACTTGCGGGCAACCTCTACCACACCAGCCTCGTCAAACTTGAGGTTATCCCAGGGCGACGAGTTGCTGATCATGTACCAGCGCAGGGGGTCGCTACCGTAGGTCTCAATGGCGCCGAACGGGTCAACAGCGTTGCCCAGGCGCTTGCTCATCTTGTTGCCGTTCTTGTCAAGGACGAGTCCGTTGCTGATTACATTCTTGTAGGCCACGCTGTCAAACACCATTGTGCCAATGGCGTGCAGCGTGAAGAACCAGCCGCGCGTCTGATCCACGCCCTCGGCGATAAAGTCGGCGGGGTAGAACGTTTTGCTGTCCACGGCCTCCTTGTTCTCGAAGGGGTAGTGCAGCTGTGCATAAGGCATGGCACCGCTATCAAACCACACGTCGATCAGGTCAAGTTCGCGCTTCATGGGCTTGCCCGTGTCGCTCACCAGAATGATGTCGTCAACATAGGGGCGGTGGATGTCAATTTTATTGTAGTTCTCCTCGCTGTAGTCGCCGGGAACAAAGCCCTTGTCCTTGTAGGGATTGCTTGTCATCACGCCGGCGGCAACGGCTTTCTCGATTTCGTTATAGAGTTCCTCGATGCTGCCAATGCACTTCTCCTCACCATCCTCGTCGCGCCAGATGGGCAGCGGGGTGCCCCAGTAGCGGCTGCGGCTCAGGTTCCAGTCATTGAGGTTCTCCAGCCACTTGCCAAAGCGGCCCGTACCAGTGTGCTCGGGCTTCCAGTTGATGCTGTGGTTGAGCTCGATCATGCGGTCGCGGCAAGCCGTGTCGCGGATAAACCAGCTGTCCAGCGGGTAGTAGAGCACGGGCTTGTCGGTGCGCCAGCAGTGGGGATAGTTATGGGTGTGCTTCTCCATCTTGAAGGCGGTGCCCTCCTGCTTCATGCGGATGCAGATGTAGATGTTCAGGTCCTCTGCCTTGTTGGCAGCGTCCTCGTCAAACTTGCCACCCACGGTATACTGCGGGTCGTAGGCATTCTTCACCCAGCGGCCTGCATATTCCTTATAAAGTTCCTCATTGACGAAGTTCTTGACGAATTCCTCGTCCAGGTCCTCGATGAGGTAGTATTTACCAGTGAGGTCCACCATGGGGCGGGTCTCCAGTTTCTTGTTGATCATGTACAGGGCGGGGATGCCGGCAGCCTTGGCTACGCGGGCATCGTCAGCACCAAAGGTCGGCGCGATGTGGACGATACCGGTACCATCCTCGGTGGTTACATAGTCACCGGGGATGACGCGGAAACCGTTGTCGTTGCCAACGACCTTGCCGTCAATCTTGTCCACGGGCTTAACCCAGGGGAACAGTTGGGCATAGCACATCTCGAGCAGGTCTTGACCCTTGAACTGGGCAATTACCTTCCAAGGCACCACCTTGGCTCCAGCGGCGTACTCCAGCGGCTGGTCCTTGCCGTCGGCCTTGAAGTAGGCATCGACGCGAGCCTCGGCCAGGATGTAGATGGCGGGCTTGCCAGTGTAGGGGTTGAAACTCTCAATGGCTACATAGTCGATCTTGTTGCCCACACACAGGGCGGTGTTGCTCGGCAGAGTCCACGGTGTGGTCGTCCATGCCAGCACATAAGCCTCGTTGAAGCCATCATCGGCAACCTCATGGATTTTCTTAACGACGGGATGCTCGTCACCGCTCAGCACGGTGAACTGGGCCGTTACCGTCTGGTCCTTCACGTCGCGATAGCAGCCGGGCAAGTTCAGCTCGTGAGAGCTCAAGCCGGTGCCGGCAGCGGGCGAGTAAGGCTGGATAGTGTAACCCTTGTAGAGCAGGCCCTTGTTGTAGAGCTGCTTCAACAGCCACCACAGTGTCTCAATATAGCTGTTCTTGAAAGTGATGTAGGGGTTCTTCATATCCACCCAGTAACCCATGCGGTGAGTAAGATCTTCCCACTCGCGGGTATATTTCATCACTTCCTTGCGGCACGTGGCATTATAATCATCAACCGAGATTTTCTTGCCGATATCCTCCTTGGTGATGCCCAGCGCCTTTTCAACGCCCAGCTCCACGGGCAGGCCGTGGGTGTCCCAACCGGCCTTGCGCAGCACCTGATAGCCCTGCATCGTCTTGTAGCGGCAGAAGATGTCCTTGATTGTCCTGGCCATCACGTGATGGATGCCCGGCATGCCGTTAGCACTGGGAGGACCTTCAAAGAATACATAAGACTTGGCGCCCTCGCGCTCGCTGATGCTGCGGCCGAACACGTCTTCCTCATCCCACTGTTTCAAGACTTCCTTGTTGATATCTGACAGGTTAAACCCGTTATACTCGTTGAATCTCTTCATCTTTTTAATAATGTATTATTTAAAATTTGGGTGCAAAGGTAATCATTTTAATTGGATTGAAAAATAATGTGCCATTTTTCGAACGAAATAGTTGTTTACATTATCAATTTACGGCCCGTAAAAAAGCGCATTGAAGATATTTTTAATGGTCTTTAGGCATGGCGTGAGAATTATTTTGTACTTTTGCAGCGAGATTTGGTGCCCTAATGGGGTAAACTCCTGAGGGTGAAAAGGGAACCAGGTGAGATTCCTGGACAGACGGTGCTGCTGTGTGCCTCATCAAGAGAAACCCTCACCGGGTCACTGCAAAACAGCGTCCATGCATTGGCGCAGCTATGTGGGAAGGCCAGGTGACAATAATGGGTCGAGGCGAGTCAGAAGACCTGCCAAGTCGCAATATTTGTGCAAACCGAACGTCATGATATTAGCATCGACGGCTAAGGTGTCGCCAAATTTATGCAAACATAAAGACCCGTAACTCAAAACAATGCGTAAAACCGTTGTAATAGCGTTTATGAACCTTATATGTGCCCTGTGTGTGATTGCCCAGGACGCACCGCTCGCTGGTTCACTTGCCGAACAAGATTCGGCGCTTGCCGCTGTGGGTCATGGCAGGCTGGACTCGATGCAGTATATCCAGAATGTCATTATCTATGGCCGTCGCCCCTATGAGGAAGTGATACCAGCCCAGGTGCTCACCGGCAAGCAACTCGAAGGACTGAACAGTCACTCGGTGGCCGATGCTGTGCGTTATTTCGCTGGGGTGCAACTCAAGGATTACGGCGGCGTGGGGGGGCTCAAGACGGTTGATATACGCTCGATGGGTACCAATCATCTGGGTGTCTTCTACGACGGCATACAGATTGGTAACGCTCAAAATGGTCAAGTGGATTTGGGAAAATTTTCTCTTGACAATATTGAGGAAATCTCGCTTTACAACGGTCAGCGCAGTAGTATTTTCCAGAGCGCTAAAGATTATGGATCGGCGGGCACCATTTACCTGCGCACTCGTCGACCGAAGTTTAAGCCGGGAAAACGCGACAACCTCAACGTGTCGTTCAAGACCGGTTCATTTGGCTTGGTAAATCCTAGCGTGCGATGGGAGCACAAGTTGAACAAACACATGAGCCTGTCGGTCAACAGTGAGTTCACTTACGCTACGGGGCAGTACCACTTCCGTTACCGCAAGCACTATAGCGACGGCACGCTGGCTTGGGACACGACTGCCGTCCGCCGCAATGGCGAGGTGCGTTCCTGGCGTGTCGAGGGAGGCTTGTTTGGCGTGATGAATGGTGGCCAGTGGCATGCCAAGGCCTATTACTATGATGGCAGTAAAGGCATCCCTGGCGCTATAGTGAATAATGTGTGGAAACATGCTCAAAAGCAGTGGGACCGCAACTTTTTTGTCCAAGGGGCTTTTCAACGCCGACTAACCGACCGTTATGAACTGATGGTTAACGCCAAGTACTCGCGCGATTACCTCCATTACTTGAATCCTGATACCACATTAATGTATATCGATAACGAGTTCTGGCAGGACGAGATATACATCTCCACAGCCAACAAGTATAACATCCTCACCGATTGGGACGTGAACCTGTCGGTGGACTACCAGTGGAACAGTCTTGACGCGACACTGACGGGCTTTGGTTACCCCATACGCCATACGGTGCTCACGGCCCTGGCAACGGCTTGGAGCTGGCACGGCTTTAAGGCCCAGGGTAGTTTGCTCTACACATTGGTTAACGACCGTTCGTCGGCGCGCAGTGGCGGTGTGGTTGTGGGTAAGATGAACCGTTATTCCAACAAGGTGACGCCTGCCGTTTTTCTGAGCTGGCAACCCTGGCTGGAGCGGGATTTCAACTTGCGGGCCTATTACAAGCGCATCTTCCGTATGCCCACGTTCAACGACCTGTATTACACCGACATGGGCAATATCACGCTTAATCCCGAGTATGCCACGCAATATAATGTGGGCTTCCTTTATCGTCTGCTCACCAGCGATGGCTTCCTGGCGGGTGTCAAGTTTAGTGCCGACGCCTATTACAACTACATTACCGACAAAATCATCGCTGTGCCCAAGGGAACAGGCCAGTATCGATGGATGATGATGAACGTGGGCAAGGTGAAAATCCGCGGCATTGATGCGAGCGCGCGAACCACCCTGCGTTTTCCCGCCGATGTGGTGATGGATATTAACCTGAGTTACACCTATCAGCGGGCTCAAGACTATACCAATCCCGCTGACAACGAGGACGGCGGCACCTACAAGGGGCAACTCGCTTACATCCCCTGGCACAGCGGCTCGGTGGTGGGACATCTGAACTGGCATGACTTTGATTTGAACTATAGTTTTATATATGTGGGGGAACGCTATCACACTAGCGCTAACACCCGCGAGAACCATGAGCAGCCGTGGTACACCCACGACCTCTCGGCAGGTTATGTTTTCCGTTTGGGCAAGACAACGACCCTGAAAGTGTCGGGCGAGGTGAACAATCTGTTCAATCAGTACTATGATGTGATATTGAACTATCCCATGCCAGGCTGCAATTATAAACTCATATTGAAATTTGACATTTGATGAAGCGCAATCTACATATCATTGGCTTGGCCCTGGTCATCTTGACGATGCTGGCGGGATGTCGAGAGGAAGAGACGATTTTCCTGCCAGAGCATGTGCCTGTGGCCCAACCTGAATTCAGCGACATCGAGGGGTTTTACCTGTTGTGTGAGGGCAATATGGGATGGAACAAGGCGACACTCGACTACTATGACTACGCCGCTGGCGAGTACATCCGCAACATCTTCTCCTATGCTAACCCCAACGTGCCCAAGGAGATGGGCGACGTGGGCAACGATATGGGCATCTATGGCAGCAACCTGTTTTGCGTCATCAATTGCTCTAACAAGGTTGATGTGCTTGACAAGTACACCTGCCGCAAAAAATACCAGATCGATATCCCCAATTGCCGCTTCATCCGTTTCTATGGCGGCTATGCTTATGTGACGAGTTATGCCGGTCCTGTGCAGATCAATCCCAACTATGAGCAGCGGGGCTATGTGGCCAAAATCGACACCGTGACGATGCAGATTGTCGATACCTGTCTCGTGGGCTTCCAACCCGATGAACTGGAAATTGTGAATGGCAAGATTTATGTCGCCAACTCGGGCGGCTACATGGTGCCTAACTACGAGAACACCCTGTCGGTCATCGATGTGGCAACATTCAAGGAAGAACGCCGCGTCCCCATTGCCATCAACCTGCAATGGGTCAAGGGTGATTCCCATGGCATGTTGTGGGTAGCGTCGCGTGGTGACTACTACACCAAGCCTAGCAAGATCTATGCCTATGACACGCGCAAGAATCTACTTGTTGACAGCATCGATTGCCGTGTGAGCAACATGTGGCTTCACGGCGACTCGCTCTATGTGGTGAGCACCGAGTGGAGCTATGTGTCGATGAGCAACCACTTCTCCTATGCCATCATTAACACCCAAACCCGCGAAAAGGTGTGCGACAATTTTATTACCGATGGCACCGACAGCGAGATTGTTGTCCCTTATGCCGTGGCGGTCAATCCGCTCTCGGGTGATATCTATGTGACAGATGCCAAGGATTATGTGTCACCTGGACGCCTTTACTGTTTTGACCGTTATGGCGTGAAGAAGTGGGATGTGCGCACCGGCGATATCCCTGCCCATTTTGCATTCTTGGGACATAATATGAATGAACATTAAAATAATATAATATGAAGAAGATGAGAAACATTCTGCTAGCGTTGATGGCCGTGTTGACCACACTGACCATGTGGGGCAACCATCCGTGGCTTTCCCGCGTCTATGAATACCGTCCTGCACCAGGGCAGTTCGTCAATACCATGCCCGTTTATAGGGTGGGGGAACCGTTGGATAGCGTTTTGGCTCGGTGTGAGGCCAGCATTTGTGGGCGGATTGATACCACCACAACAACCTTTCATGGCGTGGAATACACCCGCATCGACACCGTTTGGGCCGAGGGCATGATCACGCTTGGCGGTTACGGTGGCTATGTGGTGGTGGCTTTTGACCATCCGGTGGTCAATATGCACGATTATGATTTCGAGATCTGGGGCAATGCCTTCTACAGTGACCAATACTCGGGTGGTGGCAGCTGCGAGCCTGGTATCGTCATGGTGGGCGTGGATGTCGATGGTGACGGCGTGCCCAGTGACGGTGACAAGTGGTATGAACTGGCTGGCAGCGAATATGACCATCCCACCACCCAGCACGATTACAGCATCACCTACTACCGCCCCGACGATGGCAAGGCTCCTACGCCCAGCCGCGTGGATCCTAGCCTTTGCGACACGACTTACATCCGCTGGACCAGTAACGACGTGAACACCGATAGCACTAGTGGCTACATGAGCCGCAATACATTCCACAACCAGCCCTATTGGCCCATGTGGATTCAGGATGAGACGCTGACTTTCACAGGCGAGAAACTGCGTTGCAATGCCGTAAATGCGGGTAGCAATGGAAGCAACGCTTACTATGTGCTCGAGAATTTTGCATGGGGCTATGTGGATAACCTGCCCAACAATCCCGCACGCCAACCGGTCGAGGGTTACTATAATCCGGGTTTTAAAATCGACTGGGCCGTGGATGAGCGGGGCCACCATGTGAACCTCACCCACATCGATTTCATCAAGGTGTATAACGCCCTCAACCAGTATTGTGGATGGATAGGGGAGACCTCAACCGAGGTCGCCGGCGGTATTGACTACCATCCTGACGCAGAGATGCCTGAGCCCATTGACGGCGACGTGAATGGCGACGGTGAGGTCAACATCAGCGACGTGAATGCGGTGATCGATATTGTCCTTTCGGCATCGGTGATTCCTGCCGGTGACGTGAATGGCGACGGTGAGGTCAACATTAGCGACGTGAACTCGGTTATCGATAGCATTTTGACACTTTAGGCATTTCTAATTAGGAATAGTTCAGAAAACTGGACCCTAAAAATTGGCAATAAATTGTCCCGAAAAAATATTTTGTTTTTTTTTGAGAAAAGTTGCTTGTTATTGAAAAAAATGATTTATCTTTGCCGCATGATATATGTCATGATTATTAATAGTTGAACAAATAACAGATTTAATTAATATTTATTCATTTTTAAAATTTTAAAATCATGAAGAAAATTTTTACGCTTCTTTTCGTTGCTATGATGGCTGTAGCTGCTCAGGCTCAGGTGACAATTCCCGATTGCCAGGTTGTGTTGGTAACAGCTGATGGTACTGAGACTCCTTATGATTTGATTCCTGGCTGGAACACTGATCCCGTCAACACTTTTGACCTTATTTATGAATATGGTTATGTTGAGGTAGCTCATTTCTATTTCCTGATTGACGGTGTAGAGTATGGCGCACCCGGTGAGGAGCCTGTTTTCGTTGACGATAACATGATGGGCTATGGAGATCAGACTCCTCTGGTTGCTAATAGCAAGAATACTTACTATGTTGGTAATGGTTATAGCTATAACCTCGGTGTTCACCCTGTTATCAATGACGATTTGGAGATCGAAATGTTCATGGCTTATGTTGCTAAGGGTGGTCCCGTGAGCGTTGATGAGCTCGCTGCCAAGACCGTAGCTAACGTTCGCTACTACAACATGGCTGGTCAGGAGATGCAGGAGGCTAATGGTATGACCATCCAGGTTACCACCTACACCGACGGCACCACCAACGCTGTTAAGGTGATCAAGTAATCAAGCCTTACAGAGCCCTGTTTAAAGGGTTTTAAAGAACAACCTAACTTCAGGCGACCTCGATTTCAAGCGAGGCCGCCTGAGTGTTTTTTGCCGTTCACGTAGCTAGTTGTTAGCCCGTTTGAGACAGTAGTTCAATTTTGCGCAGAAAATTTTGCTCAAATTAATAATTATGATTTAATTTGCATCATCATCGGTTATCACCCATTGATTGATGAGACCTCCATTGAGGCGCACCCATTAATTTAAACCTAAAGTTAATTTAACAAAGCAATGAAATACCCAATAATCAATCCTTGCAAGAAGCTATTTCTCACGCTTGTAATGATGGCCTCGGCTACTATGTTGCATGGCCAGTTCCTGCGTACATCCTACTTTATGGAAGGATCACATTATAGCCTTCAACTCAATCCGGCATTGGCGCCCGAAAGGGGATTTGTCCATTTGCCCGGGATTGGCCAGACTAATGGCATGATGTATTCTAACTCAATGGGCCACAACGATGTCGTTGAGATGATCAAAAATAAGGCCCGGGCCGATTTCTTTACCGACCAGGATTTCATCAACAATCTTAAGGATGTGAATCATGCCTCGGTCAACGTGGGTACTGATTTGTTGAATGTCGGTTGGTGGCAAGGTCAGGCCTTTTGGACGCTCGGCTTCGGTGTGAAGGCCGATGGGTATGCTGTTGTGCCTCGAGAATGGTTTAACTTCATGAGCGACATGAAACAGCGTCGTGGCATTGACTTCTCAGACTATACGCGCCACATCGGCAATGAAAAACTTGGCATCAATGTTTATAGCGAGCTCAGCTTGGGTTATTCGCGCCCGCTCCTCGGTGATAGGCTTAAGGTGGGCGGTCGTGTCAAGGGTTTGTTTGGCATGGCCAATATGAAGTTGACGGTAAATGAGGCTGTCATTAAGACCCGCATTGAGGGTTTGGATCCTGATTTTGATTGGAACAACCCCGATGTCGAACAGCTGATCAATAGCCAGGGCTCGGCCTCGTTTGATGTGGATGCCGAGCTTGAATGCTCAACCGATGCCGTTGAATTGCTGCAAGGCGCCGATGGTTACATCGATGACGTGGAATTTAAACCCACTCACATCGGTTTTGCAGGTGCTGGAGCGGGAGCTGATCTCGGTGTCTCCTATCAGGTAACCCCCTCGCTTACACTGTCGGCCGCCATCAATGATGTGGGATTCATCTGTTGGTCTAAAGGCTTTACCAAGTATGCCCATTCCAATACTGCTGACATGAATTTTGACACCGACGATCCCAGTGGGATGATGTATTTTGCTGACGTTACTGGGGAGGGAAAGACCCTTAACCTGGATCTGCTCAGGTTGGAGCTTGACGAGCAAAAGGATAAATCCAGGACAACGTGGCTTGCACCGATTTTAGTTGTCGGCGGCGAATACAAGCTGATGAATGACAAGTTGGGCTTTGGCCTGTTGTACACCAACCGGTTTGCCCCATCCAGGAACGAGAATGAGTTCACCATGTCGGTCAATTACCGTCCTAGCCGTTTTGTTGACCTTGCTGTGAGCTACTCGCCTGTCATGTGTAGCGGTAAGGCCTTTGGCGTTGCCCTCAAGCTTGGTCCGTTGTTTGTGGGCTCTGATTATGTGTTCATGGGCAAGAACAGTAAGTGCAGCAACGTACTCGTAGGGTTATCTATCCCATTGGGCTGGCGTACCCTTCCTAAGGAGAATTAAACACATCCTGCCTTATATTGCATAGACTACTGAAACGGATTATGCCAGCTTTTCTAGCATAATCCTAGCTTTTTGCTGCGTTTCAGGCATCTATTGTTGAAAAAAGCCAGAAAAGCACAGAATTAGTATGTGAATAATTTTGCAGAGAGCAAAAAATGACCTATCTTTGCCGCGTGAACAATTCTGCATTCTTGCTTAGCGTGAAGATTATTCGTATTATTAATATTTTTTCTAACCTTTAACATTAACACTATTATGAAGAAATTCTTTTCTCTTCTTTTTGTGGCCATTGTAGCATTTGCTGCTCAGGCCGCAACGACTAACCTGTATCAGGATGGTCCGATGACTTCCAGTGAGCAGGTTCCCTTCTACGGTATGTATATGGACACTCCGGGCACTCGTGTGCAGCTGATTTATCCCGAGTCAGCATTGACCGACCTGGTGGGCCTCCCCATCAACTCGATTACTTTCTACATTCTCAACGATGGTGGAAATCCTGTGAATGGTGGTAAGGTGAATGTGTTGGTTGGCACTACCGATCAGACTTCGTTCCCCTCATCGGGTGCAACTCCCATCGATGGCCTGACTAAGGTCGCTGAAATCACGATGGTTCAGGGTGCATCTTCTTTGCCCATCGTTTTCGACCAGCCTTTTGTTTACACTGGTGGCAATTTGGTGATTGAGACCGAAGTGGTAGAAGCTGCTGAGAATTATGCTGCGATTACTTTCCAGGGTGCTTATGGCAGCAATAATGCTATAACCTATACCTATAGCTGGCAAACCCGTGGCTTCTATCCCATGGCAACTGTTGATTACACACCTCAAGACTATGCCGCAACTGTACGTCCTGCTGCTCTCGACTTTGGCCGTATCTATCCCGAGCAGACTGCAGATCTGACCTTCAGGATTGACAACAAGGGCGCTAATGCCTTCACTCCCGCCTTTAGCGGTATCCAGGCTCCCTTCAGTGTATCTCCCGAGCCCGCCGAGATTCCTGGTAGTGGTTTCGTGACTTACACTGTTACCTTTGCTCCCACTGCTTTGGGTGAATACAGCCAGACCTTAGCTATCGACTGTGGCGCTGCCGGCCAGTTCCAGGTAGCACTGAGCGGTGCTCAGGTTGAGGTTCCCGCCGAGGTTGTTGTTGCTGAAGGCACTTCAACCAACAAGATGGTTCCCGTTGATCCTGAGAACTATGAGCACGTTGGTGGTGGCGCTTTCTCTCAGATGATTTATCCTGCCGATATGATGACCGACCTGGCTGGTAAGAAGATCACCGGTATCAGGTTCCACACCAAAGAGGCCATGACCTTGAATGGCGGTAACATCCAGCTCTCGATTAAGGAGGTTGAGCAAGATTTCTTCGGTGCTCCAGAAGCAATTACCGGCATGACCGTCGTTGCCAATGGCGCTCCCGTTGCTGGTGAGAACGAGCTCGTGTTTGAATTCACCGAGCCCTATGAGTATCAGGGTGGCAACCTGGCTATTGAGGCTCTCGTGACCGCTCAGGGTAACTATAGCTTCAGTGACGCTTATCTGGGTGTTGAAAGTACAGGTGCATCCTTTGCTCACATCTATAATTTCGGTTGGGAAGAAGGCGTAGTTAACTTCCTGCCCATGGCAACCTTCAGCTACGTGAAGGAGGATACTCCCGAGCCTCAGGGCATGCGTGGTGACGTGAATGGTGACGACGCTGTTACTATCAAGGACGTGACTGTGCTGATTGACCTCTTGCTGAGTGGAGCCGAGGCACCTGCAACTGCTGACTGCAACCTTGACGAGTCAGTGACCATCAAGGATGTGACTGTCCTCATCGACTACCTGTTGAGTGGCAACTGGCCCGAGTAATCATCAGGCAAAATACTAATTTATAGGGGGCAGGCTCATTGAGGGTCTGCCTCTTTTTGTGTTCATTTTGTATAGTTGTCTCTTTTTGTTGTTTTTTACTAATTTATTGATTATTAGTTTGTTGTAAAATCACTTAATGATTGCCCCACTATTGTTTAAGGTGATTTGTTTGTATTTTTATTTTTTTTAGTCAATAGGGGCTTTGCCATGTCAGGTTAATGTTGTACATTTGCCGCAAGTTGATACTACTGATTTTTAACCTTTGCTTTATTTATAAACCTTTTCAACAATTAATTCATTATTTTTTATGAAGAAAGTATTTAAACTCATGTCCGCAGCGCTGATGGCGCTTGCTATGTTCATGCCCGCACAGGCCGATGAACTGACGTTGTATGACGCCTCCACACAGGTTGTAGTTTACAACGAGTATGTGCCCATTTACGGTTACTACTTTGATGCGGCCAACTTTATCACCGAGATTATCTATCCCGCAAGCGATCTCGAGGCTATGCAGGGCGCCGCAATCACATCGTTGAAATTCTACATCGGTGGCTTGGATGGTAACACGCTCAGTGGCGGTAAGGTAGGTGTTGGAATCGGCACTACCGACCAGAATGAATTCCCTGGTTACAACCCTGATCCGATTCTTGGCTTGACCGAGGTTGCCGAGATCACGATGACCCCCGGTGAGACCGAACTCGTGATTAACTTCAATGAGCCTTTCGTCTATGAGGGTGGCAATATTGTTGTTTCAACCATCGTTAAGGAGGCCAGCGGTTATGCTGATTTGACCTTCGCCGGTGAAGAGAAGTCGTACAACGCTTCGATGTACAGGCTTCCCGCCAGTGGTAGCTCTTATGCCCAGCCGTGGGCTCCTAAGACCACCTTCGGCTATGAGAAAGGTGACGACTTTGCAGTGATCAGCACCTCGGCAATTGACTTCGGTACGCTCTATCCCGAGATGACTGCTGCTCCTCAGACTTTCGTTCTGAAGAACATGGGTAAGAACGCCTTTACTCCCGTGTTTAGCGCACTGTCTGCTCCCTTCAGCGTAACTCCTGCCGCTACCGAGATTGCTCCTGGTGCCTCGATGGAGTTCACCGTTACCTTTGCTCCCACCGAACTTGGTGAATATGCTCAGACCTTGGCTATCGACTGTGGTGCAGCCGGTCAGTTTGAGGTTGCCCTTACTGGCGTATTGGCCACCATGCCCTCAGTGATCACCGTTTGTGACGGTACCGCTACCAATAGTTATCTGCCTGTCTATGGCTACTATTATGACGCTATATTCAAGGACCAGATGATCTATACCGCCGAGATGCTTGCTCCTCTGGCAGGTAAGAAGATTACCGAGGTAACGTTCTATCCTACCGCTCCTCTGACCTTCACGGGTGGTCAACTGCAGCTTTCGTTCAAGGCCGTTGACCAGCAGGGCTTCACCAGCTACACTGCTCTGACCGACCTCACTGCCGTGGCCACCTGGGTACCCGGTGACAGTGAAAACGAGCTTGTCTTCACGCTTGATGAGCCCTTCGAGTACGCCGGTGGTAACCTCGCCATCGAGGTCTGCAATATTGAGAAGGGAAACAATTATCCCAAAACTTATTTCTATGGCCAGGACATAGCTGACTATTATCCCAGCTACTACGAGTATGGTGTATCTTCGACCTCGAACTATCTCGATCACTTCCTGCCCAAGGTTGGTTTCGGTTATGAGGCCGGTGACACTCCCGAGCCTCAGGGTCTGCGTGGCGACGTAAACTTGAATAATGATGTAACTATCGCTGACGTTACAGCCCTTATCGACTACTTGCTGAGCGGTGATGCTACTGGTATCAGCCTCGAGAATGCAAACTGCAATCTCCAGGATGATGTTACCATCGCCGACGTGACTGCCCTCATCGACTATCTGCTGAGTGGCAACTGGCCTGAATAATCTAGGCAAAATTCATATCAATGAGGCTGGCTCTTTCAGGGGTCGGCCTCTTGATTTATATGATATAAAGTGCTGAGATTTAGGCAGAATAATTTTGTTGTGAATATATTTTAGTTTACCTTTGTGGCAGTAATTAATGCAAGACTATTAACATTAGTAGGATACTGATAGTATTTCGTATTATTCATTTTATAATTAACATTTTTATCTTTTATCATTTATGAAAAAGTTTTTAACACTTATTGCTGTAGCAGCTATGGCATTTGCTGCTCAAGCCGACATCTTGACAGTTGCCGAAGGTACTGACGAGGCTCAGTACGCTCCGTTTTATGGCTTTCAGATGGATGCCTTGGGCGCTAAAAGTCAGGTGATCTATCCCGCCGACATGCTCGCTGACATGAATGGTGGAACCATCACCGAGATCAAGTTCTATCCCACCCAAGCCTTCGGAGCCCTGGGCTCAGGTAACTTGCAGATTTCTCTCAAGGAGGTTGAACAGGATCGCTACACTTCCACCACGCTGGTAACCGACGCCACTGTTGTTGGCAATGCTTATCCCGTTCAAGGCAATATCGAGTGGGTCATCGTTTTTGACCAACCCTTTGAGTACCATGGCGGCAACCTCATGGTTGAGACCGAACTCATTCAGGTAGGCTCTTTTAAGGCCACTAAGTTCTTTGGCCAATCATTCTCTTATGCCGTTGGTCTCGCCCAATACAAGTATACTTGGGGTACCGAATATTACTATGAGGCTGAACAGGTTCTCCCCAAGGCAACCTTCATCTATGAGGGTGGCGGTAGTCAGGAAGAAGGTATTGCCAACCTGAGCGAGGCTAACGCATTGGAGGACAATGCTGAGTTCACCTTCGACGGCGACGCTGTCGTTACTTTCTTTAAAGATGGTTTATTGTTCCTGCGCGACGAGAGCGGCTACGCCCAGATTAGCGGTGTTGAGGGCACCTTCGAGAATGGTCAGGTGCTAAGCCAGGGTTGGAATGCCACCAAGACCAGCATTGTTAACGGTTGGGTTAAGTACATCAATGCTGCAGGCCTCAGCGCCAGCGGTGAGACTAATGCCGAACTGGCTGCAGCCCAGAAACTCACCGGCGCCGTAGATGAGAGCATGCTCAACGCCTATGTTTATATTGAGAATGCATCGCCAAGTAGTAGCGGTACCCCAATACTTCCTCAACGCTATTTCACGCTGCCTGACAACTCTAAACTTTATGCAACTGACTGCTTGTGGCCCACGAATTGGGACGCCGGAAGTTACAATGTCTATGGTATTCTTTGCAAGGATCGCGGCACAGTGAGGATCAATCCCGTTGCTTTCGAGCCGTATGTTGAGCCTCAGGGTCTGCGTGGTGACGTGAACATGAATAATGATGTTACCATCGCTGACGTTACCGCCCTTATCGACTACCTGTTGAGTGGTGATCCCACTGGTATCAGCCTCGAGAACGCAAACTGCAACCTCCAGGATTTGGCCTGAATAATCATCAGGTGATATTCATATCAATGAGGCTGGCTCTTTTAGGGGTCGGCCTCTTGTTTTATTTATTTTATAATGTGCTGAGATTTAGGTGGAATAATTTTGCGGTGAGGAAATTTTAGATTACTTTTGCGGCAAAAATTAATGTACATCTATTGAAACAGATTAGGATGCTAACGAGATTTTGTATTATTCATTTTTTATAATTAACATTTTATCTTTTTATCATTTATGAAAAAGTATTTCACTCTTATCGCTGTGGCCGCTATGGCATTTGCCGCTCAGGCCACCGAGTGGACCGCTGCTGACGGCACCACAACAAGTGAGTATGCACCCGTCTATGGTTACAACTTCGAAACCAATCAGCACAACCAGATGCAGTATCCCGCTTCTGAGTTGACTGGTATCGCAGCTGGCACCGAAATCACTGCCGTGAAGTTCTATACCAGCACCCCCAGTCTGGTGAACGCTCTGGGTGGCACTGTAACGGTTTCGTTGGCTAATATGGAAGATGTGACTCCTTGGACTCCTAACGCATGGGGTGGCGTTTACGGCGACTTGTTGGATGTTGCTGTGACCGCTGTCGCTACTGTAACTCCTTCTGCTGATGAGAATGGCGTTTGGACCATTACCTTCGATGCTCCCTTTACCTACACTGGTAATGCTCTGTTGATTGACGTTCTGTCTGTTGCCGGTGATTATCAGGATACCGAATTTTACGCTAAAGAGATGGGTTCATACTTAATCATGAGCACTTATGGCTACGCTGGCAGCACTAAGGGTGATAATAAATTACCCAAGGCTACCTTTGTCTATGGCAGTGACGAGCCCATTGAGATCACTTCTTACACCGTAGTAGGTCCTGAGTCGATCTTTGGCAGCAACTGGAATACCGAAGATACCAACAACGACATGGTTCTTGACGAGGCAACTGGCGTTTACAGCTGGAACAAGACTGGCGTAACCCTCTATGGCAACTTCGACTTCAAGGTTGTTGGTAACCACAGCTACAGCATCTATGAGTGGCCCGTTGGTCCCTACAACTGGACTGCTGTCGTAGAAGAGGAAGGCATTTACAGCATCGCTATCACCTTCGACCCCAATGCTGAGGAGGACTACCGCATCACCTGCACCTTGATCAAGACTGGTGACATCGATCCCGTTGAGCACACCTATACCGTTGCCGGTACCACCAACCTGTTTGGTAGCTTCTGGGATCCCAGTGACACTGCTAACGACATGGTTGAGGGTGAGGATGGTATCTATACCTGGACCAAGAGTGACGTTGTCTTTGAGGAGGCTGCTAACGTTGAGTTCAAGGTCGTTCAAGACCACGCTTGGGATTATGCTTGGCCCTCAAGCAACTGGATCTATGAGGTAACCGAGGCCGGTACCTATGACTTCGTGATTACTTTCAATGCCGAGACCAAGGAAATCACCTGCACTGCTACCAAGCATGACGCTCCTCAGGGTATGCGTGGTGATGTGAACATGAGCAATGATGTTACCATCTCCGACGTTACCTCCCTCATCGACTACCTGTTGAGCGGTGATGCTACTGATATCAGTCTCGAGAACGCTGACTGCAACCTTGCTGATGGTGTTACCATCGCCGACGTGACTGCTCTGATTGACTACCTGCTGAGCGGCGTTTGGGCCGAGTAATCCAAGTTAAGGAAATAGACTAATTGTATACCTCAAGGCGGGACCAACTGATGGTCCCGCCTTGTTGTGCGTTAAGGTCTGGGTGGTTTTCTCGTTATTCACGTTGGTAAACCGCTAGTTTTTACATTTTTATGACTCGATATAATTGAAAAGTTTTCCAAAATATTTTTTAAATAGCAGAAAATCAATAAGATATATTTTTACGAAGTCCAAAAAGTTTTCCAAAACGAAAATTTTCTTGAAAAATCTTTTGTCATCTCGTGGGCGTTGTTTACCTTTGCAAACGCAAATCGGCCATGCCGGTTCCTAGCGATAGCAATAACGTAATCAACCTGTAATTTTTCACAACACGATATGATTCAGACAGTACTGAAGCGTGATGGCCGTGTCGTCGGCTATAACGAAGAGAAAATCAAGGCCGCGATCCGCAAGGCTATGCTCGCCACCCCTGCTGGTGAGGACGAGGGTCTCATCCAGCGCATCGCCGACCGCATAGGTCAGCGAGGCCGTGCCCAGATGAGCGTCGAGGACATTCAGGACCAGGTGGAACTGGAGCTGATGAAGAGTCCCCGCAAGGAGGTGGCACGCTGCTATATCAACTATCGCCAGAAACGCAGCGTGGCGCGCAAGGCCAAGACGCGTGACCTGTTCCTGGAGATCATCAATGCCAAGAACAATGACGTCACGCGCGAGAACGCCAACATGAATGCTGACACGCCTGCTGGCATGATGATGAAGTTTGCCAGCGAGACGACCAAACCCTTCGTCGATGACTACCTCTTGAGCGAGGAGGCACGTGAGGCTGTGCGCGGTAACTATCTTCACATCCATGACAAGGACTACTATCCCACCAAGAGCTTGACCTGTGTGCAGCATCCGCTGGACAAGGTGCTCAAGCAGGGCTATATGGCTGGTCATGGCGAGTCGCGCCCGGCTAAGCGCATCGAGACTGCAGGCGTCATTGCCTGCATCACGATGGAAACCGCCCAAAACGAGATGCATGGCGGCCAGGCCATCCCGGCATTTGACTTCTATCTGGCCCCCTACGTGCGCCGCTCGTTTATTGAGGAGGTCAAGAACCTTGAGTCATTGATGGGCCAGGACTACAGTCGCTTGTATGATGTGAAATTTGATGATTATATCGCGCGTGAGCTAGACTTCTTGCAGGGCGATGAGCGCATCTTGCAGCATGCCATCAACAGCACCGTGCGCCGTGTTCATCAGGCAATGGAAGCTTTTATCCACAACATGAACACTATCCACTCGCGCGGTGGCAACCAAGTGGTGTTCAGTTCCATCAACTATGGAACTGACACGAGCGCCGAGGGCCGTTGCATCATCCGCGAGCTGCTGAATTCCACCTACGAGGGTGTGGGTAACGGCTCCACTGCCATTTTCCCCATCCAGATTTGGAAGAAGAAAACCGGTGTGAGCTACAAGCCGGGTGATCCTAACTATGATCTCTACCGCTTGGCCTGCAAGGTGACCGCTCGCCGTTTCTTCCCCAATTTCGTCAATCTGGACGCCTCCTACAATCACCACGAGCTGTGGCGTGCCGATGATCCCGAGCGCTACAAGCACGAGGTGGCTACCATGGGTTGCCGCACGCGCGTCTTCGAGAACCGCTTTGGTGAGAAGACCTCCATTGGGCGCGGTAATCTCTCGTTCTCGACCATCAACATCGTGCGCCTGGCCATCGAGTGCATGAATATCAAGGACAAGCAAGAGCGCATCGACCGCTTCTTTGCCAAACTCGACAATATGCTTGAGGTGACCGCGCGCCAGCTCGATGCCCGCTACCAGTATCAAAAGACCGCCATGGCCAAACAGTTCCCCTTGCTCATGTCGCAACTGTGGAACGGTGCTAATGACCTGGGACCTAATGACCGTGTTGAGAGCGTGATTAACCAGGGCACACTGGGCATCGGCTTCATTGGCTTGGCCGAGTGTCTGATTGCGCTCACGGGCCATCACCATGGCGAGAGTGAAGAAGCCCAGCAACTGGGCCTCAAGATTGTCACCTACATGCGTGACAGGGTGAATGAATTCAGTGAACGCTTCCAGCACAATTACAGCGTCTTGGCCACTCCAGCCGAGGGGTTGAGTGGCAAGTTTACGCGCCGTGACCGCAAGGACTTTGGCGAGATTCCCGGCGTGACCGACAAGATCTATTACACTAACAGCAACCATGTGCCCGTCTATTACAAGTGCAGCCCCAAGCACAAGGCTGAGGTTGAGGCGCCTTACCACGAGCTGACGCGCGGCGGCCACATCTTCTATGTGGAGATTGACGGCGACGCCACACACAATCCCGATGCCATCGCAGCTGTAGTGGACCTGATGGACAAGTACAACATGGGTTATTGCTCGGTGAACCATAACCGCAACCGCTGCATGGACTGCGGCTATGAGGATGCCACCGAGGGTCTCGAGGAATGCCCCGAGTGCCACAGCCACAACATCGACCGCCTGCAGCGCATTACGGGCTACCTCGTGGGCACGACCGACCGCTGGAACAGCGGCAAGCTCGCCGAGCTCAAGGACCGTGTGGTACATAAGTAAGTCGCTAGTTGCTAGTCGGGCCTCATTCAACCTCTAACTGAAGATGCTTCGCGTTCTACATATCGTAGAGGGTACCAGCGTTGACGGGCCCGGTCTGCGCACGTCAATTTATCTGGCAGGCTGCAATCACCATTGCCCGGGTTGCCACAATCCCCAGTCTTGGGATTTCAAGGGTGGGGAAGAACGCACCCTTGACGAACTGATGGCGGTCATTGCCTATAACGAGGCGCCAGTTACCTTGAGTGGGGGTGACCCCCTGCAACAGCCTGAGGGCACGCGTGAACTTATCCACCGCATCAAGCAGGAACTGGGTTACAACGTGTGGTGCTACACTGGTTACACCTGGGAGGAAATCGTCGCCGATGCAGCTCTGCTTGATGTCGTGCGAGAGCTTGATGTCCTTGTTGAAGGGCCGTTTGTTGAGGCAGAACGCGATATTTCCCTGCACTTTCGCGGCAGTCGCAACCAGCGCCTCATCGACATCCCCCGCACTCTCGCCACCGGCACAATTACCCTGTGGGCCCAATAGAAGCGGTTGCGGGCAATTCATATAGGGCTAACATTTCATCGTAGAAAAATTGCAGGGATATTGTTGCATTGTGTAAAAAGTGTTATCTTTGCAGCAACAAATTGATTGTGTTGAGGTTCTTCTCGCCGTTTATCGACGAGGGGATGAAAAGGGAATCAGGTGAGAGTCCTGGACAGTACCCGCTGCTGTAACTCCTTGATGACACATCGCTCGGCATCATGCCACTGGTTGTGAGACACTTGTGTATCGCATCATCACCGGGAAGGCGCCGTCGCGATGGGGGAGAAGTCAGAAGACCTGCCTACACACAGCCACCAGTAGTGGTTCACGCGGCATTTGGACCCTGGCAAAGAAAGATGATGCGGACACACGCTGCCCACATTCTCAAGAGATTACCATTGACCAGCACATGGCCAATCATGTCGCATGAATTCACGCTAAAACGTGAAGGTTGAACATTTTTATATATATGATAGTGACATGAGAAAAGCTCTACATCTTGCTGTGGTAATGGTGCTGACCACGATGGCGGCTCAAGCCGATAACTCACCCTACATCGCTCGGGTATATGATTATTTGCCCGCGCCAGGACAGTTTGTTAACGTTTTCCCAGCTTACAAGCCCGGATATACCCAGGACAGCATCAACGCGCAGCTGGAGGATGCCCTGTGCGGAAAGCTGGGCGGCACGGTCAGCCTGGGCAGCTATGGCGGTTACATCGTTTTTGGCTTTGACCATCCTGTGGTGAATATGCATGGCTATGACGTTAAAATCTATGGCAACGCCATGCAGAGCGAGGCCGTGCCCGGCATGGCCGGTGGCAGTTGCGAACCTGGCATCATCATGGTGGGCGTGGATAATGACGGCGATGGCATGCCCGGTGACGGAGACCTGTGGTATGAAATCAAGGGCGCTGATTATGACCGATGCCAACACAGCTACGAGATTACCTACTACAAGCCTGACGAGAACAAGGTGCGTGTGCCCCATGATAGCTGGCGATTCATCACCGATGTTGAGTATGTCTATTGGACCAGCAACGATGAGAATCCCGATAGCACGAGCGGTTATGTGTGGCGCAATTCATTCCATAACCAGCCTTATTGGCCCTTGTGGCTTGAGGACACCGTGATGACCTTTAGGGGAACCAAACTGCCCAACACCGCTATCGACATGAGCGGAGGCAACGGAAACAACTGGTTCCAGCCCTTCTTTGGCTTGGGCTATGTTGATAACTTGCCCAACGGCCAGGAACCTGGTTTCATGATTGACTGGGCGGTTGATGAGGAGGGTAACTCAGTATCGCTCGACCATATTGACTTCATCAAGGTTTATTGCGGGCAGTTGGACTACTGCGGTTGGCTGGGCGAGGTATCGACCGAGTTTTGCGGTGCCGAGGATTTGCATCCCGATGCCGTGATGACGTTACCTGGAGACGTGAATTGTGACAACGCGGTGACCATCAGCGATGTGACCACTCTCATCGACTACCTGTTGGGCAGCGAAGTGGCTCCGTTTGGCGCAGTGGCTGCCGATGTTAATCATGATGGCGGTATCAGTATTGCCGATGTGACCGAATTGATTGATCAACTGTTAGGCTCATGAAAAAGGTAATATTATTTGTATTCATTGCCCTGGTGACAATAGTGTCCCAGGCCCAGGACTTCACGTTTACTAATGGCATTATCTTCATTAATGAGGACCGCTATGGCGCCAATCAAGGCTCCATCAACTACTTTAATTTTGATTATAATGAGATGGAGTATAACGTGTTCGCATTTGTCAACCCTGGTGTGAAGCTGGGTGTGACATCTCAACACGGACAACTGTTTGGCGGGCGCCTCTTCGTCGTGAGCAAGCAGGCTAACGGCAACGAGTCCAGCGGTAGCACTGTGGGCTCGAGACTGGCCGTGCTTGATGGTGCGACACTCGTTCAGCGGGCCAGCATTCTGCGCTTTGGCGCAACAATGGACAGCGTGTATGACGGGCGTGCCTATTGCGCTGTCAATAACGAGAAGGGTTATATCTCGACTAACGCCGGCATTTTTGTGCTGGATGTCGCCAGCATGACAGTTAGAGGCCCCATCCAGGGCACGCAGTCCAGCGCTAGGGGCGACTACAACAGCCTGTATTATGACCAGTGCGGCGATATGGTGAGATTTGGACAGTATGTCTTTGCCGTGCAGCAGGGCAAGGGTCTGCATGTGATTGATCCCGAAACCGATGCTGTTGTCGCTACCTTGCCGTTCCCTGACATCGTCACAGTGTTTGTCACCGCTGCCGGCAAGCTCTATGTCGCCAATAACAGCCGTGAGGTCTATGACTTTGGTACAGGTCCATTTGAGGCCAATTTCACGCAGATAGACCCGGTGGCCTTCGAGATAAAGGGTGTGCATAGCCTGCCTGAGGACAAGGGCCCAGTGTGTGCATGGGGTGCATGGCATGCGCGCATGTTATGTGTAGATCCTGTTGCCGAGCGTGTATATTTCAACCACGAGGAATATCAGAACTTCATCAGTAGCTATGATTTCAGTTCGCGTGAGTTTATCGACACGCTCATCCTCCTGCCCGAGGGCGTGGAGACCAATTGGGACGGAACTAAAGAGCGTCAAGGCCTATACGCTTCGGCATTGAGTTTTGACCCCCACACGGGCGACATGGTGGTGCAGACTACCGAGGCAGCACCGATGTATGCTTACCAGAACTTCAATCACAACTGGGTATTGTTCTATAACGTGATGACAGGTGAACTCAAACGCCAAGTGCGCTTGCAGGACGCCTATTGGTTCCCTGCCTTAGCGGTTTATCCTGACTTGTATGCACCCACTGTTAGTGTCAGTGACATGACGTTGTCGAGAGGGACGAGCAGTGAGGTCGATTTGCTCCATGCAGTTCAAGATCCCGATAACATGGCAGCACTGGCCGTGACAACGGCTAAAAGCCGTGATGAGTCGATTGCGCGTGCTCGGGTCGTTGGTCTTAAGCTTGTCATCGAGGCTGTGGCTCCTGGTCGAGCAACGGTCGATGTGACCACCGACAGCAACGGCCAGCTGGCAGAAACAGCGTTTGTGGTTACAGTGACGGGTGGCTCCACGCCGGGTGATGTGAACATGGACGGCAGGATAAGTATTGACGATGTGACTGACCTTATCGATATCCTGCTAGGGTCGGTGCTCACGGTCTATGACATGGGAGCTGCCGATGTAGATAGGGACGGTAGAATCAGCATCAGTGATGTGACCGACCTTATCGACATGCTATTAATCAGAAATTGAAGAATAACTATTTAGTTTAACCTTTAAATACATTAAAAACAATGAAGAAATTATTTACATTTGCTGCATGTGCCCTGATGGCTTCGGCCGCTTGGGCTAATGTGATTACACTTGACTTGAACAAGCCGATTAATCCTGCAACCATTGAGTATGGTGCCAACAATGTGTGGACCGAGTGCTACAATGATGTGGATTATACGTGGCTCGAGTTCGGTGACGAGAATGGCGAGTTCATGCTCTCGCACCTTATTGACGGCGAGGGCGCCTCGTGGGGTGGCTCCTACTGGGACGGTTTCGCCCCCGCTATCGGTGGTGACATCACCGACTATGGTCAGCCTGGCAGCGGTGGTACGTGGACAACCAACTTTGGTGGCTGCATGGCCGGTGGCGGTTGCGTCATCAATGCTGACGGTTCGGTGACTGCCGACCCCAATCAGCCCTATTTCGTGGCATATTACAGCAGCTGGGCTATGGAAGGTCCCAGCAATCAGGTGATGTTTGTGGATGCAAACGGCGGCACGACTTTTGAGCCCGTGGGCGTGTATGTGTGCAACCACCCCTGGCCCTATTACGGTTGTGCGCATGGTGACGATTTCGGCCGTGCTTTTGAAGAGGGTGACTATTTTGAGCTCACCGCCCATGGTGTTGATGCCGAGGGTAATGAGACGACCGTTTCGATGAATCTCATTGAGTTTACCGATGGCGAGCTCAAGGCTGCTAATGACTGGACTTTCTTTGACCTGTCGAGCCTGGGCGAGGTAGTATCGGTTTACTTCACTTTGACTTCGACCGATGTGGGTGCCTATGGTATGAACACCGCCGCTTATTTTTGCATGGACAAGTTCCAGGTGAAGGGTGCCGCTCAGGCCAGCGAATTGACCGTTGCCGACGGTGACGAAGTAGGCGAGTATGCTCCTGTCTTTGGTTACAATTATGATATGCCTCAGCACAACCAGATGCAGTATCCTGCTGCTGAGTTGGCTGGTATGGCCGAAGGCACCGAAATCACCGCTATGAAGTTCTATACCGGTACCATCAATGAGGTGAACAATCTGGGTGGCTCTGTGAAGGTTTCATTGGCTAATTTGGAAGATGTAACCCCTTGGAGCGTTGACGGCTATGGTTATGCTTCTGGCGACTTGCTCGATGTTGATGTTACTACAGTTGCAGCTACTGTAGTTCCTGCTGCCGATGAGAATGGCGTTTGGACCATCACCTTCGATGCTCCCTTTACCTATGCTGGTGGAGCTCTGTTGGTAGAAATTCAGTCCCTTGAGGAAGGTAGCTGGCAGAATACCAATTTCTATGGTAAGGCGTTTGACGCTCACTATGTTTTGAGTGTTTATGGTTATGCTGATTCCAAGAAGACTCAGAAGGTTCTGCCTAAGGTGACTTTCACTATTAATGGTAGCGACACACCTCAACCTCAGGGTCTGCGTGGTGACGTGAACGTCAATAATGAGGTTTCTATCGCTGATGTGACCGCCCTCATCGACTACCTGTTGAGCGGTGATGCAAGTGCAATCAGCCTCGAGAATGCAGACTGCAACCTTCAGGATGGTGTTACTATCGCCGACGTGACTGCCCTCATCGACTATCTGCTGAGTGGCAACTGGGCCAACTAATCGCGGTCTATCATCTGGTAGTTGCCGATGTAATAAGTCCTTTGACGGTGTGAAAGTTGCTGTTCCGACCAATACCGACGGCACAACCAGCACTGCAAGGGCAATGAAATGATCTATGCTTGATTGAAAAGTTATAAAGTATAGTATATAGTAACCATGATTGTGAGAACGTCCTGGAGGCGCAATAGGCCGACAGGACGTTCTCTTTTTAGGCTCCCCCAAAAACAGAAAGGCGTCTGTCCCTGGAATAGGGGCAAACGCCTTGTGATAGGGTGGATGCTAAGTGATGCTTACATCTTAGCCGCGATGGCAGCAGCAATGGCTTGCATCTCCTCGGCCGGCAGGCTCAACTTGGGACCACCGAATGCCATGTCCTTCTCGCTCTGCAGGGGAACGAGGTGGATGTGGCAATGGGGCACCTCAAGGCCCAGGACACCGATGCCGATGCGCTTGCAGGGAACTGCCTGCTCGAGCGCCATAGCCA
This sequence comes from uncultured Prevotellaceae bacterium, assembly GCA_900318345.1. Taxonomy (GTDB): domain Bacteria; phylum Bacteroidota; class Bacteroidia; order Bacteroidales; family Muribaculaceae; genus Sodaliphilus. Next base: position 55,056 of record ONKD01000021.1, read on the forward strand.
CCTTGCGGGCAAATGCCCAAAGTCCGGCGTACTCTTCCTCGTCGAGGTCAAACATATAGTTTACCTCGTGTTTGGGAATAACCAGGGTGTGACCCTTAGCCATGGGATTGATGTCGAGGAATGCAAAGTAGCGGTCGTCCTCGGCTACCTTGTAGCTGGGAATCTCACCAGCTGCGATTTTGCTGAATATTGTTGCCATAATGTTAAATCTCGATTTTGAGGATTTCAAATTTCATGAGTCCGGCGGGCGCCTGTACCTCAACGGTCTCGCCAACCTTGTGGCCGAGCAGTCCCTTAGCAATGGGAGTTGAGATGGAAATCTTACCCTCGCGCAGGTTGGCTTCGGTCTCGGTAACGATGGTATAGGTCACGGTAGCCTTGTTCTTGAGGTTGCGGATGGTAACTTTGGTGAGCAGTTGGACCTCGTCGGTGGAAATTTTGCTCTCATCGATGATGCGTGCCGACGCGATAAGTGATTTGAGCTCAGCAATCTTGGCTTCGAGCATACCTTGGCGTTCCTTGGCGGCATCATATTCTGCGTTCTCTGAAAGGTCTCCCTTGTCACGGGCTTCAACAATAGCGCGGACTACTTCGGGACGTTCGACGTTTTCAAGATGGGCAAGTTCGGCCATCTTTTTGTCGTAACCTTCCTGTGTCATGTAAGTAATAGCCATGCTAAAATACTGTGTTTTTTTAATTTTTAAGATTCAAAAAATTAGAAGAATCTCAACTATTTGCTGGTGAGATCCCTCGCGGTTAATACTTGTTTTAACGGTGCAAAGGTAGATATTTTTTTTCAATCACAGTGCCATATTGTTAATAAAATCACGCTTTTTTATTGAAATTTAACCGATAATGGCACGATGACTATTTGTTCTAGTAGGGGTGAAAAAGAATGGTGCGGTTATCGCTTCCATAGGGCGATAATCTGCCTTGAAGCGATAGCCACGCTCATGGTGGTCAGGACAGCCGCAATAACCGTTTTACCGCACTCCATGGCTGCCAGCACGCATGATGTCACGGCGAGTGTCCACAACAGATTGTAGATACATGCCCTGGTTACGGTCAAGCGGTAATTCTTGAAATAAACGACCGCGATGATGAGGGTGTAAAGGAGGTAAGATACCAGGAAGGCAATGCCGAGTCCCGTGAGCCCCCACCAGCGATAGAACAGGATGTTGAGCACAAGGTTGATGATGGCGCTGGCGACCTCGGTCCACAAGTAGGTCTTGCCATCACCCTTGGCCAGGATGGTGAACGCCAGGCACCACGAGAGCGTGCGCAGCACGGTACCAATCATGCCCCACGAGACAAACGAGAGGATGGAGTTGTACTCGGGCGTATAGAGAATCCACACCACTAGTTCGCGCAACAGGATAAACAGCGCCACAACGGGCGCCATGACAGCGATGGAGACATTGATTTCTTGAGAGACAAAGGCACGCAGCCTCAAGCGGCTCTCGGCGACACGGGCCAGTCGTGGGTAATATTCCATGCCCAGGGCTGTGAGGATAAGTCCAGTGTATTTATTAATTAATGTATAGCCCGCCTGATACAAGCCGACGACCTCGGTGCCCGCATCGATGTTGAGCCAGGCGTTGAAGACATAGCTGGCCAGAATGCTGGCAAAATTGCCCAGGGTCATGTAGATGCCTAGCTTGACGAAGCTTTTGCCCAAATCAAAGGTCTCCTTATTGCTCACGGGAACCGGAGCATAGTCGCGGTTGCGGAATAACCAGGCGAAAACAGCCAGTGCTGTTGCATAGGCGATGATTGAAGGCAGGATGCTGCGCTCACGCAGGAGATAAAACAGGGGAATGGAAACCACTAGGCCCGCGATTGTGCCCCACAGTGTGACGCTTGCCAGCCGCTTGAGGCGCGCAGTGCCTTGCAGGACGGCATATTCACCGTTAGTGAGCGCCTGCAGCAGCACGGCTATGCTCAAGGCTACAAAGCCCCAGATGTGTGTCGTGTTGCCAAAGGTGACCTGACTCAGCAACGGGGCAAGCGCGAGCGTGAGCAGGGCACCGGCAAGTCCAAGCCACAACGACCACTTGCGCACCACGGTAATCATGCGGGCAACGATAGTGGTGGAATTTTGCTCATGGGCTTGTGAAATATCGCGCACACTGCTGGAGCGGATGCCCAGGTTGGTGCCGATGGATATCATCTCCAACGCGTTGTTGAACAGGCCGAAAAGTCCAGTTCCCACAGGGCCTATCCACAAGGCGACGAGCTTGGTGCGGATAATTGAACACAGGATGCCAGCGACCTGGACTCCACCGAAGAGTCCCATCGCTTTCATCGCCATGCGTGATATGTTGCCCTGCTTGCCTGCCATCGCTGCGTGGGGTTAGAGATTGACCTCAAATGTGTTATAGACGATGCCGCGACCGCCGAGGCGGGATTTCTGCCTCACGAGCCCCTCGTTGAGGTAACGCCCGTGGTCCTCGTTAGAGATGCCGAAGTCAAAGTAACGGTAATCAGGCTTGGTGTATTCGGCGATGAGGTATTCAAACAGCAGAGTCAAGGCCTTACTGTCTTTTCCTGTTGGTGAGGCGCAAATGTATTGGCAGTGGGCCACAGGGGCGTTCAAGTACATCACGACACCAGCCAGCAACTCATCGTTGAGCGTGGCGGTGTAGAGACGGATGTTCTCAGGGAAACGGTCATGCAGCAGCAGGATCTCGTCAAGGGTGTGGACAGGGCGAGTGCCGTAACGCGAGTCGAGCAGTGACGACAGCAGCTGCCAATAGCCTTGCCAGTCCTCGCTGGGCCCTACTTGGATACCGGCTTTGCGGGCCGCATTGGCTCCGCTCTTGTTGCCGCGGTCTAGGGCGAGCGGGCATGTCAGGTCGATGGTGGTGGAGATGTTGGTCTCGATAATTGCCGCATTGTGACGGAATAGAGCATACAAGTCCTCCTCACAGGGATAGCGGTGGTAGATGTGGGGCACGGACTTGTAAACCAGCCGTTTGATGCCGTTGCCCACCATCCAGTTACAGGCAGCATCCATTACCTCAAGCATAACGGTGGCGTCAAAGTGCTTGAGCGGAACAATCCACCCGCCATAGGTCAGCCCACGATGGGAATACAGTGTCTCCTGGTCGATGCATGCAGGCAGCATGGCACAGGGCTTGCCGTCGCGCAAGGCTATGAGCGAGCAATCGGTGAACCGGTCGCTATGATAGTCCATATAATTGCGCTGGTGCATGAACGTGCCATTGCGGCTGTGCCTGACAAATTCGTCCCATTGCGTCGCCATCGAGGCTTTGTAGCGGATAATCTCCATGATGCTCATTTAATTTTTAAAACGCAAAATTACGCTAAAAAATATTACCTTTGCGCAAAAATTTAGAAATATCATAATTAAGCAGATGAAACTATCTAAAATTGGCCTGTTGCCTCGCATTATCATTGCGATTATCCTGGGTGTAGTGTGTGGCATGTTCTTTCCCGAGTGGGCTGTGAGGTGCTTTGTTACCTTCAATAGTGTGTTCAGCCATTTCCTGTCGTTCCTTATCCCGCTCATCATTGTGGGCCTGGTGACGCCAGCTATTGCCGACATTGGCAAGGGAGCGGGTAAACTATTGTTGATCACGGCACTGATCGCCTATGGTGACACGGTATTCTCGGGTTTCCTGAGCTACTTTACCAGCACAAGCATTTTCCCGTCGCTCATCGATCGCAGTCAGGCAGCCCAGGCTGTCGCTACCGTCGAGGAACTCAAGCCGTTTTTCACTATTGAGATTCCGCCGCTGCTCGACGTGATGAGCGCGTTGATTACAGCCTTTGTCATGGGACTGGGCATCAGCTTCTTTGAGTCTCCTAACCTGAAAAAGGCATTTGACGAGTTTCGCGACATCATCGCCAAAACCATCGAGGTGGCGCTGATACCCATCTTGCCCATATACATCTTCTCGATATTCCTGAACATGTCCTACTCGGGACAGGCATGGCGTATTATTAACGTGTTTATCGCCATTATTGGAGTCATCTTTGTGATGCACATCTTCCTGCTTGTGCTCCAGTATTGCATTGCCGGGGCTATTGCCCACCGTAATCCCTTTAGGGCGCTCTATAACATGCTGCCCGCCTATTTCACTGCCCTGGGTACCTCATCGTCGGCAGCAACGATCCCCGTGACCATGAAGCAGGTTAAGGCTAATGGTGTGAGCGACGGCATTGCAGGCTTTGTGGTGCCGCTGTGTGCCACTATTCACTTGTCGGGCAGCGCGATGAAGATTACCGCATGTGCCATCGCCTTGATGATTATGCAGGGCGGAAGCATCGCCATTGGACCATTCACGGGCTTTATTCTGATGCTGGGCGTGATGATGGTCGCTGCTCCAGGCGTGCCGGGCGGTGCCATCATGGCCGCGCTGGGCGTGCTGCAGTCCATATTGGGCTTTACTCCAGAACAACAAGCGATTATGATCGCGTTATACATCGCGATGGACAGCTTCGGTACCGCGTGCAATGTGACGGGCGATGGAGCCATAGCGCTGGTTGTTGACCGCATCTACAGCAAAAAGAAAGAAATTGCCGATTGAGGCGTTGACTGCATATAGTTGCTCAATTCCTGCTTTTTTCGGTGAAATCATCATTTTTTTTAAAAAAAGTGCAAAAAAGTTTTGTATGTGGAGAAATGATATTATCTTTGTAGCGCATAAAGGGAAAATATTATTTTGATTCATTAGAGAGTTTCGGATTAACTGTACTGTTGGTATAATAGAATGGTTAATCCATTCTTTTTTGTCTCTATCGATGTAGAGAGACACTAAGAAGAACGAGAAATGCCGGTCGTTATGGCCGGCATCTCTCGTTTAAATAATGATGGTTGAATCGTCTATATTAATGTGACAGAATATAGTCGATGACGGCGTTGATGTCAGAGATGTTAACCTCGCCATCGCCATTCACGTCGGCGCCAGGAGCCATGTTGCCACCCAAAATGGCGTCGATAATGTCACTGACATCAGAGATGTTCACCTCACCGTCACCATTCACGTCGCCAGGGACAGGCTCTGGGCCAGGTCCGGGCTCGTTATAGGTAGCACCGCACACGCCATAGGCCTCAACACCCTCGATGGCAAAGGTTACAGTGGTTGGCATCGTGCCGTCTTCATTGGCCTTAGCAGGCAGGCACTTGATGCCACTGTGGTGCAACGGGTTATTGGTGTCAAGGGCCACACTGTTGCGGATGGCGTCGGCATCGGTCGCGGGAGCGATATAGCTCCAGTAGATGTACTCGCCATCGCTGTTGATCTGGGCCACGTTAGCAATCTCACCACTATCCTCAGCTCCCTCAACCTTGATGGGCGAATCATCGATGAGTTCACAGTCGGCGATACGCAGGTCGGCGTTGCCCTCCAGGTCGGCACCGGTCTCCATGTTCTCGATCTTGTTCAAGGCGATGCGGTAGATGCCGGGCACGCAGCCGTTGGGGTCGGTCTGTACCTGCATGTACAGGTAGCCGTTCTCCTCGTCGAGGTAGAAGGTCTTGATAATGGCATCCTTGAATAGGGCATTGTAGTGCTTGGTGTGGCCAGCGCCGCCGTCGGGGTAGATGTCACCCTTCTTGAAGCGCAGCAGGCAGATGCCGTTGAACTTCTTACTCATCCAGAAGATGCCGTGCTTGTCCTGGGTGAAGCCGCCAGTGATGGAGCCCCAACTGATCTCGTCGTTGTAGTAGGGTAGCCACTGGTTCTGCAGCAGGAAGGGCTGCTGGCCATAGAGGCCCGTCGTGTCGGCGTTCAGCTCGTGGATGCCCACGTTGCGGTCACTGATGTAGATCTTGTTCTCATTCTTGTCGATGAACATGGTGAACGGGTCCTCGCTGGGTGCGTAGCCCACATTATTTAATACGGTCACACGGTAGAAGATGCCGTTAGTGTTATTGACATAGAACAGCTCGCCATCACCCAGAGGTTGGTTGGGATCCTGATAGGTGAATCGTTGGCCGGCCACGGCTACATACACGCGGTTCTTGTAGCTTTGCAGTGTGAAGGCATGCTGACCGGCGTTGAAGTTGGTGTTCACGATGTTGCCACTCTCATCCTTGTACATCAGGCTGCCGTCGGTGGTCGCAAAATAGAGGCCAGAGGGACAGCCCAGTGTAGCACCGTCGCCCTGGATGGTCGGGTCGGCTACGATGTTAAGATAACGCCACTGGTTCGCGCTCTTGTATGCGTTGACCGACTCGGGAGCCACCTTGCAGACAACATTGCCTTGGCTCTCGTTAAACACGCCTGCAGCCAGGGCGGGAGTGTTGACGTTGAGCACGCGCAATGTTTGGATGGTGGCGGGCACAGAACCAGGCTCCATGTAGTTCACATTGGCGGGAATCTCCATGCTCTCGAGAGCTGTGCAGCCCTCAAAGCAGTTGCGCATCATGTTGGTCGTGGTGGTGGGCAGTGTGGCACTGGTCAGCTGCAGGCAACCGGCGCACAAGCCCTGAGGAATCTCGTTGCGGCCCTCGGCGATAACGATGGACTGCAATGCCGATCCAGCAAACACGTTTTGACCCACGGTGACATTGCTGGCGAGCGTGTAGGACTCGATGTCGCTATAGGCAAAGCCATAGTTGCCGATGGTGGCCAGTGCGGGCAGTTCAACGCTCGTGAATGGCGCGTAAGCAAGACCGTAATTGTCGATGCTGGTCACCGTGGGATTGCTGTAGGATGTGGCCATTTCGCCCTCATGGGCGGTAACCAGCAAGCGGTTGCCAGCGGCATTGAGCAGCACACCATTCTCGAGCTTAAAGCTGGCGCATTCGGCGGGAAGAATGATGGAGGCAAGGGTGGGGATCGGGGCAAAGGCGCCCTGACCGATGCTGGTTACGCTCGCTGGAATGCTCACGCCAGTTAACTGAGTGTTAGCAAAAGCTTGTGTGCCAATGGCGGTAAGGCTGCCAGGAAGCACGATGTCACCTTGCAATTTGCTATTCTCAAAGGCGCTCTGGCTGATTGATGTGAGTGCACTGGGGAATGTGAATGAGGTGAGCGCTGTGTTGTAAAAGGCCGTGATGCCGATGCTGGTCACAGCGTCACCCATTGAGAAATGAGTGAGGTTGCGGCAGCCGTTAAAGGTGCTTTGCTCGATGGTCGTGACGGCATGAGGGATATCGATGCCGGTCAGCGACGTGCAGCTGGCAAAGGCGCTGTTGCCGATGCTGTTCACCTTGTTGCCTTCTTCAAAGGTAACGGTTTGCAATGCTGTGCAACCTTGGAAGGTGGTGCCCTGGATGGTTGTGGTCTCGCCACCGATGACCAGCGTCTTGAGGCCGCCCATGTTGTGGAATGGCTGCTCGGCGTTGGTATATGCGCTGGCATCGACATTGCGGCCCATGTAGATGTACTCGATGCTGTTGATGGCCACGCGGGCTTCGCTGTTGGCGCCAAACATGTTCACCTTCATCACCACAGGCTCAGAACCTGGGGCAATAATCAGGGTCTTGAGGTTGGGGCAGTTGGCAAACTCCTCGCTGATGGGTTTGTTCCAACCAGGCCAAATCGTGACTTCTTCAAGGCTCGTGCAACCATTGAACACACCACTGCCCACGCTGGTTACCGTCGACGGTAGAGGACTATGGGTTAATGCCGAACATCCCTTGAAGGTGTTGCGCGCGATGGTGACGCAGGTGGCGGGTAGCGTCACGCTGGTCAGGTCCCTACAGTCGAGGAACGAGTTGGCCGCCGTGGCGACAACGGTATATTCTGTACCGTCAACTGTGATGGTCTCGGGGATAACGATGTCACCCGTATAGAACAGGGTGTCATAGGGGGTCACGTTCTTGTCGATAGTGTACTTGGCGATGGTCGCCTCCTTTTTGGTCGTGTTGGTGGTGTAGTTGATGCCGCCAACTGTCACGTTGGCAGCTTGTAGTGCTGTCGCCGTGGCTAGGCATCCTAGCGCCAACAAGAGGTGGCGCAACCATTTTTTTTGAGTTGGGTTCTTTTCCATAAGCGTTTACTTATTATAATTGGTTATTAAATGATAAATTCTTCTATTCAACCCACAAATGTAAACAAAATCGTCGAAAAAAGTATTAATGATATAAAGTTTTTGTAAAAAATCTGCCGCTCCCAGCACAGGGAACGGCAGACATTAATTCGTTGTCAAGGATATAATAATCCTTAAGACCTAGCAAGCAATTTATTATTTCTTGTTTACCTTCTCGGCCAGTTCAGCGCCAGCTTTGAACTTAACAACTTTCTTTGCAGGGATAGTGATCTTCTCCTTGGTTGCGGGGTTGATGCCTTCGCGAGCATCCTTCTCAACTACCTGGAAGGTGCCAAATCCGATCAGGGCAACTTTCTTTCCATCCTTCAGGGCGCAACCCATTGAGCAAAGCATAGCGTCGAGCGCAGCCTTAGCCTGTACTTTGGTGAGATTAGCCTTTTCGGCAATTGCTTGAATTAATTCAGTCTTGTTCATAGTGTAAATTTTTGAAAAATAAGTTATGTGAATAAAATATGTTTAATTTTCTTTGCGCAAATATAAGTAAAACAACATTTTCTGCAAAAAAAATGGGAAAAAAAGTGCTGTTTTTGAACAAAAATCGACGAATTAAGGGATTTTTATATCTAAAATCACGTTTTATAGGGAGTTTTTGGTTATTTTTGTGCGGAAATTAAAGAGTACAATTCATAATTGTTTATGCAATACGAAAATCGCTCATTTTGGGCTTCAATCGCACCAGTGACCAAACATCTTCTCGTGATTAATGTAATCATGTGGTTGGCAACCGTTGTGTTTCAGCGGGTAGGGCTGATAGACTTAAATCGCTGGCTGGGTTTGCACTTTTGGCAAGGAAGTCATTTTAATGTCGGGCAGCTGATATCCTACATGTTCATGCATGACACGAGCAACTTCTGGCATATTTTCGTAAACATGTTCATGTTGTGGATGTTTGGTAGCACGCTTGAGCGTGTGTTAGGCTCCAAGCGCTACTTGTTCTATTACATCACTTGCGGCATCGGAGCAGCCCTTATTCAAGAGCTGGTTTGGCAACTCTCGTGGCAGAACATGTTGTTCTCCTACTATGCAGGGCCTGCTGCCACCAGTGCAGCCGATGTCATCGCTGCCATCAATTCGGGAGCAGCGCCGTTCACGATGGATGACTTTTTCAATAGTCTCATAACCGTTGGCGCCTCGGGTGCTGTTTTCGGACTATTGGTGGCTTTTGGCATGTTGTTTCCCAACTTGCCCATGTTGATCATTCCCTTCCCGTTCCCCATCAAGGCCAAATGGTTGGTGATTGGTTATGGCGCGCTCGAATTGTTCTTGGGCGTTTCACACATGAGTCCTGGCGTGGCTCATTATGCCCACCTGGGTGGCATGATAGCTGGTGTTATATTAATATTGTACTGGAAACATAACGGAACGCTCACACGCGGTGGCAATGGGTTTTATTGATGACATAAAGCGCAGCTACTCTCAAGGCTCGATGTTGCTGAAGCTTATCTTCATCAACATCGGTGTTTTTGTGGTTTTGCATGTCCTGGTGATTGGTTCCCTGCTCATGAATGCTGGAAACGGTATCCTGCAGTGGGTGGAACTGCCCAGTGACTTGGGTCTGTTGCTACACCGCCCGTGGACGTTGATTACCTATATGTTTGCCCACTATGGCTTCCTCCATATCCTGTTCAACATGCTGTGGTTCTATTGGCTGGGCCGGATTTTCATGGAGTATTTTTCACCCAAGCAACTCACTGGCGTTTATCTGTTGGGAGGCTTGGGAGGTGCTTTACTTTTCCTGCTGGCCTATAATAGCTTGCCTTATTTTAGGGCTCTGCCTGAACCGGCTTTCCTGAAAGGCGCCTCGGCCTCGGTGATCGCGATTGTGGTTGCGACAGCGGTCTATGCGCCTGATTACAGGATCGGCTTGCTGTTCCTGGGTGAGGTTCCTCTCAAGTGGGTGGCCCTTGTCACCGTGGCTATCGCTGTCTTAGGACTTGATGCTGGCAACATGGGGGGCAATATCGCTCACATCGGTGGCGCTCTTGTGGGCGCGTGGTTCGGCTTGCGCATCAAGCAAGGCCGTGACATCACCCGACCGTTGAATGCGGCCATCGACGCTGTGGTGGGCCTGTTTAATGGCCGTTCATGGAAATTGCCTAGACGTGAAAAGAAATCTAGCGCTGAAGGCTATCAGTCACAAACTGAGCCGCGTGGCGCACGCCCTGCCGAGACGGTGAGCGAGGAAGAGTTGGACAAGATTTTGGGCAAGATTAAGGTTGCCGGCTATGATGCATTGACCGACGAGGAGAAGGACAAATTGTTTAAGGCATCGAGGCGGCGCACGGTTTAAACACATTATTTTAATCTGATTGAGCATGACAAATTATAGACATAGAAGACGCAAACGCAAAAACTGGACATTTGAGATAGTGGTCGCCATTATAGCAGTACTGCTGGTGTGCTGTGCCTATGCAGGTAAGATTGACCCGCAGAGTTTCTTTTTGGCGCCGTTTCTTGGGCTGGCATTTATGCCGATGCTCGTGCTCATCGCGTTAGCTTTGTTGGGAGCCTTGATTTGGCGCCGCTGGCTGGCTGTGGCGACAGTCATCGTGGCCTTGATAGCCACCGCGCCAGTGCTGAAGTTGTTTTTACCCTTGAACAGCTCAGATGAAGCCCCACCTGTGCCGGCCGACCCCACCATGATGATCAAGGTGATGACCTATAATGTGCTGGCATTCAATTACAACGAGCCTAACTTGAACTCACAGCCCTCGGCCACAATGCGCCTCATCCTGGATGCTAACCCTGATGTGGTGCTCCTGCAAGAGGGAACCCCTGGAGGTGTCGAATGGGAAGAAATCACGTCGATTGTTCCCTATATGAATGAGATCAAGCAAAAGTATCCTTACTGTTACTATGGCAGCGAGGGACTGAACATCATGTCGCGCTATCCGTTCACTACCCAGTCGTTAGGCGAACCCCGTCATGAGCGTTCACCCCTGGGCTATAACCGCAACAATGTGTCCTATCTTGCCCGCGCCTATGACTTGCAGTTGCCTAGTGGCAAGCAGTTGAGGCTTGTGGATTTCCGTTTGCAGTCCTATCACTTGAGCTTTGGCAAGAACAAGAACGTGAGGGTGTCCCCCGACGTGAAGCCCTCGCGCATGGAGCGCATGAAGCGGTCGTTTGCCCTGCGTGGCGAGAATGCGGCCGAATTGCGTAAGATCATTGACGAGTCGCCCGCCAATCTCATCGTGTGTGGCGACATGAACGACATCACCGCCTCCCACGTCTATCGCGTGATAAAGGGCGGAGACCTGCATGACGCATGGGCCGATGCCGGTAATGGCTATTCTTATACCTACAACCGCTTTGGCCTGTTGTACCGCATTGACCACATCCTTTATCGAGGTGCAATCCGTGCCCTTGACGCTCATCGCCTGGCTGGGGGCAGCAGCGACCATTATCCGCTGATGGCGACATTTGACATTGACATCAAGGAGTGAAGCTAGAGAAATTAATCACTTAACATAAATTGTTTTATTGATATGAAGAAAGTTTTATTCACAGTATTCGCTTTGGCGGCTCTCGTGCTGGTGAGCTGCAGCGACAAGAAATCAAACGAGAACAATCCTTTCATGATGGATTATGCCAACGAGTACGGCATCCCGCCGTTTGACAAGATTACCTACGCTGACTATGAGCCAGCAGTTGAAGCCGGTATCGCTGAGCAGAATGCCGAGATTGATTCAATTATCAAAAACACGGCCGAGCCCAACTTTGAGAACACTATCCTGGCTCTGGATAACAGCGGTCGCACCCTGAGCAAGGTATCTGCCCTGTTGTATGCATTGAGCGAGAGTGACAACACCAAGGAGATGCAGAAACTCACCGAGACCCTGATGCCCAAGCTGACCGCTCAGAGCGATGCCATGTACATGAACGACGACTTGTTCGCTAAGGTGAAGGCCGCCTATGACAACGCCGACAAGACGGGTATGGATCCCATCCAGAAGCGTCTCACCGAGAAGTACTACAAGAGATTCGTTCGCAACGGTGCCCTCTTGAGTGCCGCTCAGAAGGACTCTCTCAAGGAAATCAACCGCAAGCTGGGTGAGTTCAACCTCAAGTTTGGCAACAACATTCAGCATGACTTGAGCGAGTGTGTCTTCTTTATTGACAACAAGGACCAGCTCGCTGGTCTTCCCGAGACCATCATCGAGAACGCTGCTAAGCTCGCCGAAGAGAAGGGCAAGAAGGGCCAGTGGGCTTTCAATGCCATTGCTGCTACCCGCCTTCCCGTGCTGACCTATGCCGACAGCCGCGACTTGCGCCGCAAGATGTATGAGACTTATACCACTACCGCTAGCCATGGTGATGAGTGGGACAACAGCGAGAACATCCGCAATATCCTGCTCCTGCGTCAACAGAAGGCTAACCTGCTCGGTTTCAATACCTATGCCGACTATGCCACCGATCCCTATATGGCCAAGACCCCCAAGGCTGCCGAGGACTTGCTGATGTCGCTTTGGCGTCCCGCCATCAAGAAGGTCGATGAGGAGGTTGCCGATATGCAGAAGTATGCTGCTGCTCATGGCGACACCGCCCAGATTGAGGCATGTGACTATTACTACTATGCCGAGAAGGTGAAGAAGGAGAAATTCAACTTCAGCGAGGATGACGTGCGTCCCTATTTCGCTCTTGACAGCGTGGTGAAGAACGGTATCTTCTATGCCGCCAACAAGCTCTACGGCATCACCTTTGAGGAGATGCCCGATGCTCCGAAGTATAACCCCGAGGTTAAGGTCTATGACGTGAAGGATGCCGAGGGCAAGCACCTGGCAGTCTTCATGACCGACTATCTGCCCCGTCCCGTCAAGAGCCCCGGTGCATGGATGAATGCCATGCAGGAGGCTTATAACTATGGTGGCGAGAACGTGCGTCCCATTATCTATAATGTGGGCAATATGGCCATGCCTTCAGGCGATACCCCCTCGCTGCTTACTTGGGATGATGTCCAGACCGTCTTCCACGAGTTCGGTCACGCCCTCCACGGCATGCTGACCCGCGTGCAGTATCGTGGCCTGGCTGGTACCAACACCGACCGTGACCTGGTTGAGATGCCCTCACAGATCAACGAGCACTGGGCATTTGAGCCTGAGGTATTGAAGAACTACGCCCGTCACTACAAGACTGGTGAGGTGATTCCTGACAGCCTCGTGAAGAAGCTCAACGAGAGCGCCCAGTTCAACATGGGCTTCATGACCACCGAGCTGGTGGGTGCTGCTCTCTTGGATATGTACTGGCACAAGAAGGCTTGGACTGCTGAAGAGGTGAAGAATATCGACGTGAAGGCCTTTGAGCAGGACGTGAAGAACCAGCTCAACATGCCCGCCCTCGTCGAGTTCCGCTATCGCAGCCCCTACTTCAAGCATGTCTTCGCCAGTGACGAGTATGCTTGCGGTTACTACACCTACCTGTGGTCACAGGTGCTCGAGGCTGACGGCTACCTCGCATTTGAGAAAGCCGGTTGCTTCGACAAGGCTACTGCCGACCGCTACCGCACTTACATCCTCGAGGCTGGTGACACCGAGGATCCCATGGTGCTGTACAAGAAGTTCCGCGGCCAGGAGCCCACAGCTGACGCTCTGCTGCGCAACCGTGGTCTGAAGTGATTTCTATTTAGGCTCAAGCCCAAAACAGAAAGTTTAGAGTTTAGGGTTTAGAGAAACCCCACCCTCAATGATATATCGGGACCTTGCCCATACGGCAAGGCCCCGATAATATCTTAGCGTCTTAGCGCCTTAGTGTGAGGAAGATGGATGCATGAGGCGCAGGGCGTTGAGGACGCAGAGTAGAGCCACGCCGACGTCGGCAAACACGGCCTCCCACATGTTGGCGATGCCCAGCACGCCCAGCACCATCACCAGCACTTTCACTCCAATTGCAAAAGCGATGTTTTGCATTACGATGCGGTGGGTGCGTTTGCCCAGGGAAATGGCCTCGGCCACGCGTGAAGGCTGGTCGGTCTGGATGACAACATCGGCGGTCTCGATGGCCATGTCGCTGCCCAGGGCACCCATGGCGACTCCCACGTCGCTCATTGCCAGCACCGGCGCGTCATTGATGCCGTCGCCCACAAAGGCTACCTGCTTGCCTTGGTTCTGCAGCCGCTCGATGTGCTCCACCTTGCCTTGTGGCAACAGGTCGCCGTGTGCCTCATCGATGCCCAGTTGTTGCGCAACGGCATTGACAAGTGCCTGCTTGTCGCCCGAGAGCATTACCGTCTTGTTTCCCTGGCGATTTAGGGCATCGATGGCAGCGGCGGCATCTTCTTTAGGCTTGTCGCTCAAGAGGAGATATCCAGCAAAAGTCCCAGCGATAGCGACAGCTACCATCGTCCCTTCGATATCATGCAGTGCGTCAGGGTATTTCACACCCTCATGTTCCAACAGGCGTGTTGTCCCAACCAACCATTGCTGACCGTTAACAGTGGCGCTCAGACCATATCCTGAGATGTTTTTCAGGTCATCAATCTTGACATCAGCGGGCTTGTGGTGGCTCGTGATGGCTTGAGCGATGGGGTGGGGACTGTCCTGCTCGATAGCGGCCAGGATGGCTAGTTGTTCATCGCTGAGTCCATCCACCTCACTGACAGTAAATTCGCCCGTGGTCAAGGTGCCGGTTTTGTCAAATACCACGGTTGTCATCCTGGACATGGCATCCAGGTAGTTACTGCCCTTGAACAGGATACCACGGCGCGAGGCGGCTCCAATGCCTGCGAAGTAGCTCAATGGGATGCTGATGACCAATGCGCACGGGCAGGAGATGACCAGGAAGATGAGCGCGCGGTGTAACCATGTGGCAATGTTGTAGCTGAATGCAGGCACCATGAGCGAGTATAGCCATGGCAGCACGACTACAAGCGCGGCCAATGCGATCACGACGGGGGTGTAGATGCGAGCAAAGCGGCGGATGAACAGCTCGGCGGGCGCCTTGCGGTCGGTAGCATCCTCCACCATGGCCAGGATGCGTGATACAGCGCTCTCACTCGCTGGGCGTGTCGCCTTGATTCTCACAGTGCTTTCGCTGGCAATCATTCCCGCCAGTACCTCGCCTCCAGGCTCGATGACGCGTGGCATGCTTTCGCCCGTGAGTGCTGCCGTGTCAAATGGTGCCGCCTCGCCCGTGAGCGTGCCGTCAACAGGCACACGCTCGCCTGTCTTGACCTCCACGATGTCGCCTACCTTGACCTGGGCGGGATCTACCGTTTCCCGTATGTCGCCATTGACGACAACCGCATGGTCAGGACGGAAGGCAATTAGGCTACTGATGTTGCTCCTGGCGCGGTCGACTGCGCGATCCTGCAAGGCCTCGCCAATGCAGTACAGGGTCATCACCGCTACGGCCTCGGGATATTCGCCGATGGCAAATGCGCCGATGCTTGCCACCGACATCAAGAGGAACTCGTTGAAGGCGTCACCCTCGCGCACGCCCTCGATGGCTTCGAGTAGCACGCCTAGCCCGGTGGGCAACCAGGCCAATGCAAACCAGGCCATACGCACCCAATTATTTTGGAACCAGCTGATTTCCAGATGGCTCAAGATAATGCCTAGAATGAGTAAAACAATAGAAACAGCTGGTTTCCACCAGCTCATGGCTTCCTCTTCATGTTCGTGATGGCTGCCGTTGCACGATGTGCAGCAGTCGTTATCGTGGCATGAGCAGTGATGATTGTGATTGTGTCCCATATCTTTGCGTTGTTATTTGCTGCAAAGGTAGGCACAATCCTGTGCAACTGGGTTGCAAAGTGCTTAATACAGTAGTCGGGCGATGCGTGCTGAGCCGCGTTTGCCGCTGGCAATGCGTGCAAACAGGCGGCGGGTCATGGGACCAACCACCCAGCGCCATTTTCTGGAATTGCGGTAGCTCTTTTGCAGCGCTTGATAGGCTTGGCGGCACAAGGGCTTAGCCAGGTCAGTGCAGCCTTCGCGTTCATATTGCGCGGCGAGCACCATGCGGCGGTATTCCAGCAGACGTTCAAACCTGGTTTTGTGCTTCATCTTGAGTTGTGAGCAGCGCACCTCGTTGATCATGATGTCAATCACGTGTTCCCACAGGCCCTGGCGGCTGTGGAACTCGGTACCCGTGATGGAATCGGCCCCGTTGTGGTTGATGATGACGCGTGACTTTCCGCCCATGTAGGCCACGTGGGGCGCAGCCAGCAGCAGTCTGAGCCCCAGCTCCCAATCGTTCCAGCCGGGCAGGTCGATGTTCCATCCGTCGGTACTGGCAAAAAACTCCCTCCTGACGGCATAGCGCTGTGTCGCTAACTGGGCATGCAGGATGTGCTGGGCAAAAAGATCGCCCTTGTGGAACGGTGCCTCGCGCTGAGATCCATCGGGGAAAACGAGCGTGGAGCGTGCACTGATCAGGTCTAGAGGTTGGCCTTTTGCCTTGGCTTTCTCGATGATTTTCACATAGGAGGTGACCAGGCCTTCTTCCATCTGGTCATCGCTATCAAAGAACAACACCCACTCGCCGGTGGCGTGCTCAAACCCACGGTTGCGCGCCGCTCCCGCCGTGTGGTGCTCCTCGCGCACAATCTCGACGTTGAAGCCATCACCGGGATGCTCCTTCTTGAATGTTTCTAGCACCTGCAGGGTGTTGTCGGTGCTGTAGTTGTCAACTAGCACGACTTGCAGGGGCCGGTAAGTCTGTGCGACAACACTGTCAAGTGTGGCGCCCACCACATTAGCGCGGTTATAGACGGGGATGATGATTGAGACTTCCATTTTATTGTGAAGATTGATGCACGATTTGTCGGGGTAAAAGTACTGCTTTTTTTGATAATTAACAATAAAATGCCTAATTTTGCACCCGCAATGAGAATACTATTTGCAGGCGATGCAAGCAATATGCATAACTGCCTGGCCCATGAGTTGAGACGCATGGGGCACGAGGCAACAGTGGCATCTGACGGTTCACGTTGGATGAACACTGGTCGTGACATTAATCTACTGCGCGGTCCTGGCCTGATGGGAACAGTACGTTACCTGTATGACATCTGGCGGGCATTGCCGCAGATGAGGGACTATGATATCGTCCAGATCGCTTCCCCTATTTTCCTGCGTCTCAGGCCGCACCGCAACGCGCGTGTGTTTGACTACCTCAAGGCCCATAATCGCCACATGGTGCTATCGGCCCTGGGAACCGATATGGTTTACTATGACGCCTGCCACGACGGCAAGACGTTCCGTTATAGCGATTACATGCTGGGTGACGAGCCGTCGCCCTACGTGGGATCGGGTGAATATATCGCACAGGAGCAGGACAACTGGAAACAGCCGTTCATGCGCGAGCACAGCGAGCACATCTTGGCGGGAATAGAGGGTGCCGTTGCTTGCCTGTATGAGTATTATGCGGTCTATGAGCCGCTGTTGGGTGACCGTGTGGCCTATGCTGGCATACCCATTGACACCGAGTCGCTAGAGTTCCGCCCTCTGGACAAGACCCCCGATAAAGTGAGACTGTTCATCGGCATTCAACGTGATCGTCACGTGATTAAGGGCACCGACAAGCTGCTGGCTGCGATGAAGCGAGTGCATGACCGTTATCCTGGACTGACCGAGCTTGAAGTGGTAGAGAATCTGCCCTATGACGAATACACGCGCCGCATGCGCGCCTCCCACATTATTCTGGACCAGCTTTATAGCTATACCCCTGGTACTAACGCGCTTATCGCGATGGCACAGGGATTGGTGGCCGTATCGGGTGCCGAGCCTGAATATTACGACCTGATTGGTGAAACGGCCAACAAGCCCATTGTTAATGTGTCACCACTCGTTGAGGGCGACATTGACCATAAACTCTCATGGCTTGTGGAGCACCGCGACCAGTTGCCCGAGATGGCCCGGGCGAGCCGTGCCTTTGTTGAGAGACATAACGCTGCACCAGTTGTGGCACAGCGTTATCTCGATTTCTGGAATAAACTCTTGCAACCGCAAGAATAATGATTTAGCCACAATGGGTGCCTGGCGCGATGATGAAACCGCGCAGGAAGGCATCGGTTTCCATGCGTTTCTTTCCCGATTGTTGCAGTGACAGCAATTCCAGCCAGCCATCGCCACAGGCGACGCGCAGGGTCTTGCGGTCGGCCATGAGTGTGCCCGGCAGTGGCATCTCGCCATTGGAGAAGGGTAGAGGTTCACTGGTCTCAAACACCTTCAATGTCGTGATTTCCTTGCCTGTCTCGTCAAGCAATGCGGTCCAGGCGGCAGGATAGGGCGAGAGGCCGCGGATGTGGTTGTAGAGATCCTCGGCGGGTCGTGCCCAGTCGATGCGGCATGTGTCCTTGAAGATTTTTGGGGCGGGAGTGGGTTGCTGGCCCGCTGTGAGCAGTTGGTCTTGCGGGATGGGCTTGACTGTGCCCGCGATAATGCTGTCCACGGTCTCGAGCACCATGTCGGCACCCATTGTCATCAGGCGGTCATAAACCACCGCGACATTGTCGTGACGCCCGATGGGACAACTGCGCTGCTGTATCACGTCGCCCGTGTCAATCTCGTGCTTGAGGAAGAAGGTGGTCACTCCGGTTTCCTTGTCGCCATTCATTACAGCCCAGTTGATGGGGGCGGCGCCGCGGTAGCGTGGCAGCAGTGAGGCATGCAGGTTAAATGTGCCCAGTGGCGGCATCTGCCACACGGCCTCGGGCAGCATCCTGAAGGCAATGACAATGAACAACTGGGCCTGTAGAGCCCGTAACTCGTTGATGAAGGCCTCGTCCTTGAGACTCACGGGTTGTAGTACGGGCAGTCCGCGCTCGACGGCAAACCGCTTCACGTCGCTTTGCTGCAACTGTCGTCCTCGCCCGGCAGGTTTGTCGGGCATAGTCACCACGGCTGCCACTTTGTAGCCGCCATCGACCAGTCGTTTCAAACTTTCCACGGCAAATTCGGGAGTGCCGAAGAAAACTATTTTCAGATCCTCTTTTCTCATTTCTGTAGGTTTGTATTGTTTAGCGTGTAGTCACCAAATAGCCCATGCTTTCCAACTCTTCCTTGCTTCTCTGCTTGCTGTAAAGGCCAACGCGCTCCATCTCACATGATCCGTCCTTCTTGACCGTGATTCTCACGAGCAAGCCGTCGCCACCGTTAGGGTGGTCCACAAAGTTCATCGAGGGCATCGTGATGTGCCTTACCATCTTACCGTTTGGACATTCACCGAAGTAACGGTCATCCCAGGCATGAACA
>ONKD01000017.1 GCA_900318345.1 uncultured Prevotellaceae bacterium
TCACCTCCCTGATCGACTACCTGCTCACCGGCACTTGGAATTAAGTTATCAAACAAAATCAAGTTATATCCCTCATGCTCTCCCGGGTGTGAGGGATTTGATTTTTTTCACAAAGCTTATAATCTCGTGTAAGTAGGGGTTAACCCAATATGCATATAAAAATCCGCTGAAAATCAGCGACTCACGAATTGGAAGCGTAATCTTGTCGGGACTTTCGGACAGTACTTTAAGAGTCGTAAAGAGTCGTTAAAAGATTGTGTTTAGAGATTCTAACATTACAGTTTCACGGCGTTGATGTCCACGAGGCCGTTGACGATGGCATAGATGGTTAATCCTGCGGGACTGTGTATCTGGAGTTTCTGGGCAATGTTGCGGCGGTGTGTGATGACGGTGTTGACCGAGATGCCGAGATGGGCGGCAATTTCCTTGTTGGCCATGCCTTGAACAAGGGCAATGATCACTTCCTTCTCGCGGCTTGAGAGTGTTTCCCGCCCTAGTGTGCCATCCTTGAAAACCATGTTGGTAATGTTGCGGGTCACGTCGCCGTGCTTGACGAGCCGCTCAAGGCGGCGGATGGCAGGGACAAAGATATGGTCCTCGACCAATGCGTGCTGGGATAGCCATTCCTCATTCTCATAGATGTCGTGCAGGGCAGCAGTCAACTGATTGTTGTGCAGTCCGTCTTGCGGCAGATACTTGATGATGAGGATTTTCAACTCTCTCAACTGCTGGTCGGTGGCTCCATGATGCTTGGAGAAGGTCTCCACGTTGTAGTCGCTGGCGGGTTGCCCTTTAAGGAGTTTTTCCACGTAGGGGAACAGCGTCTTTTGTTCATAGTTCATGTGGCGGCGTATCTCATGGGCATAAGCGTCATAGAGTTTCATGATGAGCTGAGCCAAAGAGTTGTTTTCGTTGAGCGATTCCTCCAGCTCGCGGCGGATATAGGGCAACTGGAAGTCGATGAAATAGGCATGGCAGGCCTCAAGATAATGCAATAGGGTGGAAACTGAGATGCGCTCATCGTCTTCGGCGACCCCAATGCCGTTGATGGTAAAATTAACCACTGCCAGAAACGTGTGGGTGTCCACGCCATTGTTCTCACAAGTCTCCCTCACCGTCTTGTCGCCAAAGCCAAGGCTGATACCAAAAGCACCCAATGCTTGAAGCAAATTATAGTTATCGCTGATGAGCGATATCATCTTGTCCTCGGCCTCATATATTTTCTGCTCTTTCATCAGTGCCTGTTTTATTCAGTGGCAAAATTAGCCATCACTAACGTCCCATGCAATCATCATTATTAGGTATTTATGATAAAAAATGCCCCCAAAAATAATGGGGGCACTAGTGCCGTCAAACGGCTGATGCTTTAATGGGTTACTCTGACAGCATGGTGACCTCGATGCAGCGTCCTGACGCCAGTAGGCGCTGGGCCATGCGTTGCACGTCGGCTGCGGTCATGTTTTCTACCATCTTGCAATAGTCACGATCAAAGTCGACGTCATCGTCCAGCTCATGCCAGATGATGTAACTCCAATAGTCATTAGTGATGGCCATTTGGGCATACTGCTTAGTAAGGTATAGTTTCACCTTGTCCATGCTGGACTCAAGGGGCCCGTTGTCCGCAATATGCTGCAACTGTTGGTAGATAATCGGGTTGAGTTCCTCGTAGCGGCTGGGATCGGCATTATATGATATCTTGAAGGTGGCATTGGGCTGATCATCTTTAGCCAGTTCAAAGTCCACACTCACGCCATATGTGCCGCCTTTCTCCTCTCGCACCGAGTCGGTGTAGGCGATGGAGAGGCATCGCTTCAGGAAGTCCAGTTCCAGGTCGCTCTGTGCGGTAAATGGCACGTCGGCGGTGTAGAAGATGCTCACGTTGGCAAGCGGTGTCGCCATCTTCTTGGTGAACTTGTGTACCGACTGACCTCCAACAACTTGCGGGATATTGCTGTAATTGGTTTGCTCGCGCTTGCCTGTTGAGGGTAGGGTAGCAAGATATTGGCAAAGTAACTGCCGCAGTTCCTGCTCGTCATAGTTGCCGATGATGACCGTCTTGAAATTGGACGCGTCGCTGAATCGCTCCTGATAGATTTGCATGATGCGGTCATAGCTCACATGGTCGAGTGTGGATTGCACGACAGGCTCCATGCGCGGATGATGGCCGTAAAGGATGGCACGGATGGAGTCGTTATAGTCCACCTTGGGCGAGGCATTGCGGTTGGTAAGGAACGAGCGGTTGCGGCTGATGAACTCGTTAAATGCCGTGGTGTCACGTCGTGGTGACGTGAAGTACAGGTGTGCCAGTTCAAACATGGTCTTCATGTCTTTCACCGAGGAGGATCCATTGATGCTCTGGCTCTTGGAGCCAATTGATGGGCTGACGCGTACCGACTTGCCCATGAGCATCTTGCGCAACGTGAGGATGTCAAAATCCCCCACACCCGCCTCGCTCACAGCGCTAGAAATGAGGCTGAAGTTGGGGATATCCTCGTCGCCGTAGAGCGAGGTGCCGCCTTCGCCCTCCATTTCCAGAGAGACGACGTCAGCGCTGAAATCGGTCTTGCGGGTATAGACCTTCATGCCGTTGGACAGGGTGAACTCGGTAAAACCATGCTTAAAAGGTTTCTCGCTGACAATCGTTCCAGGCTGGGGCAGTTGGTCAATCAGCCTGTCGGCCAACTGCTGCTCGGTGTAAGGTGCGTAGTTTAGACGCTGGGCAGCCAGAATGACCTGCTCAATCTGGGCCTCATTGGGAAGTATCACCTCCTGCTTGTTGGGGGCGTACATCACCACGACTTGGTTCTGGTCAGTGATCAAGTCACGTGTCGCGGCATTGACCTCATCAAGGGTGACATCGCGGTCCAGTTTTCGGGTATTCTCCAATTCGTACTCAACTGACACCAGCGGCTCTCCCGTCAGGAAGTGGCTCACGCAGGCGTTGACATAGTGCGAGTTGCGGTAGTCATCGCGCATGTTATAGCGACGCTCGGCGGCATTGAGATAAAGTTTCTTGGCTCGGTCAAGTTCGCCCTGGGTGAAGCCATGCTGGCGAGCCTGCTCGGCAATGCCCACAGCGGCGATGATGCCGCCCAGGATGTTGTCCTGCTTGCAACTGATGCTCAAGGCAAAGGCCTCCTTGGTGCGGCTGATGAAAAACGTGGAGGCACGTCCCGTGGCGCTTTGGACTGGTGAGCCGGGTTGCTGGCGCAATTCTGCGAAACGGTCATTGAGCATGGTGCTGATTAGGTCGTCGATGTAGCTGTCGCGCAGGTAGACCTCGCTGTCTTTTTCGCTGTCGGGTGTGGCGTCACGTTTCTGATAGAGATGGCACAGCACGATGGGCTGCTCGGCGTCCTTCTCAATGGCGACAATCATCTTGTCGTTGTCTCCCACGGGATAATAGACGCGCTCAGCGGGCTTCTTGGGCATGGGGATGGATGAGAAAACTTTCTTAATTTTCTTTTCCATCTTGTCCACATCGATGTCGCCCACAACTACGATGGCCTGCAGGTCGGGGCGGTACCATTTCTGATAATAGTCGCGCAGGTCCTGGTAGGGGAAATGGTCAACGATGTCCATCGAGCCGATGGGCATGCAGTCCTCATATTTTGTTCCTTGATAGATGATGGGCAGGACATCCTCCTGCATGCGCTGCACGGCCATTCCTGCCCGACGGGTGCGCCATTCCTCGTGGATAACGCCGCGCTCCTTGTCAATCTCCTCGTCCTCGAGCAGCAGGTAGTGGCTCCAGTCGTGGAGTACCAGCAGGCAAGAGTCGATGATGCCCTCGCGGGTGAGCGGAGCCGAGCCGATGTGATAGACCGTCTGGTCGATCGAGGTGTAGGCATTGAGGTTAGCACCGAATTTCACACCGATGCTCTCGCACCAGGGCACGATGCCGGGCTTGCCGTTCTTGCCTGGAAAGTTTTTGGTGCCGTTAAAGGCCATGTGCTCCAGGAAATGAGCCAAACCGCGCTGTCGGGGCTCCTCAAGGATGGAACCGACACGCTGCGCGATATAAAAGTCAGCGAGGCCGGCCTCCTTGGCATTGTGGCGGATGTAATAGGTCATTCCGTTCTTGAGCGTGCCCTTTCTCACATCTGGGTCTTGAGGCAACTGGGCTGCCACCCACAAGGGCAGCAGCACCAGTGCTATAAGAAATAATATATACTTCTTCATTGATATTAATTGTTGAGCAGCGAAGCGGGAGCCTCGGGAATAAAGTCGTTGGTCGAGTTGTTGGTGTCAATGTACTTGCCATTGGCGTCCTGCTTGCGGATGACCGACTTGTTGAAGCGAGTCTCGTCACGGTCCACCTTTCCACAGTAGGTCCAGCCTGCATCAATCGAGGCGTCGAGCACATTCCACTCGCGCACCGATTCCACGCTCAGGTTCACGCCGTCGAGTATCCACTCGTTGGGCACCTTGTAAATACCGCTCTTGGTCATCTCCCTTGAGAAGTCACCGAAGACAAACAGATAGGTGGCGTCATAAACGTAGTTCTCCAACCAATCTTCCTTGCCGGTCTTCATCTTAGCGATGGCCATCGAGTTGAAACCGCGGCTGTGGAACTGGTAAACCGTTGCGGTGTAGCAGTACCACTTGTCCAGGTTGGGGGCCTCACCATCGGGATCGGTGAAATTGGGGTTGGATGTCTCGTCATAGAACTCAAAGTCAGCGTTACTCAGGTCAATGGAGTTGGGCTGCTCGGTTGTGTGGTTGATGGCGTTGACTGCCAACTTGAGGCTCTGACCAGGCTCAACAGGAACACTTTTGCCGTTGCCGGGAATCATGTAGCAGGCCTGTACCGAGAAATGGGTAGACATGATGTCGGGGGTATAATCCTCCTTGGTTGTGGTCAGGAAGGCTGACTCAAGCACGGCGATGCTGTCGGCATACAGGGTGACGTCAGAGTTGTTGGTGATGATGATGTACTGGTCACCGCTGTAGGTCCTTCCCTCGGGTGACATTGTGCCAGTGAAGAAGATTTCGCTGATGACGAAACCGCCCTGGGCTGTAAATGTGGAGACAACCATTTTCAGGTCGTGAGAAGTCTCGCTGAGAACAACATTGTCTGACGTTACCTCAAAGTCTTTCTGACCAGCAACGCCGTTGAGTGTAAAGTCGAGATGACCTGTTACAACAATGTTATAGGTACCGGCCTCTAGGTCGTTGCACATGATTTTATAACCGTTGCCGTCCTTTAAGAATGCGGCTCCTTCAACGGTGGTGACCTGATTGGTCTGGACGTTGGTCAGCTTGGCGACTGCATTGCTGAGTACAGCATTCTCCAGGTTGGCAGGTATCTCCAGGGTTACCATCGAAGTGGGGATGACGGGTATGGGGTCATCACTGCTGCAAGATGTTAAACACATGGCTGCGGTGAGCATCGCGATGATGCCGTTCAAGATTAACTTTTTCATTCTTTTCTTTTGTTTTAATGAGTTGATTGTTAATTATTTGTTATTAAAATGTAATTCCTATTGAACAGTGCAGTGCCGTTTGGTGCTCGCTGGCCGAACACAGGGTCATGCCGCCCCCAGCCTCGGCAAAGAGGCCATAGCGGGACTGCTTCAGGGCATAATCGGCACGCACCTTGGCGCCAAAATCGGTATAATTGGCTGTAGTGAATTGGTGCTTGTACTGGATTAAGCGGATAAAAGCAGCATCCATGTTGGCAAACGGCATTTGCAACTTGTCGCCAGTGTTGGCATAGTAGGAGGCATGGGCATCCACCATCAGCATCCATTTGTCTGCTGGATGGATGAAGCACTGCCCCTGCAGTTTGCCATAAATGTGGCTGGCATCCATCTGCCGATGCGGATAGACATATTCCTCACTCACTTCTCGATATCCCGCTGTTATGTTGACGTTCCATTTGCCTCGGCCATAGAGCGCACCAGCATAGGTGTCTAATATATGGCCTTTATACATTGTCAAACAAGCGATGACAGGGAAATAGCGGGCATCGGACGTGCCGCCAACATGCTCATTGCCCGTGCGCCTAGTATAGTCAGCGTGTCCAAACGCGGCTAGACGGTAATTCTTTTCTTGTTTCCAGCCGATTGTCGCTCCCACGTGCTCGTTATACAGGTCGGTGAGCGGCATGGAGTTAAATTCAGCGAGTTTGCGGTGATAGCGGTGCTCGTCAAGGGTGAAGTCGGCATAGGGGCCGCTCTGGTTGATTGGGGAGGCATGCAGCATGATGGCCACACCACCTCCGTCATAATAGAGGCTGCGCTTGTCGCCCGAGAAGCGGCTGTATTCTGTGCCCAGACCAGTCATCTGATACTCGGGGATGACGCCTTCCTCACGATAGAAGGCGACACTGTTGGTCTGCTTGTAAATATTGCCCTCAACAGCGGCTCCTAGGCGAAAACGCTCTAAGTCATAACCGCCACCCAGACGCAAGGTCAAGTCGGTGACGATCCCCCTCATGCGCGGGTCATGGCTGCGGTATTCCTGTTCAGCACGGACGTGCATCTCGGCTCCCAACTGCCATTTGTTGATGCTGGTATCATATCCGCCCGAGATGCTGTAACGCTCCCGCCTTATGTCACCGCCCAGGGTGTCGGCGAGAATATAGGGCTGCAACAGGTCATAGTCGCTGGTAGAGTTCCACTTGATGTCGTGCACCTTGCCAGTTATGTAGGAGGCCTCGCCCCACACGGTGGAACGCCCGTTCAGGGGATGGAAAGTATTCACTTTGAGGTAGGGCAGGGTATAGCCGCTGCCTTTCTCGGGAACAAATGCTTGGGTCTGGTGCTGAAGGTCGATGCCCAGTGTCAGCTGCGAGTATGGTGTCTGATAGCCCATACCATGCAGGGCAGGGTTGCGCATGGCTCCCAGCATGGGTAGCCTAGCTAACGAGGTGTGCTCGACCAGTGCTGAGTCGGCATTGGAAGCCAGTGCTGCCACTTGAATGGCTATGAAGATGAGTATGAGCAAAAATTGGCGTTTCATGTCAGTCGAGGAAGATGATTTTTAATGTGACCTCATTGATGTCACGACTGATGAATTCCTCATAGTCGCTCTGGCAACGGAACTGGCGCATGCGGGTGGCAGTACCGACCGATGGGCAGGCAGCAACGCCTTCAATGTCTATCTGATAAGCACCACGCAACAGTTCAACCATTGCGCTGGTACCGTTAAAGTCGGCTACTGTCGTGACTTGGCGCGTATTCACATTGGTCAGCTTCACCTGCGCCTGGACACTGGTAATGGACACGTCGCCCTCAGCTGTGACCGTGATACGTGCGGTGGTGAAGATGTCGTCTTCCACTGGAGCACAGGCAGTGAGCAGCATGACAAATGTTATAGATATCAGGAAAATAATGTTATGTTTCATAGCTTGATGTTCATTTCTAGTCCGAAGTAAGGGGTGACATGGCGGCGGATAGTCGTGCCGCGGCTGTCATAGTCGGGCGTGTAGTCCCACAGCTTGTTACAGAACATGGCGACGTGGAGACGGTCGTCAAAAAGTTTCTTGGTGACCTTCATATTGACATTCATGGCGAACGGGACACGGTTTTTCTCGAACAGCGAGGGCGTGTAGTCCCTGACAAGCCAGCGCAGGTACATGTCGTCGGCATCGCTGTCCTGCCAATCGTGGATGCTGCCGTCGGGGGCGATGTACTGGACGGGATAGTTGTTGACCTCCTTGCGTTGGGACGTGGTGAACCACATGCACTGGGCTGAAAATGAGAAACCCAGCTTGAGGCGTGGCACGTCGGTGTCGAGCGTGAAATTGGTGTTGAATGACTCCCTCACCGAACCGTCGTCGTTGGCATACAGTCCCACGTACTGGATCTGGCGATTGTCAATCACTTGACTCGGGCGGTAGGAATCCACAATGGAATTATTGTAAGTCGTGCGGAAGTAGGCACCATTGATGGTCAGTCGCGTCAAGATGACGGGGAATCGCTTGGTCTCAAGGGTGTACTCGATACCCTCCTTCAGCGTCATGCTTCCGTTAGTGTAGTTGCCATAGCCGGCCAACTCGTTGATGAGTGTGAATGGCAAGTCATCGAGATCGGGCTGCCCAGTGAGGCTCGCGGCATCGATACTACTGGCGTCATATTGCTTGTATTGAAATGTCCGATAATAGGACTGCATGCGGAATCCCGATGTCATCTTCTCGCGGAACGCCGTTATCGCTAGCCTGTTGCCGCCAATGTTGATATCAATTGACACCTCTTTCTTGAGGTTGCGGGCAGGCTCTAGTGCGGTGTTGCGCGGATTGACGATATAGG
This sequence comes from uncultured Prevotellaceae bacterium, assembly GCA_900318345.1. Taxonomy (GTDB): domain Bacteria; phylum Bacteroidota; class Bacteroidia; order Bacteroidales; family Muribaculaceae; genus Sodaliphilus. The sequence goes on from ONKD01000017.1 coordinate 8,256, forward strand.
TCATCAGGTTAATGCGCCTGTAATCGGGATTGTCGTGATAGTAGTTCAACTGGATGAAGTCGATATAGAGCAGGTCTGGGAATAACTGCTCCATGGTGGGCACCTTGGTGTGCAGGCCGATGCCACCAGAAACACGGATGAAGGTGGGTTTGCCGAAGATTGACAACCTGGGCAACGTGTAGCCGATATTCAAGCGCGGGTCCCAATAAACCTTGCCGTTCATCCTGTAGTCATCATCCAGGTTGAGCAGCATTGTGCCTCGGATGCCTGCTGTGGCTTCAAGCGTTCCAATGGGCGTTGGCCACTTGAGGTTCTCTTCGGCATAGGCCGACAGGCGATGATTGGCGGGAATCTCCTTGAGGGAACGTGCCCGTGACGAGATGCTGGTATATACTGGCGTGCGTGGGTCAAACACCTGTCCGCGCCCCAGGTTCTTGTCCAAGTTCCAGTCGGTACCCAGCAACAGTGTGTTGGATAGCCGGTTATTAGGAATCTGCAAGCGGGCATTCAGTTTAATATAGGCATTCACGGGTTTGCCTTCCACCTCATGATGTCCCATATACTTAAACGGGAGAATGTAGGCATCGTTCTCGCCTTCTTCTTTGGACAGGGGGGCAACGGTCATGCGCGATAGTTGCATCAGGCGGGTTCGTTCAATAAGATCGTTCTCGAGCGATGCCGAAACCGTCAACTCTGCCGATTTGAACCATGAATTTTGCTTGCTCTTGTATTGCAATGCATTCAACAGGGCATAGCGGTTGTAACTTGACCGATAGGAGTCCTCGGCGCTATATGTCTGGTCGATGTCTTCCTTGTCGTTGTCGAGCGACCTGGAAAAGTCAATATTGGATGAGAGGGTGAGGCTGTAATCCTTGTGCTCCCAGCATTTTCTCAATCGGGTGGAAAAAGTCAGGCGCTTGTAGTTCTCATATCGGTTGCGGGGGTCGGCTTTAGCATCCAGGTAATCGGCACTCACGTTAAGGGTGAGGTGGTGTTGCTCCCATTCAAAATCCTTGGCGCCATACAACAATTTAGAGCCCATGTCGGCCTTGAGGCGGAATTTCAGGTCGTGGCCTCCACGGCGGCGCTCAATTTTCACCAGTCCGCTGGTCAGGTCACCATATTCCACCGAGGGGATGCCGCGCACGATCTCGACACTCTCGATGTCGTCGGTCGAGATGCCACGCATGTCCACACCGGCGTTGGTGTTGTCGCGGCTCATGGACATGACGTCCCAAGCCCCAGCAAGATACTGCATGTTGGCACCCGTTGAGATAGGGGCACCGTCAATGATGAAACTGGTACCCAGCGAGGAGGTGGCATAGTTGCTGTTACCTGTGGAGATTTCGCGTATGTGGATATTGTTAGGTGTGCTCAGTGAAGGGTCAATGCTGCGCCCGCCGGGTATCAGCTCCAGCAGGTCGGAGAAACTCGATGGCTGCAGATGCTCCATCGCGTGTTTCTCAATCTTGGACGATGTGGTCAATCCGCGGTTCTCCTGGGCGGTAACTACCACCTCACCTAACTGGCTTACCTCTGCTTGCAGCAGGTAACGTCCGTCGGTGGTGGGTGCAGTCACCAGCGTCTTATAGCCGATAGATGAAATCCTCAGTTGGACCTCATTATTTTTAGGTATGGCAAAGGTGCCGTCAGCCTGAGTGACAGTAAGAGCTTTGCCCAGCTTCACGTCGGTAATGGTAGCGCCGATGACGGGTTCCAAAGTCTCGGCATCAAGCACTGTGCCACGTATCAAAGCCTGTGCATCAGCTAATTGCGCGACCAATACCAACAAGGACAGTATGATGTGTCTAATCAGTTGCATTTCAGTGATTTTGGAGTATAAAATTACTCCCAATCACCGAGAAGCACAATACCTAAAAATGAGGTAATACCTATTAACATCAATTCTCCACTTAGCCGAGTCGATGCAGTTTATCCACTCCCGTTTAGAAAAGTCTAAGCTAATGAGCTATAGAGGTATCAGAAGTCCCAAAATCTTTGTATATCTCATTCTCTTTGAAAAACAACGGACACTTTAATAAGAAATGGAGCGAAACTGTGGTATGGTATTGGGAAAAAATGAGTATTTTTGCACTTTATAAATTATGGCAAAAGGATTTGTTATAGCGGCGCCAAATAGTGGCTCGGGCAAGACGACAATTGCTCGGGGGCTGATGGCATTGTTCAGCCGCAAGGGGTATCGGGTTCAGCCGTTTAAGTGTGGGCCTGATTACATCGACACGAAGTTTCATGCGGCAGTATGTGGTCGGCCGAGTATCAATTTGGATACGTTTATGGCCACGCCTGAGCATGTGAGGGAATTGTTTGACCGTTATGGCAAGGATGCCGATGTGTGCGTAGTTGAGGGGATGATGGGGCTGTTTGACGGATATGACCGAGACTGTGGGTCATCGGCCGAAATCGCATGTATGCTGGACCTGCCTGTTGTGCTGGTGGTTGACGCCAAGTCAGCGGCCTACTCGATGGCAGCACTCTTGTCTGGCTTTATCAACTTCCGCAAAGATGTGCGCATCATCGGTGTGATTTTTAACCGCGTGGGCTCGGAAAGACATTTCAAAATGCTGCAGCAGGTGTGTGACGACTTGGGCGTGGCTTGCTATGGTTATTTGCCCAAGAAAGCTGAGCTTGAACAAGGCTCTCGTTACTTGGGGCTGGACTTCAGCGAGAAACCCGAAAGTGAACTCTTGGTTGCGCTTCTTGAAGAGCATGTGAAATGGCAACGGCTCCTTGACTTGTCAGCAACCAATGCAGCAAATGCACCTGCTTGCACAATTCCATGCCAAGATAGAGGAAATCTGAGGAAAACTTTGATTGCCCGCAACGATGAGTCATTCTCCTTTATTTATCAGGAGAATATCGACAGGATGGAGCATGTGGCATTCTTTGACCCCGAGACTGAGGTGCCATGCCTTGATGACGTGGAACTGCTCTATCTCCCAGGTGGTTATCCCGAGAAACATCTTGAGGCCTTGGTAAAAGCAGAGGCGACACGACGTGCCATCAAGGACTACGCTGGCCGTGGCGGTCGCATCATTGCCGAATGTGGTGGCATGATGTACCTGTGCGAGAAAATTATCACCGACGAGGGCGAATTTCCCATGTGTGGCGTGCTGCCCTATACCATCACGGCAAGCAAGCGAGATCGCAAACTCTCGTTAGGTTATCGGCTCTTCATGCTTGACGGAAAAGAGTACCGCGGGCATGAGTTCCACTACACGCAGTTCCTCGGCGATGTTCCTCCATCAGTCGCTCAGGTTTATAATGCCAAGGGAGAACCAGTGCCGACACCTGTTTTCCGCCATAATAATGTCTTGGCAAGCTACACGCATATATATCAAGTTTGGAACATGTTCCAAACTTGAGTTAGGAGTTTAGAGAAGCTTTCTGCAATAACAAGAAACTAATTATGAAACAGATATATACCAAGACCGGTGACGAGGGCATGACAAGCCTGCGCGACGGGGTGAGGGTCTCAAAAGATGATCCACGCATCGAAGCCAACGGCCAGATTGACCAGCTGAATGCCCATCTGGGTGTCGTGCGGTCGATGTTGCATGACGATGATGAGGATAGTCGTTTCATTCTTGCCGTGCAGCGCGAACTCATGGCCATCATGAGTCACATTGCAACCCCCGATGGAGGCGTCAATCCCCGCGAACTTCATGCCAAAGAAATTATAGCGCAGTTGGAGCAGGCCATTGACCGTGCCGATTATCAAGGTGGTTTTGTCGTGCCAGGAGGAGGCTCACAGCTAGCCGCTTTCATCCATCTTGCCCGCACACAAGCACGCACAGTGGAACGCTGCTTGTGGTCGCTGAATCGTGAACATCCTGTCAATAATGACATCCTGGTGATGATGAACCGCCTGTCTGATTATCTGTTTGTCTTAGCCAACGAAAAAGAATGAGTAACAAGCGATTGCATCCAGTGATGTTTGCCGGAACGGGCAGTGACGTGGGCAAGAGCATCGTCGCCGCGGCTTTTTGCCGCATTTTCAAGCAAGACGGTTATAGCCCCGCCCCGTTCAAGGCCCAGAATATGGCGTTGAATTCCTTTGCCACACCCGAGGGTTTTGAAATCGGTCGCGCTCAGGCCGTCCAGGCCGAAGCTGCAGGCATTCCTTGCCACACCGATATGAATCCGCTGTTGTTGAAACCCCAGTCGGACCACACCTCGCAGGTCATCCTGCACGGCAAGCCCATCGGTAACAAGAATGCCTATGACTACTGGCGCCGTGGCACATCAGACATCGACTATCGCCGTGAGGTGTGCGATGCCTTTGACCGTTTGGCCGCCTGCTACAATCCCATCGTGATGGAGGGCGCGGGCAGCATATCGGAGATTAATCTGCGTGATACTGACCTGGTGAACCTGCCCATGGCACGTCATGCCCATGCCGATGTGATTCTGGTGGGTGACATTGACCGTGGGGGCGTATTCGCTTCGGTCTACGGAAGCATCGCCTTGCAGACACCCGAGGATCGCCGCCTCATCAAGGGCATCATTATCAACAAGTTCCGGGGAGACATGCGCCTGTTTGACGAGGGACGCAAGATGCTGGAAGACATCTGCGGAGTACCCGTTCTGGGCGTCATCCCTTACTACAAAGACATTTATATTGAGGAGGAGGACAGCGTGGCATTGGCTCAAAAGTCGATGCAGGCCGAGCGTGGCAAGGTCAATGTGGCGGTCATCATGTTGCGTCATCTGTCCAACTACACCGACTTTGACGCGCTGGAACGTGACCCGCGGGTGCATCTGTTCTATACCAATAACACTGAGGACATCAAGAAGGCCGACATCATCATCCTGCCGGGCACCAAATCGACGTTACATGACCTTTACGAACTGCGCCGCAACGGTTGTGCCCAGGCTATCGTGAGGGCACACCGCGAGGGTGCTGCAGTGCTCGGCATCTGTGGCGGTTACCAGATGATGGGCATGGAAGTATTGGACCCCGACCATGTCGAGGGCGACATCGAGCGATTGCCAGGACTGGGACTGTTGCCCACGACTACCACGATGAACGGCGACAAGCAGACGCGTCAAGTGACTTGCCAGTACGGTGGAGGCTACGAGATTCATCAGGGCGAAACCCATCCTGTAGGCGATGCCAAGGCGTCACCCTTGTTGCATCTCGATGACGGACGCGAAGACGGCTATATTGTTGACGGCAAGTGCATGGGTACCTACGTCCACGGCATCCTCGACAATGCCCCCTTTGTCGATTTCCTGTTGGAACCGTTCAAGGACAAAATCACCGAGGGCGACAAGCCGTTTGACTATGCGGCATTTAAAGAAGAGCAATACGACAAGTTGGCGGCCCATGTGCGCCAGCATGTCGATATGGAACAAATCTACAAAATCCTGACTGACCATGATTGAAGGACACGGCGACGACCTGTATCGTTATGACAACATCAAAATGAACTTCAGTTCCAACATTTACAATGGGACTGACTTGAGCGCATTGGATGCCTTCTTGTGTACCCAAATGCAGACCATCCGCTCCTATCCCGAGCCGTCGGCTGCATCGTTGGAGCAGATGATAGCCCTGGATTGCGGCATCAGTCCCGACGAGGTGCTGGTGACCAGTGGCGCGGTCGATGCCATCTACCTGATTGCCCAAGCCTATCGCCATGAGGGCACTTGCCACGTGATGCAGCCCACGTTTCGGGAATATGAGGACGCTTGCCGTGTATTTGGCTACGAGGAGTGCGAGGACGGTGCCCTGTGCTGGCTGTGCAATCCCAATAACCCCACGGGCGACGTGATAGCAGTTGAGGACGTGTTGGCGCTTGCCGAGCATCACCACCTTCTCATCGTTGACCAGTCCTACGAGGATTATACGATGGCACCCTTGCTGCAACCTGCCGATGTGGTGAAGCGTGACAACATCATTCTGCTGCACTCAATGACCAAACGCTATGCGGTGCCTGGATTGCGACTAGGATATATCACGGCATCAGCGCCGATTATCAAGCGCCTGCGGGAGCAGTATCGGCCATGGGCCATCAACGCCCTGTCGCTCGAGGCGGGCAAGTGGCTTGTGCAACGAGGCGAGACCGCCATCTCAGACTTGGAGTCCTATTTGGCCGAGACTCAGCGCCTGCGTGCCTTGTTGAATGAGATAGATGGCATCGAGACAGTTGACACTCAGACCAATTTCTTCTTGTGCACTATCCAGCAAGCAACGGCTGCCGAGTTGAAGGAATATCTGGCGCGTGAGCATGGCATCCTCATCCGCGATGCTTCCAACTTCACTGGCTTGACGCCGCACCATTTCCGCATCGCCACCCAGTCGCCCGCCGAGAACGATGACCTCGTCGCCGCCATATTAAACTACGAATTACGCAGATTAAACTAATTTTGCATCCTCACTGTAGAGACGCAAAATTTTGCGTCTCTACAGTGAGACAAAAACTGTAATCCGAAAAATGATTGCTACTTTTTTACTCATATTGCCACTGTTGCTTGGTTGGTTGCTGGATTTTATCTTTGGTGACCCGTCACGCTTGCCGCATCCCATTGTGTGGTTTGGCAAAATGATTTCGTGGGGCGAGCATCGCCTCAATAAGGGCAGCTACCGCATGGCCAAGGGAGCTGTGATGGCTATTTGCTTTATCCTGATGATATTTTTTGTTGTTTGGGGGCTAAAGCGGCTGATACCCAACATGGTATTATGGCTACTTCTGGACACCATCATCATTTTCTATTGCCTTGCGGGAACCACGCTCATCCGCGAGGTGCGAGAGGTGTTTTTGGCGTTGGACCGCTCGCTGGACGAGGGCCGTCAGCAGGTCGCCCGCATCGTGGGCCGCGAGACATCTGAACTGTCGGCTCAGGAGGTGCGCACAGCTGCTCTTGAGACCCTTGCCGAGAACTTGAGTGACGGTGTGATTGCTCCGCTGTTCTGGCTGGCTTTGCTGGGCACACCAGGCATGCTGGCTTACAAGATGGTCAATACCCTCGACTCGATGATTGGCTATCGCACTGAGCGTTATAAGGATTTCGGCTGCTGGGCTGCCCGCATCGATGATATTGCCAATTTTATCCCTGCCCGACTGACCGCCCTGCTGATGGTCATTGCCTCAGGCAAGTTGTCGTTGTTGGAATTCGTATGGAGAAACGGCCGCCGCCACGCCAGCCCCAATAGCGGCTACCCAGAGGCTGCCCTCGCCGGCATCCTCAACTGCCGTTTCGGCGGGCCACACTATTACTTCGGCGAACTTTTCGACAAACCCTTCATCGGCGAGAACGACCGAGAACTCACCACCAAGGACATGCACACCGCCGTTCGCATCAACCGAACGGCAGAACTCCTCATGCTAGTCTTGACGTCTGTCGTGGTGATATTTCTTTAGAAATATTTGGTGATGTGGGCCGTGTCAAAGTTGTTCATCTCGTTGATCATGCGCACGGCTGAGTCGATAATCGGGAAGGCGCATAAGGCACCGGTGCCCTCGCCGAGGCGCAGCCCCAGGTTGAGGATGGGCTTGGCGTGGACGATATCGAGCATGCGGCGATGTCCGCTCTCGTCACCGCAATGGGTGAAAATCATGTAATCCTGGGCAGCAGGATAGAGTTGGATGGCAGCAATGGCACAGGCCGTCATAATGAAGCCGTCAACTAGCACGACAAGATGCTTTTCGCCTCCTCGCAGCATAGCGCCGATGGCCGTCACCATCTCAAAGCCTCCGAAGTAGCGGATGGCGTTCTCAACGGTGTTCTCCATCGTATCATGGTAGTGTTTTAGTGCCTGGGCCAGGACTTCCCGCTTGTGCTGGATGCCCGGGCTGTCAAGTCCCGCTCCAGCCCCGATGCACTCGTCGAGCGGGATGTTGCCGAACAGGCTCATCCAGATGCTTGACGGCGAGGTGTTAGCAATACCCATTTCGCCGACGCACAGCACTTGGCATCCCTCGGCGATACATTCATCCACCAGCTCACAGCCGGCTTGGATAGCGCGGTCAAACTCCTCCTCACTCATGGCTGGCTCATCCAGGAAATTGCGGGTGCCACGGGCGATTTTGCGATTGATAATGCCGGGAACGTCGCTGAGGTCATAATCCACTCCCACGTCAACAATACTCAAGTCAAAACCATGCTGTCGACAGAACATATTCACGCCTCCACCGCCACGGGTGAAGTTAATCATCTGCTGCCAGGTGACCTCACGAGGCGAAACGCTAACACCCTCGCGCTCAATGCCGTGGTCTCCACCCAACAGTAGGTGGCAGGGATGGTTGAGGCTGGGTGTCAAGGTCTGCTGGATAAGGCAAATCTGCAATGCCAATTCCTCGAGGCTGCCCAATGAGCCTTTGGGCTTGTTCAGGTGGTCGATTTTCTGCTGGATGCTCATTTCCAGCGACTTGTCAGTGTGTTGTATCTTGAATTGCTTCATTTTCTTGGTCCTTAGTGTTAGGTTCTAGATATTCTAGATAATCTAGATATTCAGATGCTCTAGAACTATTAACTGTTAACTCTTAACTGTTACCGGGATTCCCGAGACCATGAGGATGACCTCGTCGGCACGGCTGGCGATGTACTGGTTCATCCAGCCTTGCAGGTCGGTGAATCGCCGTTGCACGGCATCCACGCTCACGCCACCGCTACCGATTTCGTTAGTTACGAAGATAAAGGTAGCGTCTTGGGCTGTAAAGCGGTCAAATTCTTCTTTGGCAATGTCTAAAACCTGTTGTGTATCTTGATTCTGATTCTCAAAAAAGAAATTGGTCAGCCACAGCGTCACGCAGTCAATGACTGCAACGCGCCCTGTCAGGTCATGGCAGCTCAAGTACTTTTCCTCCTCGATGTTGGTCCACTGCGGGCCACGGCGTTCCTGATGGCGGCGAACCCGCTCACGGAATTCCTCGTCCCACACATGGGCAGTCGCCACATACACGGGGTTATCGGCAAGGCTTAATGCCAGTTCTTCGGCATGTCTGCTCTTGCCCGAGCGCTGTCCCCCAGTGATTAGTATGATTTTACTCATTGACTTATCTTTGTTTGACGGCCACGCCAAGGCGAGGCCCTACATTTCTAAATTGTAATCACAATAAAATCCCCGTAATCGGCCAGATTGTTCCACGCATTGTCCCAGGAATACAATCCACCGTGGATGCCGGCGCTGATGAGCACCCCGGCATGGGCAAAGATGGCCACTCGCTGGTAAGGCTTGCCTTTGAGTTCGTCAAGAAATGCCGCTACGCGCTGATATTGTTGCAGGAAACTCTCGCCTCCTGTCGTGGGCTGGTTGATATAATCATCATACCATTCCTGCAGGTGCGGGTCCTTGATTTCGTCATATAGCTGCATTTCCCACTCGCCCATGTTCATCTCAAGCAGCCGATTGTCGGTCACGGCATCGGGATAACCGCAGTAGGCGGCGAGTTTGCGGGCGCGCGTCAGGGGCGACGAGAAGACCTTGCCAAACGGCAGAAACTGTTGCAGCGACTGGCGAGTCAGCTCTGCCTCTTGCTCAAAGGTGTCGCGCACGGGCACGTCGGTCTGGCCGTAACAAGTTCCCTTGGGCACATCAACGCTGGTATGTCTAATCAAGAAGATTTCCATTATATATATTTATTAGTCGCTAGTCGATTAACTGTTAACTGTTCACTATTGTGTGCAGGCGACAAGATAGAGGGCCAGTTCAACCAGTAGGCACACGGCACCGCAACAGTCGCCCGTATAACCGTGAATCTTGCGCAGGATGAGCAGGTACAGGAAATACATCACCAGAGCTGGAATGAAGATGACCGCATACCAAGAAATACCTGTTAGCCAAATCATCAACACCATCGGCAGTAGACCCTGTACTGTCAGGCTCAAACCAGCAGCAAGGGATGGCTTGCGATAGATGGTTTTGTTCTTGGCTTCTTCTTCGCGGCGGGCATAGGGAAGCATATTCACAAGCTGGCTTGTGACCATCTTAGAGTATGGGTCGGCGCCCAAAACGATCAATGCCGCAGTGATAGGTGGCATGCTGTAGAGCGCACCGCCCAGCAACAACATGTAAAGAATCAATCCCAGCACGCCATAGGTGCCGATGTGCGAATCCTTCATGATAGCGAGGATGCGATCACGGTCGGTACCGCCTCCAAAACCGTCAAAGAAGTCGGCGAGGCCATCTTCGTGCAACGCTCCAGTGATGAGCAATCGCACAGCAATCGCGGCAATCACTGTGACAATCCATGGCAACACCATGCTACCGAAATAGAGTGTAGCTGCCATCGCGCCACCCGTGAGCCAGCCCGTCAACGGCCAAAACTCAACGACTGTTTTGTAACTTGTCTGCGGGGGTTGATGAATGCGCCAAAAAGGCAGTCGCGTGAAGAAAATCAACGCTGCCCAAATGTTGTCATACCATTTTGTTTTTACTGCTGTTTCTTCCATAGCGCAAAGGTACAAAATATTCATTGTTTACGGCCTTCTGTTCCCTAAAAAAGTAGTACCTTTGTAGCATAAATCAAATGAACAAAAGAATGAAGAAATTATTTGGATTATTTGCAGTTTTAGTGCTGCTTTGCGCCTGCTCTTCACAGGGCGACAAGCAATCTAAGGCGGACACCGATTCGATGGAAGAAGTGACCGTTAAGTATGCCACAGGGTTCAGTGTAAGGGATTCAGCCGACATCAGGTTGGTTGACGTGGGCAAGAAAGATCATTTTGCCCTTGTTCATGATGCCGAGGCTGTGGTCCCCGAGGGTTATGTCAAGGTCAAAGTGCCCATCGAACGTACTATCTGCATGACCTCGCTGCAACTCTCCAATTTCACCATCCTTGATGCCCACGATGTGGTAAAGGGCATCACCAGCACCAAGAACCTCTTTAATGAGGACATCAAGGCGCGCGTGAAGGACGGACGCATCGTCAAAATCGGTATGGAGGGCGAGTTTGACCCCGAGGTGGTCATGGCTGCCAATCCCGACGTGATTTTCATCTCTCCGTCCAAGCGCGGTGGCTATGATGCCATCAAGGAAATCGGCATCACGTTGGTACCCCACCTGGGCTATAAGGAACTTGACCCGCTGGGACAGGCCGAGTGGATTAAGTTCATCGGTATGTTCATCGGCAAGGAAAAAGAGGCCGCCGAGATTTTCGCCGGAATCGAGAGCCGTTACAACGAATTGAAAGAGAAGGCCGCCAAGGTCGAGAGCCGTCCCACTGTCACCAGCGGTGAGATGCACTATGGCAACTGGCATGCTGTGGGTGGCAAAAACTACCTGGCCCAGATATTCCGTGACGCGGGCGCTGACTATGTCATCAATGATGACGAGACCTCGGGCGAGGATCTGGAGTTTGAAAAGATGTATGCCCTGTCGGCCAACGCAGACTACTGGCGTATCCTCAACAGTTATCAGGGCGATTTCTCCTATGAGGCGCTGAAGGCCAGTGAGCCCCGCAACGAGATGTTCAAGGCCTTCAAGGAGAAAAAGGTCATCTACTGCAACATGAAGCAGACGCCCTATTACGAGATTGCCCCCGTCAAGCCCGATGTGCTGCTGAAGGACTTTGTTGCCATTTTCCATCCCGAGCTGGTCGAGAAAGACTACCAACCCACATTCTATCGCATGCTGCGATAGTTTAAAGTTTAGAGTTGGCATCCGCTTACTGTTAACTAAAGGAATATGAGACGCACGCTGCCATTGATGTTAGCCCTTGTGGTGGCAATCCTCGTGATGATGATTGCCAATCTGTTCATCGGTTCTGTCGAGATTCCGGTGGGTGACATCTGCCGCATCCTTGTCGGCCAGGGCAGCGAGAGCGAAATTTGGACCAATATCATCCTCAGTTCCCGCCTGCCGCAGGTGCTTACCGCCATCGTGGCCGGTGCGGGCCTTGCCGTGAGTGGCCTGATGATGCAGACTATTTTTCATAACCCGCTGGCGGGCCCGTCCATCTTGGGCATTTCCAATGGTGCCAGCCTGGGTGTCGCCTTCGTTGTGCTGCTGTCGGGGCAGCTGGGTGGTGTGGCGTTGAGTAGCCTTGGTTACTTGGGTGATGCAGCCGTTTCGGTCGCCGCTATCATTGGTGCCATCGCTGTGATGATGCTCATCGTGTGGATCTCAGGCAAGGTGCGGGGTAACGTTACCCTGCTGATTATCGGTGTGATGATTGGTTATCTGGCCACAGCCATCATCGGTGTCTTGAAATTCCTCAGCCCCGAGGAAGACGTCAAGGCCTTTGTGGTGTGGGGACTCGGCTCATTCTCCCGCGTTTCGGGTGACCAGATGATACTCTTTGTGGTGCTCATGTGCATCCTGCTGCCCTTGAGTTTTCTGTTAGTAAAACCGCTCAATGCCATGCTGCTCGGTGACCGTTATGCCGCCAACCTGGGCGTTAATGTCAAGCGTGCCCGCACATGGATCATCATCTGCTCGGGCACCTTGGTCGCTATCGTCACCGCCTATTGCGGCCCTATCATGTTCATCGGTATGGCAGTGCCCCATTTGGCCCGCGGCATCTTCCGCACCAGCGACCACTGGAAGTTGATGCCCGCTACCGCCCTGTGTGGAGCGTTGCTGGCGCTTATTTGTAATCTGATTGCTCGCGCTCCAGGCTTCGAGGGTGCCATGCCCGTTAACAGCGTCACCGCCCTTATCGGTGCCCCCATCATCATCTATGTCCTCTACCACCGCCGCAAAACCTCCTACGAGTAATTCTCTCAAACAACCAACAAGTTTTACAACATCAACAACAATAGGATTCATTTGTTGTGCCTCTGTTGTAATGGATGTAGTTATTGTCGTTTGAAGATGGTGCCGGTGTCGGTGATGAGGAGGATGGTGAGATTGCCGTTAGGGAGTAGGGGGGCGCAGTAGCGGGCGCAGTGGCTGATGACGACGGTGGCGTAATCCTGGAGTTTTTCTTGAGGAATTCTGTCCCACAGTTCGCGGGCGAGGGTGAGGTCGCTGATGTCGATGTCAATGCCTGCCTCATGAAGCATCTCCATAACAAAATCTTTGTCCATCGTGGTGTGGCGGCTGTGGGTGTCGAGGTTGCCCGCAGCGAGTTTCACGGCCTTGCCCAGCATCACGCCCATGGTGACGTTCTTGATGTCGAGTTCATTGGCGATAGCCAAAGTCTCGCCGATGTAATTCCCATATTCTACAAAGGCCTGTTGTGGCAGGTCGGGGTATTGCGCTTTTACAAAGCGCTCGCTCTTGCCGCCGCTGTTGATGACGACACGGTCGCTTCCCGAAGCCTTGGCGACCTGCATGCACTTGCGGATGCTAGCCACAAAGGCTTCCTCACTGAACGGTTTGACGATGCCCGACACGCCGATGATGCTGATGCCGCCCTCAATGCCCAGGCGTGGATTGAACGTGCGGCGTGCAATCTCGGCACCTTCAGGCACCGAAATGGTGATGCTGACATTCTCCTTGATGTTGTCGCGCATCATTTGGCGCGGTGCCTTGTTGATGGCCGGCTCGCCCGGCGGAAAGTCAAAACCTGGTACGGTGAACCGTCCGACACCTTCGCCGCCATTTATCTCAAAATGGTCGCTAGGCTTGACACTTGCCCTAATCTCGATGCCATTGGTCACATCAGGATCATCACCTGCTTGCTTGAACACGGAGGCATAGCCGTCGCCATAGGTCACTTCGACATCAATCGTTTCACCATTGGGCAAGATGACGGGCACTGAGGTTGGCGTTTCTCCTGTTTTTAGCCTTATGGTTGCTGCAATGGCAGCAGCTGTGGCGCAGGTGCCTGTGGTCAAACCGCTATGCAGCGGGTAAAACTCAGGCAACAGTTTCTCCACCATGCGGCGTAGGCCGTGAGGACCATTGACATGCTCAACGGTTACGCTGGGCGAGGATGGATATGATGGTCGCTCGATGACAAAGACCTTGATTCCCGCTTGCTGAGCAGCATGAACCTTTTCATCGAATCCTCCCGACGTACCACTCTCTTTGGTGATGATGGCTTGGGGCTGCAGTCGCTCTATCAACGACGTGGTGTCGTCTTTCTCATAATAAACGAGGTGGTCAGTTGGAAAACCAGCCTTGTGCGCCCCCGCCAACGATTCATCACGGTTCAGGATGCGGAACCAGCAGTCATGGCCCTGCCAGTAATTGCGCAGTTTCGCAATGGTATTGACACCGGTGAGTGCCAATAGGCGATGTATGTCATGCGATACTAATTGTTGGACAGCATCATTATAGTTTTTGCACCAGATGAGGTCATCATCATGTGATGGATAGATTCTATCATAGCGGATAACGGCAATGCCCAAATTATCGGCGACTTGGACAATGTTGCGATGCAAATCCTCGGCAAAGGGGTGGGCTGCGTCTATCATCAGGCGGATGCCATGCTCACGGCAAAAGGCAATCATATCAGGCGCTTCCATCGCCCCCGTGAGGCGGATGCCGTGCACCAGTTGGATGTCCTGTGTGTCGCTACGTGTGGAATAGTAGTAGGTGGCACCCGATTCCTCGAGCACCTTAGCCGCCATGCGGCCCTCAGTCGTTCCGCCGAAAACTAGAATCATAGTTTTTAGTCCTGTAGAGGATTTGTCATAATTTGTCTGCTGGAATTATAACCGCCCTTCGGGCGGGAAATTAAAACAAATTTTGTATTAAAATTAGAACAAATAAAAATGTTTATTTAATTTTTTAAATAATTTGTTTAAATTTCTCGGCCATAGGCCGATATATGTAGCGACATTGCAATTATGACACAGTCCCATTATTTATTCCCCTTTACGGAAGAGGTGGGTAAAATGTTTGTTATAGAGTTCTGACAGGCCCTTACGGTTATCGATGGCCTCGCCCACGACGAGCATCGTGGTCAACGTGAGGTTGTTATCGTGGACGATCTTGGCTAGGTCTTTAAGCACGCCGCGGTAGATGTGTTGGTCGGGCCATGTGAGGTGGTAGCACGCGGCAACGGGTGTATCCTCGGGATATTCCATCAACAATTCGCGTTGCACGTCATCCACGATGGCGGCACTAAGGAAGATGCACATCGTGCTTTGGCTCTTGGCGAGCAGGTGCAACTGTTCTTTCTCGGGCATAGGCGTGCGGCCCTCGCCGCGGGTGAGGATGATGGTTTGGGTGCGCTCGGGGATGGTAAACTGGCTGCGTAATTCGGCTGCTGCGGCAAGGAATGAAGAAATGCCCGGCGTGATGTGGTAATGCATATTGTGCTGGTCAAAGAACGCCATCTGCTCCTGTATCGCTCCGAAAATACACGGGTCGCCCGTGTGCAAGCGCACGATAAACTTACCCTTGTCATAGAATTCCTTCATCAACGCGCATTGCTCCTCAAGGTTCATCCCAGCCGAACTGCGCACAACGGCACCAGGCTTGGCGCATAAGGTCAATTCTCGAGGAACCAAAGATCCTGCATACAGGATGAGGTCAGCGCGCTCCAACATCTTGCGGCCACGCACTGACACCAAATCAGGGTCGCCAGGGCCTGCGCCCACAATCTCGATAAAACCGTCCTCGTCACGCAAGTATTGGCGATCGATGGCTAAAGCCACAGTGAAATTCTTGCCCTTGATTTTGGGCACGATGAGTTTGCCGTGGTTGGAGCCCAGGATAGCGGCAGCCTCACACACGCTGGGCGTGCCAACATGCTTGGCGACGGTGTCGCTAGGATTGGGCACCTCAACGGCTGACAACTGCTCGGCTGTAAAGAATTCGACTTGCTCGTCATAGCCATCTTTTAATAGTTGCACAAACGGCTCATCAGCTTTTACGTCTATCGTGCAGTAACGGCAGGCACACGGCAGGATGCCCCACTCGGCAAGAGCCTCGTCAATCTGGTCATAGATGAACTTGTAATCGTTAGGGTGATGAGCCAAACCAAAGCCGATTGTGCCGACCATGGGCACAAAGTGCAATGACAGCATGCCCTTAGGTGCATAGCGGCGATAGGGTGTCACCATGATGAGGAGACGGTATCTCTTGGGGTCAGCCTCGCTGAGGTCATTGATGATGGTGACGTGTTCGGGAAGAGTCTTTTCCAGATAATCAGTACCTTCATCACGCACCTCCATAAATAAAGCCGTTGGCTTGCGGTTGACGAAAGCAAAGATGCAGGCATTCATGTCATCCTCGCTAGCAATGGACCAGTTGAAACGCTCTGAGAGCGTATCCAATGCCCACAGCCCCGCATTGTCGCTCTGGGTAGTAATCACGGGTTCAGCACCCAATGCTGATGCCACGCGGCGCGTCAAATCGTTGGCGCCACCCACATGACCAGACAAAACCGAAATCACGTGGTTAGCCATACTGTCCACGCAGATAACTGCCGGGTCGGTGTGCTTGTCCTCAATGAAGGATGCTATCGTGCGCACACAGATGCCCATAGCACCTATAAAAATGAAAGCATCATAATCTTTCCATCGCTTGGCGACATCGGCACGTTTGATGACTGAGGCTTGGAACTCTTGCTGGAGGTTCTCGGCTACATTGCGGCCCTCGTCGCTCACGGGTATTACGGCTATTTTTTGCATTTGAGTATCTCTATCGGGTTATTTTCGTTAAGGATGATGCGAGTGGGTGGTTCTTGCTTTAAGCCCAATTCAGCACATGCCTCATTAAACAGTTGGTGGCTGTCGGTATGCACCATGGGTGAGGTGACGCTGTTCATCACGATGCAGCCGTCATCAGCCAGGACAGTCAGCACGCGTGCCATGATTTCTTTTAGGTGACCGCCATGCCCACCGATGAAAACGGCATCGGGGTGGGTGAGGTTTTCAATATCAGCTTTGAGGAAATCTCCAATATGGTAGTTAATGCCTGGAGTGCCGAAATGTCGACTATTCTGCTGCATCAAGGCCTCACACTCGGGCCTGATTTCAAAGGCCTCGACGTGCAAATGCGGGAATTGCAACCGCGCCTCGATGGACACGCTACCAGTGCAGAAACCGATGTCCCACAGCACGCTTTTTTGCGGCAGTTCCAGTGCTTGAAGGGTCAGCAGGCGTATGGGCGCTTTGGTGATCATTTTCTCCCTTCCGTCGAGCAAAGCGAATTCACTCTCGGGAATTCCGTAGGGTCTCGCCTTGGTGTGGCCGCACAGAATCAAGCAGTTGGGATAGTCAAAATCACGTTCCTCGGCCTCCTTAAGTGTCAAGGTTGAAATGCGTTCCTCTTTTGGATTACCCAAATGCTCGCCCACATTCATTATATAGTCGTTGTAACCATATTCCAGCATCCTGTGGGCAATGGCGCTAGGTGTGTGCTCACGGTCGGTCAGTACACCGATTTTTTCCGCACGCTCGATGAGTGCGCGGTCAAATTCGGGCCATGGACGGCCAGTGAGAGAAACGACACGCATATCATGGTAAGGCATGACTAAACGATGCGCCAGAATTTGCAAGGAATTGAATGATGGGTAGAGCACAATCTCGGCATCAGGCATCTTGCGCTTAATGGTGTTGGCAAATCCGAAAAATAACGGGTCTCCGCTGGCGAACACAATCACCTCGTCGTGATACTGATCGAAGACCGCATCCAGTGGAGTAGTGATTTCAATCCATTGCGACCCCTCGGGCAAATAGGGCGCAACAAGTCCATAGTGGCGTTTGCCGCCCGAGAAAACGCGCCCATTACAGATGATGCTGATCACCTCTGGCGGCAAATAAGGCCGCGGCGCGTCACTGATACCTATCACATAAAACTTCATATCATTTTTTGTATTAATTCAAACAACTGCTGTTAGTCAAACAACAAGAACAACAGGAAACAACAATAACAACATATATTTTATATGAAAAAAGGTTGTTTTGGTTGTTCATCGTTGTTTTAGTTGTTTGATTTAATGTCACAGGTCTCGTCCGGGTTTTAGTTGCTCTGCGTCATCAAAGGTCAGAATGGCGTTACACAGTGTTGCTGCTAGGTTGCTGCCACCTTTGCGCCCCTCGATGATGATTTTGGGGATGTCCTTGAAAGGCTTGACCATGTGCTTGGATTCGCGCACATGCACGAAGCCCACAGGCGCGGCAATGATGCCGGCGGGATGGGCCTTACCTTTGCGGATGAGATCGCATAGTTCCATCAATGCCGTCGGCGCATTGCCAAAAGCGAAAAGAGCGTTGGGGTGTTCCTCGACAGCCAGACGGATGCCCGCCTGGGTGCGGGTGATGCCTTGTACAGCTGCCATTTCGGCAACACGCGGGTCACTCAAGTAACATTTAGCCTCCATGCCCAGTCGAGCCAAGGCTCCTTTGCGTATGCCGCTGGTCACCATCGTCACATCGGTCACGATGGTCTTCAATTCACCGCTAGCGACCTTGTTATATAGCGTTTCCACCGCATGGCCATCGGTATAGAGAATGCGCTCCATATCAAAATCGGCCGTCGTGTGGATGGCATGCAGGAGTGCCCACTTGTGGTCAAGCGGAATGTCCTTGTTGCGGAGCTCGCTCTCGATGGTGCGGAACGACTCAATCATGATCTGCTGGCCGGGCTTGATGTCCTCATCACCACGTTCGCGGTAATAGCCGCGCGGGGTAATAATCTTGTTCAACTCCTCTCCCGCCTGGGGGGAGGTGCCCGAAAGGGCGGAGGAGGGGGAGTAGATATAGGACTGTGAGTTGCCAATAAGAATCACGGTGAACATATCCACCTCCTCGGGGTCAAATTCGCCCAGTGTGGTCACTTTGATTTCTTGCTCATCGCGTCCTGCCTGACGGACATAGCCCACAGGCGTGTCGTCGGAACGTTGCTGAAGGAACAGTTCCACCAAGCGATACAGCTGCCAGTAACGGCCATTGGACTTGGGGTTATAGATGGCAGTGACGAAATCGCCCACGGCGGCAGCCTTGATACGTCGCTCAATCACTTCCCACGGGGTCATCAGGTCGCTCAGCGAGATGATGCACAGGTCATGGCCAATGGGAGCACCCAACAACGAAGCGGCTTTTTGGAAGGCCGAAATGCCGGGTAATGACTCAATTTCCACATCAGATTCACGCTCACGTTTCATCTCATAGACTAGCGGTGTCATGCCATAGATGCCAGCGTCGCCCGAGGAGATGACCACGACCGTTTTGCCTTGCTCAGCCAGTTCAAAGGCCTGCTCGGCACGCTCGCGTTCCTTCTTCATGCCGGTGTCAATGCACTCGCAGCCATCATGAACGTATTCCTGGATGAACTGGAAATAATACTTATATCCGACAATAGCATCTGCCGCACGCACTGCTTCGAGTACGGCGGGAGTGATGTCTTCTTTACTGCCAGGCCCGATGCCTGCTACTATAATCTTACCCATAATGACTGCAAAGATAGTGAAAACCGAGCGGAAAACAAAATCTATTTTTTTATCCCAAGGCGCAGTCTATCTTGCCTGAGCACCGCATCGAAGAAGATGTCGCCAGTGTCCACGTCCTTGCGGGTGATCATCCCGAAGATGTCGAGGTTCTGCGGACAGTCTGCCAAGGGCAGTTCAATCTCCATTGAGTAGTCATCGGCATCGGTGAAGATGCGGTTCTCCGAGACGTACTCTATTGACGAGCCTTTCTTGAGGGCGGCTTGCTGCCCGTTGATGGTTAGTATCATAAAAATTGCGGTTGATTTCCTCTCACAAAGGTAAATCAACCGCGTATGCTGTGAAAAGACGAGCTGAACCCCAATCCTAACAGACTCTTTGACAGCATTCAACCTATTGCCTTTCTAATACATAGCCATTATCTCGCCCCCAATCCCAATCAAGGATAAATGTCTTAAAATTATGATTCATGAGATGCAAACCATCAATATTCAATTGATGCTCCTCTTTGATTACTTGTCCTGTTGAATCATGAGTCTGATACTCAAGATAGAGATTCCAACAACATTCTGGTGACAAGGGTTTTTCTATACTCCATTTACCGGTTAACACCATTGTGCTATCCGAGTTTCGATTAATCGTTCGCGACACATGGGGTTTTATGACTTCAATAAAGGTCATGTCCTCATTAAGTGATAAAGATATGGAGTCACCTGAGTTCTCGTGCCAATCACCAAATAAATCGTTAGGCTTGTAATCCGCTTCACAAGAACATAATAGAGCGAATAAAGCCGATACTACCAAATATTTATAAATACGAACCATATCTAGTATTCTGAATTATTGTTTAATCTTTCTTTATCAATCGCCCCATAAAATTGGGCAATTATCATCATGCTCCAATCTGATGATCATTGGATTCTTTTCAACTTGGACATCCTTGCTGAAATAATCGTAATACTTAGCTTCAATAACAACCCCTTCGGGTACTTTTAATGAGAAATGACCTTCAAAATCAGTTAATGTACCCAAATCACAACCCTTTACGCAAACATTAGCTCCAATCAATGGTTCATCATTTTCATCTACAACCGTTCCCAAGACTTGATACAGTTTGATAGGGTTTTTCTCTTTTAGTCCAAACATGTCTAACGTTTGCTTATCAACTTCAAGTGCAACAGTTATTGTGTCACAACTATCAACAATAACGTCTTTTGACAAAAAACCAGGGTATGATATCGTAAGTATAGCACCCTCCTTGGCACATAGTTTAAATTCTCCATTAAGATCTGACCTATTTAACATTGGAGAATTGTCACGTTGGTAAAACGCTCCAACTAACGGCTCACCATCGCATCCATCGATGACTTTTACAGTCACAATCTTTTGTTCAAGCCTAATGACAAATTCAAGGCCATCAATAGGGCCTTGAACAGGCTTATATAACGGGTGTTCTATCTTAAGTGAATCGTCACCCTTTTCTATCAGCGTAAAATCAAAATGGCCATTGGAGTCGGTCAGAACTTTATTGCCCGAAGGTATTGATGTAATAGTCGCACCAGAAAGAGGTTTTGCATTTTGATTATAGACAGTACCATATAAGGCATGCCCTGTCCAGCCAGAAATAGACCTGTATCTACTGCACCAGAATCTTGGTGGCAATAATCGGAATTTCATTGGATGCCCATTGACAACCTTTTCTGTTGTTTCATAACCCATGAAATCCACTACTAATGTATCGCCTATTCCAGCTTCTATGCTGAACTCGCCATTAAAACCAGTACATGTTTTATGTCGAAATCCCTTAACAAGAACTGTTGCACCAATACATGGTTCGTCATTAGTCGCATCAGTGACCACACCGGTTACATTTATAGGTGAGCTGATATCCACAACAGGCTGAGCAATTGTAACTCCAGCCCATAGTAGCATCATCAGATAGAATATGATATGTTTATAATCCAGTCTCATAATAGTCAAATAGTTAGTTGCTTATTTTGTGTAATATATAAATGGCATACTTGAATTACTGTTTGAATTCAAACCACAATCCTGATAGGCTGTCATAGTGTTCCTTCCAAAAATCGAATCCAACTTTTTTCATAAAAACACGTTTCTCGTTTTCATCAAAAAAACGGACTAAATTCTCATTCTCAAAATCTACTATATAAACATACACATTACCGCCTTTATTTATTCTAAGTCGCGAAATGTTCATCGACATAAAAGTAGGCAATAATTGTTTCAAAGAATCTTGATTTATAAAGCCGCGAATAGAATCCACGCTGTATATTGTTTGGCCTGTTTTGTCACATATAAGTTTATAGTAGTTAGAGTCATTCATAGATACACAGACGACAGCACTATCTCCATTCAAATCACAACCACGAATAATGAAATCATATCCTTGAAAGGCTTTGAAATCATCCTCATAAGTCATTTCTACAAAACCATTCTTAATTTGCACAAAATGATACCTACAGTACATTTCATAAATGACAAGGCTGGCCAATAGAACAATCAAAATAATCAGTAGCTTTCTCATGACTTCTAACTGTTTTTATAACTGCAAATATATTGCCTCTTAATCATGTCGGCAATACCCAAATGGGTATTTTTATCTATTTTCTCTTATTTTTCGGTGATTTATTGTTCATGAGGCGCTGGTACTCGTCCTGCGCCTGCTGCTGCTTTTTGATCGCGGCCACCTGCATGGCACCTGCGGCCACGGCCATGGCTGCGGCTATTGGGGCGATGATAAAACTTAGCGTCTTGTCGTGAGTTTGAGTTGAGATGTACCGCTTTTACGAAATAAAAAATGGAGGCTTTGTCTCACGACAATCCTCCATTATAATTGCAATATAAGGTTACTTAATTTTCAATTTCAGACCAATCACGAGCATGCGACCCGGTGAATACAGGGCATACTTGCGGTTGGATGAGTCGATACGGCGGTCCACCTTGTCAAAGATGTTGTCGATGCCGATGCTCGGCTCCAGATACAAATGTTTCAACCCATCAAACGAATGGGTCGTGTTCAGGTTCCAGATACCGTAGCCTGGGGCGTCCTCATAGTCGGGATAGTAGGTTTTGGACTGCAACCTGCCATTGATGTTCACGTTCAGGCCATAATTGCCCCAACTGTGGTAATAGTTGGCAGCCACGGTGGCAGCGTTGCGGATGCTACGCTCCAGCGCTGTCCATTGCTCACCGTTACATGTGCGGGCATAGGTGTAAACGTAGTTGGCCGACAGATTGAAACCCCTGAACAGGTTGGCCGAAACGTTGACCTGCACCCCTTTGACATCGCCCTTGTCGCTATTCTTGTAAAGTGAGTAGCGCTCAAGTTTTTGGGCCTGTTCATCGGTCATCTCAGGGAACTCGGCGTGGAGCATGGCCAGTGTAGTGGCATCCACATCGATGTTTTGCCTGATAACCATGTCGTTGATGCGGTTCATGAATCCTGTCACACTCACAGCTAAGATGTTGCTGCGGTACTCGGCGTTGAGCGAGAAATAGTTGCTCTTCTCGGGCGAGAGGTCCTTGTTACCAAAGATAATTTGAGCCTTGCCGCGATTGACTGAGAAGTAATGGTAATACAACTCGTCAAGACCCGGTGCGCGGAAGCCAGCCGAATAGGTGGCACGCAGGCGGAAGTTGCCTGGCGCATACATGAGCGTAGCCTTGGGCGTGAGATGCCAGTCAAAAGTCTCGTGATAAGTCAGACGCAATCCAACTGTGGCAGTCAGTCGCTCAAAGAAGGTCATCTCGTGTTGGGCAAACGCAGCTGCCGTATAGACGTTCTGGTTGATATTGCCCGATGTGGCGGTGAGGTAATCCTTACGCCAGTCGGCGCCAAAGATAGTCGTTGAATTCTTCATCAAGCCTAGGATGGCTTTCAGTTGGCCTTCCATCGAGCGCTGTTTCTTGGACTGCACATAATCGTCGATGGCGTAGGTCTTGGTGGCTACATCATACTGCTTGCCGTAGCGGAAACGATCAACTGTGAAGTCGGCCTGCAATGAATTGCGGCTCGTGAACTTGTAGATACCGCCCACGTTCCAGCGCAACCCTTTGTAGCGCATCTCATAGTCGGTGCCGCCGGTGATGTCCGTGCGCGTTTCGGGGCGGTCGGTAATCTTATAGGAGTAGTCAATGCCAGCATTCAATGCCAAGTGCTCATTGGGGGCATAGGTGAACTTCTGGCCGACGAGGTTTGCGCGATAGCCCGTGAAGAACGGGGCAATGGTCGGCTGAGTTTCGGTCTCGGAACCCTTGACATACTCCACATCGTTAATGCGGTAGCTGTCGGCCTGGTCGCGCGAGAACGAGGTATAGGAGCCGAAACCGTTCTTGTGGATGTCCAGCGTGATGTTTTCGGTCAGTTGGCCATGGCCCGACACGCGCGTGTCGCTAGTCACACTCACCAAATCGCGTGTGGGCTGGTCGGTGATGATGTTGATGACTCCGGCGATGGCGTCCGAGCCGTAGAGCGACGACGCAGCGCCGTCAAGCACCTCGATGCGCTTCACGCGCGCCATGTTGATGCGGTTGAGATCGACATTATTGGAGATATCGCCCGTCAACTTCTGACCGTTAATCAATATCAGGATATACTTATTTCCCAGTCCGTTTAGCCTCAGGAATGTGCCCATCGAGTTGGGTGCCATCGACACCTGGGGCATCATGCGGGTCAGTGCACCGTCAAACGTGGTGATGCCTTGCTCCTTGATTTCCTGGCGGCTGAGTACATGGACGGGGGTGGCAGTGGATTTCAGGCGCTGGTGGTGACCCGATCCGGTCACAACCACTGGATTTAAGGTATAGGAGCGGCTCATCATTGACGAGTCGCTGCGTTCCATCTTGTGGATTTGGGAAACAGCAGCACTCCATGAGAGGAGTGCCACTGTAACTAGTATGATTTTCTTAATCATGTGTTATACATTCGTTGAAGGTGTGTCATAATTCAATGTCGCTATATTTAACCGTGCTACGCACGGGAAATTCAGACAAATTGATATAAAAATTTTAATACAAAATTTGTTTTAATTTCCCGCCCGAAGGGCGGTTATAATTCCAGCAGATTAATTATGACACAGCCCGATGGTCTATTTACTCGGGATTCTTGCTGTGGTAGAAGTCCAGAGGATCGCCGTTGATAGCATCGGTGGTGTGGTTCATCCACACTTGACGGATGGTGGGGAGTTCGAGCAGACCCTTCTCGATCATGGTCGAGTTGTTGCACTCATAACCCAGGTGGTGGAAGTACATCTTCCAGGATGTGTCTTCAACCTCGCCCTCATCGTTGGGGGTGAACTTGGTGCCGTCCCAATTGTCATCATCGTCACCGGCCATATCGTTGTGGCCGTGATCACCGTCGATCGACATCAGGGGGTGGCAATATACCTTACCGCTGGTGATGCCGGCAGCCAGCATGCGGGCATACACGTTGGTCTTGAAGTTGTCCATCATGTCAACAGTGCCCACGAAGTAGTGGCTGTTGTACTGCTGAAGGGCTTCCTCGAGCTGGGTGTAGCGCACGTTGGCCTTGTAGGTGTCATAGCTGTCGGGATTACCATGGCCCATGAAGGCAACTACGCCCTGGTTGGCCAGATTGCCGTAGAGCTTGTTCAACTCGTTGGCAACGAGGTTAACGTCAGCCTCAGCGTCCTGCAACAGGGGTACACCGAGTTTCAGAACCACGTTAGCCAGGTAGTTATCGTCGATGTCACCATTGGCATTGTTGGCAAAGTCTTTGATGTAGTTGATCACGCGGGTGTACTCCTCACCGGGGATCACCTGCAGGGATTGAACAACGATTTCGCTATACTGAACACCCTTTTGAGCAAAGGCATTGAGCCAGAAGGGAGGAGCATAGAAGTTGCGGGGATCAACATTCTCACCAGCAGCAGCACGGTTGATGCAGATGGCCGAAGAGAATGACAGGTATACATCATAACCAGGGAATTTGCTCTTGTAAGCAGCTACGGTAGCGTCAAATGCATCGTAGGCCTGCTCCCAGGTAGAACCGAAGGCCACCAGCAGGATTGCCTTGTTGTTCTTCTTTTGAGCCTTGACGGTCTCGTTAACGGCTTTCTGGTAAACGGTGTAATTGTTCTCGATGGGATCGTCCTTGTCATCACTGCAAGAGGTGAAGCCCATGGTCAGACAGATTGCCATCATGGCAATCAATAAAGATTTAATCTTCATCATTGTTTTGTTGTTTGGAATTAAAGTTAGACTTATACTTATTTGAAAGTTTCTTTCCCTGATTAAAGCGGATGGTCAACGACACATAGCCTGTGCGGCCCGGGGTTGTCGTGCCCAAGTGCAGCCCGTGAGGCGTGCGGTCACAGTAATTGAAGATGTTGTCTATACCAGCCTCAACACGCCATGTGGTCGCCTTGAAGTGGCCCAGGTCATGAGTTGTAGACAGGCGCCAGGTCTGGTAGCCCTTGCCGTTGCCGTCGTCCTGATAGTAGCGAGTGCTCGACATGCGGCCATAGATGCCCACGCTCAGGCGATAGTCGGCCGAGAAGCGGTGTCCCCAAGTGGCAAACCAGTTGCCCTTGTGGTGGGCCATGCCGTCGATGGTAACTTCCTTCATCTTGTCGTGGTTGGTGTCATATTGGTTGGCGTCGGTATCCAGGTAACTGTAGCCCAAGCCGAAAGAGAACTCGCGCCACTGGTAATTGACATTCACGTCAACACCACAAGTCTTGGCATCCTCGATATTCTGATACTGACGGGTTTTGACGGGGTCATACTGGATGATGTACTCGTCAGGGGCCTGATAGTTGGGGATGGTCACCAGCGCGATCATATCCTTCACCTTATTATAGTAACCTGTGACAGTCACATTCAAGCCGCGCCAGCCATACTCGCCGCTCAGCGAGAAATAGTTGCTCGATTGTGGCTTGAGGTCAGTGTTGCCCAGGTACAGGTATGTGCCGCTCATCTGGCGCACGTAGCGGTAGAACAGCTCACGGATGGCGGGCGTCTTAAAACCCTGACTCCAAGTGGCGCGCAAGCGCCAGGCGTTAGCGGGTTTCCACATGGCCGACACCTTGGGTGTGAGTTTTGTGCCGAATTGTTCGTTCTGGTTCAGGCGCAGGCCAGCGGTGATGTTCACGTTGTGAATGAGGTTGAACTCGTCTTGCACATATATGGCCGCCGTCCAGTCGCTGGCTTTGCCACCCTTGACACGCGTGGGAGCATGGAGCCAGTCATAGCGGAATTCTGCACCGGCACTCAGGATGTTCTCGAGTGGCAAGGTGAACACGCCCTTCAACGCAGCCATCGTGCGCTGTTGGTCGCTCTGCAACTCTTTTTGATCAGGAAGATACGGAAAATAAGGGTAGTAGGGCGTGCCGGCACTCTTCTCATAGTCCTCGACGAGCGTTGTGGCCGTATAATAGTAATAATAGGCATGGCGGTGCCAGTCCACGTCGAGCGAGATGTAGTCGGTCTTTGAGCGGCTCCACTTGCCACCGACGGATGCCGAGCCGTTGTGGTACTCCATGTCCCAGGTCTTCACGTCATAGTGGGGATGACGGCCGCTCACGCGGTAGATGCGTTTCCAGTAAGTGCTTCCGTCGGCATAGATCTCCAGATTCTTGGTCGGCTGATAAGTCAGCCTCTCAGCGATCTGCCAGTTGGTGTGGCGGTTCACAGTCTTGTTGCGGGAGTCTGTGATGGGTGGCTCAGAGCCCTCGGTATGCTCAACTGATGTGTTCTGCCAACCATCGCTGTGCTGCAACTGGAAGTTGGTGTAGCTGCTGAACTTGCCGTAATTCAATGCCAGGCCGTTGTGCTGGCGCACATCACCATAGCTACCCACGCGTGTGGTGTTTTCAATCAGTAATCCCTCCTCACGGTGCTTCTTGGTGATGATGTTGACCACACCGGCAATGGCATCCGAGCCATAGAGGGCACTTGATGCACCTTTTACAATCTCGATTTTCTCGATGTTCTGCGGGTCGATGAGCGACAGGTCATTTTGTCCGCCCACGTCACCATGGATTCGCTTGCCGTCTATCAATATCAGAATATAGCTGTTACCCAGTCCATTCAGCTGCATCTGCGAGCCCATATCGTCCTGATTGAAGGCAAACGACGCCGTGAGACCACCCAGGATGTCCTCGATGCTCTTGCCCGCGTAGTTGCGCAGCATTTTGCTGGTAATCACCTCGGTCTGTACGGGCGCATCCTTCAGCAGGTGCTGAGTGCCAGTACCCGTTACAACCACCTCGGGCAGACTATCCTGCCGCCAGATGTCATTCTGTGCATTGACAGCCGCAAACGTGCATAAAGCCAGCACTGCTGCC
>ONKD01000011.1 GCA_900318345.1 uncultured Prevotellaceae bacterium
GAGCAGGATGCACACGTCGCTGTTCTCGATGGCGCGGATGGAGCGCAGCACCGAGTAGTACTCGATGTCCTCGTTGACCTTGTTCTTCTTGCGGATGCCAGCGGTGTCGACGAGATAGAAGTTGAAGCCGAACTTGTTGTAACGCGAGTAGATGCTGTCGCGCGTGGTGCCGGCGATGTCGGTGACAATGTTGCGCTGCTCGTCCATGAGCGAGTTGACGAGCGATGACTTGCCGGCATTGGGCCTGCCGACGATGGCAAAGCGCGGCAGCTCTTCCTCGAGGGCCTCCTCGGCCTTGTCGGGCATCTGCTTGACCACCTCGTCGAGGAGGTCGCCGGTGCCGTTGCCGTTGACTGCCGAGATGGAGAATGGCTGACCCAGGCCCAGCGCATAGAACTCGGCCTCGGCATACATGCTCTGGTTGTTGTCGTCCTTGTTGGCCACGACGATGACGGGCTTGGAGGTGCGGCGCAGGATGTCGGCCACATGGTCATCGAGGTCGGTGATGCCGTTCTTGATGTCCACGACAAAGAGGATGACGTCGGCCTCGTCGATGGCGAGTTGCACCTGCTTGTTGATTTCCTCCTCAAAGATGTCCTCGCTGTTGACTACCCAGCCGCCTGTGTCGACGACTGACATCTCCATGCCGTTCCACTCCATCTTGCCGTACTGGCGGTCGCGTGTGGTGCCGCTGGTGTCGTTGACGATGGCGGCGCGCGTCTGCGTCAGGCGGTTAAACAGTGTTGACTTGCCCACGTTGGGCCTTCCCACAATTGCTACTAATCGTCCCATGATTTTTTAGTCTCTAGTCGCTAGTCACATTAGTCACTAGTCCGGTTGTTATAGTTCTTGTCGTGTTGATTACTCAATGTAGCCAAAGGCTCGCAGCTTGCTCTCCTGGTTGCGCCAGTCCTTCTCGACCTTGACATAGAGCTGCAGGTACACCTTTTTCTCAAAGAAGGTCTCGATGTCCTTGCGGGCCAGGGTGCCCACCCGCTTGAGCTTGCTGCCCTGATGGCCGATGATGATCCCCTTTTGGCTATCGCGCTCGACATAGATGACTGCCATGATGTGGATGGCGGTGTCGCTCTCGTCAAACTTCTCGACGATGACCTGGGTGGCATAGGGCACTTCCTTGTCATAGGTGAGCAGGATCTTCTCCCTCACGATCTCAGTGACAAAGAAGCGGCTGCTGCGGTCGGTCAAGGCGTCCTTGCCAAAGTAAGGGGGACTCTCGGGCAACAGCTCGACAATGCGCTTCATGATGTTATCGACATTGAAGTTCTCGAGCGCGCTGGTGGGAAACACCTCGGCATTGGGCAACAGTTGCTTCCACTGGTCGATGAGGGCCACGAGCTCATCGTTCCCCTTGAGCAGGTCAATTTTGTTGATGACGAGCAGGATGGGAATCTTCTCGCGGGCGACGCGGTCAAGGAAGTCCTGGTTCTTGGTGGGGCTCTCGACCACATCGGTGACGTAGAGCAGCACGTCGGCATCAATCAGCGCGCCGGTGGAGTACTCCAGCATGCTCTGCTGGAGACGGAACTTGGGCTTGAGCACGCCTGGGGTGTCGCTGAAGACGATTTGGTAATCCTCGCCGTTGACGATACCCATGATGCGGTGGCGGGTGGTTTGTGCCTTGCTGGTGATGATGGACAGGCGCTCGCCCACCAGGCGGTTGCTCAGTGTCGATTTTCCCACGTTGGGGTTGCCCACGATGTTGACAAATCCTGCTCGGTGCATTGCTGTTTAGTCTTTTAGTCGCTAGTCACTAGGTCTTAGTCCTTAGTTGCTAGTCATTAAGTTTTATTTTCCATATTCAAGAAGCATCGCTACTCGTGTTGTTTCCATCTGGAGTAGTGATGCTTCAAGTGATGTGTCTGGTTGCTTTTACAGCGACCAGATGAGGTAAAGCGCTCCCCAGGTGAACCCAGCGCCAAAGGCGGTGAGCACCATCTTGTCGCCTTTCTTCAGGCGGTGCTTGTACTCGTCAAGACACAGGGGGATGCTGGCAGCACTGGTGTTGCCACGATGCTGGATGTTGACCAGCACCTTCTCCTCGGGGATGCCCAGGCGTTCGCCCACGGCCTCGATGATGCGCAAGTTGGCCTGATGGGGAACAAACCACTGGATGTTCTCGTTGGTCAGGTTGTTGCGCTTCATCACGTCCCTGCTCGATGTGAGCATATCGACAACGGCATGGCGGTAGACGGCGCGGCCCTCTTGATAAACACAGTGGTAGTTGGCGTCGACCGTCTCGTGACTGGTGGGCAGTGCTGAACCACCGGCCTTATAGACCAGGTGCTCGAGTCCCGAACCGTCAACATGGAAGATGCCGTCCATCACGCCGGTGTTCTCCTCGGTAGGCTCCAGCAGCATCGCTGCTGCGGCGTCACCAAACAGGGGGCATGTCGCACGGTCATTATAGTCTACCATGCTCGACATCTTCTCGGCCGATACGACAATCACCTTCTTGTAAATGCCGGCACGGATATATGCGGTAGCCTCATAGAGACCTACCAGGAATCCGGCGCATGCAGCCTGGATGTCATAGGCATAACATTTCTTCTCGATGCCGGTGCCATGGGCGATGATCGATGCCGTTGAGGGGAATCGGTGATCAGGGTTGGACGTCGGGCAGATGAGCAGGTCGATGTCATTGCGATCGGTTCCTGTCTCCTCGAGCAGCTTGTTGACGGCCTGAATACCCATATAGGATGAGCCGACCGGCTTCTTGAGGATGCGACGTTCCTTGACCCCCACACGTGTTGTGATCCACTCGTCGTTGGTGTCCACCATCTGCGAGAGCATCTCGTTGTCCAGCACGTCATCGGGAATATATGATGCGATACCAGTAATCTTTGCGTTTAGCATAAGCTCGTATGCTTATTATCTATCTTTTTTTGTTTTGGAGTGGAAAATCAATATCCTAAATGTGGATGAATGACATTAAAGATTCAGCCCATTCAGGATATTTCGTTTTGCTTCATCTCATGTCACACCGCCAGTCGCTGTCGCGACGGGCAGCAGTCATGGGATTTAGGCTTCCTCCTTGCCCATCACGTTCTTGCCGCGGTAGTAACCGCACTCAGGGCATACGGTGTGATAAACGTGCCATGCGCCACAGTTAGAGCACTGAGCGATGGTGGGAGCCACAGCCACGTCGTGGGTGCGGCGCTTAGCGGTACGAGTCTTAGACTGTCTTCTTTTAGGATGTGCCATTTTCTTGTTGTTATTTAAAAGTTATGGTGCCGTTTGTTACACTCTGCGGGTTGTCATCGTCATCGGGGATCACCTCGACGCTATGGCTGTCAAGCACATTGAGCATGTCGGCATTGCAGTCGTCCTCATTCTCGTGACAATGGGTCATCGGCAGTGAGAGCAGCACGGTATCGCGCACCAGGGGTGCGGCATCCAGCTCTCGCCAGTCCGATGGCACGATCAGGAGTTCGTCATGCGTGTCATCCAGCTCAGTGCCCATTTGCTCCACGTTCAGGCAGTAGCTCACATCCACCGGCAAATCCAGGTCATCGAGACAACGGTCACAGCCTGTGGTGACTGTACCGCGGCACGTGATCTCCAGGCGGTAGGTGTTCTCGCTCTTGCGTGTCACATTGAGCGTGACATCAACATCGGCGCGACGCACCTCATTTTGCTCATCGGTATTGAAAAACGCCTCGTCCACATGACACTCAACCGCATGAGTGCCAAATGGTAACGTCTTGATTTTCAACTTCAAAGCATCTACCATCTCCTGAAATTTTCGTTAAAGCGCCACAAAGGTATAACAAATCCCGCTAATATTCAACGATTTTCACTTTTTTTTTGATATTAGGAACAGCATGGAAGCATTCAGCCGTTTGGCCCCACGCCATGGCGCCAAGCTTTATCAAACAACCAAAACAACAATAAAAAACAATAAAAACAACTTTTAAATATGCTAGCGCGTTCTTAATATAACAACTGAATAGTCTGAGACCTCTGATGGCATTCGCGCACTTTTGTGTCCCGCTAAGCTTTTATCTTTTCACGTGTTTTTTTAAATGAATTTCGCGAATGAAACTAATTATCGCTAATTATTGTATTATAAATGTTGGAGTTAGATGGCTGGATTCCCATCGGCGGGTTCTACCCCGTAGACTCGCCCACTCGCAAATGAAGCCAGGAATAGGTTACGAATTTTTCCGGTAACTCCTCACTGCCCAACAGGCCATCACGCCCGAGATGCCCACCAGGGCGAGAACCTGATGCGCGATACTCTGCAGGCCGCCACCGCGCACAAAAACTGTCCTGATGCCATCGACAAAGTAGTGCATCGGGTTGACATAGGTGGTCGCATAGGCCCAATCGGGCATCGAACGCGTGGGGGTGAACAGTCCGCTCAGCAAAAGCATCATTACCACAAAGAACCACATCACAAAGATGGCCTGCTGCATCGTGTCGCTGTAGTTGCTGATGATGAGGCCGAATGAACTCCAGAACAACGCCAGCGGCATCGCCAACAGGAACACGAGCCACAAGGGTCCCTGGCAGGTGATGCCATAGATGAGCCATGACAGCAACAGGCACACCACAATGACAAACAGGGCAATCAGCCAGTAAGGGATGAGTTTGGCCAGGATGAAGGCCCACTTGGGGACGGGCGTGACGTTGATTTGCTCGATGGTGCCGGCCTCCTTCTCGCCCACGATGTTCAAGGTGGGCAGGAATCCGCACATCAGCATCATCACTATAGCCAGCAAGGCCGGAATCATGAACACCTTATAATTAAGTCGCTTATTGTAGAGAAACAGCGTCGAGACACGCTGCTGGATGGCTGCGGCACTGGGATTGACGGTAGTGGTGACAATCTGTGACAAGTAGGCATTACCGATGCCCCCCTTGGTGCCGTTGACCGCATTGGCGGCGATAAAGACCTGGGGTTGCCCACCGTTGGCGAGGTCACGGCTGTAATTCTGAGGGATGACTAAGACCATATCGGCCTTGCTCGTCTCGATATCGTTGAGTGCGGCTTGATAGGTACTCTGCTGTCCATTGAAGATGAAATAGTTGCTGGCCTCGATGCTATGGACCAGCTGCTGTGATAACGTCGAGCGATCGTTATCCACTACCTCGACGACGACGTTCTTGACCTCCATGTTCATCACCCATGGCATCACACACATCATCACGATGGGGAAGATGACAATGAGGCGCGGCAGGAACGCGTTGCGGCGTATCTGCAGGAATTCCTTTTGTATGAAATATTTGAGTACCATGCCGATGAGTTTATTCCAATCTGGTCTTGAACTTTAACAGGGAAACAGCGAGCAACAGGATGGTCATGCCGCTAAGGATAGCCACCTCGCGCACGACCTCACCGATGCCCACACCCATAATCATGAGTTTGCGCATCGCCTGGATGTAATATCGGGGTGGCACAATGGCCGATATCCACTGCAGCACGGGCGGCATCGACTCGATAGGAAACAGCATGCCGCTAAGCATCACAATGGGCATCAGCAGCACCATCGCCGAGAGCAGCAGCGCCATCAACTGGCTGGTAGCAATGTTGCTGATGAGCAGTCCCAATGACAAGGCGAGCAGGATATAGATGGTGCTCACCAGGTAGATCCACACGATAGAGCCCTGCAACGGCACACCCAGCACATAACGGCCCATGAGCAGGATGGTGGTGAGGATGGCAAAGGCCAGCACCAGATAGGGCACCGCCTTGGCAACGATAATCATCAGCGGTTTGACGGGAGAGACAAGCAGCACCTCCATGGTGCCCTTCTCTTTCTCGCGAACAATGGAGATGGACGTCATCATGGCGCACACAAGCATCAGCAGCATACCCATGATGGCCGGCACGAAGTTGTAGGCCGATCTCATCTGGGGATTGTAGAGCATCTTGCTATTGACAAGTGCCGCGTCGGCATTGGCGATTACTCCAGTGGCATAATTAGTCCATTGCTGAGCCATGTTGGGGTCGGCACCGTCAACAATGAATTGTATTCCCTCACGCCTAGAGGCAAAGTCGGGGCTGAAGACGACAGCCATGTCGGCCTTTTGACGGCGTATCAGCAGCTCGGCCTCGCGGGGAGTGGCGACCGTGCTAGTGATGACAAAATACTCTGATGCCGCCAACCGGTCCACGGCCTGGCGGGTGAGGTGGTCCTGAGATGAGGTGACCACAACGGTGCGCACATTGCGCACGTCGGTCGTGATGGCGAAGCCAAAGAGGAGCATCAGCACGATGGGCATGCCGAAGAGGATGAGCATCGTGCGCTTGTCGCGCACAATGTGCTTGGCTTCCTTGGTGATGAATGAAATGAACTGCTTCATGGCGTTAATCGCTGCTTCTAGTGGCTTGCCGTGCCAGATAAGTGAACACGTGGTCCATATCGGGTTGGCGGAATTTCTCTTTCAATTCAGCTGGTGTGCCCATTGCACTGATTTTGCCGTCGACCATAATCGAGATGCGGTCACAGTATTCAGCCTCGTCCATATAGTGGGTAGTCACGAAGACGGTGATGCCGCGTGCGGCAGCGTCATAGATGAGTTCCCAGAACTGGCGCCTGGTGGCGGGATCAACGCCGCCTGTGGGCTCATCGAGGAAGACGATGCTCGGGTCATGGAAAATCGAGACCGAGAAGGCCAGCTTCTGCTTCCAGCCTAGGGGCAACGAGCCTACCAGGTCGTTCTTGTGGTCGGTGAATTGCAGTCGATCGAGCAATTCATCGGTCTTGCGGCTGATATCGGCGTCACTCATGTCATAGATGCCGCCAAAGAGGCGGATGTTTTCGGCCACCGTCAAGTCCTCGTAGAGCGAGAACCGCTGACTCATGTAGCCGATGTGTTTTTTGATCTGCTCATGCTCGGTGCGGATATCATAACCCGCCACGCGACCTGTGCCACTGGTGGGTTGGTTGAGGCCCGTGAGCATGTGCATCGCCGTGGTCTTTCCGGCACCGTTAGCACCGAGAAAGCCGAAAATCTCTCCCCGTTTAACGGTGAAACTGATGTCGTCAACGGCATGGAACTTGCCGAAAGCCTTGACCAGATGCTCCACCTCGATGACATTCTCGTCGTGGGTCTCACTGGTCGCGGCGTGTTCAATGGCTGGAGGATTAAAGATGTCGGCAAAGCGGGTCAATATCTCGTCAGGCGTGCCAATGCCCCTGATCTTGCCCTGATCCAGGAAGGCCACACGCTCGCAGCGACGCACCTCATCGAGATAGGGTGTCGAGGCCATGATGGTAATCTCGCGCTCCTTGAGGGCCTGTAGCATATCCCAAAATTCCTTGCGCGACACGGGATCGACGCCCGTAGTGGGCTCATCGAGGAAAAGGACACTCGGCTGGTGCACCAGGGCGCAGCACAGAGCGAGTTTCTGCTTCATGCCACCTGACAAAGCGCCTGCCTTGCGGTCCTTGAAACGCTCAATCTGGCTGTATATCGCCTTGATGCTGTCATAGCCCTGCTCGACAGTCGTGGCAAACAGCGTGGCAAAAAATTCCAGGTTTTCCTGTACAGTCAAGTCCTGATAAAGAGAAAACTTGCCCGGCATGTATCCCACGCGGCTACGTATCTGGGCCATCTGATTCACCGTGTCAAACCCATCGACCAAGGCGCGGCCCTGTCCTGGCTTCAACAGGGTGCACAAGATGCGGTACATCGACGTCTTGCCGGCACCATCGGGCCCGATGAGGCCAAAGACCTCACCCTTGCCGACGGTAAACGATACATCGTCTAGCGCCTTGAGCGTCCCGTAGGACTTGGACACATGATTGACCTCAATCGCGTTCATTGCTGTTTCTTTTCACTAGATGATCTAGATGGTCTAGAATAACTGGAATTTCTAGAATTTCACTTCACCATACATGCCTATCTTGACAAAGCCATCGTTTTGGATAGCGATTTTGACGGCATACACCAGGTCGGCCCGCTCGTCATCGGTGAGGATAGTCTTGGGAGTGAACTCCGAGCGGCCCGAAATCCACGCAATGGTGCCGGCATACTCTTTTTTCTGTCCGTTGCCATAGTCGGCAAACACCTTACACTGCTGCCCCACCTTGATGCTCTGCAACTGTGCTGACGTGACATAGGCACGGATGAACATGTGCTCCACATCGGCCATCTTGAACATCGGTTTGCCGGTGGTCACATACTCGCCCATCTCGACATATTTCTCTAGCACGGTACCCTTGATTGGTGCCACGATGTCGGCATTGGCGATTTGATCGTCCAGTTGGCGTTGCTGGGCATTGATACCTGCCACCTGGGCGTCGATGCCATCCATCTGGGCACTGATGCCCTTGCCCTGCTCGGCCAGGGCTGCGTTGTTGCTGCGTATCTGGTCGCGGGTAGCCTCGAGTTGGCGATTGAGCACCTTGATCTGGTTATCGATGTCATCGAGTTGCTTGCGCGGCACGGCGCCGTCCTTGACGAGTTCGGCAAAGCGCTGGCGCTCACGCTGGGCGTTGGCGATCTGCTGCTGGATGGACGACAGTTGTTTGTTCAGGTCCAACTGCTGGCTATTAGTAGCCGAGCGGTTAGACGACATCTGGCGCTTGCTGGCGGCTAGCTGGCCGCGCTGGGTCTCGAGTTGCTGCTTTTTCAACTCCAGCTGATAGGTGTCGATGTGCCCCAACAGGGTTCCTTGCTCGACCGCCAGCCCCTCGGTGACATCAAACGCCTTCAGTTCACCCGTTGCCTTGGCGCTGACGGTGACCTCGGTTGCCTCAAATGTACCTGTCGCGTCAAACGCCTTTTCCTTCTTGCCGCAAGCGGTCGCCATCAGCACCACGCTTGCCAGTATCACTATCTTTTTCATCGTCATGTTGTATTTTAATCGTTGGTGGTATATTTCAGGTCATACATCTGCTTGAGCATCTCAATCTCGTGGATGGAGCGCTGCACGCGAGCCGCGTTCTCGCTGTTGATGTCGCGCAACAGGTCGTTCACGTCGATAATACCGTGCGCCAGCTTGGACTCGGCGGCCTTGCGCACCTGCTCGCGCAGGGCGATAATCTCCTCATCCTGGGACATGAGGCTGCGGTAACGGCCGATGGCCTCCTGTTGCTGCATCTGTTCCAACCGGTTGTTGAACAGGAACACTTCGCGCTGGTTCTGGGCAGTCTCGCGTTGCAGTTGCAGCTTTGCCTTGTCGTTATGACGGGTGTAGAGCGCGCCGATGTTCCATGTCATGCGCGCGCCCACCATGCCGTTCCATGACCAGTCGCGCCCCATCATGTCCTTGAACATGTTGTAGCCAGGGTAACCATAGTAGCCCTGGGCAAACACGCCCAATCGGGGCAGCAATGCAGCGTCAAGGGCTTTCTCCTGAGCATTAGCCAATCGCAGTTGGCTATCGATAAGCTTCAACTCAGGGCGATTGTTGCCCGTGCCGCTCGCCACAGCTTGCGGCTTGACCACGCCACTCACTTCCAAACCGCAGAAGGTACCCAGCATCGCCAACAGCACACGCCGTTGTGACTCCAGCGTCGTTCGTTGTTGGACCACGTTCAGCCGCTCGGCAGTAACGTTGTTGAGGTCACACTGGGCAGCGGTGCCGTGCTTGACCATCGAGGTGAGTTTCTTCTCGCTGGCTGCGAGTTGCTCCTGCAGGTCAGCGTTGAGGGTGATCTGGTCCTCGAGCAGCAACAGGGCAAAGTACATCTCGTTGACGCGCTGGCGCACGTTGTACAGGCTCACGTCGAGTTGAGCCTGCTGCACAGCGCCCTGCTCGCGGGCCACACGTTTCTGTGCACCGATCATGCCACCGTCAAATACAGTCTGCTGCACGTCCAGCCCCACGCGGTACTGGTCCTTGGCCAGGCCTTTCATGTCCAGCCCCATCTGCCCCATCATGGCCTGCATCTCGTCGGGCCACGACGGCACGGCATTCTGATAAGTCGCCTGAGCGGTCGCCGACACCTGTGGCAGCCACCCCTTCTGGACATTGGCAACTGTGAGGTCGGTAGTGCGAGCGATGAGGTCATGCTGGGCGATGAGCGGATAGTTGCGCTCGGCAGCCTGCTGGCACTCTTCCAGGGTCTGTCCGCTAGAGAAAAACGGCAGCAAGGCCAGTGCTATAAACAATAGATTCTTCATCATATCGCAATGCGTTTTTGTTTCACTCTGCAAATTTACAACGACAATCAGGGTCTGCCTTTATCCATTTTGACGGAAAACCATCCTTTTTGTACAATAATCATCAAAAAATGGATACATAAACGCATTTTTCCTTATCTTTGCATCCAAATTTCATGCAATAGAGATATGTCAAAGCAAGAACCCAAGCGATTACCCTTGTCTAGTCTCAAGGAGATGATCGATGCCGATTTCAAGACACAAGGAGTGAGGCCTTACCTCTCTCCAGAGTTCGCCATCGTGTATGGTTCCAACACCTTTCAAGCGATGCGGAATATATTTGAGATTTCGGTACCCTATCGCGTCGATGACTTCCGTTTCATCGCCTTTCATAAAGGTGACGTTGACATCACTGCCAACCTCTTGAAGTTTCACGTCACCGATAACACTGTGGGATTTATGGGCAATGGCGGCATCATACAGATGGACAGGATCTCATCAGATGTATCGATGTCAGGCATCGTGGTCAAGGAAGATTTCCTGCGACGTGCCATGGGTGGCAGGTTGCCCGCGACGTTTAACGGCAGGGTTCACAATTTCTATCTTCAGGTGACAGCCCAGGAATGTGACATAGTGGTTCGCATGATTCTCACATTGCGCCTTCTGGTCGAGGATCCTCATTACAGTCGCGAAGCCTCGGCATCGCTCATTGCGGCAATAGTCAACTACATCGCTGGCCTGTATGAACGCTATGGCGCCGATGTGCCGGCCACCCGATCACGCCAGCAGGACGTGTTCAACCGATTTATCGCTCTGGTCAATGAGCAGTGTTTTCACCACCACACGTTGGAATACTACGCCGACAAGTTGTGCATTACCCAGCGTTACCTGGGCACCCTCGTCAAGCAGGCCAGTGGCACGACCGCCAAGGAGTGGATTGACCGGGCGCTCATCAACGAGGCAAAGGTAGCCTTAAGGCACAGCGACATCACCGTCGCACAACTTGCCGACAGTCTGAGTTTTCCCAATCCAGCCTTTTTTTCAAAATTTTTCAAGCGCATGACTGGCATGACGCCATCCCAGTACAAGCACCAATAAGGATTCTGTTCTTGCTATGCCCCGGTATCAATCAGTCGTTTCGGTTGATTGTGACGAACGGTTGAAGATCAGGTCATAGATGATTTTAGTGCCACCCAGGTGGGACTGGATGTAATCACCAGCCGTCTTGCCGCAATGCAGGCGCAACGGCTTATTCTCCAGCATGGGGTCCATGGCTGCCGAGAATGTGTCGGCATCGTGAATACTCATGGCACCATCCAGTTCAATCAGGTCCTTGGCCTCCTGGAACTTGTGGTACTTGGGACCAAAAATCACGGGAATGCCATAGACGGCCGCCTCGTTGATGTTGTGGATGCTCACACCAAATCCGCCGCCCACGTAGGCCGTTTGGCCATAACGATAGAGCGATGACAGCAACCCGAAACTGTCGATAATCAAGCAGTCGGCATTCTCGATGTTCTTCAGGGTGGCCTCGCTGTAGAAGCGGGCAGGACGAGTCAATTTTGACATGAGCACATGCAGGCGGTGGCGGTCAAACTCGTGGGGCGCGATGATAAGTTTCATCTCGCGATGGGCATTAAAGTAAGGGATGACGATGTCCTCATCAGGAGGCCACGAACTGCCCATCACCAGGGTGAACTTGGCATTCTCGACAAACTTGGCCACCACGGGGAACTCACGCGCTGCCGCGCGCACATCGGCCACGCGGTCAAAGCGTGTGTCGCCGGCAACGACCACATTCTCGACACCAATGCCCGCCAACAGGTCGCGCGACTGCTCGTTCTGCACAAACAATGTGTCAAAGCACTTGAGCATCTTGCGGAACATGCCGCCCCAGGGACGGAAGAATATTTGTCCGGGACGGAAGATGGCCGAGATGATATAGGTGGGAATTCCCCGTTGTTTAAGCGCGCTCAGGTAGTTGCCCCAAAATTCATACTTGATAAACACAGCCATCGAAGGCTTGACCAAGTCGAGGAATTTCTTCACGTTTTTGGACAGGTCAAACGGCAAATACACCACAGCGTCCACCATGCTGAAGTTTTTCCTCACCTCGTAGCCTGAGGGGGAGAAGAACGTGAGCAGGATGCGGGCATCGGGCTGATCACGCTTGATCATCTCGATGAGCGGACGGCCCTGCTCAAACTCGCCCAACGAGGAAGCATGGATCCAGATGTATCCGCCATTGGGGTCAAGTTTGCGTTGCAAGGTGCGGAAACAACGACGCTGGCCTCGCAACAACAGTTTGGCCTTGCCATTGCGCAGTGGGCCTGCAGCGAATCTCACGGCATTACGGTAGGCAGCTACTCCTAGATTATATATTGGATCCATTGATTATTAGTTTTTTAGTCACTAGTCGCTAGTCACTAGTCTTTGATCATTATTTTTTTTGATGAGCCCGCAATGTAGAAACGGCAACTAATCTGTTGCCAGAAACCTGTGGTCTTATCGGTGGCATGTAACGCCAGAGAGCCCGTCAGGTCCACATAGTCATTGCTCACTACATGAAATATCAGGTCGGTGCGGCTGTAGGTTTTACTGTGATAATAGGGGTCACCCAAGTTCAGCAGACTGCCTAGTGAAGGATACAACGGCATGATGTCCTTGCCCAGATAGCACGTCTCGTCAAGCTGCAGCCATCGCCAGCGGGCAGTGACAGTAGCGACAAATCCGGCAGGTCGGTGCCAGCGTTCCTCCCCACGGTCGCGCTCCATGGCGATGATGGCTCCTGCAGCCAGCCGCAAGGAGTCAAGCATGGTGCGATGTGAGAAGTCTAGTGCTGCCATGGGGTTGATCGCAAGGTCATCATTCACATGCTGGTCGCCGGGATTGAGGCGCGATTTGGCCAGATGGCTGTACTGCACATGACCGCCCAGGCTCAACGGCCCGGCGATGCGCCAGTCGGTGTTAAGCATGACAGCAAAGGCCTCACGCTGATGGTCGGTCTGGAGTTGCCTCCAGTCCACGGCCAGTTCGGTATAGCCAGCGGGCTTGGCCAGTTGCACCAGCACGCCGTGCAGGTTGGGTTGGCAATAGTCCAGGGAGTCGCTCCACAAGTAGCGTGGCATGCGCTTAACCATGAGTGAACGCGGTACAAGACCTGTTGCCACATGCCACCCGTCAGTTCGGTTGTACTGGTAATAGAGCGTGGGCAGCACCTTATAACCATGCAGGTTGTCGGTCATGGGCTGGTACCATGCGACGCCACCCTTGAGCACATGCTCCCCATCGCCCATCGACAAGCCCACCTCGGGGGCTAGGCGCGTGAACATGAAGGTCTGGTCGGGCGTATAGCCGTCACCACCCTCACGGTTATTGAGCAACACGTTGGCATCGACACTCCACACCACTTCCTGGGCTGTGAGTGTCGATACCGTAAGAATCAAGGTCGATATGGCAATGAGCCAATTACGCATCAGCGGGAACTTGGATATTCTCGATGCCGGCATTCAGGCGTGCCAGGGTTTCCTCGCGCCCCAGCAACTCGGTGATATCAAACATGTGCGGACCGCGACACTCGCCCACCACCGTCAGGCGGAAAGCGTTCATCACGTTCCCCTTATGGAGGCCGTCCTTGTCAATCCAATCCATAACGACGGCTTCACAGGCCTGACTGTTCATGTCGGTTGTCTCGAGCAGTTTGACCAGTTGCCTCATGAGTTCAGGGGTCTCGGGTTTCCAGCGTTTGCGTATGTCCTTCTCGCTATAGGTCGTGGGACGCACAAAGAAGAAGTTTGCCTGATCCCATAGGTCAACGACGAAGTTGATACGGCTCTTGACGAGTGATACCACACGGGCGATATACTCGTCGCTATAGTCAGCCACATTCACGTCATGGGCCTCGAGAATGGGCTTGAACAATTGGGCCAACTCGTTGTCATCCATATTCATCAGGTACTCGTGGTTGAACCACTTGCCCTTCTCAAAGTCAAACTTGGCACCCTTGCGTGAGCAATGGTCAATAGAGAATTCCTTGATTAGCTCATCCATGGAGAAAATTTCACGGTCATCGCCAGGATTCCAGCCCAGCAGAGCAAGGAAATTCACAACGGCCTGAGGCAGGTAGCCCGCCTCACGGTAGCCGCTTGAGCGCTCGCCGCTCTTGGGGTCGTTCCAGTCAAGAGGGAACACCGGGAAGCCCAGGCGGTCGCCATCACGCTTGCTCAACTTGCCTTTACCATCGGGCTTGAGCAGCAAGGGCAGATGGACAAATGCGGGCATCGTGTCCTCCCAGCCAAAGGCCTGGTACAGCAACACGTGCAACGGTGCGCTGGGCAGCCACTCCTCGCCACGGATGACGTGTGACACCTCCATCAGGTGGTCATCGACGATGTTGGCCAGGTGATAGGTGGGCAGGTCGTCGGCACTCTTGTAGAGCACCTTATCGTCAAGAATGGATGAGTTGATGGTCACGTCACCACGCAACAGGTCGTGAACCACAACGTCCTGGTCGGGCTCGATGCGGAACCTCACCACCCATTTAGCGCCACTATCCATCAGTGCCTTGACCTCCTCGGCAGGCAGTGAGAGGGAATTGCGCATCATGCCACGGGTGCGTGCGTCATACTGGAAATTCTTGATTTCTTGACGCTTGGCCTCGAGTTCCTCGGGCGTGTCAAAGGCATAATAAGCCTTGCCAGCATCAATGAGTTGCTGCGTGTACTTGCGATACAGGTCACGGCGCTCACTCTGCTTGTAGGGGCCATAGTTACCGCCCTCGCGCACACCCTCGTCAATGCCGATGCCCAGCCACTGCAGGGCCTCGTTGATATACTCCTCGGCACCAGGCACAAAACGGGTGCTGTCGGTATCCTCGATGCGCAGGATCATGTCGCCACCATGCTGGCGGGCAAACAGATAGTTATACAACGCTGTGCGCACGCCGCCAATGTGCAACGGGCCAGTTGGTGATGGTGCAAAACGCACTCTTACTCTTCGTTCCATGTTGTTCCTTTTATATTATATATATAATGTATAGTCTTGTTCTTATTCACATCGGTTTGAGCTCAGAGTAGCAAGTCGGCGATCTGTGACATGGACTCGTAATCGGTTTGGTCCACATGGGTAGGGGTCACGGTCACAAAGCCCCGCTCCAGCCAGTAGTAGTCGGTCAAGCCCTCGTTCTTGTCGGCAATCTCAAACTCGCCGGTCAGCCAATAGTAGTCGCGGCCCGTGGGGTCAACCCGGTGCTCCCACTCATTGACCCAGCGCCCCATGTCGCCAGTGGTCACTTTCATGCCCTTGAAGCCGCCATCCACCTTGGGGATGTTCACGTTGAGACACACGTCCTTGGGCAAGCCGCCCTTGAGCACACGCTCAGTCACATGCTTGACCACA
Organism: uncultured Prevotellaceae bacterium; assembly: GCA_900318345.1. Lineage (GTDB taxonomy): Bacteria > Bacteroidota > Bacteroidia > Bacteroidales > Muribaculaceae > Sodaliphilus. The sequence goes on from ONKD01000011.1 coordinate 15,475, forward strand.
GGCTCACACACGCTAGTATCGGCGTCAGAACTGTAGTCACCAAAAGAGAACGCCACACTGGGCACACCGTGGAGGATGCCCTCAAAGACACACGCCATCGTCCCGCTATAGAGCGTGTTCAGGCCGCTATTGTAGCCGTGATTGATGCCAGCGAGCACCAGGTCGGGCATGTTGTCGGCCATGAGCTGGCTTAACGCCAACTTCACACAATCGGCCGGCGTACCCGTCGCCAAATAGGCTGTGTAGCCCGGCTCCTGCGCGACTTTGATGGTACGCACAGGGTTGACAAACGTGATCGCGCTCGACTTGCCGCTCTGGTGCACGGCGGGAGCGACAACAAACACGTCGCCAAGCGTGCGAGCCACCTTGATGAGCGACTTGATGCCATTGTAGTCGTAGCCGTCATCGTTGCTGATGAGGATGAGTGGTCGCTTATTGTACATGTGTATTTTTTGTTAATTTTGGGTGCAAAGATAGTGCAAGCCGAACACAATCGCAAATAAATTTGCGATTGTTGAGGCAACGCCTATCTTGCACGAGCGACAGTGAGCGAAAGTTACAACTTTTTTATGGAGATTTTGCAGAAAAGAAGTAACTTTGCCACATCATAACTACATCTAATCTAATTCAAAGAATATGAGACTTATTATCGAACCTGATTACGAGAATGTATCAAAATGGGCTGCACGCTTTGTGGCTAAGCGAATCAACGACGCAAAACCAACTAAGGAAAAACCTTTTGTCCTAGGATGTCCCACAGGCAGTTCGCCCCTGGGAATGTACCGTGAGCTCATTGCCATGAACAAGGCTGGCAAGGTTTCCTTTGAGAACGTCATCACCTTTAACATGGATGAATACTGCAACCTGCCCGAGGAGCACCCCGAGAGCTACCACTCGTTCATGTGGAATAACTTTTTCTCTCACATCGACATCAAGCCCGAGAATGTGAACATCCTCAACGGCAATGCCGAGGATCTGGTCAAGGAGTGTGCCGACTATGAGGCCCGCATCCAAGCAGCCGGCGGCATCGACCTGTTCATGGGCGGCGTGGGCCCTGACGGCCACATCGCCTTCAACGAGCCGGGTTCATCGCTCACCTCCCGCACACGTCAAAAAACGCTCACCCAAGATACCATCATCGCCAACAGCCGCTTCTTTGACGGCGACTTGAACAAGGTGCCCAAGACGGCCCTCACCGTGGGCGTTGGCACCGTGATGGCAGCCCGCGAGGTGATGATCATCGTCAATGGCCACAACAAGGCACGCGCCCTGCAACAGGCCGTCGAGGGCGGTGTGTCGCACATGTGCACCCTGAGTGCCCTGCAGATGCATCCCCATGCCGTCATCATTGCCGACGAACTGGCAGTCGATGAGCTCAAGGTGAGCACCTATCGCTACTTCAAGGACATTGAGCAGAACAACCTTGACCCCGACACCCTGCTGTAAGAACTCAACTCTAGCAAGAAAATATCACTTAACAAGCCATGTGTTTTGCCGTCGGCATACACATGGCTTTATCTTAAGTCAATAAAAGTATCAAACTACTCACCAGCCGATGAAGTCATGGCCATGAGGGTGAAAATGCCCTCGCGGCCCATGTTCATCATCAGGTCGAGGATGCTCAGGTCGGGGCGGAAACCGTCAGCCCCTTTCCACATCTGGTAATAAGGCACATTGGCAATAGGTAGCGTGTCGGGCTTCTTCATCGCGATGCGCCCGCGCAGGTCGGTCGCGTTTTCAACAACACTGTCCCCCACCCCATAGCTTGTGCAGATGGGCAGGTCCATAAAGTCAACAACCACCTGATGTAATTGGGCATTGAACTCGTGCAGGTAGCGCTGTGAGCCATAAATCACCCGCTGCAGGTCATCGGCGACGTAATCAAAGTAGGGCGAGCGACCATAGGCCGAGTACAGGGCGCCCCAATGCAGGCGGCGCCAGTCGCCGTGCTCCGAGATGAGCACGTCCCTGAGCGGGGTCATTATGTTGTTGGTTGAGCCCACGAGGGGCACGGTGAGCGTCTGGACGCCATTGGGGCCGTCAACGCGGTAACGGTGGTGGCTGTGGCGCAGGGGCAAGCGCTTCTCGTCAAGGTCTATGAGCAGCGTGCCGCCCTTGAGGGCAGCGGCATAGCACCGCACGCTGGCGGCGCACATGCTACCCATGACCACGACCGATGCAGTATCAGACATTACTTCTTGTCGGGATTCGGCAACTTGAAGATGCGGTTCCAGCGGATGCCGCCATCAAAGAGCTTGTGGTCCTTGTTGAAGGAGATGAGGATGATCGACGGGGTGCCCACGATGTGAAGAATCTGGTTACCCTTGACTTCCAGGTCGTTGCCCTCATAGTTCTTGATGCAGCGCTCATACAGCGGCAGGTTCTGCAACGTCAGGTCCACCTTGGCGCCCTTCTTGGGAATCCACACGGGACCGTAATCGGCACGGGTCCAGCCGTAATCGGTGCCCACGGGATAGGTCCTGAGGGACTCACGCTGGTCGGGCTGAACGCGCAGTACCGACTTCACCCAAGGCTTGGACTCGAGCGTCTTCTTCATCGCGGCAGTGAGCGGCAAGCGATAGGAATTGGGCAAGAGCAGCGGCGTGCCATTTTCGTCCAGATGGGAAAGCTCGCGGTCATCCATGCTGACCCCAAGCTCGTCGTACAGTTCGTCGCTGATGCGCGTGCCGTCGGTCTCGATATAGTAGCAATACTGCACGTTCTTGGGCTGCGGCAGCGCCTTGCCGTTCACATAGACGATGCCGTCCTTGATTTGGAGCGTCTCACCTGGCAGACCCAGGCAGCGCTTCACATAGTTGTCACGACGGTCGACAGGACGGTATATGATGTCACCGAAGACCTCTTTATTGTTATTGACCACGTCGTGGCCATTCTCCAGGCACAAGGTATAGTAGTCGGGGTTGGTACGTTTCAACGCCACGGTGTCACCAGCAGGGAAGTTAAACACCACGATATCCATGCGCTCGACATTGCGCAGGCCCTTCAGTCGGTGGTAATCAAGCTGCGGGCGCTCAATATAGGACTTGCAATTCAGGATGGGCAGCATGTTCTGAGCCAGCGGGAAGTGCAACGGCGTCTGCGGCACGCGGGGGCCATAGGTCACCTTGTTGACCCACAGGAAATCGCCCGTCAATAGCGATTTCTCAAGCGATGACGAGGGAATCTGATAGTTCTGGCCGATGAACAGGAAGAGGAAGTAAACCAGCATCAGAGCATAGACGATGGCGTCAATCCAACTCATAAGGGTGCGCAACGGTCCTTTCTTCCAGCCCTTCCATGCACCCCAGGGGATGAACTGCGTCAGGTAGATGTCGGCCAGCAATAACAAGCCAAGCAGCAACAATGGATTGCCCATCCACAACGTCCACAGCACATAGATAAGCGCCACGATGCCGAAGCGCCACCAGCGCGTCTTTTTCACACGCCCCAGGCGCTCCTTAAGGGAGCCAGTCTGACGTACGTATTCTTCTTTCTTTTCCTTATTCTTGCCAGTTGCCATAGATAATGACTGCTACAATAATCACACAGGGATTTCAGGCTCTCACTTCTTGTCGGGATTAGGCAACTTGAAGATGCGGTTCCAGCGGATGCCGCCATCAAAGAGCTTGTGGTCCTTGTTGAAGGAGATGAGGATGATCGACGGGGTGCCCACGATGTGACATCTTGAAGGTATAGCTCGTCGCAGGCTTGCCGTTGATGTAAATCTGGTTACCCTTGACTTCCAGGTTATTGCCCTCATAATTCTTGATGCAGCGCTCATACAGCGGCAGGTTCTCCACTGTCAGGTCCACCTTGGCGCCCTTCTTGGGAATCCAGATGGGGCCGTAGTTGGCGTGAGTCCAACCATAGTCGGTACCCACGGGGTAAGTAATGAGGGTTTCGCCTGGATCGGGCTGGATGCGTTGTACGTTCTGCACCCAGGGCTTGGCCTCGATCGTTTTTTTCATTTCAGCGGTAAGCGGCAGCACATATTCCGAAGTACTGATGTATCCTCGGGCCTGATCCTCATTGCTGATACTCAGTTCCTCGAAAAAGTCGTTGCTAAAAGGAGTGCCATCAGACTGCACGTAGTAGCAGTACTGCACATTCTTGGGTTGAGGCACAGCCTTGCCGTTGACATAGACAATGCCGTCCTTAATCTGGAGCGTCTCACCTGGCAATCCCAGGCAACGCTTCACGTAGTTATCACGGCGGTCAACTGGGCGATAGATAATCTCGCCAAACTTATCCTTGTTGTTTCGCACCACCTCGCGACCATACATGGCACACTGGGTATAATAGTCAGGGTTAGTGCTGGCGAGTGCTACGGTGTCGCCGGCAGGGAAGTTAAACACCACGATATCCATGCGCTCCACGTTGCGCAGACCTTTCAAGCGGTGGTAATCCAGCTGCGGGTGCTCAATATAGGACTTGCAGTTCAGGATGGGCAGCATGTTCTGCGCCAGCGGGAAGTGCAACGGTGTCTGCGGCACGCGGGGGCCATAGGTCACCTTGTTGACCCACAGGAAATCACCGGTCAACAGCGATTTCTCGAGCGAGGACGAGGGAATCTGGTAATTCTGTCCCACGAACAGGAACAGGAAGTAAACCAGCACCAGGGCATACACGATGGCGTCAATCCAGCTCATGAGGGTGCGCAATGGACCGGGCTTCCAACCTTTCCATGCGCCCCAGGGGATAAACTGCGTCAGGTAGATATCGGCCAGCAATAACAAGCCCAGCAGCAACAATGGATTGCCCATCCACAGCGTCCACAGCACGTAGATGAGTGCCACGATGCCAAAGCGCCACCAGCGCGTTTTTTTCACACGTCCCAAGCGCTCCTTGAGTGACCCGGTCTGACGTACATACTCGTCTTCTTTCTTTTTCTCGATATCGTTTGCCATATTCTGTCTTAATAATTGAAATAGTGATAGTGTGGTCAAAGGCCTAAAACCTAACCGCCTAGAGCCTAAAACCTAAAAAAATCGGTGCGAAATTACTAAATAATGTGGAAATAATGCCTATCTTTGCCATTTAAGAAACGTTTTTTAGAAAAATTTGGCGGCACCTTAACAATAATCAAGAAAATGCTTTTGTTCCGGTGAGCACAATTAATAGGATAAGTTATGAAAATCAACCGTATTATCGCCCCTGGCGAGAACATCATCTATGAGCCCAAACTGAGCAAAATCGCCTATTTTAACTTGGGGCGCCTCATCCGCAACTTGACGACCACCATCTTTGTGAGCGACAAGCGGTTTTTCCACAGCCACGGCTGGATTCATCGCCATGCCCATGAGATTGTCATCGGCAAGGTGGAGAGCATCCTGGTCGAGCAAGGACTGTGGGGTCGCATCTTTAACTACGGCACCGTCAAGGTCTCGGGCACTGGTGCAGGCACCATCGTGTTGCGCTACATCAAGCGCCCCCTCGAGTTCCAGCGCCAGGTGCGCGCCATCCAGGGCGCCGGCACTGCCCCTAATCCATAATTCACACCCATCGTCTTATGTTGTTCCTTATTAAAAAAACGGTGGCAACCAGCACGCATGCTGTGTCAAGAGGACATCTCATGGCATTGATGCTGTGTCTGTTGTGTGCCCTGCACTTGCATGCTGAGGTGATAGACCTGAAATGTGAGGGGTTAACAGCACCTTTAGGCATCGACACGACAATACCGCACTTCAGCTGGAAACACACGCTCACCCACAACGGCGAACGCCAAACGGCCTACGAGATTCAAGTCGCCAGCGACAGCATCGCCCTAGCCAAGGGGCGGGCCGACCTGTGGAAAAGTGGGCGGATAGAAAACGACAATCAGGTGATGGTACCCTATCAGGGCACGACGCTAGCCGAGCGGCAACTATGCTACTGGCGCGTCCGCACCTGGGACGAGCGAGGCCATCGCTCGGCTTGGAGCGGGATTGAGCGCTTTGCCGTGGGCATCTTGGGCGAGATGTCGGGCCAATTTATAGGCAACTTCCAGTGTGACACCCTCGCCTCAACACCGATGTTCCGCAAGAACATCACCGTATCCCGTACCCGCAAAGGCATCGCTATGGTGCTTGTTCACATCAACTCATTGGGCTACCACGAACTTTTCGTCAACGGCTCACGGGTGGGCGAGCACGTGTTGCAGCCTGCCGTGTCCCAACTAGACAGACATTCCCTCATTGTGACGCAAGACATCACGCCCTACCTGCATGAAGGAGAAAATGAGATCCTCATCGCGGTGGGCCAGGGCTGGTACCGCAAGACTACCTTTGGGGCACAATATGACGGCCCACTGCTGAGGGCCGAAGTATGCCAACTCGTTGACGGCCGTTGGAAGTTACTCGCTGCCACCGATGAGACATGGGAGACGGCCTCAAGCGGCTATAGTTACACCGGCACTTGGGAACCGCTGCGTTTCGGCGGCGAGCGGCTGGATGCCACTACAACGGCCGTATGGCACTCTGCTAGGGCATTTGCCGTGGATCATATGCGGGCTACACCTCAAGCGTTTGAAGGCAACCGCATCATTGACACCTTGTCGCCGAGAAGCGTGACACGTCAGGCCGACGGCTCGTGGCTCATCGACTTTGGGCGCGTCATCACAGGGTGGCTGCAAGTCGAGTTCACTCCGCTGCAGCGGGGACAAGAAGTGACGATGGAATACAGCGACCACATTCCCGAGGGCGGCACCTTCGAGTGCCAGGAGGGCGAGTGTGACTCCTATATAGCAAGCGGCAAGGGAGACCATCAGGAGTATTTCCGCAATAGGTTCCACCATCACGCCTTCCGTTACGTGCGACTCATGGGCGGTAACTTCAGCACAACCAAAGCGCTACAGATCAGCGCGCTGAATCCCGATGAGGCTTCTTTCTTTTCCTGCTCCGATACCCGTCTCAACGCTGTACATGACCTGATCCACTACACGATGCAGTGCCTCACCCTAGGCGGCTACATGGTGGATTGCCCCCACCTGGAGCGCATGGGCTACGGCGGCGACGGCAACTCATCGACGATGACGTTACAGACCATGTATGACGTCGCACCCACCTACATGAACTGGCTGGACGCTTGGGGTGACCTGATGGACGAGGAAGGCTCGATACCACATGTCGCACCTGCCGGCAGCGGCGGTGGCGGCCCCTACTGGTGCGGATTCATCATCAAGGCTCCCTGGCGCACCTATCTCAACTATGGTGACAACCGGCTGCTCTCGCGCCATTATGAGCAGATGAAACGCTGGCTCGGTTATGTCAAGAAATACAGCGCCGATGATGGCCTGCTGCACCCCTGGCCTGACACTAAAATACGTTTCTGGTTCTTAGGCGACTGGCTAGCCCCTAAAGGCGTCGACGTGAAGGGCGAGTCGGTCCTCCACGCCAACAACTGCTTCATCAGCGAATGCCTAAAGGATATGGAGCATGTCGCCCTACTGCTCGGCCAGCCTGATGATGCTCATGCTTACGCGACATGGCATGAACGGCTCAAGGCCGCCATTCACAGCCAGTTTTACCATGCCGACAGCCACAGTTACGCCAACGGCACACCACTTGACAATGCTTATGCCCTGCTGGCCGGAGTACCTCCCGACAGCGTCATTGCACGTCAAGTGCAACAGCAACTCATCACTGACTCTTACGGCAAATATAACGCACATATTGCTGTAGGCTTGTTCGGTGTGCCCATCTTCACTGAATGGGTCACGAGGGAGCGTCAGAGCGACCTGATGGCGACCATCTTGCGCCAGGAGGATTACCCAGGATACCTGTACATGATCAACCACGGCGCGACAGCCACCTGGGAATCGTGGGACTCGGAACGTAGCCGTGTCCATAACTGCTACAACGGTATCGGCACCTGGTTCTATCAAGCTTTAGCCGGCATCTGTCCCGATGCCTCATCACCGGGCTATCGCCATTTCTTCATCGACCCGCAACCCACAGGGGGCGTGACTTGGGTCAAAGCCACCAAACCCACCCCCTACGGTGGCATCATCGTGGAGATGGCCGACGGCAAACTCCACCTGACAATCCCAGTGGGGACCACAGCCACTGTATTCCCCCAATCAGCCCGCCAGCAGATTCTTCCTGCCGGTCGATGGACCATCGAATGGAAAATGTAAATGCACTAAATACTTTTATAAATTAGAATTATTTCAATGGAAACTTTTGTAATTCAAAATTATTAGCTACTTTTGCAACTAATATGAGGATTGTATCACATAGAAAGCTGGTTGAGTTTTACCAACGTGATGTTCATGGTGATTCTCAAGCCGCACTAGAACGTTGGTATCATATTGCCCAACACGCTGAATGGAGAGACCTTTCAGATATCAAGATAGACTTTCCAGCAACTGATTATGTGGGAAACCAACACTATGTTTTTAACATTAGAGGAAATAAATACAGACTCGTCGTGGTCGTTAAATTCACGATAGGGCACATCTTTATTCGCTTTGTCGGCACACATAGTGAATATGATAAAATTAACGCATCAACAATATAACTTAAGATCATGGCCACAGTAACTAAAGAACAATACGAATTTGCCCTCCAAAGGGTTGAAGAATTGCTACCCTTGGTTGACGAAAACACTCCAGCCAACGATAGGAATGCTTTGGAGTTGACCATCATGTCTAATGCTATTATTGAATATGAAAATGAGCATTTCCCAATAGGGACCCCTACCGTTGCACAACTTATCGAATTGGCTCTTGAAGAAATGCACATGACTCAAAAACAGCTGGCCCAACGGGTTGGAGTAAGTCCTTCTCGCATAAATGATTACATTTCGGGACGTGCCGAACCGACATTAAAGGTTGCACGCCAGTTGTGCATGGCACTCAATATTACCCCAGCCATGATGATGGGAATATAAATCATTAATAACGTCGAGAAAACATCATGCCGATTATCGAGATCAACACATTGAATCATCCTGGGGTTGAGTTTTACGGGACCTTGACCGAGGCGCAGCTGCGCAACCGCCTGGAGCCAGACAAAGGCATCAACATCGCCCTCGAGTTCCAGCGCCAGGTTTGCGCCATCCTAGGAGTCGGCTCCCAGCCCATCGAATAGTAAGATTTTTGTCCAAATCTATAGTTTTCACCGCACTTTTGGACAAAATTCAATCGATTTTCGTCCAAATCTATAGTTTTCAACCCACTTTTGGACAAAATTCATTGTTCATCTCAAAAAATCATACTACCTTTGTAAGTGTAAAGACAAAAGAATAAAAGATGGAAAAACTCATTGGACGCGAACGTGAACTTAAAGAGCTGGAATGGACAATGAAATCCCAGCGGTCAGAGTTCGTCATACTCTATGGCCGTCGACGAGTGGGTAAAACTTTCTTGGTCAGACATTTTTTTAATGACCGTTACAGTTTCCATTTTGTAGGTGCACACAAACAAAAGAAAAATGTACAACTACAAAACTTCGCCGAAGCCCTCATCCGCTATGGAGCACCACATGATGCGCATGAAATAACGACCTGGCATGAGGCATTCTATCAGCTCATCAATCTGCTAGAGCGATGCCCTGATGAGCGCAAGGTCATCTTCTTTGACGAGATACCCTGGATTGACACACACGGCAGCGAGTTTGTCAGTGAGTTGGAATACTTCTGGTCTAACTGGGTGCAGAATCGTGACGACATCGTCTTTATCGCCTGCGGCAGTGCAACAAGCTGGATGAAAGATAAGCTGGAGGACAATCAAGGGGGACTACACAACCGCATCACGCATCGCATCTACCTGAGGCCATTTTACCTTAATGAGTGTAAATCTTATCTGAATGAACATGGTTTTGAATGGGATGACTACCAGATTCTGCAATGCTATATGATCTTTGGCGGAGTTCCATACTATCTGAGCCTGTTAAGACCCTACCTCAGTTTGCCGGAGAATGTCGATGCATTGATTTTCGGTCGCGGCGGAGACTTGAGCAACGAGTTTAATGAGCTATATAACGCCTTGTTTTCTAAAGCTGACCGATACATTGATATTGTAAAGCTGCTCTCGACCAAACGGGAAGGTTTCACCCGCATGGAAATAGAAGCCAAAACGGGATACCGTGGCGGTGGGTTGACAAAATTGCTCAGCAACCTTGAACGATGTGATTTCATCGTTTCATACGTGCAGTTTGGAAACAAAAACAAACAGACACTTTTTCGTCTAGCCGATTTTTACACCTTATTCTATTTTCGCTATGTGGAAGGGAATTTATCACGCGACGAACACTACTGGCAGCACCATTTCATGGATCGCAGTGTGCAGAGTTGGGAGGGGTTCACATTCGAGGAAGTGTGCTTGAGACACTTGCCACACATCAAGCAGGGTCTGGGCATTGCTGGCATTGCGACTGAAGCGTCGGCATGGAGGTTCACTCCCAGTAAGAACGACACTCGCAAAGGAGCACAAATCGACTTAATTATTAAGCGTGTTGACAAGTTGATTCACCTTGTAGAGATGAAATTCTCAGAGAAATCTTACACAATCACCAAGGACTACAGCCAACAACTGCTAGAGCGTAAGCATTTATTTATGGACATTACAGGAATTGACCGAGGTGCTGTCCTAACATTCATCACACCCATGGGGTTGTCTCAAGGTGTTCACTCATCAATAGTACATAGCGAACTCACCTCCAAGGACCTGTTCGCTCCTGTCAAGGCATAAAGGCTACCCATTGAATTAATAATAGAGTACTTATGGCGATTATTGAGGTCACATCACTGGAACAAGAAGGGGTTGAGGTTTACGGGACCTTGACCGAGGCGCAGCTGCGCAACCGCCTGGAGCCTGACAAGGGCATCTTCATTGCCGAGAGCCCCAAGGTCATCAACGTCGCACTTGACGCGGGCTACGAGCCGTTGTCGCTACTGTGTGAGCGGCGACACATCACCGGCGATGCCGCTGGCATCATCGAGCGCTGCGGCGACATCCCCGTCTATACCGGCGAGCGCGACCTGCTTGCCTCGCTCACGGGCTACACGCTCACGCGTGGTGTGTTGTGCGCCATGCGCCGCCCCACCCCACCCAACGTTGAGGAGGTTTGCCGTGATGCCCATCGCATCGTGGTCATCGATGCCGTGACCGACACGACCAACATCGGCGCCATCTTCCGCTCGGCAGCTGCCCTGGGCATTGATGCCGTGCTGTTGACACCCACGGCCTGTGACCCGTTGAACCGCCGTGCCGTGCGCGTCTCGATGGGCTCGGTGTTCCTCGTACCCTGGACATGGATTGAGGGCGAGGTGACCCCATCGCTCAACGCGCTGGGATTCCAGACCGCCGCCATGGCACTGAGCGACGACTCCATCACGCTCGACGATCCCATCCTCAAACAGATACCTCGCCTAGCGCTCATCATGGGCACCGAAGGCGACGGCCTTGCCCACAACGTCATCACCGCAGCCAACCACGTCGTGCGCATCCCCATGCAGCATGGCGTTGATTCGCTCAACGTTGCCGCTGCCGCCGCGGTCGCCTTTTGGGAACTGCGCAAAACCAAAGATTAACAACAACTTATAACCATATTGAACAATGAAAACACCTAGAATTAGAGTCAGAATGCCCCGTAGTGCACGCAATTGGGCCTATGGGTCAACATGGAGAGAATTGCTCTTGACCATCGTCGGTACAACCATCTCGATCGTGCTCACCTTCGGCACCGCCGGCCTACTCGACCGCTGCCAGCGCATCGAGGACCGCAAGATGTCGGCCATGATGGTGATGAGCAATATTGAGAAATTCTCAAGAACTGCCGAAGAAATGTCACAAAAGATTGCAAGATGTGACTCCATCGGAGCCTGGATGCTTTCGCTGCCAAAGGACTCGCTTGACCTCATTCCGCCCGAAGAAGTGCAGAACCTTCTCCTCGAGGTGATGACCCTCGTTGATCCGTTGACTCACGACAAAACGGCCGAGAACATCTTTAGCAACAGCATTGAGACTTGGAAAAATATGGGTAATTTCCAGTTTATTGATAATGTGGGCAAGTGCTTCTCAGAGATGAATGCAAATGAGGCCAACTGGAACCAATGGGTCAATGAATATGAAGCCACCATCAGTGATGTGGTTTCCCAAATGAAACCAGGAGAGCACTCATTCACCAAACTGCTCAATGACAACAGTTTCAGGCAAAAGTTAGTGGACTTCCACGTGCGCAAGGCTTGGCTAGAATATGTTGCAGCCAATATACGCTATCTCAACACGAAGAACATGAAACTCATCGGCATAAACGAGGACGAGGTCATGGCCTTTACCGATGAACGTTCACGCGATATTCTAATCAGCAAGGAAAAACCCAAGCAAGCCGATTTCAGAACCGACACAATCAGTTTCGATAGCCTGACCACGCTGCGTCCCGTCATCCAGCACTTTGACAGCATCATGCAGGGCAAGATACCCGCCAAAAAGCGCAAAAAATAACGCCAGTCCAATAAGGATATCTTCTGATTTTTTCAGCGAGTTATCTCCTATATAACATTGTAGAGACGCAAAATATTGCGTCTCGCAAACGACGATTACAAAATACTTATCGGCTATTGAACACGAGAGGCTGTGTCATAATTGCAATGTCGCTACATATATCGGCCTACGGCCGAAAAATTTAAACAAATTATTTAATAAATTAAATAAAAATTTTAATTATTATAATTTTAATACAAAATTTGTCTTAATTTCCCGCCCGCAGGGCGGTTAATAATGACACACCCTCTACAGTTCTAATACATTGATTATAGATTATTTCTCTTTCACCAAACTTACAGAAAAGCTGTCTTGAAGTCACACCATGAGGGCGGTAAAGAGGTTGATTAGCCAGCCACTGATGGCCATGTAGATGGTAATGCCCACGATATCGTTAGTCACGGTGACAAAGGGGCCCGTAGCGATGGCAGGGTCAATCTTCATTTTCTCCAACACCAGCGGCACTATCGTGCCAAACAACGAGGCGAACATGACCACCAGGAACAATGAGGTTGTCACGGCAGCGGCGGCGATGTTAGACTTAACCGGGTTGTCGTCGACGGGGAAGAAACGGGTATAAAGGAAGATGAGCAGTCCCATGACCAGCGCATTGATGATCGCTGTGCTGAACTCCTTGAACAAGTGCTTGCTCACATGCTTGATGTCAAGGCTGCCATTGGCAAGACCCTGCACGACGATAGCGCTCGACTGGGTGCCCACGTTACCGCCAGTACCACCAATCAAGGGAATGAACAAGGCCAGACCCGGCAGGATGCGCAACAGGTCGGCATCGCCCTCGCCTCCGCCCAGGATCAAGGCGTTAATGATACCACCCACCAGTCCAATGAGCAGCCACGGCAATCGCGCCCTCACCTGACGGAAGACGTTGTCGTCGGTCTCGAGGTCGCCCGAGATACCCGACGCCAACTGGTAGTCACGCTCTCCCTGCTCGCGCACACGGTCGATGATGTCATCGATGGTGATGCGGCCCACCAGGCGACCGATGCTGTCCACAACAGGCATCGCCACAAGGTCATATTTCTCGAAGTCAAGGGCCACGTCCTCGATGTCGGTATCGGTGCGCACGCTGATGGGGTCGGGCTCCATGACGTGCTTGATCTTGGATGCCGAGGGGTTGGTGATCGTGGTCTTCAAGGGGAAGATACCCCTCAAGCGGTTATCGTCGTCGACGACGTAGATGTTGTAGATCTCGTCCAGGTCCTCGGCCTGCTGGCGCATCGCCTTGATGCAGTCGGGCATCGACATGTTCTCGTTAACAACAATCATCTCGGTGGACATGTAACCACCGGCGGTGTCCTCGTCATATTGCAACAGGTCAACGATGTCGCCCGCTTGCTCCACGTCATCAATGTGCTTGATGACGTCCTCGCGGTCCTCCTCGTCAAGTTCCTGGATCACGTCAACAGCGTCGTTGGCGTCCATCTGCTCCAGCTGCTTGGCGATTTCCTCGTTGGGCATCAGTTCCATGAGGTCGTGGCGCTGGTCCTCGTCAAGTTCAATCATCACGTCGGCGGCGGTCTCGTCGTCGAGCAGCATCATGATGAACAGGGCCTCCTCGTCATCGAGGTCACCCACGAGCTCAGCGATATCGGCGGGGTGCAAATCCTGGATTTGCTCCCTCACCTTATCCTCTTCTTTGTTGTCGATGAGTTGATTCAGGGACAACAGATAATCTTCGGTAAACTCTTTCATTGTTTTTCAAGTGTAGATGGTTGATTGAGAGATGTGGCAAGCCGCGTGAGATCGATAAAATCCTCCACGCTCAGTGTCTCGGGACGTTGTCGGAACACATCGCGCTCCATCACCGCGGCATTGGCAGCGAAAATCGGCTTCAGTGAGCTGCGCAACATCTTGCGCCGCTGCCCGAACGAGGCCTTGACAATGCGCTTGAACATGCGTTCATCAACACCCAGGTCGGTCACGCTGTTGCGGGTGAGTTTCACCACGCCGCTCTTGACTTTTGGGGGAGGGTTGAAGACATGCTCATCAACGGTGAACAGGTAATCGATATCATACCATGCCTGCAACAACACCGACAAGATGCCATAGGTCTTGCTTCCAGGGGGCTCGGCAATGCGTTGAGCCACCTCGCGCTGCAGCATGCCGCTGCAACACAACACCTGGTCGCGATAGTCAAGCACCTTGAAGAAAATCTGTGTCGAAATGTTATAGGGATAATTGCCAATGACGCAGAAGGGGCGGTCGCCGTACAGCCGCTTGAGGTCCATCTTCAGGAAGTCCTCACCGATGATGCGGCCATGCAGCTGCGGATAAGCGGCCTCAAGATAGTCCACGCTCTCGCTATCAAGTTCCACGACAGTCAAGTCAAGGCCCATCTCGAGCAGAAACTGGGTGAGCACTCCCATGCCAGGTCCCACTTCGAGCACCGGCAAGTGCTTGAAGTCGTCCAGGGTGTGGGCGATGCGCTCAGCAATCGACAAATCGGTCAAGAAATGCTGGCCCAATGACTTTTTTGCTCTAACTTTCCGCATTATTCTACATTTTATGTTACCTTTGCACGCTCCAATCAAATCATTTGCAATGTGCAAAGATAACCATTTTTTGGCGTTCAGCGGCACAGGGGGCTTCATTTTAACTTAACATTAAACGAAAAAACGTGAAAAAGGCCATTTCCTACCTGATAAAGTACGGCATACCTCTCGCCATCGGCGTGGGGCTGATGTATTTCCTGTACAAGAATGTGGATGTTAACTCCATGATGGAAACACTCAAGACCGATGTCAATTACTGGTGGTTTATCCCCATTGCCATCGTGAGCCTCTTGAGCCATGTGTTCAGAGCACTGAGGTGGCGCCTGCAGCTCAATGCCATCGACGTGAAACCATCGTTCAGCGCTGTTCTGAACAGCATCTTCGGCACCTATGCCGTTAACCTGGCATTCCCTCGATTGGGCGAGGTGTGGCGCTGCGGCTACATCGCCAATCGCCAGAAGGCTTCGGTCACTCAGGTCATGGGCTCGATGGTTGCCGACCGACTGACCGACACGGTCACCGTGCTGGCTCTGACTTTTGTCACCTTCCTGCTCGCCCAGGGGGCCTTCGGCAAGTTCTTTGACGCTTATCCGCAGATGAAAGAGAACTTCATAAACATCGCCAGCGATGCGAGGATTTGGTTCGGCACCACGATTCTCATCATTGCCCTGGGATGGCTGCTGGTGATGAAGACCGAGAACAAGATCATCAAGAAAATCCAGCTCATGGCCCGCAACCTGTGGGACGGTTTCGCCGCCATCACCCGCATGGAGGGCAAGTGGTGGTTCCTGCTGCTCACCGTCCTCATCTGGGGCTGCTACTTCCTGCAGCTCTACCTGGCCACCAAGGCCTTCACCTTCACCAACGGGTTGAGCGTGCTGGCCGTGCTGGTCATGTTTGTGCTCAGCAGCATCGGCATGGGTGTGCCCACCAATGGCGGACTCGGTGCCTGGCACGTCGCCATCATCTTTGGACTCTCGCTCTATGGCGTGGGAGTTTTTGCCACCAACAACTTTGACCCGCGCGCTTCGGCATTCGCCATGCTCGTGTGGGGATTCCAGACGCTGCTACTCATCGTGCTGGGCATCTATGCGTTCACCAGCATGGCAATCGACCGCCGCCGCATCGAGACCGGCAAAACCATCGTCGATACCACCAACGATGCCATCAAACTGTAATCACTAGCGACTAAAGACTAAGAATATGGACGATAATTTCAACGACTACTTCACCGACGATGCCCCCGAGGAGCAGCCTCAAGTGCATCAGGAGACCGAGCAGGAACGCGAGGAACGCGAGATCAAGGAGGCCACTATCGAGCGTCGCGGCAACTCTATCAAGATGTTGCTCATGCTCATCATCGCCGCAATGGCTCTGTTCCTAGGTTGGTGGATATGGCAATACTATTTCCATCCTTACCGTGTGAGCCAGGAAAAAGGCTGGATCATGAAAGTGAGCAACGAGGGCACGGTGTTCAAGACCGTTGAGGGTGAGATGATCAGCGAGGGATACATCGAGGACACCATTGCTGCGCTGCACAGCGACTTCCTGTTCAGCATCCCGTCAGACAGCCTTGCTCGCGAGGCCATGCGCTGGGCAGGCAATGGCAAGCGCGTGATCCTCTCCTACGAGGAGTATAAGGGCACCGTGATGTGGCGCGGCAACTCCCGTCACGTCGTGACCAACATCGAGCCCGACAGCGACCTCGTTAAGCAGAATCCCTACAAGTGAGGCTCACTGCACTCGCAGTCTAGAGTAAAGAGTTTAGAGGCATCCGCGTCCTTTTGCAGGGCGCGGATGCTTTCTCAGTTTAATTGACTTCATTCAACGAAAGGAAAACGGAGCGTAGATGTCCAAAGGGGGAGACTCTGCCAAAATGTCATATTTTAACATTAGTTTTGTGTCAGTTCCCGAAAATCATTGTACCTTTGCACCCCGAATAATGAGAGAACTAATGGAAGAAAACAAGATAGAGCAAAACAAACCAGTGGAACAAACCGCTGAGCAACAGCAGCAACCCACGCCCATCAAGCCCGATATCCTGGACTATGACGACATCCGCAAGATGGTGCCATTCTTTGACGGCAAGCCCAAGTTGGTCAAGTGGCTCTTCCACCTGTTCGACATGGACGACGCCAACTGGATTCATGGCCACAACTGCCACACGCCAGGCGTACCCTTCTGCACCGGTGTGCTTAAGGACCTGAACGCGACCATCACCTATGATAACGGTGAGGTGCTCGACAACCTGCCCGAGGGACCCTTCATCACGGTGACCAACCACCCCTTTGGCGCCGTTGATGGCGTGATGATGATACACATCATCGGCACCCATCGCCCCGACTACAAGTTCATGGTCAACATGATATTGAGCAAGATTGGCGGCATGATGCCCAACTTCATCACCGTCGATGCCCTGGCCAGCGACGACCCGGCCAAGCGCGCCGTGTCGATGCAGGGCATCAGCGAGACGATGAAGCACGTCAAGGCAGGCCACCCCATGGGATTCTTCCCCGCCGGCGCCGTGAGCAAATTGACGTGGAAATTGCGCGTCGAGGACCGCGAGTGGCAACCAGTCATCATGCGACTGATCCAGAAACTCAAGGTGCCCGTCATCCCCATTTACATCCACGGGCACAACAGCTGGATTTCGCTCGTGCTGGGTGCCATCAGTTGGAAACTGCGCACACTGAGGCTCCCCTCCGAGATGTTCCGCCGCAAGAGTTACGACTTCCGCGTGAGCGTGCATGATCCCATCATGCCCGAGGAGTACGCACAATACAAAACGCCCGAGGAACTGGGCGTGTTCCTGAAGAACGAAACTTATAAAATGAAGAAATGGCAACAAAAATAACCGACCAAGAAATACGCGCACTCAAACTGCGCTTTGGCATCGTGGGTGAGTCGCCCGCGCTGATTGCCGCCATTCGCCGCGCTATGCTCGTGGCTCCCATCGACTTGAGCGTGCTCATCATCGGCGAGAGCGGCTCGGGTAAGGAATCCTTCCCCAAAATCATCCATGAGAGCAGCCCTCGCAAGCACAAGAAATATATCGCCGTGAACTGCGGCGCCATCCCCGAGGGCACCATCGACAGTGAACTCTTTGGTCACGTGAAAGGCTCTTTCACGGGTGCCATCGCCGACCACAAGGGCTATTTTGAGGAAGCCGACGGCGGTGTCATTTTCCTGGATGAGGTGGCCGAGATGCCCCTGAGCACCCAGGCGCGCCTGCTGCGTGTGCTTGAAAACGGCGAGTACCTGCGTGTGGGCGACAGCACCGTGCGCAAGACCAACATCCGCGTGGTCGCCGCCACCAACAAGGACATGCTGCAAGCCGTCAAGGACGGCAAGTTCCGCGAGGACCTGTATTACCGCCTCTCGACAGTGCAAATCAACGTGCCACCGCTGCGCGACCGTGGCGATGACATCGTGCTGCTGGCCAGGTTGTTCCTGCGCAACTTCATCAACGAGAACCGCACCAGTGAGGTCACACTCACCGAGGACGCCCAACAGTTGCTCAAGTCGTATCACTGGCCCGGCAACGTACGCCAGCTCAAGAGTGTCATCGAGCAGGTCGCCTTGTTCGAGAGCGGCAACACGGTAGATGCTGCCACCCTCAGCCAGTACATGCCTAGCAACCGCAGCACGGCCCTGACGGTGCAATCGCAGCCAAACTATGACTATAACGCTGAGCGCGAGCAGCTGTTCACGCTCATCTTGTCGATGAGGGCCGAGATCGAGGCGCTCAAGAAACGCATGGACAGCGGCGCTCCCACCTCACATGTGTCATCGACTGTGCATGAGCTCAAGCGCGACACCAATCCATTGCTCGACATGGGCAACGACACTAACATGGGCATGACCTCGCCTTACCACAACATGCAGCACTCGGCTCATGACCTGGGACACGTGGATGAGGTACCGCTCGACGTGGAGGGTGAGACCGTCAAGACCCTTGACGAGACCGAGCGCGAGACAATCGAGAGTGCCCTACGCCGCAACAACGGCCGCCGCAAGCTCACGGCCCAGGAGTTGAACATCTCGGAACGCACCCTGTATCGCAAAATCAAGCAATACAACCTGGAACGATAGTGAAAAGGCTCATCATCATATTGGCTCTTGCAATTGCGGCCACCGCTTGGCAGGCATGTATTCCACATTACACGCTTAATGGCGCGTCTATCGACTACAACGTCTATAAGACGATCTCCTTTGGCGAGTTCCCCATTCGTGCGGCGCTGGTCTATCCACCGTTGCAGTCGATGTTTGAGAACCGCATGACCGACATGATCGCCCAGCAGACCCGCTTGAGCGTCATCGACAGCAACAACGCCGACCTGCGCATGGAGGGCGAGATTACTAACTACCAGTTGTCGCCGCAGGCAGTGGGAGAAGATGCCTACGCGAGCCAAACGCGACTCACCATCACGGTCAAGGTCAAGTACATCAACAACAAGAACCAGAATCTCTCCAAGGACTTGTCCTTCAGCGCCTACAGGGACTTCTCGAGCAGCGAGCTGCTGGTCGACGTGCAAGACGAGCTGTGTAACCAAATCTGCAAGGACCTGGCCGACCTGATATTCAACGCCACCCTGGGCGATTGGTGATTTTTAGGTTTTAGGTATGAGGTGTTAGATGTTAGGCTATAAGTATTGACTAAAGACTAGAGACTAGCAACTGAAAAAATGACTTGGATTGAGGATATTAAACAAGCCCTCGGCAACGAGGGACAACAACTCACGAGGGAATGGCTGGAACATGTAGAAAGCCAGGCTCCTTACAGTGTGTTGCCGGCCATGTTATTCCTCAAAACTAACGGCGTGAAGGGCAACGAAGACGTGCTGGCCCGCCTATCCATTTCATTTCCCGACCGCCAGGCCCTGTCGCTCGTGCTGGGCGATGATACCGGTGATTTTGCCCATTTCTACCCTCCCGAGGAAACGCCCGAGCCCCCTGACACCGTCACAACCATCGACCGCTTCCTCGACCAGTATGGCAAAACCAGCCCAGGCGAGCTCGAAGCCCTCAACCGTGCCATCTTCAACCCCACGCCCGACTATGCCGATGTGCTAGCCGCACAAGAGAAAGAGGAGGGTGACGGACTAGCCTCTGGCGGCGACTCACAGGATGAACTCATCAACCAGTTTATCGCCGAACAGATGGAACTGGGCAAGCAAGCGTCCCAAGTCCCCATCACCAGCCCGGTGGGCGAAAAAGAGAAGGCCGAAATTGCCGAAGAGACCATCGACAATCCTACCAAAACTGATGATTCAATGCTCAGTGAAAGTCTGGCCAAGATGTACATCGCCCGACACAAATATTCACAGGCACTTGAAATTATTAAGGGATTAAGTTTGAAATATCCAGAAAAAAGTATTTACTTTGCAGACCAAATTCGATTTTTGGCCAAATTGGTCCTAAATGAGACACTAAACGACAAAAAATAAGAAAAAATGTACAACATCTTAGCAATTCTTATCATGATCGCATCGATTCTGTTGATCGGTGTAATCCTTATTCAAAAATCTAAAGGTGGCGGTCTCGCTGCCAACGTGAACAACTATAACCAGTTCATGGGTGTTCGCAAGACCACCGACTTTGTTGAAAAAGCAACTTGGGCCCTGGCTGGCTTCATCTGCGCCGCCAGTATCGCTACGGCATTCGTGACTTCACCCACCCTTGTCGAGAGTGGTCCTCAAGTAAAGAAATTGCCCACCAGCGAGACTCAGGCTCCCAACTTCGGTACTCAAACCGAGCAGGCTCCCGCCGCAGCTGCTCCCGCTACTGGCAAGGCTACCACCGCTACCGAGGTTGCTGTCCCCGCAAAGGAACAGCCTGCTAAGGAGGGCAAGTAATTAACACTGCATCTTAAACTAACTGATTCAAGGATGCGGTATGTCGTATCCGCATCGCAGCGGAACAAGACATACCGTATCTTTCTTTTTTTACCTCACGACATGAAAATGACATTATTATATATGCTACTGGCAACGCTCTTGACCACATGCGTCAATTCAGGGAGCAGCTCAAGCAACGATGCTGCCGTTGACACCACCTCGACGACAAGCCAAACGGTGCACCGCAACTCCTTTGACGGTCAAGCCGCACTCGCTCTCGCACAGCAGCAATGCGACTTCGGGCCGCGCGTGCCAGCCACACCCGCCCACGCCAAGTGTGCCGACTGGTTGACCACAACGCTTCAAGCCTCATGTGACACGGTCATCGTGCAACAGGCCTCAGTGACCACGGGCCAAGGCAAGCCTCTGGGCATCAAGAACATCATCGGTGTCATCAACCCCAGCGCTGAGCAACGCCTGCTGCTGCTCGCCCACTGGGACACGCGCCCCTGGGCTGACAATGACCCCGACCAAGCCAACCACACCAAACCCGTGATGGGTGCCAACGATGGCGCTAGTGGCGTGGCCGTTTTGCTCCAACTAGCGCGCCAACTCAAGGCCGAAGGCACTACCCTGGGCATTGACATCGTGTTGGTCGACGCCGAGGACATGGGCATCAACGACGATGAAGAATCCTGGTGCTTGGGTACACAGTATTGGACCCAGCATCCCCATGTAGCGGGCTACAAGCCGCTGTTTGGCATCCTGCTCGACATGGTGGGTGCACCCGATGCCCGCTTCACCCGCGAGTATTACTCCATGTACTATGCCGGCGGCTTTACCGAGGCCATCTGGCGCAGCGCCAATGGTGGACACTTCATCAATGAAAACGGTGGCGCCGTTACCGATGACCATGTGTTCATCAACCGCGCTGGTATCCCCTGTGTGGACATCATCGACCTGAGGAGCGACAGCGAGACCGGTTTTTGCCCTGCTTGGCACACGGTTGACGACACAATGGAGCACATCAGCGCCACGACCCTGGGCGAAGTGGGTCAAGCCCTGCTCAACGTCATCGCCAGCCTCGAGCAAGAATAATCACCAAAAATATTATATATTATACTATGAGAAAAGAAAGGATTTTACTCATGAGCAGTGCATTAATCGCAGCGTCGGCTGTGACGACGCAGGCTCGCATCAACTACCCTGACACGCGCCGCGTGGACACGGTGGACACTTATTTCGGCACCCAGGTGCCTGACCCGTATCGCTGGCTCGAGGACGACAACAGTCCCGAAACCGAAGCCTGGGTTGCAGCCCAGAACAAGGTTACCCAGAACTACCTGTCAAAGATCTCCTTCCGCAAGGATGTAAAGAAGCGCATCACCGAACTCGCCAACTACGAGAAGATGGGCGCTCCCTTCAAGGTGAAGGACAAATTCTACTTCTTCAAGAACAATGGTCTGCAGAACCAGAGCGTTCTCTACGAGTATGACAAGAACGGCAAACACAAGATGGTGCTCGACCCCAACACGCTGAGCGAGGACGGCACCGTGGCCCTGCAGCAGCTCGACTTCTCCAATGACGGCCGCTATCTGGCCTATGTGATCACCCGCAGCGGCAGTGACTGGAATGAAATCTTCGTTAAGGACCTCAAGGAGGACCGTGTGCTTGATGACCACATCGTCTGGGCCAAGTTCACCGATGCCCAGTGGCTGGGAGACGGCTTCTTCTACAGCGGTTATGACGCCCCCGAGGATGCCAAGTC
Source organism: uncultured Prevotellaceae bacterium (assembly GCA_900318345.1). Taxonomy (GTDB): domain Bacteria; phylum Bacteroidota; class Bacteroidia; order Bacteroidales; family Muribaculaceae; genus Sodaliphilus. The sequence goes on from ONKD01000011.1 coordinate 38,056, forward strand.
GTCCAAGAACGAGTTCCAGAAAGTGTATTACCACAAGTTGGGTACCCCCCAGAGCCAGGACTACATCGAGTATCAGGACAAGAGCGAACCGCTGCACTTCCACCAGGTGAGCGTCAGCGAGGATGAGCGCTATGTCATCCTGTGGAAGAGCGATGCCGAGGGCAACGACATCTATGTCAAGGACCTGAAGGACCGCAATCCCCACTACGTGCAGCTCATCGGCGGCATGAAGTATGAGCGCGGTATCATCGGCATCGACAACGGCAAGATTTATGTGATGACCAACGAGAATGCCCCCAAGGGCAAGATCATCACCTACGATGCTGAGACTTTGTCTCCCGCCAGTTGCGCTGAGTTCATTCCCGAGCAGGAATCGGTACTCACCGGTGCTGTGATGGCCGACCACAAGTTCATCCTCACCTACGACAAGGATGCTTCGAGCCACCCCTACCTGTATGACCAGCAGGGCAAGCTCATCCGCGAGATTCAGTTGCCCACCTACGGTTCTGTTGGCTTCTCCTGTAAGAAGACCGCTAAGGAGGTCTTCTACAGCTTTGCCAGCTACACCTTCCCCGGTGCCATCTACAAGTATGACCTGGAGACGGGCAAGAGCGAATTGTTCTTCCAACCCAAGGTCAACCTCAAGAGCGAGGACTATGTGACCGAGCAGGTCTTCTTCAACAGCAAGGACGGCGCCCGCATCCCCATGTTCTTGGTTTACAAAAAGGGTCTGAAGCGTGACGGCCAGCGTCCCACCTTCCTCTACGGTTACGGTGGCTTCAACGTGAGCCTCAACCCCGCCTTTACTTACACCCGCACCCTGTTTGCCATGCTGGACTGCGGCGGCATCTGCGCCTATGTCAACCTGCGTGGCGGTGGCGAGTATGGCGAGGAATGGCATCAGGCCGGCACCAAGATGAACAAGCAGAACGTGTTTGACGACTTTATCGCCGCTGCTGAGTGGCTCATCGACAACAAGTACACCAACCCCAAGAAGCTGGCCTGCAACGGTGCCAGCAACGGCGGTCTGCTCGTGGGTGCTGTTGTCAATCAGCGTCCTGACCTGTTTGCTGCTGCAGTGCCTCAGGTGGGTGTGATGGACATGTTGCGCTATCACGAGTTCACCATCGGCTGGAACTGGGCCCCCGACTATGGCCGCAGTGATGACAGCCCCGAGATGTTCAACTACCTGCGTGGCTACTCGCCCTTGCACAACATCAAGAACGATGGCACGCACTATCCCGCCATCATGGTGACCACCGGCGACCACGATGACCGTGTCGTACCTGCCCACAGCTTCAAGTATGCCGCTGAGTTGCAGCACTGTAACACCGGCGACCAACCCAAGCTCATCCGCATCGACAGCAAGGCTGGCCACGGCCACAGCAAGCCCATCAGCAAGATCATCGACGAGTACACCGACATCCAGGCCTTCATCATGGTAACACTCATCCCAACAGCATCAAGGAGGCGGGTCACCAGACACGTCTCCTTGGTTTTTTAATGCCCCTAAAGGCCTTAAAGTCCTTAATGGCCCTATAGGCCTTAAAAAATTTCACTACCTTTGCAGTCATGATAGGCGACAAGATAATTATCAAGGGGGCACGTGAGAACAACCTCAAGGAAGTCTCGCTAGAGATTCCCAAGCATCAAATCACAGTTTTTACGGGCGTTTCAGGCTCTGGTAAGAGTTCATTGGTACTCGACACCATCGCGGCCAAATCCAGACGCGAGTTGAACGACACCTTCCCCTCGTTTGTGCAGCAGTACCTGCCCAAGTATGGCCGTCCCCATGTGGATGCCATCGAGAACCTGCCCATCGCCATCGTCATCGACCAGAAGAAGCCTGCCCAGAACTCCCGCTCGACCGTGGCGACCTATACCGACATCGCCGCGCTGCTGCGACTGCTGTTCTCGCGTGTGGGCCAACCCTTTGTGGGCTATGCCGAGTCGTTCAGTTTCAACCACCCTGAGGGCAGCTGTCCGCGCTGTTCTGGCCTGGGCGAGATCCGCGAGTTGGACATCCACAAACTCGTGGACTTTGACAAGAGCCTCAACGACGAGGACACGATACACTACATCGCCTTCGGCAAGGGCGGCTGGCGATGGATCCGCTACGCCCACAGCGGCCTGTTTGACCTGGACAAGAAAATCAAGGACTATAGCCCCGAGGAACTGGATCTGTTCCTCAACAGCCCGCAAATCCGCCTCAAAAATCCTCCCGCCAACTGGCCCAAGTCGGCGAAATATGAAGGCATCATCCCGCGCATGTACCGCAGCATCATCAACAGCGAGGAAGGCTTGCTGCACGCTGCCGTGCTCAACCCCATGCTCAACATGGGCGTCTGCCCCGATTGTGGCGGTACCCGTCTGAGTCCTCGCGTACTCTCGTGCAAGATTGAGGGCATCAACATCGCCCAGGCCTGCGCCATGTCCATCACGCGCCTCAACCAGTGGATCAAGGCGCTCACCGCACCGCTGGCCGTGGATCTCAAACAAGCCATCAGCGCACGCCTCACGGCCCTCGAGGAGATCGGGCTGGGTTACCTGAGCCTGGAACGCGCCGTGGGCACCCTCTCGGGCGGCGAGGCACAGCGCTGCAAGATTGCTAAATATATCAACTCATCGCTGGCCGATGTGCTCTACATCCTCGACGAGCCCAGCACAGGCCTGCACGACCACGATATCGAGAAGATGAAGCACTCGGTGCGGCGCCTGCGCGACGCGGGTAACACCGTGCTGCTCGTTGAGCACCACCGCGAGATGATCGGCCTGGCCGACCACATCGTGGACCTGGGTCCTGGACCCGGCAGCGAGGGCGGGCGCATCATCTTTGAGGGCAATTATGACCAACTGCTCCACAGTGGCACGAGCACGGGGCAGATGCTCAGCCAGCGCGGCGACTTCAAGGCCAAACCGCGTGAGGTCAAGGAGACCTTCCCCCTGCGCCACGCCTCACTCCATAACCTCAAGGACATCTCCATCGACCTGCCCATGGGCGTGCTGGCTGCAGTGGCCGGTGTCGCTGGCTCGGGCAAGAGCTCACTGATGGAGTGTTTCCGCCGCGAGCATGGCGACGTGGTTTATATCAGCCAAAAAAACATCGGCGTGAGCCTGCGCTCCACGCCTGCGACCTATATGGATGTCGCCCCCGACATACGCAAACGCTTCGCTAAAGCCCACAAGATCAAAGAGCAATACTTCACCTTCAACGGCAAGGGGGCTTGTCCCGTGTGCGGCGGCAAGGGCGTGGTCATCGCCGAGATGGCCTTCATGGACAACATCGAGACCACCTGCGAGGCCTGTCACGGCCTGCGCTATTCACCTGAGGCACTCCAGTACACCATCGACGGCATGAACATCGCCCAAGTGATGGACATGTCGGTGAGGCGCGCCAGCGAGTTCTTCAAGGGCACCAGCATCGAGGAGAAGTTGCAGCCCATGATGGCCGTTGGCCTGCACTACCTGCACCTCAACCAAGCCCTCAGCACCCTCTCGGGCGGCGAGTTGCAGCGCCTGAAGATGGCCTCCTGCCTCAAGCAGTACACCCTGCCCCTCGATGCTGGCGGCACACGCGGCGTGTTTGTCATCGACGAGCCCACCGACGGCTTGCACCTCAAGGATGTGCGCCACCTCATCGACCTGTTTGAACAGATGGTGGAGATGGGCAATACGGTCTATGTCATCGAGCACAACACCGACGTCATCAAGGCCGCCGACCACGTCATCGAGCTCGGCCCCGGCGCCGGCGACCTGGGTGGCACCATCATCTATCAGGGCACACCCCGCGGCATGCTCGACTGCCCCCACTCCATCACTGCCCGCTACCTGTAAAATCGATTATTAACAACAATATAACAACGTCATGATGATTGAAGGAAAATTCATAACCACCTTGCCCAGTGTTGTGGGCTACGAAGTAGAGAAGAGTCAAGGCTTACTCATCGAGGATTCTATTATAAGTGTCCACAAGGCCCTTAAGGATCTGGTTAAAAAGGCCGAAAAATTGGATTGCAACGCTTTGGTCAACGTGAGGTTCGACAGCGGTGCCAACGGCTATATTGCCTATGGCGAGGCCGTCGTCGTCAGGGAAAAGCCCTTCAGCTACTAAAGCCCATCCCGAGACGCCGACCTTCTCTCCCAGCAATAACTGCACCCGCTAGCGACTAAAACTAAGGAGGGTGTGTCATAATTGCAATGTCGCTACATATATCGGCCTACGGCCGAGAAATTTAAACAAATTATTTAAAAAATTAAATAAAAATTTTATTTGTTCTTGTTTTAATTTCCCGCCCGAAGGGCGGTTATAATTCTCGCAGATAAATTATGACACAGCCTCTTTTCTTTCAGTTTTTTTAGTATTTTTGCAGTGAATTTACTCATGTTTATTAACTCTCAAAAAATCGTTAGACAATGAAAAAACTATTCTTACTTTTCGCTACCGTTGCTGCCATGAGCATGAGTGCTCAAGCCCAGGAAATTAAGACCGGTGTCCTGGAGGTGGGTGATTACACCAATGCCACCGAGTTCTACAACGGCTCCTACTTTGACATGGCTCCCACCAACTTCTATGTGGACCATTTCGCTTCCCAGATGATGTATCTCTATGATACCGACTTTGCTGAATTTGCTGGCAAACAGAATGTGAAAATCACCAAGATTTATTACAAGTTTAATGATCAGGCAGTGTACAGCGACATCAATGCCGATGTGAACTACTGTTTACAGCTAGTGGATGCCAACGAATTCCAGATTGACGCTGACGGTGACAAGGTTTACTTTGACTTTGGTGAGCCTGCTGTGACTGGCGAGTTCTACTACGAGGCATTCAGTGCCTATGGCGAAGACGTGGAAGTGGTGATCGACCTCACCGATGCCCCCTTTGCTGTAACTCCGGGCAAGAACCTTGTGGTTACTGCTATCTTTGATCTCACCAGCGATTGCATGGCAAGCAGTGATGATGCTGCATTCTACACATCAGGCATCAGGAACCGCGTGATGACTTACAGTGACAATTACGACTCTTTCCTGGACTACGTTAACTCAAGCACCTATCCCAAGTGCTCGCCCACTTATTCTGGCGGCAGCACCAATTCTGATCTGCCCGTTACCCGCATCGAGTATACCTACACCGAGGGCGGAACGACCGAATTGCGTGGCGACGTGAACATGAGCAATGATGTGACCATCGCCGACGTGACAGCCCTTATCGACTACCTGCTGAGCAACGACGCATCAAACATCAACCTGGTAAATGCCAACTGCAACCAGGATCAGGAAGTCACTATTGCCGATGTGACAGCCCTCATCGACTACCTGCTGAGCGGTGCCTGGTAATCAGGAGCATAGTACCGATAGTTTCACCCATGAGGTGAGACATCAACAGCAATAAAAAAGCGAAACTGACTTAAGTCGCAACTTAGTCAGTTTCGCTCTTTTAAGGTCAACCTTTAATCTTACTTGGCCCGCATGGCGGCCTTGATTTTGGCCTCGAGTTCCTCGGCCAGCTCGGGGTTATCGGCTACCATCTGCTTGGCGGCGTCACGTCCCTGGCCCAGCTTGGTCCCTTCATAGGAGAACCATGCGCCACTCTTCTTGACGATGCCAAACTCGACGCCCAGGTCGATAATCTCGCCCACCTTGCTGATGCCCTCACCAAAGCGGATTTCAAACTCGGTCTTGCGGAAGGGAGGAGCCACCTTGTTCTTCACCACTTTCACGCGCGTGAGGCTACCGGTCACCTGGTCGCCGTCCTTGATCTGGCCGATGCGACGGATGTCGAGACGCACGCTGCTGTAGAACTTCAACGCGTTGCCACCAGTCGTAGTCTCGGGGTTGCCGAACATCACGCCCAGTTTCTCACGCAGCTGGTTGATGAAGATGCAGCAGGTGTTGGTGCGGCTGATGGTGGCCGTGAGTTTCCTCAGTGCCTGGCTCATCAGGCGGGCCTGCAGACCCATCTTGCTCTCGCCCATCTCACCCTCGATCTCGGCTTTGGGGGTCAAGGCAGCGACGCTATCGATGACAATAATGTCGATGGCACTGCTGCGGATGAGCTGGTCGGCAATTTCCAGAGCCTGCTCGCCATTATCGGGCTGTGAGATCCACAGGTTGTTCACGTCAACGCCCAGCGACTCGGCATAGAAGCGGTCAAACGCGTGCTCGGCATCGATAATCGCAGCAATGCCGCCCATCTTCTGGGCCTCGGCAATAGCGTGAATGGCCAGCGTGGTTTTACCCGACGACTCGGGACCATAAATCTCAATGATGCGTCCACGGGGATAACCGCCCACGCCCAGGGCGTTGTCAAGACCGATAGAGCCGGTGGGGATGACCTCGATGTCCTCGATGTGGTCATCACCAAGCTTCATGATTGATCCGCTGCCAAAGGTCTTGCCTATCTTATCCATTGCCACCTGCAGGGCCTTGAGCTTCTCGGGAGAAACCTCCTTGCGCTGGGGCTGGTTAGTTTGTTCTTGATTAAGAATTTCTTCTGCCATAATTGTTCTATAATAATATTTTAATTGATTTCACATGAGGTGCAAAGATACTGATTTTTTTGCACATCAGCAATAGCACGAGGCATCAGTGAAGGAGAAGATCAATCAAATCGCTGATGTCGCTGATGTTGACCTCACCGTCACCGTTCACGTCAGCACGGGCCCTCAGGTCCTCGTCGGTGACAGGCTCACCCAGCATCAAATCTATAATCTCACTGATGTCGCTGATGTTGACCTCGCCATCATCGTTCACGTCACCTGGCAATATCTCTACTGGCGGGAAAATGAACTCATCGACATAGGCCATGCGGCGGCGAATCCAGTCTTCGACATATTCCATCTCTCCACTGAGGTCAAGCACGCGGCCCCCGATGTCGGCGTTTTGGCTCCAGCGCCTCTCCTCACGACCAGCCGCGCCACAGGCCTCCAGTTCATCGACAACGCGCTGGAAACGCTCCACCAGGCTGTCGGTGACAAAATAAGTGTTCCTCAATTCCCAGTAACGTTTTCTGATTTTCCTTTGCAAGGATTTGGAATTGTGGTACATGTTAAACATGGGCACGTTGGAAATCCATGAGAGATCGCTCTCGGGCATGTACTTGTCCTCGGTCCAAGTAGCGTACAACTTAGCCCCGACGCTAACGTCAAGATCCCAAGGGGTGAGCATCACGCGAGGATCGAGCGTTTTGTCATAGGCGCTGTACATGATATTCTTGGACTCATTGTCCCTAATCTGGAGCGCCGCGATAAAGATGAAATAATCGATGAATACCGGCAAATCAAAGTAATAGCCCAACGAGTCTTCAAATGTCTTAATATCATGCGTCTGATTGGTGTTATAGGCAAAGTTGACCGCATTGGCAAGCGTACTCCAATCGGTGGGATTCACTTCCTCAAAGTCGGGATACTCCACATAGATGCTGTCCCACTTGGGGCTATTGTTGTCATAGGCCACAGGGCTTGACATCGTGCCCGTCCTGCACCAGGCTTTATTGTACCACAACTGCCCGTGAAACTCATTATTGATGGTGTCATGCTTGACAAGTTTGAGCTGCTTGCGGTCCACAGGCTCTATCAAGTGGTAAATACCATGATAGCGCTCGTTAAGAATCACCTCGACAGCTTTTCCACGTGACCCGTTGATCGCTTTGGGTTCAAGCTCGGCATACCATGGTTTAACCGCCATGTCAAGCCACAAATCGGTGCAAACACGGTTACGCACACGCAACAGGTCAACCTGTCCCGCGTCCAGCTTCCAGTGATTATCCTTGCGCATGTCCAGCAGCTTACGATCCATCTTGTCGCCATTCTCGTCCAGGAACTTGATGCTGTAGTTGCGTTTTTGCTTTCCCGGCAGATTGGTGAGACCTCCACGCCACTTAAGTTTGGCGCTCATCTCGTCATTGCTCGTGCCATCGGATTCACTGATTGAGACGGTACCTTCAGCATAATCATTACCAAACGTGCCATTCAGCTCCATGACAGGCAACCACGTGAATTGGATTTTCCCCTTGTGGGTTCTTCCCTTATAGACGACCGAAAACGAGTACCCCTTGCCCGGAGCAATCGAGTCAAAGGTGACGACGGCACCATTGCGGATGCTCACACCGTTAAAAGTCGCCCTCGTGCAAGTGCTGTCAAAATCCAGTTGGACTGTCCAGTCCGTCCCAAAATACTCCTTTGGGATGCTGCACAACCACTGGCTGTACAATATGTCCCTCACGGCCTTGTGGCCGCCAATATACAATCCTTGGGCCCATGATGAACTTGTCGCCCAAAGCATTATCAATATGATAACAAGTTGTTTGAAATTCCTAGACATTAATTATAACATAAGACAATTGCCAATACAAACTGCAAATTTAACAACATTTTTTCAAATATATTGCAGCATGGACCACTTTTTACAACAACAATTGACTATTTTATTGATTGTGTTACCGATATGTAAAATTTAACACACCTATTGGTCAGCGATTAGAAAAAAAACTCTACCTTTGCACAATTAAAGGGATGCGACCATAACTTTATTAACCATTTAATAAATTCATTGCAATGAGGAAGTTCTTTACGTTATTAACCATGTGCATGTTGGCTGCTGCAGCATGGGCTGCCGACATTACTTTTGATCCAGCCGTCGACAAGGGCAACGCTGGCGAACAGGCCTCGGCCTATCAGGTTCCCAAAGATGGTGTGGTTATCAGTGTGTCCAACGGACTGGTTGCCGCCGACAAAGGCGTGTGGGCTTACCGCGTTTACAAGGGTCAGACGATGACCATCAGCTGCGAGTCAAGCGACATCACCCAAATCGTGTTTGAGTGCGCTGCCAATGGCCAGGAGAAGTATGGTCCCGGCTGCTTCACTGTTGAACCTAATAATGGTAGCTACACCTATGAAACTAGTGGTCCCAAGGGTACCTGGACAGGCAATTCCAGGAGCATCACATTCACTGCTTCGACCAACCAGGTGCGTGCCACCAAGATCATCGTGACCGTTGGCGAGGCAGGCCTTGCCGCTCCCGTGATCAAGCCCGCTAGCGACACCTATTACGAACCCATCCAGGTGAACATGACTTGCTCGACCAGTGGTGCTAAGATCTACTACACCACCAATGGCAGCAATCCCACCACTAGCTCAACACAGTACACCGCTCCCTTCACCTTGAGCAGCAACACCACCGTGAAAGCTATCTCTTACTTAGATGGTGAGACTAGCGACGTGGTGACTGCCGAGTATGTGTTCTCGACCGCTACCCCAGTGGACAACATCGCAGAATATTCGGCAGTAGCCGATGAGACGGTTGTGAAGTTCAACAATCCCGTAACCGCTACCGCTCAGAATGGCAAGTACCTCTACGTGAAGGACAACTCTGGCTACGGATTGTTCTATGGCATTACTGACCAGACTTATAAGACGGGTGACGTGATCCCCGCTGGTTTTGTCGGCAAGAAGACCACTTATGGTGGAGAGCCTGAGCTGGCCGACCTGAGCAACTTCCAAGCAGCAAGCGGTAATGTGACCGTTAATCCCGAGGTCATCACTGCCAACCAAGTGGGCCATAACATGTGGGCACACTATGTGTATTTCGAGGATGCTATGATTGATCCTGAGGCCAAGATCCTCACCGATGCTAACGGCAACACCGCTCCTGTCTATTTCAGCATGGGTGTGACCGCAGGTCAAGTGACCGCAGGTGTGAAGTGCAAGGTTTGGGCTATCGTGGGTTCTTACAAGCCCAATGATGGCGATGTGATTTACCAGTTGCTGCCCATCAAGGTTTATTATGAACCCATCATCCCCGATGATGCAGTTGCATTGTGTGAACTGGGCGACCTTGCAGACGACACTGCTGTCTCGATCAAGAATGACGCTATCGTGCTGGGTCAGAAAGGTCTATATCTGTACCTGAAGGATACCGAATGCGGTTATGGTCTCGCCTACGGCGACTGCGGCCAGACTTACGAGCCTGGTGACGTGATCCCCGCTGGTTACGGCGGCACCAAGACCACTTGGGACATGGAGCCCGAGTTGAAGAACCTGACTGGTTTCCAGCCCAAGAAGGACAACATCGGCGGTCAAGCCAAGCTTGAGGAAATGGCCGAGGTCATCACGATTCCTGAAGTTGGCCACGAGACTTGGGGACACTATGTATTGGTAAAGCAAGTGTATATTGATACCGAGAACAAGACCTTTACCGACGCCAATGGCAACTCCATCGGTTACTACGACCGCTTCGGCATCGCTTGGCCCGAGGATTTGAATGAGTCCTACGATGTTTATGCCATCGTTGGTTCCTATAAGACCAACTATCAATTGCTGCCCACTCGCATCGTCTTCAACCCACCTGTTTACACTGCAGAGTGCTTTAGCGACCTCTATCAATATAACCAAGGTGTAATTGTCACCTTCACCAAGCCCCTTACCGCCATCTACCAGAATGGTCCTAATTTGTACTTGAAGGACTCTTGCGGTGACTATAGCCTGGCTTACGGCAGCGTTGCCGGCACCTTCTCCAATGGTAACTACATCAACGATGCACAGGCTAGCTGGACAACCTACCAGAACGCTAAGCAGCTGTCTCCCGTTGCCAATACCTTTGTTCCCGCTGGTTTCGGCACTCCCGTTGAGCCCGAGATCATGCCCATCGAGGAGGTTTCTCAGGATATGATTCACTGGTTCCTGGGCTTTATGAATGTTGATATTATCAAGGACGGTGACGACTTCTTCATCGTTGATGAGACTGGTCAAATCAAGTTGTATGATAAGTTCAACGTTGGCATCAATACTGCCGAGAACACTTATGTTGAGGGCTTCCTCACCGTCTATAAGGGCGAGCTTGAGCTCTATCCCATCCCCTACAACCCCTATGACGTGAACAGGGACAACGAGGTGAACATCAGCGATATTAGCGCGGTGATTGACACGATCCTGGGTAACGGAACCATTGGTGACGTGAACAAGGACGGCGAGGTGAACATCTCAGACATTAACGCTGTCATCGACTACATCCTTCGCCACTAATCACTTTATTGATAGATTTTTCAACTAATGAGGGCGCTCACGGCTTGAGCGCCCTCATTGTTTAATTTTGATTCATCAGTGCCCGGAGAAAAAACGCCAAGGTCACATAAGCACACCAACATCAATGCCGTTATGGCGTTTTCGTGTGAAGGGGGCTTGCGTTGAAGCCCGTTAGGGCTGATTAGGGCCGGTTGCATGTCAAAGACTCACTGCCGCCCCGATGGGGCTAAGGCCAGTGGTGCCTAATATTACAGGGGTTACACTCGGCTTCGCCTCGTTACACCCCTGTCTATACCCTAGCCGCTCCTAACGGAGCTTTTACCGGACACCCTAATGGTTTTTCATTATTCCTTTACCTGAAGAAACGGCCGACGACGGGCAACTTGGCAAGCATCGGGCCAAGGTGCTCCTTGCGGAAAATGAAGCCCACGAATAAGAGCAACAGCACGGTGCGGAAAGCCAGCCTGAGCCACGCATTCTCCACAGGCAGCATCATTCCAGCGAACAGGACAGCGGCCACCACGGTATAGATGGCAATGTCGCGCAGCGGATAGCGAATCGGGAAATACTTCTGCCCAATGAAATAGGACAAAAGCATCGACACGCTATATGCGATAAGTCCTGCCCAGGCACATGCCATGTAGCTGAAGCGGGGGATGAACAGCAGATTGATGATGAACAGCACCACAGCACCGATGCCTGAGAAATAGGCGCCCCAGATGGTGCGGTCGGTGAGCTTGTACCAGAATGAGAGGTTGAAGAAGACGCCAAACACGATTTCGGCGGCCATCACGATGGGCACCACGCGCAATCCGCTCCAGTAACTCTCGCCAATCAGGTACTTGAGCAGGTCAAGATAGGCCATCACTACGAGGAATGCCAGCAAGGTGAAGATAATGTAGTATTTCATCGTCTGGGCATACACCTCCTTGCTGTCCTTGTCCTTGACCTTGCTGAACACAAAGGGCTCATAAGCAAAACGGAAGGCCTGGGTAATCATCATCATGATCATTGCAATCTTGATGCACGCGCCATAGATGCCCAGCTCGCTCATCGCGTTGCCACCCGGATACACTTTGGGGAACATGATCTGCGACAGGCTCTGATTAAGCTGTCCGGCGATTCCCATGACAAGGATGGGCCAAGCATAGGACAACATCTGGCGGCACATCTTCTTGTCAAATCCAAAGTTGATGCCCCGCAGTTCCTTGTGCAGGAAAACGAGGTTGAACATCGAGCAGAACAGATTGATGTAAAATACCCACACCACGTCGTAGTGGAACGTCTCGCCATAGATGCCGAAGGGATTGAGATGAAGCATCGGCAACCCGAAGAAATAGATCAGGTTGAGCACGATGTTCAAGCCGATATTGGCGATCTTCAGGGAAGCGAATTTGATGGGTTTATGCTCACAGCGCAGGTAAGCGAACGCAATGGCCGTGAAGGCGTCGAGCGCAACCGTGATATACATCACCACCACATATTCGGGGTGGTTGCCATAGCCCAACAGCGCTGCTATCTGCCTGCAGAAGAGTAGAACGATCACCGTGGTCACCAAGCCCACCGTGCCCACCATCCTGAGCACCGTCGAATACACTTTTTTCCGATCCATGCCCTCTTTGTTCATGAATCTGAAGAAAGTGGTCTCCATGCCGAAGGTGAGCACCATGATGAGAATAGCCACATAGGCATAGACGTTGGTGATGATGCCATATTCGCCTCCTGTCGAGGCAAATTTCAACGTCTGTATCGGCACGAGCAGGTAATTGACAAAACGTGCCACAATGCTGCTCAAGCCATAGATGGCGGTATCTTTAGCCAGTGATTTCAGGTTAGCCATATTATCAGTTAACAGTTTGTCAGTTAACAGTTAATAGTTGATAGTGAACAGTTAATAGATAATCGTTGGGAGTGAGAATGCCAACTGTAAACTATTCACTGTAAACTATTCACTAAAAAATTGATCCCACCTCACCGGGATGCTCTCGCTTCAAGTGGTTATAGGCAAGCATGGTTGCCTCGCGGCCGCGCGGGGTGCGGTTGATGAAGCCCTCCTTGATGAGGTAAGGCTCATACACCTCCTCGATGGTGCCAGCGTCCTCGTTCATCGCCGTGGCGATGGTGTTCAAGCCCACAGGACCGCCATTGAACTTGTCAATGATAGTCAGCAATATCTTGTTGTCGATTTCGTCGAGACCATACTTGTCGATGTTCAGCGCCTCGAGGGCATAGCGGGCGATCTCGAGGTCGATGCGTCCGTTGCCCTTGACCTGGGCAAAGTCGCGCACTCGCCTCAAGAGCGAGTTGGCGATACGGGGCGTGCCACGGCTGCGCAGGGCGATTTCCACAGCGGCCTTGTCGTCGATGGGCACCGACAGCAGGCGCGCCGAGCGATGGATGATGCCTTGCAACACCTTGTGGTCATAGTACTCCAGGTGGCAGTTGATGCCGAAACGGGCTCGCAGCGGCGAGGTGAGCAGGCCACTGCGCGTGGTAGCACCGATGAGGGTAAACGGGGCAAGGGTCAGCTGCACCGATCGTGCTCCCGGCCCCTTATCAATCATGATATCGATGCGATAGTCCTCCATCGCGCTGTAGAGGTATTCCTCGACGATGGGGCTCAGGCGATGAATCTCGTCGATGAAGAGCACATCGTTCTCGTCGAGCGACGTCAGCAGGCCCGCCAGGTCGCCAGGCTTGTCGAGCACGGGACCCGAGGTAACCTTGAAACCCACGCCCAACTCATTGGCGATGATGTTGCTCAATGTAGTCTTTCCCAGACCCGGAGGCCCATGAAACAGCACATGGTCCAGCGACTCGCCGCGCAGCTTAGCAGCGGCGACAAACACGCGCAGGTTCTCGATGATCTTGTCCTGACCCGCGAAATCCTCAAAGCGCACGGGACGTAATGCCCGCTCAAAGTCCTGGTCGGTCTTCAACGACTCTCTCCTGATATCAAATTCCTCGTCCATAGACCACAAAATTACTAATAATTCGTTATTGGACGTCTATCTGGGCGCCAAAAACGTCACGAGAGGCCGAAGGTTGCCCGCAGGGTCTCGGTCATGTTGAGTTTCTCCCAAGTGAAGAGCTCAACCTCGACTTCGCGGGTCTCATTATATAAGGATTCAAATTTCTTGACCTTGAGCTCATACTTACGGCCCATGTGGCCATAGGCGGCCGTCTCGGTGTACATGGGCTGCAACAGTTTCAATCGCTCGATGATGGCCTTGGGACGCATGTCAAACAAGGTCTTGATGATTTCGGCGATCTCCACATCGCTCATGTTCACATGGCTCGTGCCATAGGTGTTGATGTAGAAGCTCACAGGCTCGGCACGGCCGATGGCATAGGCCACCTGGACCAGCACTTCGTCGGCGATGCCAGCAGCCACGATGTTCTTGGCGATGTGGCGGCAAGCGTAGGCGGCGCTACGGTCAACCTTGCTGGGATCCTTGCCGCTGAATGCGCCACCACCATGGGCACCACGGCCGCCATAGGTATCGACGATGATTTTGCGGCCAGTGAGACCGGTGTCGCCGTGCGGTCCACCGATGACGAACTTGCCCGTGGGATTAACAAACAGCTCGGTCTTCTCATCCACCAGATTGCGGATATCCTCTTTGAAGTGGCGCAAGGTCTTGGGGATGAGGATCTCGCGCACGTCCTTGAGAATGCGCGGCTGATCAACGTCGGCATCATGCTGGGTGCTCACCACAATGGTGTGTACATGTACGGGGCGACGGGTCTCGCTGTCATACTCTACGGTAACCTGAGCCTTGGCATCGGGCCTCAGGTAAGGCATGAGTTCGGGATGGTTGTGGCGGATATCGGCCAATTCCATCATGAGCGCATGGGCCAAATCGAGCGTCAACGGCATGTAATTGGGCGTCTCGTTGCAGGCATAGCCAAACATCATGCCCTGGTCGCCGGCGCCCTGGTCCTCACGGTTGTCCTCGGCATTGTCAACTCCCTGCTTGATGTCGCCACTCTGCTCGTGAACGCTGTTGAGGATACCACACGAGTTGCCGTCAAACTGGTACTCGCTCTTGGTGTAACCGATGCGGTTAACCACCTCGCGCGCAGTACGTTGCAGGTCAATATAAACGTTAGTTGTCACCTCGCCCGAGATGATGATCTGACCCGTGGTCACGAGTGTCTCGCATGCCACATGGCAGTTGGGGTCAAAGGCAAGGAATTTGTCAAGAATAGCATCGCTGATCTGGTCAGCAACTTTGTCGGGGTGTCCCTCAGAGACACTCTCGGACGTGAAAAGATAGTTCTTACTGTTCATTGTACCTAAATTGTTTATTGTGGGACATGAACGCTAAAAGAAACCGATAAAAATCGCTGATTATCGCAGTTTTAGCATTTTTTCAAGTGGTTGCAAGCAGCCAAATTTGTCCACTGTTGTTAATAAATCGGCTGCAAAGATAATACAAAAAAATATAACACAATCATGTTAGCCACGATTTTTCCACAGCGATCACTTATAGGGCCTATAAGACTTATAAGACCTATAGGTCCTATAGGACCAGTCTCAACATAAAAAAAGAATAAATTCTTTTTGTTCTGTGCTCGACTTGCACTACCTTTGCAAGCTAATTATGATGATTGAGGCAAGAAATATCGTGAAACGGTATGGCGACCTGGAGGTGCTGCGGGGAGTTGACCTCGACATCGCCCAGGGCGAAATCGTGTCGATTGTGGGCCCTAGCGGTGCCGGCAAGACGACATTGTTGCAGATTATCGGCACGCTCGACATGCCGCAGCAAGGCGAGGTATACTATGAGGGCAAGAACGTGCTGGCGCTCAAGGACAAGGAGCTGGCCCATTTCAGGAACCGCAACATCGGCTTTGTGTTCCAGTTCCACCAGCTGCTGCCAGAGTTCACCATGCTCGAGAATGTCGCTATCCCTGCCCTGCTGGGCGGTGATAACCGCACCGACGCCTACCAGCGCGCCCAACGGCTGCTGGAACGCATGCACCTGGCCGACCGCCTGAACCACAAGCCCTCGCAGCTGAGCGGCGGTGAATGCCAGCGTGTGGCCGTGGCCCGTGCCCTGATGAACAGTCCCAAGGTCATCCTGGCCGATGAGCCGTCGGGCAGCCTTGACTCACAAAACAAGCAGGAATTACACCAGTTGTTCTTTGAACTGCGCGAGGAATTGGGCCAGACCTTTATCATCGTGACCCATGACGAAGGGCTCGCAGCGCAAGCTGACCGCACACTCCACATGCGTGACGGCATGATTGTTGACCAAACCATCCGCGACAAGAAGCTATGAAACTGCATCACCTGGCCATATCGCTGATTGCGGCACTGCTCGCCCTGTCCTCATGTGACAAGGACGAGGACATCGACCGCGCCTATACCGACTACCGCTATGACATCGTGACGTTCCTGGAACAGAACGCCACGGGAGCGGTGTTTGAGTACCTGGGACACGGCGACTCGGCAGCCGTCAGACTCCAGTCAAGAGTCGCCTTGAGCGAAGAGGTCAAGGCCAACCAACGCGTGCTTCTGCGATATGACTTTGCCGACAATACTGCCAGCGATCACCGCAACATCAACGTCTACTCTTGCAGCGGCATCGTGAGCGACTCGTTACGCCAGACCGGGGCTTCGCCCGACAGCCTGCCCATGCACGAGGTGAAACTGCGCAGCCTGTGGCGCACGGGCGAATACATCAACCTGCACTGCCAGGTGGAATACATCAACACGGCTCGCACCCTCATGCTCGTGGCCGACGGTCAGACACTAAGCAACGACACCGTCAACTGCTATCTGGTCCATGACCTCAGGGGCGAGCGCGGCACTTTTTGGCGCGACTGCTATGCGTCCTTCAATGTGGGCGCGTTGTGGAAGAAACCCACATTCAAGGTCATGAGGATTTTCCTCAATGACAAGACTTATCCTAACACTGAGTATTACGATTTTACTAAATAATCATTTTTAAACATTTATCATAATAAGAAATAATTATGGCAAACGAAAATCAGAACCAGAACCAAATCAAAATCGAACTTCCCAAGGAAGAATTGCAAGGACGCTACTCAAACATGGCTATGATTGCCCATGATCCCAACGATTTCTTTATTGATATGATCCTGCGCGGTCCCAACATGCCGCAGGCACGCGTACAGAGCCGCATCATCATGGCTCCCCAGCACGCTAAGGAGCTTATGTTCGCCCTGCAGGACAATATCCGCCGCTATGAGAGTAACTTCGGCGAGATCAAGATCAACCGTCCCGCCGGCGGCAACAGCAACATCATGGATTTCCCCCTGCCCAAGGGTCAGGCTTAATTCTCGATTAGGGATTAGAGGATTTTCACCCACTGACATCAGAGATGGAACATCCACTACTTATCTATAACACACTGACCAGGCGCAAGGAGCACTTCGTGCCCCTGAACGAGCCGATGGTGGGCATGTATGTGTGTGGTCCCACGGTCTATGGCGATCCGCATCTGGGACACACCAGGCCTGCCATCACGTTTGACGTGCTGTTCCGTTACCTGCAGCAACTGGGCTACAAGGTGCGCTACGTGCGCAACATCACCGATGTGGGGCATCTGGAGCACGATGCCGACGAGGGCGAGGACAAAATCGCCAAGAAGGCCCGCCTCGAGCAGCTCGAACCCATGGAAGTGGCTCAGTACTACACTAACCGCTACCATGCCGCGATGCAGCAACTCAACGTGTTGCCCCCGAGCATCGAGCCACATGCCACGGGCCACATCATCGAGCAGGAGGAACTGGTGAAACAAATCATGGCTAACGGCTACGCCTATGAGAGCAACGGCAGCGTGTACTTTGACATCGAGGCCTACAACCGAGACCACCGCTACGGTGTCCTCTCGGGACGTAACCTCGATGACATCCTCAACGCCAGCCGCGAGCTCGATGGCGTGGGCGAGAAGCACAACCAAGCCGACTTTGCCTTGTGGAAGAAGGCTCAGCCCGAGCACATCATGCGCTGGCCCTCGCCCTGGAGCGACGGATTCCCCGGGTGGCACTGCGAGTGCACCGCCATGGGACGCAAGTACCTGGGCAAGCACTTTGACATCCACGGCGGCGGGATGGACCTCGTGTTCCCGCACCACGAGTGCGAGATTGCCCAGGCTGTGGCCAGCCAGGGCGACGAGATGGTGCACTACTGGATGCATAACAACATGATCACCATCAATGGGCAGAAGATGGGCAAATCGCTGGGTAACTTCATCACCCTGGAACAATTCTTCACGGGTGACCACCCCGCATTGACCCAAGCCTACTCGCCCATGACGATCCGCTTCTTCATCCTGCAAGCCCACTATCGTGGAACGGTCGACTTCAGCAACGAGGCCCTTCAAGCGGCCGAAAAAGCTGTTGAGCGCATGCTTGACGGTTGGCACCGCCTGAACAACCTCACTGCCGCTGACCAATCCTCAGTGACGCCGGAGAACTACCGTCAGCGCTGCGCCGACGCGATGAACGACGACCTGAACACACCCATGGTTATCGCAACCCTGTTTGACGCCTGCAAGGTCATCAATCAGGTCAACGACGGCCATGCCACGCTCACCCAGGCCGACATCGACGAGCTCAAGAGCATCTTCCAGACCTATCTGTTTGACGTGCTGGGCATACGCGATGATGCCGCCGGTGGTGAGAGCGTCAACCTCGACCCCTATCGCCATGCCGTTGACCTGTTGCTGGAGATGCGCCGCACTGCCAAGGCCAACAAGGACTGGGCGACCAGCGACCTGATTCGCGACAAGCTCAGCGAGTTTGGCTTTGAGGTGAAGGACACCAAGGACGGCTTTGAGTGGAAAGTGAAATAAACCAGTAATCAGTTGACAGTTAATAGTGAACAGTTGTTCGCATTTAACTGTCAACTGTTAATTATCAACTATTATCTAGAAAAGTGGAGCCGCTCATTTCGGTTATTGTTCCCGTTTATAATGTTGAGAAGTATCTGGACCAATGCATGGAAAGCATTGTTGGCCAGACCTATCCTCATCTCGAGATCCTTGTGGTGGATGACGGCAGCACCGACAACAGCGGCATCCTTTGTGACCAATGGGCAACACGAGATGAACGCATCAGCGTCATCCACCAGCCAAATGGTGGCTTATCGGCAGCGCGCAACACGGCTCTAGAAATCATGCAGGGCGAACTGGTGATGATGGTCGATAGCGACGACGTGTTGCATCCCCAGTGCACCTCGGTGTTGCTCAAAACCATGCAAGGCAATAATGCTGATATCGCCATCGGGGAATACCAGCCATTTTTTGATGGCCAAACCCCATTTACCGAGCAAGGCTCACGGCAAGGTTCAACAACGACCTATGACCAGCACGAGGCCATTCTCGCCATTCTATACCAGCACAGACTCACCCACTCGGCGTGGGGACGCTTGTACAAGTCATCACTGTTTGACGGCATACGTTATCCCGTCGGCAAATTCTATGAGGACTTTGCCATCATTTACCCACTCCTGCTCAAGTGTGACAAGGTTGTGAAGACCGACATCACCATTTATGGTTACCGCCAGCGAGAGAAAAGCATCCTGCAGACATTCTCGCCCAAGCGTGCAGCCGTTCTTGACATCGGTGAGCAACTAGAGCAAGAGACCCTGGCCAATGACAAACAGTATGTCAGGGCTGCCCGAAGCCGCCTGTTGAGCGCTTATTTCAATATCCTGCTGTTGAGCAACCAGGACAAGGCAGTTGACCACAAAGCTCTGCAAGACCGCTGCTGGAGAGGCATCAAGCGCCTTCGCTATAACTGCCTGCTTGACAGTAACGTTAGACTAAAAAACAAAGTAGGCATCCTGGCTTCTTACATGGGGCGCTGGTTCCTGTGCTCGGCGCTAGGACGCCGCTACCAACCTAAAGCCTAGTCCTTTTCCCGATATAAAATCATGGTGTAAAGTGATTTGCGTTGCTTTCCAATCTTTCATTGAAAAAATCGAGCGATTGGTAGAAAAAATTTTGATAGTTATATAACATTACTTTTCTTTGCAATGTCAAATCAGTACAAAGACTAAGAATAGAAGTAAATAATTGTTTTTAGGCTTGTTTTTATCAATACCATGACATTTGGGTTTAGTAAAGAAAAGGCTTCAGAACACAAAAAAAGTAAGACAGGGTGGGAATCCTGTCTTATTTTATTATGCATTTAATCCTTAGGGCTACTCGTCTGGTTCAGCAGCTGGTCAATGAGCATAGTCACGTCCTGAATGCCAATCACGCCATCACCATCCACATCATTAGCATATCGATAGGATCTGGCGCTTCCCAGCAGCACATCGATCAAGTCAGCGATATCTGACACATTCACAGCGCCATCAATATTAATGTCTCCAATGGGATTCATTGCATCGATTTGTCTGTTCAGCCAACGGTAACGTGATTTATACCAGATAATGCGGTCTTGAACATGCTCCTCCAAATCAGTTGGCGTGTAGCCACTAACCAGTCCATCGAGTACAAGGCTAGCATTCAGTGCACGCCCTTCACTGGATGAATTGAATGAATTTAAAAACTGACTGATGGTCGAAAAAAAAGTCTTATTCATTTTCCTCCACAAGCCGACATACTCATCAACAAATGTGCGGTTCTCATTATCAAACAACGACTGAAAATGTTTAATGTGGCTCCTGGACCATGAAAACGAAGTGTGTTCTGCCATATCGAAGTCCCACAACAAGGGCATCTGGATTTTAGATGTGCCGGTACTGTCATATTTGCAATAATACCTATTGGCACCGCCAGAGTCTTGAGTTCCCTCGATATCGTGGCCCAAACACCATGCGGCAAACGTGACAACATCAATTTTGTCGGTATAGTTGGGACCATTGAGGCTATTCTCATAATCAGTCACAACCGTCTGCATGTACTGCAACTGCTCGGGGAGAATTTCATCGCTCTCGGGATACTTGAAAGTAAAATTATAGGAAGGTGCTGTGAGTGAATTCACATACACATCCTCGTTCCACCAATAGGGGTCACACTCAAAGATGTAGCCCGAGTTCTTATCCACATTGATACGGCAGTCGGGATTGCGCTTGACCGACTCACAAAGCATGTACAGTCCCTTGTAATTGCCATTTAAAACCACACTCACAAAATGAAATTTAGGAGTCCAAGGAAGATCCAACAAGGCATTCACCTTGAAGCCAACCAAGGTGAGGAGGTAATCATACTTGAGCAGCAACCAGTCCTTGTCCTTATAGGTTGCTTCATCGCCACGGAAAAGCAGATCCTGCTTTTTTTGCAACTTGATTTTATAAGGCTTCTTGGTACCATAAGCACTCGTGTTGCCACGAATCTTGATGGTCATGCCGCTAACGTCTTTCTCATAATCGCCACTATCATACAGCACGCTATCGATCTCACCAATATGCTGATAGATAATCATCCGGCCAGGAACTTTAGTGACGTTGGTGATGGACTTGCCCATGCATCCAGCAGGGGCAGACACATAATCACAGGTGGGTTCCTCGCTATCGACCGTTTGGATATACAGGACTGGTAGTCCCTTGGAAATGATGTCGCTTAATACCATCATCGAGTCACCCACAGCAACCACCGATGACGTATCGGCCTTGGCTACAAGGGAACTGAGCGCTATACAGATTGTTACACATATAAAAGCATACTTTTTCATCCGGATAATACTATTAATATGTTTTGGTTATGATGTTGTTGCTAATGCCTGAAGGGTTAGCGCTTGAGGCCGTCGTACTTTCTGAATAAACCGCCAACGGTTTATTCCACCCCGCGCATCTTTTTGATCATAAGGATGAGATTATCCTTGATGAAATAGTACAGCAGGGCGACCATGATAGTTAAAATAATAATCAAGAATGGTCTAATCCATGCCTCCAATAATCCTGGCGTTGGCCTAAGTGCATCATAGGCGTGAATGACTATGGGATGCATGATATAGACCATAAAAGAATACTTGAAGCCTAGAGGGCACAAGATATTTTTCTTAATATTTGACCGAGCGGCAATATAATATAGCGCTGGACTTAACAGCAATGTTCCCACATGCCATAGCAGATTGTTGGCAAAAAAGGATACCGAGATAATCACGGCTCCAACCAGCCCAATTAACAGCGCGTTCAACCTGCTCATCGGGTTTTCTTCTCTCTCAAGGTACAACCTGATGTAGCCACCTATGGCAAAGAATGGTATACCTCTAATCCACACGTTGTTGATAGGCACATAAAAATGAAATACCGATGATGCAATAACAATCAAGAAACTTAACGCCGTGAGAAAGTAGGACAGTTTGATGAGTGCTTCTCTTTTTAACAATAGCCTGAACAGGTAGCAGTATAGCATCGTGAACAAGAACCACACAACGCCGCTAACGTAGGTTTCATTCAAGAAAAAGAAAAACAGCATGTGCCGCACAGTGAAGATCTTTTCCTGGAAAAAGGCGCAGAAAAGCGAGAAGTCACAATCGTTTTGTATGTAGATCCTCACTAAGTTAATCGTGTATGCAAACAATAAATATCGGCACATCTTCATGATCGATTTCTTAGTCTTGGACGGTTTGGTATGGACCGCAAAGTAGCCTGCCGTAATAAAGAAAATCGGGGATGCAAAGTGAGAGAGCAATGCTACATATTGACCAAATACGCCAGGGAAATAGGCATGGTTCAAAACCACAAACCACGCTGTAACTGCCTTTAGCGCATCAATGGTGTAATTCCTTTTTTTAGCAACAGGATTCATCCTTTATAATTTCTTAGAATCATTATTTACACAACATTTGGGGGCATAAATTGCTAGCGGAGCATTTGGGCAACACGCCGGGTGGCGGCGACAAAGGCGGCAACCTCCTCGAGGGTATTATACACCGCGAACGATGCCCTGACCATTCCCTGGACACCATAGTGAGCCATCAGCGGTTGAGCGCAGTGATGACCAGTGCGCACTGCTACACCCAACTTGTCGAGCAGCAAGCCCATGTCATAGCTGCTGATGTCGCCCACGAGGAAGGACACCACGCCACTCTTGCCAGGGGCGGTACCAAACAAGCGGATATCCTCGATGCTACTCAAACCCTCAATAGCGGCCTGCAACAACTCGTGCTCATGGGCAGCAATGTTGTCGATGCCCAACTGCTGGATATAGTCAATGGCTGCGCCAAATGCTGCGATATCCACAAAGTCGGGAGTGCCAGCCTCAAACTTGAAAGGCAATTCGGCGAATGTAGTGTGATCAAACGACACTTGTCCAATCATCTCTCCACCACCCTGATAAGGCGGCATCTTATCCAGCCAGTAGCGTTTGCCATAGAGGATACCCACTCCAGCGGGGCCATACATCTTGTGGCTGGAGAAGGCATAGAAGTCACAGTCCAAGTCCTTCACGTCAACTGCTACATGGGGGGCCGCTTGGGCTCCGTCGATGAGCACGGGCACACCGTGGCTATGGGCGATGGCAATCATCTCCTTGACGGGATTGACCGTGCCCAGCACGTTAGACACATGGGCTAGCGCGACAAAGCGAGTGTTATCGGTAAACAAATCCTCAAATGCCTGCATATCCACCTGGCCGCTATCGTCGATAGGCACCACGCGCAGGGTGACCCGCTTGCGTTGCCCGATAAGTTGCCAGGGGACAATGTTGCTGTGATGCTCCATCACCGTAACGATGATTTCGTCACTATTCTCGAGCATCTGGCCAAAGGACGATGCCACCAGGTTGATGCCCTCGGTCGTGCCACGGGTAAAAATCACCTCCTCGATGCTGTCAGCATTGATAAAAGCACGCACTTTCTCGCGAGTGAGCTCAACCAGGTCGGTCGCCTCTTGTGAGAGCGTGTGCACGCCGCGATGCACATTGGCCTTATAGTGATAGTACATCTGGTCAATGGCCTCGACGACGGGTCGCGGCGTTTGGGACGTTGCGGCATTGTCGAGATAGATGAGAGGGCGTCCCTCAATCTGGCGTTGAAGGATGGGATAATCCTCGCGTATCTTGTTAATGTCCATTTTATTAGTCGCAGTCACTTGTGGGTAGGTTTCTAGTGTACCTATAACATCTAGGAGATTTCTTTATTAGCAGGGCGGCAGGCTGCCATACAGCTTGCACAGTTGCTCAACGTGCCGGCAAAGCGTTTCTCGACCAGATAATGCAGTCGGTCCTTGAGGGCATCAAGACGCACACCATCGATGACATCGGCAACAAAGGCCTGCATCAACAGGCGACGGGCCTCACTGCTGCTGATGCCGCGGGTGCGCATGTAAAACAGCGCATCCTCATCAAGCTGTCCCACAGCCGAACCATGCGAGCACATCACGTCATCGGTGTAGATTTCCAGCTGTGGCTTAGTGTACATCTTTGCCGTTGGAGCGCCACACAGGTTGCGGTTGCCCTGGTAAGCCTCAACGCGCGGGCAGTCGGGCTTTACAAGGATTTTTCCAGCAAAAGCCCCCACAGCATTGCCATCGAGCACATACTTGAACATCTCGTTGCTATGGCAACGTGGAGCATTGTGGCTGATAAACGTGTGACTGTCCACATGTTGCTCGCCGCTAGCGATGGTCATGCCCAGCAACTGGGTCTCGGCATGTTCCCCGTTGACCTCGACATGGTAATTGTTTCGGGTAAAACCATTGACGAGGGTGATGCCATCGATAAGGACATTGCTGCCCTCGTGCTGATCGACAAAGACTGACGAGACACGATGGGTTAACGGCGTGCTCTCCTCCAAATCATAAAAATCGATAGTACTGCCTTGCATGGCTACGATCTCAATCACCTGATTGTTCAGGTATCGGTAATCGGGGCTCTGGGTGTGGTCACATGCAAGCAACTTGATGCTGGCGTTCTTACCCACGATAATGAGCAATCGGCGCTGCACCATCATGTCGAGTGCTGCATTGAAGATATTGACCAACTGGATGGGGCGCTCGGCAACGACGCCGTCGGGGACATAGATGAACAACCCGTCCTGGACGAGCAACGTGTTAAGTGCCACAGTTGGGTCGCTCATGCAGGCAAGTCGACCATAATGAGCGTTCATGAGCTCGGGATAATCCACTGCTGCCATGCTGAATGGCTCGACGACCACCTGGCCGATGTTGCGCTCGGCGGTGGCACTGCTATGGAAAGCGTCATTGCTCGTGTAGTACAAGCAAGTGCTCATGTTGGGCACGTCGCAATGGAAAGTCTCCACAGGGTCGGCATCAAAGGGCAAGCGGTTGACGTTCACGCCATAGTCGTGGGCAAACACCTCCTCAAGGTCGGTTGCCTCAAAGTCCTCGCTACCCTTGCGCGGCAATCTGGCTTCCCGCAACTGCTCGCGGGCGGTATTGCGCAACGTGTTGAGCAAAGCTGGTGACTGCTGCTCGATAAGAGCCCTGCTCTCATCATACAGGTCAATATATTGCTTGAGGGCGTTCATGGCTTACTGCTGAGAGTCAACTTGTTCCTTGATCCAATCATAACCCTTGTCCTCCAACTCGAGTGCGAGTTCAGGGCCAGCGCTCATGACGATGCGCCCCTTGTAGAGGACATGAACAAAATCGGGCTTGATATAATCCAGCAGTCGCTGGTAGTGGGTGATGACGATGGTGGCGTTGTCCTTGCTCTTGAGGGTGTTCACACCACTGGCGACAATGCGCAGGGCATCGATGTCCAGTCCACTATCGGTCTCGTCAAGGATGCTCAGGCGTGGCTCAAGCATCGCCATCTGGAAAATCTCGTTGCGCTTCTTCTCGCCACCCGAGAAACCCTCGTTGACGGCACGTGACGCAAGCTTGTTATCGAGTTGCACGATAGCGCGTTTCTCGCGCATGAGTTTGAGGAAATCGGCAGCACTCAGCGGCTCCTCGCCCATATACTTGCGCTTCTCGTTCATGGCGGTGCGCATGAAGTTGACCATCGACACGCCGGGAATCTCGACAGGATATTGGAAACTGAGGAACAATCCCTCGTGGGCACGGTCCTCGGGCGAAAGCGCCAGCAAGTCCTTACCATAGAACGAGACGCTACCACCAGTTACCGTGTAGGCTGGATTGCCCGTGAGCACTGCGCTCAGGGTACTCTTGCCCGAGCCGTTGGGGCCCATGATGGCATGCACCTCGCCAGGCTTAACGGTGAGGTTGACCCCTTTTAATATCTCCTTATCCTCAATCGAGGCACGTAAATCATTTATTACTAGCATATTTTGTCCTTAGTTTTTAGTCTTTAGTTTTAGTTGCTGACCTTTCATTATACCCTATCCTACTGAGCCCTCGAGCGAGATGCTGAGCAGTTTCTGGGCCTCGACGGCAAATTCCATGGGCAACTTGGCCATTACCTCTTTGGCATAACCGTTGACGATGAGGCCGACGGCGTCCTCGGTGGGGATGCCGCGCTGGTTGCAGTAGAAAATCTGATCCTCGTTGATCTTGCTGGTCGTGGCCTCGTGCTCGACCACCGAGGTGTCGTTACCCACTTCAATGACGGGGAAAGTGTGGGCACCGCTGGTGTCGCTCAGCAGCAGGCTGTCACACTGGGTGAAGTTACGGCAGCCGGTAGCCTTGGGCGCAATCTTGACCATACCGCGATAGCTGTTCTGGCTGTGCCCGGCACTGATGCCCTTGCTCACGATGGTGCTGGTGCTGTTGCGGCCCAGATGAATCATCTTGGTACCGGTATCGGCCTCCTGCCAGTTGTTGGTCAGCGCCACGCTGTAGAACTCGCCCACCGAGTGGTCTCCCTTGAGCACACAACTGGGATATTTCCATGTGATGGCACTACCTGTCTCGACCTGGGTCCACGACAACTTGCTGTGGTCGCCGCGGCACAATCCGCGCTTGGTCACCAGGTTATAGATACCGCCCTTGCCATCCTTGTCGCCAGGATACCAGTTCTGCACTGTGCTGTACTTGACCTCGGCACGATCCTCGACCACGATCTCGACAATAGCGGCATGCAACTGGTTCTCGTCACGCATGGGAGCCGTGCACCCCTCCAAATAGGACACATAGGCATCGTCGTCGGCCACGATGAGCGTGCGCTCAAACTGGCCCGTCTGCGCCGAATTGATGCGGAAATAGGTGGACAACTCCATGGGGCAACGCACGCCCTTGGGGATGTAGACAAACGAGCCGTCGCTAAACACGGCCGAATTTAAAGCAGCATAAAAGTTGTCGGTATAAGGCACCACCTTGCCCAGATACTTGCGCACCAGGTCAGGATAATCCTTTACCGCCTCGCTGATAGAGCAGAAGATGACACCCAGCTCAGCCAATCGGTCACGATAGGTGGTCTTGACGCTCACGCTATCCATGACAGCATCGACAGCCATGCCGCTCAGGCGCAACTGCTCCTCAAGAGGAATGCCCAACTTATCAAAAGTCTTTTTCAACTCGGGGTCGATGTCCTCGGCTCCGCCTTTCTTTAACTGGCGCGGCGCAGCATAGTAGCTGATGGCTTGGTAGTCTATCTCAGGCACATGGACGTGTCCCCACGTGGGAGCCTTGAGCGTCAACCAGTGGTGATAGGCTTTAAGGCGGAACTCCAGCAGCCACTCGGGCTCGCCCTTGAGTTGCGAAATGCGGCGCACAACATCCTCGTCAAGTCCCTTGGGTATGACGTCAGTTTCGATATCTGTCACAAAGCCGTATTTATACTCGGCCTGTGCCGCTTGTTTTATGATTTTATTCCCTTTTTCAGGCTTTTCAGTCTCTTTCATCTGTATAATTGTAGCCTCCCTTATTTTTGGCGGCACAAAGGTACAAATTTTGCGCAAGCTAAACGCAAAAAGTTCACTTGATTTGGACTTGCATGGCCAAAACACCCCCAAATATTGGTTCAAAGGGCAAAATCGGCTCTCAAAATGCTATTTATTGAGTATGATGTCGATGATATCGCTCACATCGGTGATGTTGACCTCGCCATCGTTATTCACATCAGCATTAATGGCGCTAGAGCCCATGAGAATGCAATCGATGATGTCGTTCACGTCAGTGATATTGACCTCACCATCGCCATTGACATCACCCTTGACCACCTGCGGCCCAAGGATGTCAGGATAATGGCAATAGAACGATTTCATGTTCATGACATGGTCGCCTGCCTCACTGTTCTTGTTGATCGAGAACTTGATGCTCTTGATGGTTATGGGATAGGTGCCCACATAGCCTGCGCCACCCAAGACATCGAGGTCGAGCAAGATGGTGTGATCCACACCCGTTTCGAAGGTCGAAGCACCATCCTCGGGATAGAACTTGAGGTAGTTGGACGTGGTGTTGAAGCGGTTACGCGTATCAATCTGCACATAATCGACAGGAATCGAGGTGTTGAAGGTAATGCCTACAGTGTCAGGCAGACCATATAGCGTCAAATCCTTACTCAGCTGCAGGTATGGAGCGCGGTTGCTGCTGTAGGTGAAAGTGATATTGCCTGTCGTCTCATCGAGAACAATTTCTTTGGCTCCAGCCCCCTTAGTGGTCCATCCTTCCCAACCTTGATAGAGATATTCTTCTGGGCTGATTTCCACAGTCACCTGCCCCGAGCCGCTATAAGGACCAACGGCAAATGACATGTTAGTTGTTCCATTGCTCTTTCCTTGCAACACGCCATCGGTAATCGTTGCCACATCGCTATCGTCGATGCTCCAATCGAGCAACGCGGGATTGTAGAAATAGGTGTTAGACACCACGGTTGCCGATACCTCAATGGGATAAGGACGGTTGTCAATCAAGATGGAATTCAGCACAAGTGCCGGCTGGGCATTGATAACATGGACGGGCACGGTAGCGGTCATGCCGTTGAGTTCAGCCGTCAGAGTGCCACGAGCCTCCTGGCCAATGGCGACAAACGTGTCGCCCGAAGCCTGTCCAATCGTTTCCTCACACGATAACGTGAATCCCTGGACATCCTCATTCACGAGTTCACCAATCCTGTTATAGCCCAGGACACGGGGAGTCACCGATGAATAGGAGGGCACATCCAATCGGAACAGGTCAAAGGCGATGCTTGCCACCTCATGGTCCTCCTCACCGATGGCCTCAACCATCCATCCAGTGGCCACACCACGCGGGTTGTTCTCGGTGGTCGTGTTGATGACCTTACCCCGAACCAGCATCTCGGCCGAGCCACCGGCATCCATATTCACGGCCTCGCTCACGTCAGGGTACATCTGCTGGAGAATCTGCAGTGCATCGGCCGAAGGGCAGCCCCTCGACAGTCCGTAAATGGGACTGGTTGACTTGTCGGCCACAAGCAGATACAGGTGCCTACCGTCGGCACTTGAAGCATAGATGGTGCGAGAATAAGGATCGCTGGTGTACTGCATGTTGAAATTCCCCTCGGTAAGGATGCCGTTGTGCATGATCACCGTGTTGCCGGTCACCAGGTTTTCAATGCGCGGGTACTGTTCTGCTGCACCATCGTCCAGCGTGCGCCAGCCCGAGGTGAGTTGTATCACGTCACCCACGGCAAGCGCTGCCATAGCGGACTTATTGGCATCGCCAGTAACAGCAAGGCAAGCGTCATAGGTGCCGAGTTTCTGCCTGTCGGCATCGGTGACGATTTTAGCCACCTTTAGTGTCATGGGGCCATTGACAGCCCAGTCACTGCCCTCAACAAAGTCGAGATAGTAGTTGTCGGTGTGGTTATTGCCACGTGTATTGAATTCCACCCAGTCATCCTCAAACGCCCTTGTGCGGGTATAGGCCGGGCCGAACAAGCAAATCTCGCCAGCCACTGCCCGGCGGTTGACATTATGATAAATCAACGGCTGAGCCAGTTTATCGGCAGTGATTGTCCCCTCCCACATGAGGTGGCCAAACACAAGGTCCTTATTGGTGGTAATGGAGGCGACGCCGCTCAGGTAGGGACCTCCTGCCCATTGGTCAGTAGTATTATTGTCATTGACGATTGTCGTGTCGTTGCGCACAACACCGCCCAATGGGAAACCCATCTCAAAGGAAGTGAACGGGGCACCGTTTCCTGTCACGACCCAAAAGTTAGCATTGCAAGCCACCAAGGGTCGTTTAGTGGGGGTCGTATTGCGCGTCACCGCATGAGACAACAATTCAGTGCGTCCCAGCGTACCGTAGCCAAAGGTGGACTCAACACGGTTATTGGGATTGTTCAAATCAACCGCCACTACATAGATGTTGAGAGGATACTGTGGGAGACGCACAATCGTGTTGATCATTCCCGGTCCCACTTGACGATGCACCAGTGTGTCGGCACGGTAAGTGCCACCATTAATAACAAAACTGGCTCGGACGGGCATCCACACCAGCATGGTGAACAATAATAGAAGTAGAAGTTGGTTTCGTTTCATTATTCTGTGATTATTAGGGTGATGATGATGCAAAGATAACCCTCACTGCCGAGAAATCAAAATAATGGAACGGTTTTTTGTAATAACAGATTCAAGGGGTGTAATAAAGTCATTGACAGCCCTATCACTTGCCGACGATGTATTTGCTGAACGGGAATCGGCGAATCAACAGGACCAAAAGCAGACAAATGACAAAAGCCAGCACACCACTCACCAGGCAGTCAATCACCCAGTGCACACGGCACAGCCATGGATAAGTCATGGGCCAGACGATGTGCCGCAAGACGATCATCTGTGACAGGTAGATGCCGAAGGTGGCCATGCTCAAGCGCGGCCACCACGTGGCGGTCCCCGGATGGTTTTTCCTGTCATACTGCTTGGGTGCGAAATGCTGCACCAACGCGAACAGCAAGGCCGCCATGGCTACGTTATTGATGCTGATATCGGTTGTCAAGGTGTCGAGATGCTCTTGCCAAGTAATGTGGAAATGCCCCTGTACCAGAAATTCAAACAGCGGCATAATCACAATGCCGAAAATGAAAAACAAGCCAAATTTCCAACCATGCTTACGCGTGAATACGGGCAAGCCGTAATGGTGCATGTAGTAACCCAACAGGACGTAGCCGTAGTAGTTGGAGAACGCCCCGAACATGTTGTCGTGATAATGTGCCGCCTCGATGAACACGCCGTGCTGATAAGGAATGAACGACGAGAGCACCCACAGCACCAGCACAATCTCCACGCCGCGCTTGCCGATGGCTGCGATGCACTTGCTCACTAAGGGCAAGGTAAAATAGATGACCAAAAGCACATACACGTACCACAGAACGCCCTCAACTGGATGGAAGAGGATCGATGTGAGCAACCTGGGTGTGAAACAGTGCAACAAGAACGCACGTTCACACAAGTAAATCAGCGTCCAGACTATCAGCGGGAAGAACACCACACGCAGGCGGCGCTTGAAGAACTTTTTTGTAGGCATGGTAACCGGCAGCAGCAGGGCACCGGTAATCATGAAGAACAGGTTACAATTCACCGCTACCAGCACGGTATAGACCGCACCGGCTACAGATGGCGTGTTATAGTAGATTTCATAGGGCCTGATGGGAGTATGGATCAAGATGACCAAAAAGCAGGCAAGGACACGCAGGATGTCCAGATAGGGGATGCGACGTTGCAGTTGTGCCTGGGTCATCATGGCCAAATCAGTTTTTGGATTCAATCAGCGCCACAGCGTGGGCAGCGATGCCCTCGCCACGTCCCGTGTAACCCAACCCCTCGGTAGTGGTGGCCTTGATGGAGACCTGACCAGGCTCGCAGTTCATGCAGGCAGCGAGTTCGCGTTGCATGGCGGGGATGTGCGGGTTGAGCTTGGGACGCTCGGCACAGATGGTAATGTCACAGTTGCCCAGGCGATAGCCCTGCTCGTCGAGCAGTCCCATCACGTGGCGCAGCAGCAGGCGGCTGTCAATGCCCTTGTAGCGCGGATCAGTGTCAGGAAAGTGGAAACCGATGTCCCGCAGGGCAGCAGCACCCAGCAGGGCATCACACAGCGCATGGATGGCGACATCGGCGTCGCTGTGACCCAGCAAGCCTCGCTCCCATGGAATGTTCACGCCGCCTAGCCACAGGGGTCTTCCCTCGACCAGGCGGTGAACGTCAAATCCTAATCCCACACGCATCATATATATCGATAGCGATCAGTCGCGGCCCAACAAACCCTTGAGGCCATCCATGTCAAATGACAGGGTGAAGCGCAACGTCTGGTCCAAGGGGCTATTCTGGGCCGTTGCGATCATGTAGCTGGCATCAATCCTGATCACGTTGAGCGAGAAACCGGCACCCATTCCGAAGTACTGGCGGTTACCCGCATACTTGCTCTCGTAGTAGTAGCCGCCGCGCACGAAGAACTGCTGGTTGTAGGCATACTCGGCACCTATCGAATAGGTGATGCGCTTGGCGAAGTTGTCGCTGAAGCTGTCAAAGATACCCGAGATGCTGGACTTGTCTTTCCATTCCTGCAGGGCATCCTCATAGGCCAAATTATCCTCAAAATCCTCCAGACGAGGCTTAGCCGGCACGAGCATCTTGTTGGCATCTAACGAAATCGTCAAGTTGTTAAAGTCGGCAAGAGGGAAGGTGAAGGCGGTACCAAGCCTGAGGTTAGCAGGCAGATAGGCGGGGTCATTACCACCATTATAGGACACCTTAGAGCCGATATTTGACACATTGAAACCAAGCGACCATTGGCACTCGTTGCGCCCAATCACGGGGAAAGTGGTATAATAGCCCGAGAGGTCGGCGGCAAATGCCGAAGCGCTCGACGACTCGTTGACATTCATCGTGTTGGCACCCAAATCGCTGAGGATGTAACGCAAGGCGACACCCATCGAGAACTTCTCGCTCAACTTGCGCGAGTAGCCCAGGTCAACCGACAACTCAAACGGGTTGATTGTTGCCAAGCTGGCTCCCTCACCGTCGGTCATCATCACTTCACCCAGCGAGAAATAGCGCAACGAGGCACTCACGGCCTGATTGTCGTTGCCGCCAATCTTGTAGTAACCCGACAGGTTGGCCAGGTAGATGTCGTTGACGATCTTGCGCAACCAGGGCGTGTAGGATAGCGACACACCAGCCTGGCTGTAAGCAAAGGCATACTTTGATGGATTCCAGAACTGTGAATTCACATCGGGCTCGGTAGCAACACCCAGGTCACCCATCGACGCGCCACGCGCATCGGGAGTGATCGCTAACGAGGTCACACCAGTGGTCACGGGATTGAACTCAGTATTTTTGATGTCATCCTGGGACCAGACCGTCAGGGCGGTAGCCATCATGGCGATGGCAACTATACATTTTGTCAGTTTCATTTCTAATTTAGAAAAATTGGTTTGTCTTTTAACTAAATAACTACAAAACCTCCCTTTTATTGTATCACCGCCCCGAAAGATGTAAGATGGCTACTCCACAACATCGTCGCTTTTCATTGAAAACAACTGATAATTCTGAGGGCTGGCGCACTTGGGGTTTCGGAAGACAAGAAATACAAGAATAACAAACTTTTATTATAACAAAAACATGTATTATGTTGATTATCACTAATTTATAATATAGCAAATAGCGATAATAAGTTCAATTAGCGCCATTCGCATTTAAAACATTATTCACGTGAATTGTCGTGAATTAATCATATAATTAATGAATAATTCATGATAATTACATGTGAAAAAGAATGCCCGCAGCGCGAGCAGTTTAGAGTTTAGTGGAGCATCCGCACTCCGAAAAAAAAACGGGAATGCGGATGCCAAACTGTTAACTATTAACTGTTCACTGTTAACTACTCTCCGTTGAGCAGCATGTCGATGATGGTGGTGACGTCGCCGATGTCGAGGCGGCCGTTGAGGTTCAGGTCGGCTGACTCAAAATAGACGCCCTCATGCTCGCCTGTCAGGATCGCGTCGATCATGCGGGTCACGTCCCTGATGCTCACCACGCCGTCGCCGTCGATATCACCACGGCCTGCGCTGCCCCAGCCATCGATGTGGGCGAACTTGTACCAGTAGTCGGCGGCGGTGTAGGTCGCCTCAGTGTTGCGTGGCACGAGCAGCGTTGCGCGGTTATAGGCCGCCGTCGAGAAGCAGTCAGTACTTGCCATCACAGGCGGCACCGTGCCGATGCATTTGACGGTCTCCAGTGCGTTGCAGTAGTTAAACGCCTTGGCGCCGATGGCCGTCACGCCGCTGCCGATGGTCACGCTCGTCAGCCCCGTGCAGCCCTGGAACGCCTGCTCACCAATACTTTCGGTGGTGTTAGGAATCACCACACTCGTCAACTCAAAACACCCGTCAAAGGCATTGCTCTCAATCCCCGTAACCGCAAAGGTGTAGCCCTCATATGTCACCGAGTCGGGAATTACCACATCACCGCTGTAAAGTATTCCCGCGTCATTGCTAGCCATCACGCTAGCGGTATTCAGCGTTGTGGCGTGGTATCTGGTACCATCCACCTCAAAAGTATATGGCATCCCAACAATGTTAGTAAAGTTATTCCAATAATCAGCTGCTGTATAATTATCTAAAGCAATATCAGGCACATATAGTGTAGGAGAGTAGAAATCGAAAGTATCTGTACCTATTGTTGGAGGCGTCGGAGCCAAACAGTAAATTTCAGTTAACCCGCTGCCATAGAACGCCCAGTCGCCGATGGAAGTGACGGAGTTGGGGATGGTAATGCTGGTCAGGCCGCCACAGTAAGAGAACGCAGAGTTGCCGATGGTTGTGACGGAGTTGGGGATGATGGTATTTTGACAACCAAAGAGAAGCGTGTTGGAAGCTGTCTCAATGATAGCATTGCAGTTGTCGCGGGAATCATATTTTGGATTCCCGCTTGCTACCACAATGCTGGTTAGACTGGTACAGCCACCGAACGCCCCATCGCCAATTGAGGAAACAGAATTGCCAATAATGACACTGGTCAGGTCGCTGCAGTTAGAGAATGCACCTCTACCGATTGAAATAACGGAGTTGGGGATGGTGATGCTAGTTAGACTGGTGCATTGGCTAAAGGCATTATCGCCAATGGAGGTTACTGAATTGCCGATGGTAACGCTGGTAAGATTCCAACAGCAATCGAACGCATTATCGCCGATAGTAGTGACGGAGTTGGGAATATCGATGCTGGCCAGGCCGCTGCAGTCAGCGAACGCCCCATCGCCAATAGAGGTGACGGAGTTGGGGATAGTGATGTTGGTAAGGCTGGTGCAGCCCCAAAACGCTCCTTCTCCAATGGAAGTGACGGAGTTGGGGATGGTGATACTGGTCAATCCGCTGCAGTTATAAAATGCATGACTACCGATGGAATTGACGGAGTAGGTCGTGCCGCCGTAGGTGACGATCGCTGGGATGGTCACATCGCCTGAATAGGTGTTGTGATTCCAACTATTTGTTCCTTGATAGGTCACAGTGGCTTCGTTGCCGTTGACGATGTTGTAGTAAATGCCGTCGACCTCGAAGTCATGGGCGAGGGCGGTGGCGGGTATCAGGAGCGCCAGCAGGAGCAGGGAGAGTTTATAAAGATGTTTCATAGACGTTCGGTTTTAGGTTGGTTACGTTGATTTCTTTGTTAGGTAAGTAATGTGCAAATATAGGCAATATTTTGAAAAAACCATAGAATAACTACGGATTTATCTGATTATTCTGAGGGCTGGCGCGCTTGGGGTTTCGGAAGACAAGAAATACAAGAATGACAAACTTTTATTATAACAAAAACACAGATTGCGCTGATTATCATTAATTTATAATATAATAATTAGCGATAGTTAGTTCAATTAGCGCAATTCGCATTTAAAACATTATTCACGTGAATTGTCGTGAATTTATCATATAATTAATCAAATAATTAATGGATAATTCATGGTAATTTCATGTAAAAAAGAATGCCCGCAGCGCGAGCAGGTTAGAGGTTAGAGAGGCCTCCGCCCGTTGAGGGTTTAGAAGACAAGAAAGACTATTCTTAATTTTACAATTATAATTTGTTTAATAATTTGTTTTAATTTTCCGCCCGATAGGGCGGTTAAAATGATGTTCACGTGAAATGGTCATTAATTATGATTTGTGTTTCTTGTTTTCGAATTATCACATCGGCGGCCACGCCAAGGCGAGGCCCTACGCGCCCGCACACTTTTATATCAGTGAATTAAACGAATTGAACGAATAGCGTCCGCACTCCCGATGGCAGGAATGCGGACGCCAACTATTAACTCTTAACTGTTAACTGTCAATCGTTGCTGGTGAGGAGCTTGTCGATGAGGGCGGTAACATCAGCGATGGTAATAAAAGTGTCGTAGTTCACATCAGCGGCATCATCATTGATGGAAACGCTGCCACCGAGCAGATAGTCGATCAATGCCGTCACGTCGGCGATTGAAACGTTATTGTCGCCATTGACATCACCTACGAGCACATCATTGTCGAGATAAGGCAGATAGACATCGGTCACATCGCGCACCTGATACTTGTTAGTCGTCGTGGTGACCTCATAGAAGACCGTGTTGCGCACATTGGTCACATCAACCGTCTGGTGGCTGCTGGCGGTGCTGCCTCCCTGGTTGAAGACGAAATTCAGGTAATATTCAGCGCCAGTGATGGTAAACGTCTTGTAGTAGAATTTCACACCTTTCACCACCTTGGTATCGGTCACCACCTGACCGGGCCAATTGCCGCACTGCTGCGCATCGTAGCTGTCCCAGCAGTAATAGGTGACCTGGGGCCAGTTGTAAGGCGCAACGGTCGGATCCTTGAGGAAGACAGTAATCTCATAGCCTTCATAGTCCTCGTTGATCACGGTGTAGTTGCGGGTGATGACGCCGCTCACGCTACCGTTAATGAGCAGACCCACATTGAGTGTGCAGCTGCGGTTGATGGGGATAGCGGTTCCCGAAGCCACGACAGTGCCATTGTTAGCTGAGGGCTTACTACCGTCGAGGGTATAGACCAGCTGGGCCGACGAGGTTGAGCTCACGGCTGTCAAGGTGACATTGAAGGGATCCACACGGGTGCCGCTGGGAACGCTTGCCCAAGCGGTCTCGGTGGTCTTGCTCAGGGCCAAGCGGTAGTTGGTGCCGCTAGCCACGACCACATAGGTTGAAGGAATCGAGTAGGCCGTGCTGCCCATCGCCACCATCAGCATGCCACGAGTGCCCACGGTGCGCTGCACATAGTAGTTGCTCGATGCACTGCTGGCCTGGGTAAAACTCGTGCTCTGGTTGTGGATACCTGCCAACTGACGGGCGTAAATCATCTGCTTGATGGGTTCCTTATATTCCATCCAGTGCTTGAGAAAGACACAGGGCGTGCCAGGCATGGCAATCATATAGGCGTTAGCGGCCTCGACGTTGCTGCGGATAGGATCCTGCTGGTTGCTGGCAT
The DNA here is from genome assembly GCA_900318345.1 of uncultured Prevotellaceae bacterium. GTDB lineage: Bacteria > Bacteroidota > Bacteroidia > Bacteroidales > Muribaculaceae > Sodaliphilus. Next base: position 75,302 of record ONKD01000011.1, read on the forward strand.
CGCGATACTGAGTATCATGGTTCTCGATAAACGTGACGGAGTAACGACGATAGTTAGACTCCAGATTCAGACCCTTGCCGCTGCCCGAGAGGCTCGTCCATGAGCTGCCGTTGGCCGCATCACGAACGGCGTAACGGAAGGGGAAGTCAAACGCAGCACTCTGTACCACGCCATTCACCTTGGTGCCGTCGATCCAGTTCTTCACCGCGGTTTGATTGCCGTCCCAGTACTCGCCCACCGAGTAGGTGGGAATAGCATAGGCGTTATACATGCCCGTAAATGATGCCGAATACCCCTTGGTCATGTCGTAACGGAAACCCGCATAGCCCAGGTCATTGAGTAGCATATCCAAGTAGGCCTTGACACAGGTTTGCACATTCTCGCTGTTGTGGTCCAGGTCACGCAGTCCGCTCCAGTCCTCGCCCGTGTCGTTGTTAGCGCTCAGCGACTTGCCGTTCTGGGTAGCCCACTCTAGCGTGGCGCCGCCGTCATCGTTCTTGCAGATGTCGGTGGACTGCAACCTGTAGGTCACGCCCTTATACATCTCGTTGGGGAAGGTGACCCAGTCACTGGAGCTCTTGCGGTGGTTGATGACCACATCGGCAATGGTGCCGATGCCTTTACTGTTGAATGTGCTGATCATCGATAGCAGTTCATTCTTGTTGCCAAATGAGCTGTTATAGTTGGAAAACCAGTACAGGGGATCATAGCCCATCGAGGTATAGCCGCTGCAATAGGCGCTCTGCGGTACCCACACGAGGTTGAAGAACTCGGCCAATTCATCGGCCTGAGACTCGAGATTGGTCCAGCGGGAATCAGTATAGGAGTCCCAATAAAACCCCTGCAACATCACGCCGCCATAGTTTGACGGCCATCCCTGAGCCGCCATCATCAGCGGCAGCAGGGTCACACACACAATACTAAAAAACTTTTTCATCTTATTCCTTTTGCTTTGGTTATCACCCGACAAATATAATCATTTTTCCAGATAACCACCCAATTTTCGTCAAATTACCGCTGATCAAGCAAATAATAGCATCCAAAAGCAACCCTGGCGAAGGATGTCGTCAGGGTTGCCATTTTGTCAATATATCGTTCAACAATCAGTCGCGGCTGCCGAAGAGGCGCAGCAGATAGATGAACAGATTGATGAAATCGAGGTAGAGCGTGAGCGCACCCCACGTGGCGACCTTGTTCATCATGGTGGGATCGGCCTCAGCGGCCATGCGCTTGATGGCCTGGGTGTCCCAAGCGGTGAGTCCCACAAAGATGAAGACACCCACAATGCTAACAACCAGGTCAAACATCGAACTGTGCAGCAGTAAAACATTCACCACGAAACAAATGATAAGTCCGATGAGCGCCATAAACAGAAACGACCCGATTTTAGATAAATCCTGACGGGTCAAGTAGCCAAAGATGGTCATGGCGCCAAAGGTGCCAGCCGTCAGGGCAAATGTCATGGCAATGGATGTGCTGGTATAGAACAAGAAGAGGGGCGTCAAGGTAATGCCGTTCAACATGCTGTAGAGGTAGAACATGATGGTAGCCGTTGCGCTACTCATCTTCTCGATGCGGGCGCTCAGGTAGAACACGAGACCTAATTCAGCGACCATGGCTCCAATAATCAGTAACGGGTGAAGCGTCAAGAAGTCCATTAACGCGGGAATTGTGAGCATCAGGTACGAGGTGAGTGCCGTTACCAGCAGCCCCAGGGTCATCTTGCCATACACACGACGCATCACGCCAGCGACATAGCGGCGGAGGGTCAATTCATTCTCGGCTTGTACGGCGGTACTGTAGCCGTTGTTATCCATGTAGTTATTCATAATTATTACTGTTTTGGTTGTAGAGCCGAGGCAGAGCCTCGGCACAGAGAACGGTTTTTTGTTTTTTAGCAGCAAAAACCGTGCCAAAAGGCTCATTTTTACATCCTGTCGGGCACCTCGATGCCGAGCAAGCCCATGCCGCGCTTGATGACATCGGCAACAGTGGCACTCAGTAACAGGCGGAAGCAACGCACCGGCTCTTCCATCTCCTTGAGAATGCTGCAGTCGTGGTAGAACTGGTTATACTCCTTAGCCAGGTCATAGACGTAGTTAGCAATGAGCGCAGGGCTATAGTTGCGGCCTGCTTCGGCAACGACAATGGTGAAATCAGCCAGTTTCTGGATCAGGCTGGTCTCCTTGTCGTTGGGGGCCACTTTGCTGATGTCAGCAATCTTGTAATTGTCACAGCACTTGCGCAGGACAGACTGGATGCGGGCGTGGGTATACTGGATAAACGGGCCCGTGTTGCCGTTGAAGTCAATCGACTCGCTGGGGTCAAAGAGCATGGTCTTGCGCGGATCGACCTTGAGGATGAAGTACTTGAGCGCACCCAAGCCGATCATGCGCAGCACGTCGGCGCGCTCCTCGTCGGGCACACCCTGCAAGCGTCCGGGTTCACCAGCCATCTCGGTAGCGGTGGCGATCATCTCGTCCATCAGCTCATCGGCATCGACGACGGTACCCTCGCGGGATTTCATCTTGCCGTTGGGCAGCTCGACCATACCATAAGAGAAGTGCACGAGGTCTTTGCCCCACTTGAAGCCCAACTTGTCGAGCAGCAGCGAGAGCACCTGGAAGTGGTAGTTCTGCTCGTTGCCCACGACATAGATCATGCGGTCGATGGGATAGTCCTTGTAGCGCAGCTGTGCCGTGCCAATGTCCTGGGTCATATAGACCGATGTGCCGTCGCTACGCAGCAACAGCTTGTGGTCCAGTCCGTCGGGCGTGAGGTCGGCCCACACGCTATTGTCCTCCTTGCGGTAGAACAGGCCTTTCTCAAGTCCCTCGAGCACGGTGTCACGGCCCACCAGATAGGTGTCGCTCTCGTAATAAATCTTGTCGAAGGAAACACCCATGCGCTTGTAGGTCTCATCAAAGCCGGCATAGACCCAGTCGTTCATCTTCTTCCACAGGGCGCGGACCTCGGGGTCACCTGCCTCCCAGCGGCGCAACATGTCGTGAGCCTCCTGGATGAGGGGCGCCTGCTTCTCGGCCTCCTCGGGGCTCATGCCCTTGTCGACCAGTTCCTTGATCTCGGCCTTGTAATGCTTGTCAAAGGCCACATAGAAGTCGCCAATCAGGTGGTCGCCCTTCTTGCCCGTGGACTCAGGTGTGGCACCGTTGCCCCACTTTTGCCAAGCGAGCATCGACTTGCAGATGTGGATGCCGCGATCGTTGACGATGTTGGTCTTGACCACCTTGTAGCCGTTGGCCTCCATGATGCACGACAGGCTGTAACCCAGCAGGTTGTTGCGCACGTGTCCCAGGTGCAGCGGCTTGTTGGTGTTGGGCGAGGAGTACTCGATCATCACCAGCTGGCTGTCGTCGGTCACGGGGGTGAAGCCATAGTTAGGAGTCGAGGCGACATGCTGCAGCACGCCCGTCCAGAACGACGGCTTGATGGTGATGTTCAAGAAGCCCTTAATCACGTTGAACTTCTCGACTGCGTCACAGTGGGCCAGCATGTGCTCGCCAATCTCCTGTGCCGTCACGTCGGGCGCCTTGTGGGACGCCTTCAAGAACGGGAACACCACTATCGTCTCGTTGCCCTCAAATTCCTTTTTGGTGGTTTGGGGAACAATCTTCTCGGCGGGGAAATCCACGCCATACAAGTCCTTTACCGCCTGGGCGGTGGCCTGTGCCAATATGCTATCAATCGACATAATCTTTTAGTTTTTTAAGACACTAGCCTTTAGTCGCTAGTCAATTCAAGGTGCAAAGTTAGTGCAAGTTGAGCGGAATGCCAAATTTATTTGAACATTCCCGAGACACTGCCTAACTTCGCCAAGTCATTAGCAAAGACACAAAAAAGAGTTTAGACCTTAAGCGTTACACGTCATTTTAGTTGTTATTAGGGCCGAGCCAAAGCCTCGACACAGGGCACCAGGCCGAAGAGCTACATGTCAAAAAGCACACGAGGCATTATTTTAATATAGCCAATAATTCACTGGTTTACAATAAAATACATCTTATCACCTCATTCACAATGCCATTGGGAGTTGGTGGCCATTTTCATCGAGGATGAGGTCGTGGGTGACGTACCAGATGCGGCCAGCGATGGGCACGCCGGGGAAGATGAGACGGAGTTTGTCGATGTATTGCTTCACCTGGCGGCAGTAGGTCTTGTCGCGGCGCTGACCGCTCTTGTAGTCGATGACGAGCATGGAGCCGTCGGGGCGGCGAATGATGCGGTCGGGACGCAGGTTGTCGATGTCGTCATTGACTGGTTTCCCGGCTTCCTCCAGTTTCTTCTTCTTTTCCTCGCTCATGCGGCTGGTGATGGTGCGCTCGCTGTAGACTCTGTTAGCGGGGTCAAACCAAGCGGCGACACGGCATCCCGCGTCCATGATGTAACTGCTGACGTGGGTGTTGATGCTCTCGATGCTGCAGGGATCGTCGGGGTCGCTGGAGATGGTTCCATGCTTGACGGCCTGAGCGACAACGCGCTCGAGGTCATCACGATTACCGATGCCGCTAAGCACCGAGTGGAGGCGCAATCCCGCGTCGATGTGGGAGCTGGACGCGCGATCTACCCTGACCTGTATATCCTGCGGAATGCCATTGACGGCATACTGGTCCATGGGCAGCTGAATGGTCGTCGGGGGTTTCTCGTCACGCTTGCTGTCGATGAGTTCGCGGGAGGAGATTTCGCCATATTCATACCAATCGGCTATCGGCCCTCCTACCCCACTGACAGGAGCCATTGTGGGATTGTTCTCGACGAAATCCTGCAACAAGGGTTTCAAGTCGTTGTTCTTGCCGTCGTCGGCAAAGAGGTGCAACTCGGTGCACGGGCGAGTCATGGCCACGTAGGTCTTGTTGAGGTTGTCGATCACCACAGCCGATTGCTGATTCTCGACAAACTGCTTAGCCACGCCTCCAAGGCGCCCCTCGGCCAGGGCATCGACAAGCCGTTTCTTGGGCACACAAAGCAGTGGCGGAACAATCTTCCCGTCACAGGCAGGCGCAGCAGGGGCAAGCGTCCCCATCACCTCCTGAAAGACCTCCCCAGGCATCCAGTAATCCCTTTCCTTGCTGTTGTCGTTGAGTTCCCAATTGGCAAAAGGAATGACCACGCACTCAAACTCGAGGCCCTTGGCATTGTGGATGGTCATGATGTTGATGGCATCCCTGGTCGCCGAGGTGCTCACGGTGAGTTTGTCCTTCTTCTCGTCCCAGAATTTGAGGAACTCCCTGACGCTACCGCCGTTGCGCATCGCCGCAAACTGCATGACCGTGTCCTGGAAGGCCAACAGGAAGGCCGTCTCGCGGTCAACATCGCCCTGACCGACCTGGCCGCTCTTGAAATAGGAGATGATATTCTCGACGATGCTCACCAGTGTCGACAGCTCGTCGCCCGAGGGCAACAGTTGCTCCAGAATGGCCGCAACCGACTGTTGCAACGGGTTGTCACCACTCGCATCATCATACTCGTTCAGGCACTGCACGAGGCTATTGCCATTGTCCGTGGGGCTATTGCCGGGATGGGCCGAGACAGCCTGGATGAAACGGCTCAATCCAGCATAAAGGCGCTGGTCGCTCTGACGTTTCCTCGTGATCCTGCGCGCGATGACATCGGGCTCAACGGCCTCGGTCCCGTCCATGTCATCGGCATTGTCCTCGTCGGCGCAGAAGTTGCTGATGTCAATGAATCGCAGCAAGGCAATGATGCGCCTCACCACCGACGAGTTGTTGAGCAGCAACGACTCGCCCGAGATGATGTTAATGGTCTCGCCCGAGGTGTTGCGGTTATATTCCAGAATGCGCTCAACGATCTGGCGTCCGTGGGCATTGGTGTTGACCAGTATGCCCATCCTGCCCCAGTCGAAGCGCTCGTGAAGCTGCAGCAAATAGGCCGGCAAGACGGTTAACGCCGAGACCTCGGCCGCCTCATCGACAGTTAAATTTTCCTGCTGGATGACCTGCTTGATGGCCCCATCGTCGAGCAAAGCCTTGTAATTCCCCAAAAACATCCTCACATAGCCCGGCACCTTTTTCTCGTTGATGTTGGCAGGCATACCCTGGCGAACATCCTCATAGGATTTGGCTACCGCCGGCATGGACGCGTAGAGCTCGCCGACATGGGAGAAAAGCTGGTTATTAAACTCAATGATGTTAGGGGAACTGCGGAAGTTGTTGGACTTGGGCTTGCCTGGCTCGACAGGAGGCTGGTAGATGTCGCGCACGAAGTCCTCACCCACGCGCTCGCGAAAGACCGTGGGATCGGCGTTGCGGAAGCGATAGATCGACTGCTTGGCGTCACCGATGAGCATGTTGAAATTACCGTTGGCCAGACTCTCCTTGAGCAGGCCACGGAAGTTCTCATACTGCTTGGTGCTCGTGTCCTGGAACTCGTCGATCATGAAGTGGGCAATGGTTGATCCCACCCGCTCATAGATGAAGTCGGAACCGCTGTCGAGCACGGTTCCGATGAGCTCGTTAGTGTCGCCAATCAAGATGGAATTGGATTCCTGGCGGAAGCGCTCGAGGTACACATCAATCATGGCCAGCATGCCCAGCAAGCCCAGATTCTTCTCAATGCTCATGAAGAAGTCCATCGTGTCGCGTGCCGCGAAATGCTCCCTCACCAGTCGGGTGAAGTTGGCCAAACCGGCTGCGTCGGGCATAGCGGTTTTCTTGAACTGGTTGGACACCTTGGACTCATCGATGATTTTCCAGCTATCCTTCTTCAAGGGATCGGTGCCGCCACCAGCCATAAACACACAGAACGAGCGGCCGCCGTACAAGCTCGCCTGCAGTGGCTGCAGTGCCTGCCTGAGGGCCTCGATAGTGACTTGGATCTCTTGCTCACAGTCCTTGACCGTCTTGTGAATGAGTTGCTTGAACGCGCCAATGCGGGAGAAATCACTGTGAAAGTTTCCCTGATCATCCTTATAGCCGAGATAATCGCGTATCTCACCCATCCTGGCACGGAACATCTCGGTATTGATGTGGGCCGCAAACGAGAGCAGGTCACCACCGTCGTCAAAGAATTTCCACTTGCGTTTCTCGGCATTGCCATGGGTCATGTGGCGCATATACTCCTTGACCCAAATGTCGACTTGAGATGCTTTCACCTCCTTGCCGAGCGACAAGAGGAAATTGTGCAAGGCGACGCGCACAGCATACTTTTCGTCCAACTGAATATCGTAGTTGAAGTCACGGTCAAGCTCGCGGGCAAAATTGCGCAATATGCTCTGGAAAAACGAGTCAATCGTGCTCACATTGAAGTTGCTGTAGTCAAACAGGAGCTCATTTAACGCCATGCGCGCCAACTGGCGCACCTGCTGCTCATCGAGTCCCGACTCCTTGACAAAGCCTTCAAGATAGTCACTCTCCTCACCATCCTGGGCCAGGTTGTACAATTCCTTGACGATGCGTTTTTTCATCTCATCGGTGGCCTTGTTGGTGAAGGTGATAGCCAGGAGGATGCGATGGGCGTTGACGATGCGTGAGTCACCCAAGCCCCGTCGAGGCTTGAGCCGGCCGTCCTCACCCTGAGTGAAAAGCAAGTGCTTGATGTACTGCAGCGCCAGGTTATAGGTCTTTCCTGAACCTGCCGAAGCCTTAATCACAAGCAAGTTTTTGTTGTTGTCGTTATGCTGTGTCATGGTCGATGTGGGTTTATTATCAGATGATGCGAGCCTTGAATCCCATCTGCTTGAGTTGGTCGAGCACACGCTGGCGCAGGTCGCCCTGTATCAGGATCTCACCGCCGCGCGCGCTACCGCCTACACTGAGCGCCCGCTTGAGCTGTGAGGCCACTTGCTTGAGCGCCTCATCGTCACAGTTAAAGCCCGTGACGATGGTCGCCTGCTTGCCTCCACGCCCCTTGCGTTCGAGGACGATATCAAGCATCTGCTTGCCCTGCTGTTGCAAGGCATCGCCCTTATCGGGTTGCGTCTCGGTTGCTGCTGTGTCGGTATCGGTTGGGAGGTCAAACGCCTTGCCCAGGATGTCTTTCCAATCGGTAGTCTGGTTCATATTCAAAAAAAAATCAAATCCAAATTAAACTTTAGGCCATCTGCTACATCAAAGGTACAAAATTTTAGCGACTTTAAGCAGATAAAAACAAAAAAACGAATAATAAGAACGAAAAATCGGCCAAAAATGGTTACCAATTCAAATAAAAACACTATTTTTGCCGCACTGTTTACTTAAGTATAATTTTATTAATTCATTCATTTTAAAATCACACTAAAATGGCTTACGTAATTTCTGATAGCTGTGTAGCATGTGGAACATGCCAGTCAGTATGCCCCGCCGATGCAATCAAGGAAGGCGACATCTACTCGATCGATCCCGACACCTGCTTGGACTGCGGCACTTGCGCTGACGCTTGCCCCACCGGCGCTATTGCTCCCGGCGAGTAATATCGTCCAGCATAACGAGACAGCTATTGCGGTTGCACCTTCACAGTGCAGCCGCAATAATTTTATACATTATAGATAAGAGATATTAGATAACAGATATTAGATATTATTGGGGAGAAGTGCAACGCGCGGGGACTCGACAAGGAGTTCCCGCGCGTTTTTATCCTTAAGGATGATTAGTTGATCAATTGGTCTTGACCGGATCAAGGACGATGAGCTTGCTGATGGGCGTACCACCGAAATTGGTGCCATTGTTATAGGAACCAAAGTAACGGTACAGTCCAGCCGGCACGGTATTGCCGTTCATGTCCTTCATGTTCCAGGTGACGGGGAAAGTCGATGTAGTGGTCCTCCAGATGAGCTTGCCGGTGGCATCAGTCACGCGGATGATCATTTCGGGTGCATAGCCCATATCGCCATCCAGGTCAAAATTCACTTCCTCTCCACGATAAGCGGGCCACTTGTCGGCCACCAGCGCAGCGTTGACGGCATCCTCGACCACAAAGGTGATCGTCTGTGTAGCCTTGTTTCCCACCAGGTCATAGACGGTATAGGTGAGGGAGTGCATGCCAGCCGACAGGTTGTCTAACGGGTACTGGATGTCGACAGTCTTACCATCATCGGTGACGGTGACGAAACAGGAGACGTCATTGCAGGAAGACTTACCACCATCGAGGGTAAGCGACATGCTGCCGAAGCGCTGGTTGTCCTGGACACAAAGGGCTTGGTCGTCGGTTGCGGTGATGTAAAGCATCGCATTGGTGCCAATCGATGTGCCAGCAGATGCCTCATCGTTGATAAACATTGCTGTCACAACGGGAGCGGCGGTGTCATGGATGGCCTGATCCTCGTCATAGGGCAACATCTTGACCTGGGTCGAAGAGCCATTGACCATATAGGCGCTGTTGTCCTTGTGGGCATAGGTGCGCAGCAACACGTTCTCGTTCTGGGCCATCACCTGCTTGGGGGCGGTGACGGTGGCCCTGAAGATGCCATTGGTCACGCGGCCTTTCACCTCGGCCAGCTTGGGTCGGTTGAAATAGATGTCGCGGTAGATTTGCTCACTATTGACCGTGTGCATGACATTGGTGAATAACTCCTCCTTGTCATAGAGGGTCACTGTAGCATCACCATTGAACGAGCTATCGAGGTTGCCGTTAGCGTCAACCACGCGTGCCTCGACCTCAAACTGGGTGAGAGGGTTAACGGTTGCCAACGACAGAGAATCGACGATTGCTGTGCCGTTGATCTTGGTGATGTTAAAGCGCGATACAGGAATGCTGAACTTGAGCGCCGGATCACCAAGCAGGAAGAATGACAACTTGTTCTCGTTGCTGACGGTGAAACCGAGTTTAGACTTCATGTAGGCTTCGCCAAATGTAGTGACGCCTTCGGTTGCCTGGGTGTCAAAGAGGGCATTGATGAAGTACTGGTTGAGCCTGTCGTTGCTAGAGGTGGAAACCATTCGGCAACTGGTGAGCAGTGCAATGGCACCGCCATTACGCTTATGGAACATGTGCTCGGCAATGCCGTGGGTGTCGTTATCAAAATGGGCGACATCACAGCAGGCCGTTGACATGAGGGGCCAATGAGGATAGGAATTAGCCGAGACATCGGCCGTGTTCCACATGTTATTCACCTTGGTAAACACCATGGGTCCTGCATGACCGACATAGGTTGCGAAATACATGCCCTCCTTGAGGAATTGTGCAATCTGCTGCTTGGCCTCGGTGGCTTCACGGCGGCTGAATTCCTTAGTGAGGTCAGCGTTGGAACGGGGGTACATCGTATTGTGTACCGTGCTCACGTGAATATTGGTCTTGAGGTCGTCCTCGATGATATTCTTGTAACCCTCACCCTCAAACACATAGGTAGCTGTATCGGGCGAGTCGGTAATCACCAGGGCATTGTTGCGCCAGATGCCATAATCGGGCGTGGCATAATACTCAACAATCTTATCGACATCGTTGCGGGCTTGCTCCACTGAATTGCACGTGATGCGACCGACGCCGATGCGCAATTTTTCATTTGAAGGCGTGTTACCCGAGCCATCGTCAAGGAAGCCGAAGAAATCGTCAGAGGTATAGGAGTTGTTCTTACTATTGCTGTTGTCGCTCTCATAGGTGAGCAGATTGTCGGGATGGCTACCCAAAATCTCACGGTTATCAAATGATCCCGTGCCAAAGAGCAACAGGTGCTTGAACTTGTCCTTATTAGTGTCCCTGTCATAGAACATCTTGCACATGAGTCGATAGGCCATCGCATCGCGCGTGCCGCTCGAGAACTCGTTGAAGACTTTTTCCTGATCGACCACGGCAACATCGATGCCGTCGATGGCGCGGTGCATGTCGGCCAAGCGGTTGGCCTGCTCAATGTAAGATTTGGTGGTGATAATGAGCATGTCGGGAGTAGCCAAGCCATGCAGGTTCTGATTCTCGACCGGCTCATAGGCAGTGATCTTCTTCAACGTTTTAGCGGGATCAAAGGCGATATACAACGACCTGTTGGCGGCCGGTGAGGTAAAGTACAATCCATGACCCGCCTGATCGTTATAGGGCGTGGTGACCACCCTTTGGGGGGTAACGGTGTTGTCGATAGCCCACACGACCATATCGCTCGACGCATTGGGCAAGAGAAAACGCTCATTGCCATAGGTCTTGGCATAACCCATCATGAACTGATTGTCGCTGCCAGGATAGATCACGTTCTCACGAGAGAAAGTAATGACAAAGAAATTCAGATAGGACATCATGACCGACAACGGGTCTTCGACTCCATCAGCCGAGGGGTACAGAACCAAAGGCTCAAACTGTCCGCGTTCGGCAGGATGTGAAAGCTTTAATGTATTATAAGGATTAGCGAACTGATAATACATGTAGGTGCTAGGCGGATAAACGCTCGATGAGATGGCGGTATAGACGGTGGTATCGGTACCGGCCCCACTATGCAAAACCGCATTAACATATCCCCTCCAATTGGCATTATTGGCGACAGAGGTGTGGACAACCACATTGCTATCGGCGATATTGGGGAGATAGTAATCAATCTTCAACTCACCACGAGTGAACTCCTCGCCCAGCATCTCCTTACCGGAGTTGCTCAGCGACACCTCGTCTTTCTCGTGCAGGAAAAAGTTGAGGCTGGTGGGCGTGTTGACATAATCGGTCAACTCCACCGAGTTCTTTGTCGAGGGCGTGTAATCGCTCCCGCTCTCCTCGGTCAAGAAATAATATCCCAGCTGGGAATAAGGGTTGAAGACACGCGTGAAATGAGGCAACGTGCTATAGTCGCTGAGTGCGTAGTAAACCGGTCCGCGACCATAGAAACAGATCTTGTTGTTCTTGCGCAGGATCGCTACACGCCTCAGGTCATCAGGAATATTTGTACTAAGCGCCTCGCTGATGCGGTTTCCACCATTACCATACACTTTGACATTGGCTGGATTGGAGAATCCCATTTGGGTCAACTCGTCATAGGTGATTTCATACATGCCGCTCTCGGGAATGGTGATTTTCACCCACTTGCCTGTAGCAAGCTTAGACGTAGTCGCATATCTGCTGGGATTGTAGGCCGATGCACTGTTAGTGGCAAAGAGCACCATGAGTGCCAAGCATACAAACTTCATTGTCAGTTTACACATAATTATTTAATCGGTTTAAACCCTGATGTGAACACGATTAGTTTGCCGACTTGAGCTGGTCAAGAACGATCAACTTATTGATGGGCGTACCACCAAAGTTAGAGCCATCACTATAGGTACCGAAGTAACGATACAATCCAGCGGGCACCTTGTTACCGTTCATGTCCTTGAGGTCCCAAGAGATGGGGAAGGTGGAAGTGGTTGCCTTCCACACGAGTTTACCTGTCGCATCGGTCACGCGGACAATCACCTCGGGCACGCGAGGCAACTCGCTCTCCAGGTCAAAGTTGACTTCCTCGTTCCTGTAGGCAGGCCATTTGTCGGCTGTGAGCGTGGCCTTGCCCTCGGCACCGACCATGAAGGTGATGGTGCGTGAAGCACAGTTGCCCAGGAGGTCAAAGACGGTGTAGGTGAGCGTGTGCATGCCAGTGGAGAGGTTATCCAGGGGATACTCGATGTTGACGATCTTGCCGTCTTCACCCACGGTGAGATAGCAGCTCACGTCGCTGCAGGAAGTCTTGCCACCATCAATGACGAGTGACATGGCATACTCGAGCGAGTTCTCTTGAACACTGATGGCCTGGTCGTCGGTGGCGGTGATGTAGAGCATAGCACTGCCATTGACCGAAGCGCCATTCATGAACGACTCCTGATCGTTGACATACATGGCAGTGATGACAGGATCGGTATTGTCGTTAATCGCAAGGCTCTCATCATAAGCCAACATCTTGATCTGGGTGGTGGCGCCATTGACCATGTAGTCGCTGTTGTCCTTGTGGGCATAGCTGCGCATGAGCACATTCTCATCCTGGGCAAGCACGTCCTTGGGAGTCACAATCGTTCCATTGAAGATACCATTGGTCACGCGGCCTTTCACCTCGGCCAACTTGGGACGGTTGAAGAAGATATCGCGAGTAACCTGGGCACCGCTCTCGGTCATGGTTACGCTCGTGAACAGGTCTTGCTTGTCATAGAGCGTGATTGTTGCATCACCACTGAAGGTGGCATCGAGATTGCCGTTCTCATCAACCACTTGGGCCTCAATGGCAAATCGTGTAAGCGGGCTGATGGTAGCCAACGAGGTGCTGTCAACCATGCTGGTGCCATTGACCTTGGTGATGTTGAATCGGGTGATGGGATAATTGTACTTCATGGCGGGATCACCCAGCAAGAAGAATTTCAACTTATTGGGAGTGGATGCGGTGACACCCTGCTTGCCATACATGTAGGCCTCGCCAAGGGTCCTCATCTGACCGGTCGTGTTGTAGGAGAACAGTGAACGGATAAAGCTCTTGGTCAACAAGTCGTTTTGATCGGCATAAACCATACGTGAACTGGTGAGCAACGCGATGGCGCCACCGTCACGCTTGTGGAACATCAACTCGGCGATGCCGTGGGTGTCGTTGTCGTAGTGTGCCACATCACAGCAAGCCGTAACAAAGACGGGCCAGTGAGGATAGATAGTGCGCGACACGTCGCCAGTCGTCCACATGTGGTTGGTCTTGGTGAAGGTCACAGGACCGGCATGGCCAACATAGGCGGCAAACGACATACCATCCTTGAAGAATTGTCCCAATTGCTGATTGGCGACGGTTGCAGTCTTGCGTTCAATCTTGGCCGACTCGGTGGTTGAGCGAGGATACATGGTGTTGTGAACCGTGTTGACGTGCATGTTGGTTTCCTGAGTTCCGTCAATCATGTTCTTGTATCCTTCACCCTGGAACATGTACTGTCCCTTCTCGGGCGAGTCGCTGAAGACCACGCAATTGTTGCGCCACACACCATAATCGGGCGTCACGTAGTGCTCAACGATCTTGTCGACATCACTCTTAGCCTCGGCAACACTGCCGCAAGTGATACGCCCCACGCCAATGCGCAGTTTATCGGTATTGATGTTGGAGCCTGAGTTATCATCCAGCAGGCCGAAGAAGTCCTCGCAGACATAGGAGAACTCCTCATAGTTGCTGTTATCGCTCTCATAGGTGAGCAAGCTATTGGGATGAGCACCCATGATCTCACGGTTGTCAAATGAGCCCGTACCAAAGAGCAACAGGTTCTTGAACTTGTTCTTGTTGGTGTCACGGTCATAGAGCATCTTGCACAACAACCTGTAGGCCATAGCATCGCGCACACCGCTGGAGAACTCATTGAAGATTTGCTCGTGGTCCACGACAGCGACATCAATGCCATCGACGGCAGCATGCATGTCGGCAAGTCGCTGAGCCTGCTCCTTGAATGTGTTGGTCGTGATGATGAGCATGTCGGGAATGGGCATGCCATGCAGGTTCTGATTAGCCACAGCCTCGTAGGAGGAGATCTTCTTCAACGTCTTGGTGGGGTCAAAAGCCACATACATCGAGATGCTGGCGCTGGGAGAGGTGAATGCCAAGCCATGTCCGCTCTCATCGTTATAGGCGGTGGTGGTGACGAGCTTGGGAGCAGCAGGATTGTCGATGCTCCACACAACCACATTGCTCGATGCATTGGGCAACTGGAAGCGCTCGGTGCCCCTGGTTGCGGCATAGCCCATGTAGAGCTGGTTGTCCTCGTTGGCACGGATGACATTCTGCTGCTTATAGGTGAGGACAAAGTAGTCCAGACGTGCCAGAGACACGATCAGCTGTTCATCATCGGGGAAGAGCAGCAGCGGCTCAAACTGTCCTGACTCGGCAGGATGGGTGAGCTTGAGCGTAGCATAGGGCGATGCGAAATTGTAGTATACCGATGTGCCTGAGGGCGAATAGATGCGTGAAGAGCTGGCAGTATAAACTGTGGTGTCGGTTGCGCCACCGCTGTGCAAAACGGCGTTAGCATAACTCAACTTATTGGCACTAGCAGCGATTGTGGTGTGAACCACGATGGTGCTGTCAACAATGCCCGGCAACTGATAGTCGATGAGCAGGTTTCCGTTAGAGACCTCCTCACCCAGCATTTCCTTACCTGAGCTGCTCACCGAGCTAAGCTCATTCTCGTGGAAGAAGTAGCTCAATGAACTGGGCGTGTTCACGTAATTGCTGACGGTGACTGTCGTCTTCTTGGAGGGGTTCAGGTCAGAGCCACCTTCCTCGGTGAGGAAGTAGCAACCCACTTGTGAATAGGGGTTGAAGGTGCGCGTGAAGTGGGGCACCGTGCTGTAATTGCTGATTGTAAAGGCAATGGGGCCATTACCATAGAAACAAATCTTGTTGTTCTTCCTCAAGATGGGAACGAGGCTCAGGTCATCGGGGGCCGAGCCATTGAGCACCTCGCTAATGCGGTTACCGCCGTTACCATACACCTTGACATTGGCGGGATTGGAGAATCCCATTTGGGTCAACTCGTCATAGGTGATTTCATACATACCACTCTCGGGGATAGTGATTTTCACCCACTTGCCAGTGGCAAGTTTGGAAGTGGTCGCATAGATGGAAGTGTTGAAAGCATGGGCATAGCTGGCCGAGAAGACCGCCAGGATCGCCAAGCAAGCAAGTTGAAGTTTTGTCAGTTTGCGCATATTATTTTTGATTTTAGTTGATTTCAACAAGTTTATATCTATTTCGTTATAGTTTCACTCTCACGTCAAGAATTTGTTTGTCGCCGATGTGGGCCGTGATTTGGTCTCCGGGCGAGAGCACGTGTCCCTGGCCCGCGTCTCCCGTGAACAGCAGGTCACCCATCTTGATGCTGCAACGGGTGCTCACGCCAGCGAGGAGTTCATCGATGTGGCAATGCATATCGGCAAGGCTGTATTGCGACACCACCTCACCGTTGACCATGATGACAACAGGGGTTGAGGCGGCATCATCGACCGAGGCCACGTCTACCCAGTCACCCACCATCGCTGCGCCGTCAAAGGCACGGTCCAGAGCCGTCAACCTGGCATCATCGCCCTGCTGGGCGTGCACGCTCACGCCGGCAGTAAAGGCGTCCCAGTAACGGTGAGCAAACTTGGGCGCGATGTATTTGCCGAGCCTGCCAGTGCGAACCACAATCGACGGGGTGGCGACAAATCGCTCAGCAAAGTCGGGCAAAAAGAATGACCGGCCGGTATAGAGTATCGAGGAATCGGCCATGAGATAGCACTGGGGAGTTTGCTCCTCAGCGCCATAATTACCTGTAAAACCGATTACTTTCATGCTCTTGTCAATTATCCAGTAGTTACGTTCTTTAGTCGTGGTCTTGCATCCTGTTGTAGATGATGGCCAAGTGGGCATAGATCGACGTGTTGGCAATGGCGACACCTGGAGGGGTCTTGATGCGGTAGGGGGTGAAATTCCACAACGCGGTCATGCCGCTGGCAATAGCCAGTTCGGCCGTCTCTTGGGCACGATCGACGGGCACGGTGAGGATGGCGATCGAGACGCCATGCTCGCGCTGCCATGCGGGCAATTCACTGATGTTGTAAACGGGGACACCGCCCAATCGCTTACCGATTACGTCACCCCTCACGTCAAAGCCGGCCACTATGTTCAGGCCATAATGCTCAAGGCCATGATCCTGCATGAGGGCTGTTCCCAAGCTACCAGTTCCGATGACAACAGCATTGTGCTGCTGGTTGAAACCCAGGAAGTCTTCCAGCTCAGAGACGAGGCTACTCACCTCATAGCCGATGCGCGTCTTGCCACGAATGTTGAGAAACGAGAGGTCCTTGGCAATTTGAGACGACTGAACATTCAACTCCTTGGAAATCTGGGTTGAAGACACATAACTAACATGCTGGCTATCAAGCATACGCAAATATGAAAGATACCAGGGCAAACGCCTAATGGTCGGCTCGGGCAGGATTGTTCGGTTCTCGTTGTTTTTGGCCATAATCATCGTGTTAGGATGCAATTAACCGACAAATTTACCTCAATTTTTCCAATGATGAGCACATTGAGCTCTATTTTATTGAAAATCGGAGAGTTTTTTAACAAATGTTATGCCTTAAAGCCTTATCCATCCCACCAAATTCTTGACGCCACACTGCAAAAACATAGCAAAGCTATGAGTAAAGAAACTATTATGTCCGATAAAAAAAAACGATATAATCGATATAAGTTGTAGCCCCTTGAGCAAAGGTATAATGAGGAACTTTTTGGCGTAGGGAGCTTACCATAACGGGAGAGCAGGACGACGACCCGCACAAGGCCGACGGCCTTGTTCAGACCTTCGGCCTGCATTTTACGCCTTTTCCACGGACACCCCAATACAATCAAAAAATTTTTCACGGACACTGATAGTAAAAAAAGAGGGTGTGTCATAATTCATTTGCTGGAATATTAACCGCCCTACGGCCGAGAAATTAAAACAAATTTTGTATTAAAATTAAAACAATTAAAATTTTTATATTAATTTTTTAAATAATTTGTTTAAATTTCTCGAGCGAATTATGACACACCCTCTATGATTTGGTTTTTCTGCCTCCTCGGTTACTCGCTACCGACAGCGAGTTTCTTAGCCTTGGTCGCCTCCTTGACACCATCGGTCGAGATGGTGGCGCGATAAACGTAGATGCCACGCGGCACACGGCGCCCTCCCCTATCGGTCAAGTCCCAAGTGATGGGTGTGGAGCTGTACATGTCGCTACGTCCCGACTGCGTTGATTTCCAAACCAATCGGCCCATGAGGTCATACACCTCGATGGTAACACTCACGATGGCATCGGGCCTGTTGTGCTTCACATAGAAGGATGTTTCGACACTGGCCGGATTGGATGTGCTGAAGACGTCGGCAATCTCGGGCGCAAGGCCGTTCACGACATTGAACGAGATGGTCTTCTCGCTCACGTTGCTATAAACGTCCCAGACGCGCAGTCTCAGGGTGTGAGGGCCGGGTGTCAAGTCGCTCAGCTGATAGGAGATACTGCCCATGGTGCCGCTCTCGGCATACATGGGGGTATAGTAACTGGCGACGTCGTTGTAGGTGTTAATCCCGTCGAGTGTCAAGGTCATGCTGTGGCCAATGCCCGCCGTCGAGAAGTTGACACCGCTCTCGTCGACAACTGTGGCCAGCATCAAGGGCGACTCGTTGATATCGCCGCCATTAACAAAGCTGTCGTCATTTAACGTGAAGCGAATGATATCGGGGCCAATGGTGTCGGTCACCTCTTCATCCTCATAACCGTAGATAAAGAAGTCGCTGTTATAGCCCTTGGCCTCGAGGGTATCGCGCGAGTCATAGGCATACAGGTTGATGAGCGACGGGCTGTAGTCGTCATACTCGTTGTTGACCTCACTGGGGATGATGACACGCACGGTGAACCGTCCATTTTTAACCGTATCAACATTAATCGCCAGGCGGTTAGCCCGGTCTTCATAGGTCCACTGAACGCCATCTTCGGGATGATCTTTATCACTATAATAACCATGGGTCGTTACCGACTGCATGGGGCCAAACAGCGTCGAGACGATGTTACCATCGAAGTTCTCAACGGGATTCCCATCCAGGCCCAAAATCTTGCCGCTGAACTCCACCGTCTCGCGCGCCTTGAACACGGGCTTGTTATCGGGATCAACGGGTTGGCCGTTGATGGTCTCCACATGTGCTGTATAGGGGGCGTAGGCCAGCCTCATGGCAGGGTCACCGAAGACAAAGAAGCGGCGGTTGTTGTCGCAACGCGCCTCGTTTAACGCGAGGCGGTAAATATCGCCGATGCGGCGTGGACGTCCACTTTCATCCTTAGAGAAAGCATACACACCTATCTTGGTGGTTAATCGGCCATTGTCGCCAATGCCGGCCAAACGCGCAGGGCAGATGAGGGCAATAGCACCACCATTGGCATTCAGGAACATGTGCATGCCGCTGGAGAGGATCGAGCAGTCAAACCTGCTGAACTCGCAAGTGGCGGCATACAGCACGGGTAGGTGCTTATAATAGAGTTGGGTCTCCACGTCAGAACGCATCATCAAGCCCTCGGCCGTCCAGTTCTGAGTGCTCGCATGTCCCACATAATTCCACCACAGGGCGCCCTCCTTGAGGGTCGTGAACATCTTGGCTCTCGCGTCGGGATAGTTGCGGGCGCCACCCTGGCTGACGAAATCAAAGGCATCGATATAGACGCGGTTGAATACCATGTCATCACCGCCATTGCCGCGTGCCGACCCGATAAAATGATCGGAATCCTTCATGTGGACAGCAGCGTTCTCGTCATCGGCCACAACGAGGACCTGGTTTTTCCATGATCCATAGGCGGGCGTTGTCACATACTTGATGAGTTTGTTGACCGCTGTGCGCGCTTCATTGACGCTCTTGACGGGCATTCGTCCCACCGCGATGCGCATGATGTCATTGCTTGACAGACTGGTGTTATCGTCCAGGACGCCATAGTAGGCATCGGTCGTGAAGGAGCTGGTCTCGCCCTGGCTGGATTCGGTCTGCCAGGTCAACAGGCTGGGATAGCCCAGCGCATCGGCGTTGGTGCCGATAAGTTTGTTGTCATAACTGCCACAGCCAAACAGCAAGAGGTAGCCCAATTTGTGGCCGTCATCGCTGCTGGTACTGCGGTCATAGAACATCTTGCACAGGCGGCGATAGGCCATCGCGTCGCGCGTTCCGCTTGAGAACTCATTGAACACCTTCTCGTGATCGAGCACCAGAACCCTGAAGTGATCGACCCGCTCATGCAGGGCGGCGACACGGTTAGCCTGGTCAAGATAAGCGCTTGGAGCCAGGATGATCATGTCAGGGGTTTGCATGCTGTGGATATCCTGATTGGGAACCTCGCCCAAGCTCACGGGATGGGGGAAGTGTTCAGACTTGGACTCATCAAACGCCACAAACTCACGCCGGCCTTCGGTTTGAGGACAGAACGTGACAGTACCGTCGCCAGTCACGGCATTGAGCTGCACGGGGTGATAGGGCGCTGTGACGTCCCACACACGGGTAGCACTGCCGCAGCCTGAGATGCGGTAGCTTAAGTTTTTACGGGCCTTATCGTAGCCAAAGGTGAGGCTGCCGTTGCTCAAGGCCAGCTGACGCTCATAATTGACCGTGATATAGTCCAGCCTGGCCAGCAACACTGTTCCAGGGCAGGAAAAACCAAGTGTGTAATTCAGGTCATGAGTACCCTCGAGCGTGAGTTCCTTATTAGAGAGGCTATTGCGGTAATGCTCATGTGTGAGGTCTTCGACAGGCGAAATCAGGTCGGAATAGGTTTGAGTGAGCGCATTGCCATTATAGGAATGGGCGATCGTACAGCCCGCGCCGGTTAACTTGGCGCTAAAGACAGTGTAAACGTTGACCTTGCTACCGTCAACGAGTCCATCGAGGCTGAATTTAAAAGTCTGTGTCTTGTTAGAAACGAAACTCTCGCCCAGGAAGACCTTGCCCGTCTCGCCCGGATTGATGATGTCCTGCTCATGGTAAAGACGCCCGGTGAAGGTAGTTACCAAATCGCCAAAAGGCTCATTCCTGGCCTCTTCAATGTCAATATCGCTATACTGGTCATCATTGGTGACAAAATAGGTACCCGAGAGGGCATAAGGGTGCTGAACCTGCACATAGGGGAGCTTGTCGTTGACATACTTCCATGTCACTGGTCCTTGTCCATAGAACAGGATGCGGTCGGTCGTGCGCACGATGGGCATCTGCGGCAGGTCGTCGGCGTAGTCGGCATTCATCACCCCACTCAACGGGGATCCGCCATAGCCGAACACATGAATCTGGGTCAAGTCGCTACCCAGCCCCCAGGCGCGGATGTCCTCTGCCGTGATCTGGTAGATACCACTCTCGGTCACTGAAATTTTCACCCATTTGCCAGTGGCCAGTTTGCTGCTCTCGGCATAGAAGCTCTTGTCCAACGCGCTTGCGGTGAACACACAGCACACCAGCAAAGCCAAGCACATGACCTGGCGGCTGAGATATTTCATTTCTTTCATCATTGTCGCAAATACAGTTTAAAATGTGTCCAATGGATTACCCCACCCGAAGCACACATCTAGTTTATAACCTTATAACGACAAATGGGCTGGTTTATTGCCCTGGCTGGCCAGTGAGGGATGCAAGCGTGATGTAGTGCCCCTCGACGAGGCGGGTTGCCAAGCCATAACGGGCAGCGGCACAACGTGCCGTGAGAGTGATGGTCCCTTGTTCAAAGCCATCAAGAGAAAAGGGGTCCAGCATGATGCCATTGGTCCAGTCGAGGGCACTATTACGCTCGGCCTTGATGATGGCCTCCTTGGCGGTCCAGGCGATGACATGGGCCGCGAGATCATCGGGGTGGATAAATTGTTTTTCGGTGGTATTCAGGAATTTGTCTCTCACCCTCAGCACCTGTGCACGGTCGGCCTGCTCTGCATCCACGCCGATGATGACCTTGGGGTCAATGGCCAGCACGACAAGGCGTGGCGTGTGGGAGATGCTGATGTTCACATCGCTGCCCTCGACGACTGGCGCGCCCTGCTCGGTGTGGGTCAATGTCACGGGCTGGCCCATGACATGGCAAAGCAGCAAGCGCTCGGCCGCGCGCTCGCGCTGCCTCTTGACTGGCTCACCCAGCAGGTCATCACACGAGATGCCCGCCTCACGGCACAGCGCTAGCAACTGGGACGCATCCTCCTCGAGGCGCCAACCCACTACCCCATTGGAAAACAGGGATGATTCGGTTAATGTCAAATCTATTTTCACAACAATTGAACGGGAAAAACAGAATTAACAGAGATATCTAGCCAGTAAACTCCTAATTTCTAACTTATAACTCCTAACTCCTAACTTATCCAACCCCGTTCTTGGCGAGGTCGATGCGGGTGAGGATGCGGGGATTGTCCTCGCTGGCGGCAATCCATGAGCGGTAACGGCGGCGGTTAACGAAGCGCTCCACCATATAGGCCAGAATGAAGAATACAGGCACTTGCAGCCACAGCATCCAGTACTCGTGGGCAACTTGAGGGAGCAAGGCGCTATCGGCCTGCATGCGCACAAAGCCGTTAGACATCCACACGCCGGGCACGCAGTCGCCCACTACACGCCACAGTCGTGACATCAGGTAGCGGGGCCATGAGGCACCGGTGAGGAAGACAAACACTACCGACGAGAAGACAAACAACAGGAAAACGCTCTCACGCTCGTTGACAAAGGCCTGCAACGTCTGTCCCATCAGCGAGACGGCAATGATGAACGGCACAGCCAGGCAGATGACGTGGAAAAAGTCGCCATACTGCGGGAAACCGAACATCAACGGCACATAGTAGAGCACATAGATCACGGGCAGGACATAGACAATCTGGTGACACATCATCTTGCCGATAACCGTAGCCGCAGGACCGGCCTCAATCGCCATGGGGTCACGGCCGCCGTTGCGACGTCGGCGCTCGATGCTGCCACCATGCAGCATGGCGATACCCAGAATCATGCTCTGCTGCAGCACCAGCGGCAGGATAAATAGTAGCACAGCGCTGGCGATACCCATCGCCGGATTACCCACTGCGACTTGGCGGCTCTCGATAATGCTTCCGCTCATGCCCACCACCGGCTCGACCTTATAGGCGAGCTGCTCGTTGCCCATGGCCTGGGTGACATTGGTCAGGGCGGTGAACATGGCCTTGTAGCGCATCATCACACTCATATCGCAATAGAGCGACACGTGGGCCTGCTGTCCGCGGCCGATGCTTTGCGCGAAGTCTCGGGGCACATGCAGGATGCCATAGCATTTCTTGAGGTGCATAGCCTCCTGGGCCTCTTGCATGTTGGCGGCATAGCCCACGATAGCGACCTCCTGGGTAGCATCCATGCGACGAATGAAGTCGCGGCTGAGTTGAGTGCGGTTATCATCAACAACGACGACCATCTCGTCACGCACAACCTCGGGATTATAGATAAATGAATATAAAACTGGATAAACGGCGTTGAGCAACAGGAAAAAGATGACCACACCCTCGTCGCGGAAAACGAGCAACAGCTCGCGCCCGCACACCCGCAGCACTTGGACGAACCAAAGGAACAGTCTGCTATGTTTCACTTTCTCGGTCATATCATATCATCAAGGCACATACACGGGATTCAGGCACTCCTTCTTCAAGTGCCACGACAGGAGCATGGGCAGGATGGTGAACCCAATGAGTGCCGCATAGTAGAAACGTGAATAATACAGGTCGATGCCATTCAACGCCTGGTCAACCATAATGAGGAAGTAGTACTTGATGGGCATGACAAAACCCAGTGCAGTTACCCACGAGTACATCGATTCCTGGGGCAGCGAGAAGCCCGAGAACGAGAATGACACCATCCCCAGCAGGGTGCACAGCATGGTGCCGTAGCGGAAGTTGGGCACAAAGCAGTACATCAGCACCGCAAAACTCTGGTTAGCCACCACGAGCAGGAACATCGCGGTCAACATGTTCCAGGGGTTGCAGTTGAGCGGGAAGTCATAACAGCGGAACATGATCCACTGGATGAACCATCCCACGGCGGTGAAAAGCACCGTCTGGGGCACCAATTTACCCACCAAGGCAAGGAACATGCTGTCGCCAGCAGTCTTGAGCCACTGGCGGCTCAAACCCGACTTCAACTCCAAGCCTAACGAGAACGCTGTCACCAGCAGGATGAACAGTGAGAAGAAACAGGGAACAAATGTCGAGTTGAGGTAGAAGTTATAATTGGTGAACGGGTTGTTGAGCGCATGGACGTGAGTCTGATAGGGCTGCAGTGTGGAGGATATGGCCTCGTTGGGCAGTCCCACGGTGCGCAGGGCCGTCTGGACGATGGCACCATTGGCGAGCAATGACATGGTCTTGAAACCCTTGTACTGCATCGATGCGGGTGCATAGTAGGCATAGTTCACGTAGTAGCTCACCACGGGTTGCCGCCCACCCAGGGCGTGCTCTTCCACATCCTCGGGGATGAGGAAGAAACCCAGCACCTCGCCGCGTTGCACGGCATCACGGGCCTCGGCAAAGCTAGTGTATCGATGGCAGATATTCACCTGCTGCAGTCCGTTCAGGGTGCGCGAGACTTGGCGTGACATGCTACTGTTGTCCAAATCAACAATACCGACCGGCACACGCTGCACCGAACCGCCCTTGACAAGGTCCATGAGGAACCAGCAACACAGGATGGGCATAATGACGATGAGCAGGAAATACATGGGTCGCCGCACGAGCTGCACACACCCGCGCTTGAAAGAACGTCCTATATATTTCATTATCATCAGTTGTCTATTATTTAACCCTCTAGATTCTCTAGATAACCTTTAACCTTTAACCTCTAACCTACTTATCCAGAATGACCGACATGCCAGGACGCAGGTTGGGCACCTTGCTCACGGGACGCATCTTGACCTCAAAGGTCTTGCTGTCGTATTGACCTTGAGCCTTAGCGGCTTGCCACACAGCATAACTGCCCATGTCGTGGATGTAATAGACCATCATTTTGGTCTGCTTGTTGTTCAGGGCGGGAATGTGTACATTTACTTCTTTGCCCATGGGCAGGTCGTTGAGCAACTCTTCGCGCACGCTGAAGCTCACCCACATGTCGTCAAGTTTAGCGATCGACATGATAGGCGTACCCATGCCGACGAGTTCACCTTCCTGGAGATAAATCTCGCCCACCTCACCGTCACAGGGAGCGACGAGCACTTGATCCTCGAGCAGGCTCTCAACTTCCATCACAGTACCGCGCGCGGCGTTAGCCATGCTACGGGAAGCGTTCTTGTCCTCCTGTTGGGCACCCTTCACGGCCATGTCATACTGGGCCTTGGCGGCTTTAACCTGGGCAGTGGCGGCATCATAGGCGGCCTTGGCCTCGTCACGCTTCTGCTGGGTGGCTACACCCTGCTTGAAGAGGTTCTCGACGCGCTGATAGGTTTTCTCGGCGATGGTTTGCGCCGCGATAGCCTGTTGCCACATGTTATAGGCACCCTGCTTGATTTCCTCGCGAGTGCCACGCTCAGCCTTCTGGTTCTGGGAAGCGGCAGCCTCTTGCATCTGCTTGGCCTGGTAATACTTGGCATCGACAGTGCTGGAATAGATGCTCACCAGCTTGTCGCCCTTGTGGACCGAGTCACCCTCATGGACATAGAAGCGCACGATACGCCCTGGCAATTTGCCGCTCACGCGCACCGCGTCACAATCGGCCTGACCCTGGATGGTCGTGTCGGCAGGATGGATGAGCAGGATGCCCACGATGGCGATGCAGGCCATCACCAGCGCAAAGAGGGCCAATGCTGCCAGCAGCGCCTTGTCCTTCTTGCGGACCACTGTTCTCTGTTCGTCTTTTTCCATATTATTTAGTCTTTTGTTTTACTTTCCTTATTTACTATGGATAGAGTTGTCATCTCTCTAACCTCTAACCTAGTACCTCATCGTACCCATGACCTTGTCGAGGAACTCGTGGGTGAGTTGCACATCGATTTCAGCATCGATTTTCTCGCTGTTGGCCTTGAGCCAAGCGGTCTGGGCGGTGAGCACGTCATCGACGGTGCCCATGCCCTCCTTGAAGGCCAAATCGGCGATGCGCAGGTTCTCATTGGCTTGGGCCAGATTGGCCTTAGTGGCCTCATAGGTCTTGAACGCCTCTTGATAGCGGAAAGCGGCTTGGCTGATCTGCAAGGCGATCTTCTCCTTGGCATCATCGAGCTCTAGACGCTTGACATTGGCCTCGACCTGAGCAGCCTTCACCTTGTTGCTCAACCCGCCCCAGTGCCACAAAGGCATCCTCAGGGTAGCGCCCACGCTGAAGGCGGCCCCAAAGCGGTTCTCAAAGCCGTCATAGCTGTTGGGATTGGTGGCATGCACAGCGGCAACAGCGGCCAGCTTGGGCATCATCTCGCTGCGGGCGACCTTGACCTGCTGGTCATAGATCTTGGTGGCCAGTTCCAGCGAGCGCACGTCATGGCGCTTGTTATAGACCTCATCCAGGTTATAGGTAGATGGGGCCAGGCTGATGTTCAGTTCATCGTGACCCTCATCGGCCAGCGTCATCATGGTGTTGACGGGCAATCCGCACAGCTGGGCCAGCAGCATGCGCGACAGCGTCACGCCGTTCTCCACCTTGGTCAGGTCCACGTTGGCCTCGTTGAGTTTCACGTCAACCGCCAACTGGTTAGCCAGGGTAGCGACACCCTCGTTGACCATCGCCTTGACGTCATTGTCGAGTTTCTCCACCAGGCCGACGTAACTGCGGGCGAGTTTCTGCTTGGCGCACAACGAGATGACTTGCCAATAGGTGGCATCCACGTTATAGATGACGTCCTCGACCTTACCGTCTAGCATCTCCTGAGCCAGTTGCTGGGCCAGCTCGGTGATCTGGTTCATCGCGGTGATCTTGCCGCCCATATAGATAGGCTGGGTCACCGTCAGGGCACCACCCATCAAGTTGTGGATGTTATAAGTCATTCCGCTCTTGGGCAGCAAGGCCACCGTGGTGGGCACATACTGGCCATTGACCTGGACGGGATAGCCCGTTGTGGGGTCAATCAGCAGGTTGTAATCATATTGGCCCGTTTGGGGGTTGAACGACTTGGTGGGCAGCAATTGGTCTTCCTTGATGAGCGACACCTTGCGGGAATTGTAGATGTACCCGGCCGTGAGGTCAAACTGGGGCAGATAGGCCGCAGCGGCCTCTTTGCGCTGGTAGGCAGCCTTTTCAATACCCATCGAAGCCTGTTGTATCTCCTTGTTGTTGCGCAATGCCATGTGGCGGCACGAGTCGAGCGTCACCACCTGGGCCGATGAGGCCATTGCAATCGCACAGAGTGCTATAAAGACGATGTTCCGCATTGTTATATCGATATCCCTTAGGTATGTTTTACGGCACAAAGTTATAGCTTTTTTCCCACCGCGAAAAATATCTATACCAAATTGTCACACTATTGATGAAAAATGGAACAATTATTGGAAATTTTGCCCATCAATAATATTTATTTATTTTTGCTGTTTGAAAACCATGGTGTCATGTGTTATATAGATGTCAACACGTTGATAACAATTGATGAATACTAGCGCATTTGAACAACAAGCATCACGGCTAAGGGCTGTAGCCTTGAAAGCATCCGCAGGGGCGGGTGCCGATGCCGACACCGCCCAGGACATCGCCCAGGAGACGATGATCAGGCTGTGGCAAATGCGCGACGACCCACGGCTATTCAATCCCGACGGCTATGCCACGACGATTGCACGCCACCTGACCCTGAACCACCTGCGCCGCCAGCAACCGCAGCCCATCGATGAGCGGCACAGCGCTATCCAAACCACGCCCTCGCCCCTCGACATCATGGTTCAACGCGAGGAGGAACAGTGGCTCCAGCAGCGCATCAGGGATTTGCCGCCCACCCAACACGCCGTGCTGCACATGCGGCAGGTGGAGCACTACAGCAACAGCCAGATTGCCTCATTATTGGGCATCAAGGAAACGAGCGTGAGCACCCTGCTGGGTCGAGCGCGGCGGCAACTGCTAGAAGAGATACGTCAACAACGAGAACGAGAAAAACGATGAAACGGTATACACAGCAACACATCCAGGACTTGCTCGACAAGTTCATGAACGGCCTCACCACACTCGAGGAGGAGGCCGCGCTGGGCGACTACTTCCGCAGCCACGAGGTGCCTGAGGAGTGGGAGGACTACCGCCAGATGTTTGGTTATTTCGACCGAGGGATGGAAGGCGAGCTGATTACACCGCAAGCGCAGGAGCAGCCGTTCATGCGGCTGATGGGTCGCCGTTGGTGGGGCATTGCCGCTGCAGCTGCCATCACCGCTGTCATCGTGGCAACCGTTGTGCTGCACAACCCGGCATCAACAACCCAGCCAGTTGTTGCCGAGGTTGCTCAAGAAGAGACGCAAGAAAAAGCCACGCCTATCGGGGAGATGCAAGAACAAGCAACGCCCATCGGGGAGACGCAAAATTTTGCGTCTTTACAAACGACACCCGAGCAACCTGTAGAGACGCAAAATCTTGCGTCTCAAACCGCGGCAGTTAAAACCAGCCACAAGCGCAAAAGCAACGTCCGCCGACTGCAAGCCGAGAACGCCAAACTCGCCCGCGAGAACGAGCGCTTGCAACGTGAACTGGCCGACCTGCGTCGTCGCGCCTTCATCATCGACCTGGAAGCCAATGGCTACAAGACCGTGATGAACGAGGACGGCAGCATCGTGCTCATCGACCTTGAGCAAGAGTTAGAAAATGAATTGAACAACCAACCCACTAGCAATATTCCCGCATTATGAAAACAACCAGCCATATCATCATTGCGACGCTTATCGCCCTGCTCATGCCCGTAGTGGCAAGTGCCAACGTGTATGAGAACAGGGTCAAAGAGGCGCTCGAGAATATCACCCAAAAGGCTAAAATCAGCAATATTGGACTCACCTACAGTACAAATACTGATCCCGAGACCGGCCAAAAGGACGGTGAACTGCGTGTCGTCAAGTTCAAACTGGGCAGCCGCGACGCTTACCTGATCGACCAAGCCGTATCAGTCTATCAACAAATCAACGCCGACTCTCGAGAAGGAGAAGTCCCCTATCTGTACACGCTATGGTTTAACTCAGACAATAAGGACAGGACCTACTCGGGCATCAACCTCTATTACAGTCACGATAACAGCATCCTCGTAGGCACCGAGGCCGACAACTGCTACACGGTGGGGTTTTACCTCTCGGAGAATACCGATTATCGCCACACCTACACCCTGGAGTGGAACGATTCCGAGGGTGATAGCCTCAAGGGGCGCATCATCACCACCTTCGGTCCCATCAAGGCCAAGGCCACGGGCAATGGTTCAAAACTCATACCGTTTAGTTTAAGTTTAGATTCAAAACTCGAACCGTTTAATTTCAGTTTGGATTCTGACAGTTACGACAAGTTTGTTGAACAAATGCAGGCCGGCGCTGAGGAAAAGTATCAAGCCGCAATAGAGAAAGCTTTAGCCGCTAAGGAAAAAGCCTTGGCCGCGAAAGAAAAAGCTCAGGCCGCAAAAGAAAAGGCCCAGGCTGCGAAAGAAAATATTCTTGATGAAGCTTCAGTTGTGAGGGGAAAAGTCACCGATGAGAATGGCGAACCGCTAAGTGGTGCTTTGGTATTGCCTGTTGGCAGAGAATCTGGCACAACCACTGAAAAAAATGGTGAGTTCTCGCTGAATCTTCCAAACTATGTGAAGCAAATCAAGGTTTCCTATGTGGGTTATAAGACCCAGACCCTTCCTATTGGGCCCAACATGGTTATCACTATGATACCTGGCAAGTCCGATGACAACGAGCTATCCGACCTTTTCCTGAGAGTTCCCAATAAGGATAAGTCACTCACGCCCAGCAAGCCCGACACCAAGGACTGGATGAAGAAACTACTGTTTTACCTGGACAAGATACAGCACGACGGTAGCGACTCACGCTACATCTACCTTTCCAAACTCTACGAGTTGTGCAAGGACACCGAGGGCCTGGACCAGATGGACCTGAAAATCGCAGCAAAACAGCTTGAATCGGTTTATCGTCAACTTAAGGATAAGAAAAAACTCAAGGAAAACGAACTCCTCTTCCTCGAGAGCATGGTCGATCTCCTCCATAGCAAAATCAAGAACTAACCGCCATTAATCATATCAACATTTAACCCATTGTTTCATGTGGATAATTACATGAAACAGCCATCACTACACCCTGTTATGAAACACTCTGTATTAATCATTTTACTAATTTTCAGCACTTTATTTGTTCATGCAGATATCATCACCGGTCGTATCATCGACACCGACACCCGGGAAACCTTGCCCGGGGCAACGGTACAGTACATGAAGCAAATCAATGAAACCAGCTATTCGGGCAGCACCGTGATTGCCGACTCGCTTGGCAGGTTTTCGTTCTATACCGATGGACGTGTAGAGTTGACGGTGTCCATGCTGGGCTATTACAACAAGAAGAAAAACGTCATGGCGCTGTCCGACAGCCGCAGCGACACGCTCGACATCGGCGCCATTGAGCTAAAGATGTCCTCACAGATGTTGCAGATGGTCGAGGTCACGGGCCATGCAAAAAGGTTCACGATGCACGGCGACACCATCGTGTTCAACCCGTCGGCATTCAGACTGCAAGAGGGTGCCCGACTTGACGAACTTATCAAGCAACTGCCTGGTGTTGAGACGGATGCCAATGGCAAACTGTGGTGGAACGGCAAGCCCATCCGCCTGACAATGGACGGTGAGAGCCTCTTTGGCGGCAATGACCTGGTGAGCCAACTGCCTGCCGAAGCCGTGCAGAACATCAAGGCCTACAACAAGGCGTCGGAACTCAAGGAGCATACCGGCAATGACGACGGCAGTGAGGACATGGTGCTGGACCTGACCATCAAGCCGGGATTTCTAGACCGATGGTATGGCGACGCCACTGCAGGCTACAGGACACGCGACCACTATGAGGCCGAAGTCCAGATGAACCGTCTCTCCAAGAATGACCCGGTCATGGTATTCGGTGACGCCAATAATGTCGCCAAACGACATCGACGCTACCAAAACCAATCTATATTAAGTTCGGGTAACGGCTATGGCCAAGAGCAAGGCATTTCGGGCGGATATCAGCATAACTGGAGCCGCGAGCAGGGTAATAAGACGCTAAAGAGTTACTACAGCATCAGTGGAGGACTGGCGCATGACGACCGATGGAAAAATTCGGGCATCGAGACCGAGAACTATTTCCCTGGTGAAGCGCAAAGTTATAACAAGACAACGGGCTTTGACCGCAGCCATGAGTTGATGCCGACGATCCTGGGCATGATGAGATGGCGACCCGACACAACCAACAATATTTTCCTGTGGGCTCAAATCGAGTATAATAACAACCGCTCCATCAACCGACGCGAGACCGAGCAGTCGGTCAATTCAGGCAACGGCTACACCCCCACCATCAATCAACACGTCAATACGCTCAACCGCGGACACGAGACCCAGTTCGAGACTACTGGTAATTGGACACACCTTTTCAAGAATGGCTCCCTCAAAATCGCTGGAGGGCTGAACTATACCGACAGCAAGAGCAAGCAGTGGACCGACCGCGCCATCACCGACTATCAAAGCGACTTCTCATCGGCGCTCAGCCAGTATGCCATTGAGCCTTCATCCAAGTTCGCATTAAACGGCAGCATGACCTATCAGCACTGGCTCACCAAGCAGTGGATGCTCACTATGGACTACCGATTGGACTATAACAACAATCGGACAGACCGTGAATTCACCACCGACGGCATGGCCGATGCCGCCAACTCGT
Organism: uncultured Prevotellaceae bacterium; assembly: GCA_900318345.1. Taxonomy (GTDB): domain Bacteria; phylum Bacteroidota; class Bacteroidia; order Bacteroidales; family Muribaculaceae; genus Sodaliphilus. The sequence goes on from ONKD01000011.1 coordinate 106,509, forward strand.
TCAACAACCGCTACCACAGCACGGGGCACACTGTCACCGCCGGTTCCACAATCAACATCGGTCATGTGCAGTTGTTGCCTGGTGCGGCCTTGAACTGGAGTCGTGAGCATCAGGACTACCGTCGGGCCATGCTTGACACGACAGCCGTCAGGAACAGTTTCAAGATTGAGCCATCTTTCAAATTCTCATGGAAAATGAACAGCGGCATGAACTTGGAGTTGAATTACAGTTACAAGACCGTGCAACCCGAACTGCTCCAGACCATCGGCTACCGTGACTTGAGCGACCCGCTGTTCATTATCGAGGGTAATCCTGGCCTGAAGGACAGCCACACCAACGAATTTCAGTTTGCCTATAAGGCCGTGGTTCCCAGCCGCCAACTGTCCATCGGCTTCAATGCCAAGTACAGCACATCAGACCACAGCAACATCACGGCGCTCAGTTATGACCCGGCAACCAACGTCTATACCAGCCGCCCCGAGTCGGTGCCCGGCAGTCGCACCTGGGAAGTGAACCTCAACTACGACCACGGCTTGGGCAACTACTTCCGCCTGCAGAACGACCTTAAAGTTACGGGGGGACGCTACTACGGTTACCTGACCATGCAGCCCACCCACGAGGAGCGTATCCTGAACCGCCAGACAAGCGTTCACCCCAAGGATAAACTGACCGTGTCGTTTGACCACAACTGGATCAAGGCCTCGGTCTTTGCCGAACTCAATGCCGACCAGTTGCGTTTCTCGCAGTCGCCAATCCAGAACACCACACTGTGGAACAACAATTTCGGCATGGAGTTTGAGGCCAACTACCGCAACTTTGTGTTTGAAACATCCCTTACCGAGGCCATGCGACGCGGCTATGCCTCCAGTGGCATGAACCGCAACCGCCTACTCTGGGACGCTTCAATTACTTGGAAAATCCTCAAGAACAAGGGCAGCATCAGGCTCTTTGCCGATGACATCCTCAACCAGGATGACTGGCGCTGGAGCAGCCAGACCGCCTATCAGCAAACCAACGAATGGCAGGACACGCTGCACCACTACATCGGCATCTCGTTCACCTACCACCTCAACGCCAAGAAGAAAGATTGACAAGACCGACATAGCCATCTTCTCTTCACTACAGTAAACAATTTTTTCTTTTGCGGTTATAGTCGCGGCATTTACCTGCTTTATGTGACTATAACCGCTTCTTTACCAATCACCGAAATATATATCAATTTTTAACAAATTTGTATTAATTTCCCGTGCGTAGCACGGTTAATCATTGCGACGTTGAATTATGACACAGCAAAAACCCAGCCTTGCCACGAGGGGACAAGACTGGGTTTGACGCTGTATGTACCGTGTTACTTGGCGGTGTAGTAGCACTTGACCTCGCCAACGGGGAGCTTGCCGACCAGCAGCAAGGGGATGCGGCTGTCGTCGGTGGCCATCCACACGCTGATATTGTCACTGGATTTCTTACCGCCCTTCTGGGTGAAACGGAAGGTGATGCAATGGGCTTGGCGCTTGCTGCCGTCACGCATCTTGATGCTCTCGACGCCCTTATAGTTGATGGTCAGGTACTCCTTCTCCTTGCCCGAGAAGATGACCGTCGTGTAATTTTTGTTGCGCGCCAACTCGTCATAGTTGAGGTTGCGCAGCATGTAAAAGACGCTGAGCATGTCGTAGGCCTGGGACTTAGCGCTCAAGTCGATTGTTGTCGTGCCACTCTTGCGGTAGCGGGTGCAGTGGGCATTGGTGTGGCTGTAGTTATAGGAAAACTTGACCACGTCGCGGGCATAGTAATCCTTCTCGTGGGTAAGCTTCTCATACACCAGAGGCTTCAACTCAGAGTTTAGCGTACACTTGAGGGTGTCGCGCACAGGGTAGACCTTGTCGGCCCATGAGCGGGTCTTGCCTGTGAGTTGGGCTTTATAGCCGTTGCCCGTTTTACGGATGGACAAGGTGGCATCGGCAGCATGCTTCCAAATCATGCCCCAATGATAAACAATCTCATAGTTGAGCGTCTCGTTGCTGTAGTCACGCCCCATCACCTGCTGCGGCAGCACCATCGCCACCACGAGCAATACAGTTGTCAATAGCCTTTTCATCACACACGTCAATTTATCTAAAGTGATTTTTGCACATTAGACGTTAATTGTTCCAAGAAGTTTAAAACAGGACACACCGATGCACGGCAAATGAGGCCTCAACGCCTCTTGGCCACCTTGCGCGAGCTGATGGTACCATCGGGCCTGGTGCTCACTTGCACAGCCACAGGCACACTATCGGCCGATGGAATAGGTTGCCCCAACAGGTTGAAGTACAAATCATCATCAGTTTTCTGATCGATGGGGATGCCGATAAGCGAACTAGAGGGCACGGTTACCGTCGTGGTATCGTCACCGATAAAAATCGTTGTGTTCTCCATGGTCGAGCCACGGCATTTCCACAGGAAAATCTCCCCGCCCTTAAAGTCGGCCATGGCTTCAAAATTGATCGTCATCACAGCCATGGTGTCGGGTGGGAAGCACACCCTTGAGAAAGGATACATGCCAATGGTCAACACGCCGCCATTATTATTCTCAAACAGGTGCATGTCATATTCATTGGCATAGGGGGTCAACTCGCACTCTGATATTCTGAGTCCACTGGGCAGTGTTATGTTAAACTGGATGCCACGAGTGGAATCCAAATTTGCCAGCATGACAGGCACGGCAAGGCTTGAATCGGGATAAATCTCAAAATTCTCGATATAAATCCTATTGCGTTGCTGTGCCACAGCCGCGAGTGTGAACAGCGCAGCCATCATCACCATCATGTAACGTCTCATTCTCATCTCATTTTTAAAACCTTAAAGCGCAAAAGTAAATAACTTTTACAAAACCACAAAATCCAACGCACAATTCTGACGATGAATGGCTTGCTTAATGGGCCAACAACTCATCTATCAGGGAGGTCAAGTCATTGATACCCACAACGCCATCGCCATCCACATCGGCCAGCATCTCAGTAAACTCGTCGGTCCTTGCTGACAACATGTAATCAATGAGCGAGGTAACGTCATTGATTGTCACAAGGCCATCAAAATCGACATCTCCAATGATTAAATGCTCGGCTTTTAAGCGCTCATAGATGAGATTGACACGCTGGCGCAACCATCTTGCTGCCCACGTTGACTGGGTGGCATAGTTAATGGCGTCAGGATAAACGGTTTTGCTCTTTTGGATCGAGGGCTTGGCATAAGCATAGTATTCAGCGCAAAAGTCGCACAACTCATCGAGCTTATCGCCCATGAAATCTATCCACAGCTGGAACATGCGGCGCGAGACCTTGCCATTCTTGCCGATGCTGCTGATGAACTCATACTGTGCACCCGTGTACGGGGTATTAAAGAAATCATAATCGACCAGCTTATTGAAATAACTGACTGGATAGGCTTGTATGTATCCACAGGCCCAATCCAGGTCCCAAACCGGCCCGAAAATGAACTTACTGGTATCATCCAGCATGTTCTCGATATAAAGGAACAGGCTCTTGGGGTGGTAAATTTCCTTATTGCAGATAAGCTCGCTGAACATCATGTAGCGCGCCATGTAGTCGATATCCACATAATCGGACAGGTCCTCCCCATTGGTGACCGCACGGTCAAAGGCGTCGAAACGCGACTGGATGGTGCTCAACGTGAGGAATGTCTCGTCCTCGCCAAACTCGGGATGCTTGATGTTGACCGGAATGTCGCTAGGCGTGGAGCGGAATTTCTGCTCCTCGGGCTCATCATAGTACAGGTCCAGTTCCAGCATGGCGGCTACCGTCTCGTCGAGCACTTCCACACTGTTGTTAGAAATCCCCACTTTCTCGGTGAAATTATAATTTCCCTTATAGGTGCCGTTGATGTACAAGTCAACAGGGATGATGTGGTTGGCGGCAGGTGTGCCGATGAGGCTTGCTGCCTTCATGCCGATGGCATTGGTCAGCATCGAGCCCGTCATTTTGTTGGCAATCAGCACCCAATTCTTGCCATTAGTCAGTCCCAATGGTTTTCTCTTGCTGGCAAATTTGAGACGGTAGGGGTTCTTAGCGGCGGGATCAGAAGACCACGAGGTGTTACCCCTGCCCTTGATCTTCACAGAGTCGGTCATCGAGGGGTAAACGCCAGCACCATCAATGATAATCTCAGCATCGAGGTAATACTCCTTGCTCGAGATGTCCTCGCCGCCCACGGTGTTGATATCGATGCGGGGGACAGTCGTGCTGTGGTCGGTCAGGAAATCTACATTGACAGTATATTGCTTGCCATAGGGCACCATGCCATAAGTCCCATTAACTGACCGAGTGAGGATCATGTCACCAGGGAAGGCGACCAGGTAGGTCTTACTGTTCCCAAAAGGCATACGGGTCACTGTACTCACCTGCTCCACCCCATCGACATAGGCACGGGCTAGAGAGTCAGACAGTGCAAAGGATGCCGTGAGCCACTTGCCGATGCCACCCACCTCAACATTGACCTCATCGTCGGTGATGACACCTATCGCATCGGTCACGACCTGGTAGTTATACTTGTTGTTAAACTTATAGGACGTGAACACAGGCAGGGCCTTGGGAAGGCTGTTATCAATTGACGCAATACTGCTCTGGGCATAGCTATAGACCCCGCCATTGAGGTCGACAACCGTCACGGTGCCGTTTCTAGTCTCAAAACTGCTGACGCAGTCATCGGGGAAAACATATAGGTCACCATTATTAAATGTGATATACCTATCGGCATGGGCCATCGGTGCCAACATGACAAACACAAGCAAGGTAAAAATAGCCTTACCCAGGTCATGACTGCTATCGCGACGGAAAAGAGGAATACCTTTCATAAGCATTAATGTTGTAATGAATAAGTTACCAATGTGCTGCAAAGTTACACAAATAATTCAAAACTTTGTCTTCCAACACCCAAATTCTGCCTATCCAGCGAACCGCAATGAGTGGATTGGACGCCCCTGCCAGCCATGCGGCCTAGCGCCAAAAACGGGGGTGACCGCACGACGAAACGCCCTCTGAAATGCCTGATGCTAAATAATGATTTGCCAAATTTTGCCATTGATGTTGTGCAAGTTTTTTAAAAACTTAGCGCCTTGGCGACTTAGCGTGAGGCCAAACGGATAGCTACAATTCTCGTAATGTGTGTAAAAAAGTTTTCACGTGAATTATCGTGAATTAATCATATAATTAATGAATAATTCATGGTAATTATATGTAAAAAATGGATTTCTTGTGAGCATCCGCGAGCAATCTTATAAACCTTAGCGACTTGGCGACTTAGCGTGGGGCCAGGAAACGGCTGAACAACTACCAAATGATGGTCAAAAATCAAAAAATCGTTAAACTACTTGACAAAACACCAACAATGTTGTAATTTTGCAATGTCAAAATTATTGTTTTACCATTTTATTAAGTTGATACCATGAACGACATGAAGACAGAAATCAAGAAACGCGCCCTGTGTGAGCAACGGGACAAGGAGTTCCTGAGCCTGTACCACGCCACCCTCGACGCGATGCTCGAGCAGGGGATGGACGAAAGCCAGGCCCGCCGCGCCGCAGTCAAGTTTACCATCGCCAACGGCCACCCCCACTACCACGTGGACCACGAACGCGCCTACCGTTGCGTGTGTCACCTGCTCAACGCCGATGACAAGAAAGCCAGCAACGCACGCACCTATCGCGCCATCGACGACACTACTGTTGCCAAAAACCGGCTAAGGCGCCAGATGTGGTATGAAATCACCCAGCACGTCAAGGAGCTGCGTGATCAGGGCATGAGCACCAACCGAGCCATCGACCACGTACTGGAACACTGCCGAGCCTCACGGTTTTTCATCACCCCGTCGACCGCATTGACCAAAATATGCACCCAGTCGCGCCGTCGCGCACTACGCTAATTATTCACCAATAAAAACTTAAATCACCATGAACATCCACACCACCCGTCGAGCCAAGTACCGCATCGACATCAGCATCGACCTGAACGAGATCCAGCAGGCCATCTACACCGAGGGGCAATGGCACCCCGCCAACAACGCCACCGCTTGGGGCGTGAACAGCAGCAACGAGCCCATCATTGACCGCCGCGTGCGTGAGGGCCTTGACGACCTCATGGCCCGCATGAGCGGTTACATCATCGGCCAGAACATCAATTTCAATCTCGAGAGTGGCAACATCATGCTTGCCATCGGGCTTGAGCATCGTCCGCTACTCACTATTGCCGACAACCTGAAAAGCGCCATCATCGCCGCGCTAGCCAACTACACGTTGATGTCGCTCTACGGCGACGAGGACAGCATCTATGGCACAGCCTGGCGCATGCACCGCGCCCGCGTGATGGTGCTGCTCGCTCGACCCTAATGTAATAAAACTTGACAAGAACGGCCATTAGAACTCATTTTCATGGGTCTTTTGGCCGCATTTCTCATTAAAATGCATTATCTTTGCAGCAAATCTTTCACGTCTAAAAACATTTTTCACTATGAGACGATTTCAAACTTTCCTATTTTTTCTTTGTTTAGCAGTGACTAACTGCATGTGGGCTGGACCAATCACCGAGAGCCAGGCTAAGGCTGTCGCCGAAAATTTCCTCGCCAGCCACGGTGCATTAACGACTAGACTGATAACGGCCCACAAGGCGCCACGCATGGGCGCTGCGCCGACCAGCAGTCAGGCGGCCTACTATGTGTTTAACGGTGACCGCAGCAACAGCGGTTTCATCATCGTTGCCGGCGATGACCGCGCTCCTGCCGTGCTGGGCTACAGCGACCGCGGCACCTTTGACGCCAACGCTGTTCCTCTTGCCATGCAGGAATGGCTCGACGCTTATGCCGACCAAATCGAGGAACTGGACAAGGGCGCTCAAGCTGCCCCACAGCTCCAGGCCAGACCGGCCATCAGGCCCCTGGTGCCGGCAGTCTGGTCACAAAACAACCCGTTCAACGTCCTATTCCCCTTCCTGCCTAACGGCAAGCATGCCTATGTGGGCTGTGTCGCCACGGCATTTGCTCAAGTGATGTATTACTGGCAATGGCCTGCTCGTCCCACTCGGTCGATTCCCGCCTATACCAGTACCTGCGTAATCAGCAGCACTGATACACTAAAAATTAACATGCCAGAGTTGCCCATCGTCGACTTTAGTTGGAGTGCCATGCAGGACACCTACTTGACCACTGACACCACCTCCCAAGCCGCATTGGCAGCCTCCAGGTTAAGCCTGTACTGTGCCCAAGCCGTTGAGATGACTTTCAAGCCATCCTCATCGGGTGCCATCACTTCCAGCGTGCCCCTCAGGGCTACCACCTACTTTGACTATGACGCTAGAGCCCACATGGAGGGCCGCGAGAGCTACACTACTCAAGGGTGGGCCGACCTGCTCTATGCCGAGTTGGCAGCCGGACGCCCTGTCATCTACAGTGGCAGCAAGAAGAACAGTGGCCACGCCTTCATCTGCGATGGCTATGACGGCAACGGCATGTTCCACATCAACTGGGGCTGGAACGGACAGAGCAATGGTTACTTCCTGCTCAACGTGCTCAATCCCGACCTGCAAGGCACGGGTAGCGCCAGCGGCACCTATGGCTACATCTACTCCCAGGGCGCAGTCGTGGGCTTCCAGCCCAACAAGGGTGGACAGCACATCTTTGAGGTAACAGCCGAGAATGTCCTGCTCAACAGCTACATTGGCACACGTGACTACTCGACCGACCCGTTCAAGGCCTATGTTTCGTGCGAGTTCCACAACTATACGTCCGATACGCTTGACCTGCGCTTTGGCTGGGGTCTCTTCCAGGGTAGCGAGATGATCGAGAATCTCTACGGTGCCTACAACAACACCCTCCGGCCCGGCTACTTCCACCGCCACACCAACCTTGAACTGTTGTTTGGCGCGGGCTTGACCAGCGGCACTTACCGCATCATGCCCATGTGCACTGAGTACAGCAACCCGGATGGTTGGCGTCCCTGCGCCGGTGCCGAAAACAACTACATCGAGGTGACCATCGACGACAACAACTGCTACTTCGAGGGTCATGGCACTGCTGCCACCACCAACTACACGGTTAACGACATCACCTTCAACGGCTTCATGCATCCTACCCGCCCAGTTGACATCAATGTCAACATGACCAACAACGGCCAGTCAGACAACGTGCTGCTGTACATGTTCGCTAATGGCACATTCATTGGCACTGGTTATGTGGGCTTAGTGCCTGGCGAGACCGGCGACATCCCCTTCAGATTTGTGCCCGATGCTGCGGGAACCTATACCCTTACCTTCTCGTTCAATGATGACGGTAGCGACCCCATTGCCACTCGCACGATCACCATCAACGCGATGCCTGCCGCCAACCTCTCTGGATCTCTTCAGGTGCTGAATGCTACTAACTATGTCATTAACGACAATAAGTTCAGCGTAGTGCTCACCGTTACCAACAACGGTTCAACTGCCTACAATGAGGACATCTCCATCAAGATGTACAAGCACATCTATGGCAACATGGGTACGACTGTACAGGCCATCAACAAGCCCTTGTCACTGGCTGCCGGAGCAACCACTACCATCCAATTTGACTTGGACAACGTCATCAACGGCTGGGAATACTTTGTCAATCTTTACTACTACAGCAGTGGTTCACAAGTAAATCTCACTAGCTCATATTACCACACCATCGTCTTCCCCGAGGAACCCCAAGTTCTCATTGGCGATGTTAACGGCGACAACGAGGTGACCATCAAGGACGTGACCACCTTGATTGATTACCTATTGGGTAGTGATACCAGCATCAATGCCGATGGAGCCGACGTCAACCGTGATGGCGACATCACCATCAAGGACGTGACACAACTCATCGACATGCTGCTCAACAATCAATAATTGTTCTTTCAACCTCTTTATCCAGGGCCTGGGATTTGCTTTTCCCAGGCCCTGGTTCATTTCTAGAGGGGTATCCCTTAATGAAAATCAGCGCCCCGCCTATAGAGGGTGTGTCATAATTCATTTCTGGAATATTAACTGCCCTAGGGGCGGGAAAACTTGTGCAAAGGCCATGAAGTTTACTTCAATGGCTGAGGTGCCGCCAAGTTTCGGGAAATTAAAACAATTTTTGCATTAAAATTATAATAAATAAAATTTTTATTTAATTTGTTAAATAATTTGTTTAAATTTTTCGGCCGTAGGCCGATATATAATATATATAGCGACATTGCAATTGTGACACACTCTCCACAAGGTTTACTGTCGTTAACTCCCTGAAAACAAGAATATATTTTCATCAAACTGACGTGGATTTAGAAGAAGATTGATTATCTTTGTCCCAAAATTGAATTATTAACCTCAACTCATCAATTACCTTATCATGAATAGAATCAGATTCTTCACGCTCATCACTTGCCTTGCTGCAGCATGGGCTGCGACAGGCGCTCCCGTCAGTGAATCCCAAGCGAGAATCATTGCCGCCAATTTCCTGTCCCGGCAAGCCGAGAGCCCCAAACTGGCGTTCAAGGCGCCAATGGGCTCGGTCACACCAGCCGCAGGCCAGGCAGCTTACTATGTGTATAACACCGCCACGGCCAACAGGGGCTTTGTTGTGGTGGCTGGTGATGACCGTGTGCCCGCCATCCTCGGGTATAGCGACTCGGGACATTTTGACGCCGCCGACGTGCCCCCAGCCATGCAGGAATGGCTCGACGGCTATACCACACAAATCGAGGCCATCGCTGCCGGAGCGAAACCCGAGCAACGCACTACCGCCAGGGCCGCAATCGCCCCGTTGCTACCCGTGCGTTGGGGACAAGGAACACCTTACAACATCAAACTGCCTCACATCAACGGTAGCGAGAATGCCCATGCCTATACGGGCTGTGTCGCCACGGCAATGGCACAAATCATGGCCTACTGGCAATATCCTCCACGCCCCATCACCACGATCCCTGGCTACACCTCTAACAGCGGCAAGACCACCGAGGTGTATATGCCCGCCCTGCAGCCCACCGACTTTAACTGGCAGAACATGCAGGACACCTATTACACTAACGACACTACAAGCACGAGCGTCGATGCGGTATCTACCCTCATGCTCTACTGTTCCACTTCGCTGCAGTCCAGTTTCGGAACGACCGGGACCGGTGCCTATACCCGCAACATCCCAGGGCGCCTCATCACCTACTATGGCTTCAAGAACTCATGCCATTACCTGTACAGGAAGTACTTCAGCACCCAGTCATGGGAAGACACCATCTACGCCGAGCTGGCCGCGGGACGGCCTGTTGCCTATGCCGGAAACAAGCAGTCGGCGGGCCATGCCTTCGTGTGTGACGGCTATGACGGCCAGGGCATGTTCCACATCAACTGGGGATGGGCGGGCAAGAGCAACGGCTATTTCCTGCTCAACCTGCTCAATCCCAGCGCCGAGGGCATTGGCAGCGCGGCTGGCGCCTATGGCTATGTCCTGGGACAAGGCATCGGGGTGGGCCTTGAGCCTGACGATGGCACCAGCGGTGTTGCGGCATTCACGTTCGACGATCTGGTCATCAACTCCAGTGTCACCACCCGCGGTGCGGCATCGTCCAATTTCTCGGTCACCGTGTCGGGAAAATTCGTCAATTACACCAATGTCTCGGCGAGATTCAGCCAGGGTTGGGGCCTGTTCAGGGACGGCGAGATGATCGAGAACCTGTTTTACCGCAGTACTACCGGCGAAATCGGCAACGAGGGCTATATCACCGTGAGCGCCCGATCATTGAACTTCGGGGCTGGTCTCACCAGCGGCACCTACCGCATCCTGCCCATCTACACCATCTATGGCGCCGATGACTGGCATCCCTGCATTGGGTCAGACGTGAATTACATCGAGGTGACCATCAACGATACCTATTCTTGCTCCATCAGGGGCTATGGCAATGCTGGCAGCACAACCGCCTACACGGTGAACAGCTGCGGTGTCGAGGGCACCCTCAACCATGGCAAGCCCGTGGTGATGAACCTCAACCTCACCAACACGGGCACATCGACCAACGACATGGTTTACATGTTTGTCAACGGTGAGTTCACAGGCATGGGACTCGCCAACCTGGGCAAAGGTGAGACCGGGAACATCGTTTACCGCTTCACGCCCACCACGGCGGGCACCAAGACCATCACGTTCTCGCTCAAGGAGAGCGGCACGCCCGTCCTTTACACCAAGCGGGTCACCATCGCGACCATGCCTACTGCCACGCTCGACGTGTCCTACCGCATCCTCAACATCACCGAAGAGGATAACCGCATCATTACCGCCGACCGCTACAGCATCATTGCCGATATCACCAACAACGGGACGACGACCTACAACGAGGATTTCGCGGTGCGTCTGTACCGCGTCAACAACGAGAGCACTAACGTGGGAACCGAACTGCTGAGTCAATCGCAACCCCTCGTGCTGGGCGCCGGTGAGAGCACGAGCCTCCAGTTTGACTTTGACCACGACCTGATTGACGGCTGGAAATACTTCTGTTACCTGTACTACTACAGCGCCGGGGAGGCCATCGGCACAGGCACGAAGTGGTACACATTAAATCTGATTAATGCCCCGACCACGGGCTATAGCGTGACGACAAGCGTCACCCCGGCCCAGGCAGGTACCATCAGCCTCACGGGCGGTGTGCTTGTCGGCAAGGCTCAGGCGGGCGACACCGTCACCTTCACCGTAACACCCGCCGCAGGCTACACCCTGGGCACCGTCAACGTGAACGCAGCCAGTGGCGATTCCATCGAAACCACCCTGGACAACGAGAGCGGCATTTACAGTTTCATCATGCCAGAGCAGGCGGTGACCGTGAGCGCCACATTTGAGGCCATCCCAGTTTACAGCATTGCGGTGACACCAAGCAATGATGCAGGTGGGCGCTGCAGCCTGAGTACCGAGGCCGCAATGGCTGGAGAAACCGTGACCATTACGGCCAGTCCTTACGTAGGCTGGCAATGCGACAGCGTTACCGCAACCATTAGCGGCACCCCACTGGAGGTGAATCAAGGCATTGAGGCAGAGTACAGCTTCACCATGCCCGAAGGTGATGTGGATGTAATGGTCTTCTTCTCACGCTCCTCAGGCAACCTGTTTGAGTTGGTCGAGACGCGGAGCAACATCACCGAGGGAGGAACCTATGTCCTTGTGAGCCGCACCCACGACAAAGTGATGAGGCACTGGGGCGAAGGCGATGACACGTTCCAGGCCAATGACGTAACGGGCTGGGCCAATGAGGGCAAATCCATCGTCAGGGTTAACGATGAGGCTGGTTTCTTCACGATGGCTCAAGTGGCCGATACCACCGTCTCGAGCAATGAGCGCACGGCGGCCTATCTGACCAATGGCAACGCCTACATGCGCACCAGCAATTACAATGTGCTCATGCAGGACGGGATTGTGGCCGAGAGCCGGGCATGGATGTACATTGGCAACGCCAGCAATTGCCTCATCCGATTCAAGGACAGCACGAGCGGGAGCAACAGCAACTGGATTGTACGATATGACAGCGAGGGCGACGAGTTCAAAGTCATGAACTGGAACGTCACTGGAGCCGAGGGATCACGCGTGTGGCTCTACAAGTTGGTTGACGCCTATAACGTTACGACCGCTGCCAGCGAGGGCGGCACGGTAACCGTGACAGGTGGACTTGTCAACGGCACGGCACAGGTCGGCGAGACGGTCACCTTTACCGCCACCCCCGACGAGGAGTTTACGCTTGGCGCGGTGAGCGTCACGACAGCGACGGGACAGAATGTCGAGTTCATCGTTGATGATAGCGGCATTAACTCCTTTGTCATGCCTGCCGAGGCTGTCACCATCAGTGCCACTTTCGAGGCCTCCAGCCCTAGCTACTTGCTCGGTGATGTGAACAACGATGGCGATGTAACCATCAAGGACGTCACCTCCCTGATTGATTACCTGTTGAGCGGCAGTGGTGACATCAACATGCAAGCAGCCGATTGCAGCGTCGACGGCAGCGTCACAATTAAGGATGTAACCGCCCTCATCGACTATCTGCTCAGCGGCATCTGGCCTTAATCGTTATTTCAACCTCACATACTGGGCTTGGGAACATCAAGCTCCCAAGCCCAGTTTTTCACCACCCTCTTGCTCTCCCCCTGTTTTTCGCCATTCCATCCGTCACTTCCGTCATATCCGTCACTTCCGTCATATCCGCTAGCAATTTGATAATAAGAGACAAGCGCGGCAGTGTTGTCCATGTGAGGGTGTGTCATAATTGCAATGTCGCTACATATATCGGCCTACGGCCGAGAAAGATTGTGCAAGTCAAAGGCAAACAAGCTTGCTTGATTTGCTGAGACGCAGCCAATCTTATCTAAATTTAAACAAATTATTTAAAAAATTAAATAAAAATTTTATTTGTTCTATTTTTAATACAAAATTTGTTTTAATTTCCCGTGCGTAGCACGGTTAATAATTCCATATAGCCCACGTTAGCCATTGCCCTTGATTCTTGCTTTTTCCTGCTCTTTGACATGGCACGTCACCCTCTATCATCTTACCTTTGCAGCGTGAGGGCAATCTTCTGCTTTTAACAATTCGTTAACAATCCCGCACCACCCTCTTCATCACATGCCCAACAAAGACATCGTTCAAAATGAGTGACTTAACAAACTAGCCCTCAAAATCGCCATCTTGCATTTTAACGTCCCACATGCTGTTTTCTTGAGAGTTATTCCTCTTGACAGATTGATAAAAATGGTGCATTAGCTTGCAGGATTGCTACATAAAGACTATTTTTGCGACATATTTGATTTAACAAGTTGAGGAAAAAAGCTATCAATTATTTAATCTATTGGTATTATGAGAATTTTAAAACTATTTATGGCCCTAATGAGCCTTGCCATCGCCCTGACGGCTGTGGCAGAACCCATTACCGAGTCACAAGCCCAAAGTATAGCCGCGAAGTTCCTTGCGGGGCAAAACGCTCGTCCCACGACACTGCGCCGCGCCGCAACTGCCACGGCGGCAACTTCAGGTGATCATGCCGCCTATTACATTTTCAACGCTGGCGGGCTTAACGACGGATATGTGATCATTGCTGGCGATGATCAAGCCTTGCCCGTGCTGGGCTATAGCGACACCGGGAGTTTTGACGGCGACAACGTGCCGCCGGCGATGCAAGAAATGCTTGATGGCTATGCGGCTCAAATCGCAGCGATACGAGAAGGTGCCATGGCCGCAGCGGTCAATTCCCGCGTTGCCATTCCTCCGATGGTGAAAGCCCAATGGAACCAACGGCAACCTTACAACATCATGATGCCCACGATTAATGGTGAGCGCGTGTTGGCTGGATGCGTGGCCATCGCGATGGCCCAGGTCATGCACTACTGGCAGTGGCCGGCAAGCATCAGCGGGCCGATTCCTCCTTACACATCTAAAACCAATGAACTCAGCCTGCCCGAGCTGCCGGCTACCAGTTTCAATTGGTCCTTGATGCAGAACACTTATCTCACCAGCGACACGTTGGGAATGAGAAGCTATGCCGTCGCTCAACTTGTGCTATACTGCGCTCAGGCGCTTAAAATGGACTTTGGCACTAAATCATCGGGCGCTTATACACCCGACATCGCATATTTGCTTTCAGAGTACTTCGGCTATCACTCTGGCATACGCTGCATCAACCGTTACAGCTATAGCGCACAGGGCTGGGAAGATGCCATCTACGCCGAACTGGCCGAGAATCGCCCCGTTATCCTTTCGGGCAGGAAGAGAAGCGGCGGCCACGCCTTTGTGTGCGACGGCTGTGACCAATATGGCTTGTTCCACATCAACTGGGGCTGGAACGGACAGAGCAACGGTTACTTCGCGCTCAACGTGCTCAACCCCGACATGCAAGGCACGGGTAGCGCCTCGGGAGCCGAGGGGTATATCCTTAACCAACTCGCCATCGTCGGCATCAAGCCGGGAACCGGTGGCACACGCCCAATCAACCTCTCAGCAACTGAGTTGACACTGACAGGATACACCGAGAACCGGTCATCGACAAGTGAAAACTTCACGGCAACGATGTCGGTCGATCTGGATAACAATTCTGGTCAAACCCTCGAGGGGTCCTATGGATGGGGACGCTACAGCGGCAACACGCTGGTCGAGGTCATCAGTGAGTACACCTGTAACCTTTTGCCCAATTATTACTATGGCATTGAGGACGCAACGGTCAACTTTGGCGCTGGTATCTCATCCGGCACGTTCAAGATCATGCCCATCTACCGCAAGAACGCCTCGAGCAATTGGGAACCGTGCCAGGGAGGCAGCCGCAACTACATCGAGGTGACCATCAGGGGTAACCATTGCAGTTTCAAGGGCTATGGAACGGCGGCAATTTCTAATTACTCGGTGAATCAAATCACCGTCAATGGCACATTGCACCAGAACCGACCAGTTGACATCACCCTGAATCTGACCAACACTGGGGACTCAGACCATGACGTGATTTACATGTCAGCCACCAGTTATCTGTCGGGCACCGAATACCAGTCAATCGGCATTGCTGATATTGAACCCGGCCAATCGGGTGACGTGGTATTCCGTTTCATGCCCGAAACGCCAAGCACCTACAATCTGAGCTTCTCGCTGAACGAGGACGGCAGCAATCCTTTCGGCTACAAGTCAATCAGCATCACTGCCATGCCCGAAGCTTATCTATCAGGCACCATTCGGGTGCTTAACGCCGATAATGTCAACTACGTCATCAATGGTAACAAAATCAGCGTTGAGCTCAATGTCACCAACATGACTGGAAATACCTACACTGAGGATATTTCGGCGATCCTGTGCAAGCATATTTATGACAACTCGGGAACTAGGATACAAGCCAAGACCCAATATCTGGTATTGGCACCCCATCAGAGCACTACACTACGATTTGAATTTGATAACGTGGTCGATGGATGGAATTACTTCATTATGGGCATGTACTACAGTAGCGGCGAAATGCAAAGATTCTGCAGCACGCCATGGTACATAATGAACGTGCCCGACGAGCCCATTCATGTCCCCGGTGACGTGAACGGCGATGGCGAGGTCACCATTGCCGACATCAACAGCATCATCGATGTCATGCTCAGCAACGGTACAAATCCCGCTGCCGACGTCAACTATGACCGCGAAATCAATATCTCAGATATCAACAAGGTCATCGACTACATCGTGAAATAACAGAGAATAGATATTTGATACTTGGGGGTGTTTCATAATTGCAATGTCGCTACATATATCGGCCTACGGCCGAGAAATTTAAACAAATTATTTAATAAATTAAATAAAAATTTTAATTATTATAATTTTAAACACCCCCATTTTTATCCGCGTCACGACCTGTCGTGATTCTATCCTTGGGCTGCAATAATTAAACAAGTCGCACAACCCGATTGGGCTGCGCGACTTGTTTAAAAGCTATTACCGTTCAATGGAGCGGACTCATTTCACCACCTTGATGGAGGACGATGAACCGTCATCAAAGCGAATGACCACGATATTCACACCCTGGAAGGGCACAGCGCTCTCGGCGCCCATGATGTTGTAATAGCGGATGCTCTCGATAGTCTTGTCGGCGGGAACTTCCACGATAGCCGTGGGGGGTGCCGGGTCGCTAGGCATGTCGAACGGATAAACCGTGTAACCATCGGGGGTGTTTTCGCCCGCATTGGGCTTACCACTGTTAAAGCTCATGCCGTTGTTGTTAGCATCCACATAAACCGCGCCATGGAACGAGTATAAAGTGCCCGTCAACAGACCTTGCGGTATCGCATAGATGTCAGGCTGGGTCCTGTTGTGCTGCCAATTCACCTTGAAGATACCGTCGAGGTCATAGCCATTAACCTTAGAACCCTCGGGGACGAATGAGCTGAAGTAATTGCCATCGATCCACACACCCATGATGTGGGCTACCTCTTGGGTCTTAGGATTCATGAAATAGAAGCGCTTGCTCGTGTCTACTGCGGGCACAATGTTAGTGCCGGGGCCTACGCCCTCAGCCACGAGGTTCTTTTCCAGGAAGTTGAAGGACATGTACTGGTTGTAGTAATAGATACTGTCGGGATGGGTGCTCTCCTCGTTGTAGTCACCGTTATACCCGGGATAGCCCACCACATCGTCAGCAGGCACGGGGTTGTCAGTGAGCACGATGCGGTGATTCACCTTGTCAGCATAGGTACCCTTGATGGTCAACGCGTTGATGGTCTTGTTCAGGTATTCTTCAGGATCATTGCTCACGTTGCTGAAGTCGAGGATGACCCAGTTGCTCTGGTCCCAAGGCCTGGTTTGCAGGCCGATGTCGGTAACGTAGTCAATCTGGCCCGTGGGCACATCTTCCTTACGGAAGTTGGAGCGGTTATCATCCTTTGCCCACAGGTATCTCACGTTGCCATTGACAACAGCCCAAGTACCCACGAGGTCATCACACACCACGACAGTGGTCTTGTTCTCCTCGTCACGCTCGATGTAGCTCAACGGCGTGTAGGCATAGTAAGCCGAGTCTTTAGCGATGATGTAACCGATGTAGGCCTCACTGTTAACCTTAGTGGTGCCCTCCTTGGTGATGTTAGTCGTGTTGCCAGCAGTCCATTGGGCAGCATCATCCTGCTTGATGAGGAACGCCTGATTATCCTCGGTGATACCATACATGTTGGCGATGGGGTGAACCTTGCTTTGGAGGTTACTGCTAGCCTCGACCAACTGGTTGTAGGTGACATAGACGGGATTATCGGGCGAAGAGCCGTTCTCAAGATCGGGAGTGAGCGTCAAGTCAACTGGTATCTTGGCAATGGACATCCTGTTCATCGCGCGGTTGACGGTGATGCGGTAAACACCAGCAGGAATCTTGAAGGCATTGTCTGGACGATCGCCATACAGAATTTCGTCGTTGGTTCCATCACCTACGAGAGTCTGGTTCTAATAGGCGGCCAAACGACCCCAAACCTGTCCCCAGTCATTGGAGCCTTGACCCGTCTGCCATGTTGTACCTGCATCGATGTGCTGGGCCAAGCTGAAGTAGCCGTACCTATCATCACCCATGCCATTGACGTCACGGATGCCCTTGAAGTAAACATCAAGATAGTATTCCTGGCTATTAGGATTGTAGTTGAACCTTGGGCCAGCGGCAACCCAACTAGTGCGTCCCATAGCGGTTCCCAGCAGGTACAGATCAGGCTCAGTCTCATAGAACTCGGCCCGGATGGTTACATTAGCAGCAGGCATCTCAAAGTGGTAGTTGTTACCGTCGTCAGCAATAGCATCAGGGGTGAGGACAGTAACCTCGTTGGTCGTGTGATTGGTCACGATCACACGACTGATGCGGTAACCCCAGTTGGTGCTCACGCGGAACTGCACGGTCTCGCCCTGCTGGGATTGGCCTTCCCAAACGCCAGAATTAATCGTGACGTAACCTCCATTGCTGGGATCCCACTCGACATCAACGTTGTAAGACTGGGCAAGCTTATAGAGCCACACGCGAGTATCAGCTTCTGAAGTGCTCATGACCTTGAACGAACGGTCACTGTCATCATACCTGATGGTGTGTGACGAGTTACTGTAAGTATCACCCTTGAACCAGCACAGGTAATTGTAATTGGTACCAAAGTACATGATACCGCGAGAATAGTCATTGACGCTCGTCGTGATGATCAGGTTGCCCTCATCGTTGCCCGTACCAATGCGGATGTAGCCGTTGTTCAAGGTGCTAAGCCTAGCTACCCTGCGGGTATTTCCGCTGTAGGTCGAGTCCTTGGCGCCTATCATCTTAACCATGCATGCGTTGCCATTGACTTTCACCTTGGTCTTGTCGGCATTCATCCACTGGACGATATCGGTCGAGGGGAATGTGGCATCATCGGTCTTCTTGAAGCTCATGACCTTGTCGTGATACTGGCTCACGATGATATAGGTTTCCCCGTCGACAATCTGGGCGCGCTGGGTCACCAGCTCAAAGATGTCACCATCGAGCTTGTCATAGGTGATTTCCACCGAGCCAAAGCGCACTGGCTTACCGTCGGCAGTAGTAAACATGAACGCCATCGTCGAGCCTTCCCACACGCCGTCATAGCCGTTGTTGGTCACATAATAATTGCCCAACTGACCGGGATAGGTGAAGTTGCTCACACGCGAGATGGTCGTGGGTCCCCAGTAGAAGCAGTCCAGGTTGTCCTCGGTGTAGTTGTCCACGCAGTGAAACACGACCTTCTTGATGATGTAGTTAGCCGAACGCACCTCAAACGTCTTGGCTCGGCGCTCAACGAGGTAGTTCTCATTGTCGAGACCATCGGTAAAAGTCATCATGATACCATCCTTGACGCAGTAGTAAACACCTGTACCATCCTGATACAGACCCTCTCCACGGTTGATGGTCACGGTGTACTCACTGGCCCAATTCGGCAAGGCGAAGGCCAGCGCCATCATAAATAAAAGTAATTTCTTCATCATATCTCATGCTGAATTATGGTGGGTTCTATTCATCACATTATAGCATCAACTCAGGTGAACCCATTGTCCTAGTCATGCTTTATTTGCACTCTATAATAAAAATGTCTTGAAACTTGGTTATTGTTGAAACTAGTATCTAGAAAACATATTTTTAACGTGCAAATATAATCATTTATCACTAAACCCAACAAAATGTTGGCAATTTTTAATATTACAAGCGGTAAAAATTTACATAATATCTTGCCTCACTGCTATTCGTTCAATAGCTATGGCGAAAAAGCGCGTTATGTAGGAGGCCATTACCATCACGATAAGAGTCATCTCACAAAACACAAGTGAGATGTTCTTTACACCTCCATTTTACCCTAACTTTATCACTCTTTTACTTAACATTAGATTTTAGCGACTAAATGGATTATAGGGGGGATAGGTTTAGTAACGAGATGTGAACTATTATAAATCATAAAAAGTATCGTTAATTTAAAAAAAATGAAAAGGTATTACATGATATTTCTATAATTTTGATTATGTTTGCAAAAACTTGAATAACTATTAATCACATATATATTTTAAAATTTTTAATTTTATGAATAGAATTAAATTTACTCAACGATTATTGATGGTAGCGGCATTTTGGGCCTTCTTGGCCATGAGTGCAACGGCCGCCACGTTCACTGTCAATGTGCCCTCTTATGGCATGACAAACCCGCCCCATGTCTATGCATGGACAAACAGTATAGAAAACTTGATCGGTGGATGGCCAGGAGCGACACATAATAACTTCTATGGCGGTTGCTGGCAGTTCACGATCCCAGCAGAATACAGCCCAGTCTACATTATCATCAATGATGGTGGATCTCATCAGACCGGGACTATCACTATCACCGACACAGGCCAAGATTATTATTTCAAGTGGGATGAGGACCATTTTAATAACTATGCCTACAACTATGACGAAATGGTAGATCCTTTCCGGCTTGATGTGAATGAAATACCCTCGGCTGTGGATTTCGTACCAGATATGAAATTCCTTTATTTCCTCAACATGGGAAATGAAATGAGCCCTGTGTACATTTATGTGTGGGACGAGAATGATCAGCCCCTTGCAGGTAACTGGCCCGGAACACCGCTTAACAGCATCGGGTCTAACTCTTATGGTAGCTTCTATAAATGGTCCTGCCCCCCAAACCGCGATCCAAAGGGCGTAATCTTCAACAACGGTAATGGTAGTTTTCAGTCCTTTGACCTGAAATTTGAAAATGGCGCCGTCTATTTCTTGAAGGGCAAAAAAGGTAGTGTTGCCAAATATATCTCGGAACCTGTTGCTCTATCTCACGAACGCTTTCCTGACCCCGACCTGTATAGCCAGCTGCAGAATTATGACACCAACGGCGACGGCATCCTCAACTGGCGTGAGGTGAGCCAAACCTACACCAGTGATTTTTACCATGTAACAGGCGGTGACCTCATCCCCAGGGGGCAACATCTGTCGTTTGAAGAGGACATCTCAAGTTTCGTAGGGCTAGAGGCATTTTCACGCCTGACTGACCTGCAGATTACCCATAATCTCGCGATAAACAACATGAGTTTCCTGGACTGGTTTGACGTGATAGAAAATGTCTCGGTGAATGACTGTTTCATCCTATCGCAAGTGATACCGCAGTACAACGAGGTATTGAAACGCCTGCGCGTGAGAGACTGTAAGTTGGTAGATCTTAATGTAACCAATAACCCGTTGCTGCATGAACTACGTTGCGACAAGAACCGTTTACCTAGCATTAACCTAAGCGGTAATGACTTATTGATGACCCTCAACTGCAAGTATAATTATATCCCTGAGCTAGTGGGCATCGAACATAGCAAGCTAAGACTCACCGAGTTGGAATATGGTTTTAATCCCATAACAACCCATCCTGAATGGAGTGCATTCTCCAAATTATCATGTTTGGGTGTCGCTTCTACGGGTTTGACTGGTACGTTCCCGCTTCCTAACATGAACAAATTACCCATGAAAGAACTGGATTGCAGTTACAACCAGATCACTTCATGTGATAATACAAATAATTGGTATAACACGTTGTGGGCGTTGAACTGTTCTCACAACGAATTAATTGAATTAGCTATGAACTACCGTGAAGATGCACTTGAGCGTCTGGACTGTTCACATAACAACATCAAACAATTCACATCAAAATTGAACAGCGCTGGTTTGAAATATCTGGATTGTAGTCACAACCAGCTAACAGTCAGTACTTTAAATAGCTTTATAAATGGTGGTGACAATCAGCATCGCAACCTCGAGGAACTCCATTGCAGCTACAACTTGTTAGAATCAGAATGGAATCTAAGTGATTTATCTTGCAGCCAAAGTTTACGCACATTGAACTGCTCACACAACCAGCTTAAATACATCAATGTCAAAGGTATGAATTCGCTCAAGACGTTGCTTGCCGGAGGCCAACTCATGATGCAGATAATAGGTCTATCCTCAGCTCCCAATGTGAGATGGTTAGGGTTAAATGAGACTTCATACTCAGGTGACCTGCTCTCCGAATTAAGCAACAGCCAGCTCAACCAACTGGAGGGATTAGACATCAGCCAATCTACAGCCTCCACCTACACTAATACTCTGGATTTGCTCGCTCGTCTGCCCAATCTGCGCCAATTTTTCGCACGCGAAGCTAGGTTGCGAGGAACAATGCAATTCGATCGGAACTTTTTATTGACCGAGATCGACGTGGCAGGAAACAGTATTAACGGTATCAACTACGCTAATTATGCACCGAACTTTTATTCTTACTTAAACGTTAGTAAAAATGAACTCTCAGAAATGAGTGTGATGCCCAGCTGGATGCTGGATTGCAGCCACAATCAAATCCGTACACTTGATTTCAACACCTATAATATCCCCTTGATGGTGAATTGCTCACACAATTATATCACCAGTCTGGACATGTCGAACTATAACGGTAATCCCAATAGTGCTCCCTACATGCTGGTTAACGACAATGTAAACAATGCCGTGTACGGAACATTACTTGAAAGTCCACGACATCTCGAGTGGTTTGTGACCCACTATGATGTGGATGATGATGACATCTCTGTGCGTTACCGTATGGTTGAGGGCGCAGGCCAATTCCACAATAATGGTTTTACTGCGACAGCCTATAAACAGCCCAATGGATCAACCCTATTCTATCTTGATGAGGATAATGAAATTGTTGCCGAAAATGAATACATCACGCTTGATAACAGTTTAGCTTACGGCTTTGAAGACGAGCAAATGACCCTTCTCACCGGAGGCACAATGCGAGACACCTGGACTGTGGGGCGTGTTATCTTGATTGATGAAAGCCAGAGTTATATCACTTATCGCTATCCGACAGGCTATGCCGGTGAATTATTCTACGGCACCGAGGACCAATTGCGGGATTCTATCTACGGACGTGACTACAACTTGGTATACGGTAACCGTGGCCATGCCCTACGCGATCCAGCGTGGCCCGAGGGTATAGGTGTGAATGATGTCGATTACACCAATCTGGAGTTCTTTGCTGTGTGGAATCCGGAAGTAGTTGGCATCGAAGAACTTGAGGATCAGGTCACTGTCGTGGGCAAGGATTATTATAATCCTCTGGGCGTAAGCTCCAGCCAGCCGTTTGATGGCGTTAACATCGTCGTGACACGCTACAGTAACGGCACCACTCGCACAACCAAGGTTATAAGATAGACTATTATTTTCCACATCTATATTAGTATATTGCCGTGGATGCATAAGCAAGAATGCATCCACGGTTTACTATACTCAAATTTATAATGATGCTTAAGTTTCAATGAACTTTGACAAATTGATAAAAATCATTATTTTTGTGGCTGTAAAACTGAAATGACTATGAATAGACGAGAGATGATTAAGATGACCGGGGCAGCCGCCGTGGGAGCGACTGTGCTGGGAATACCCATGGGTGCTGATGCCCAGGAGCAAACTAATGGTATAAAACCTCAAAAGCGCCGCCTCAAGGTGCTGGCAATCGGCGCTCACCCTGATGACCCGGAGACATGCTGTGGCGGCACCATGTGCCTGCTGACCGAGGCTGGCCACGAGGTGGTGTGCGTTTATCTCACGCGAGGTGAAGCAGGCATCGCCGGCATGAGCCACAGCGACGCAGCCGCCATACGCGTGGTGGAGAGCGAGAACGCCTGCAAGGTGACTGGGGCACGCCACATCTTCATGAGCCAGGTGGACGGGAATACCGAGGTCAACCTGGAGCGCTACAAGGAGATGCGCGAACTCATCGACCAAGAGAACCCCGACATCGTGATGACCCACTGGCCACTCGACGGCCACCGCGACCATGCCATCTGCGGCATCCTCGTTATGGACGCCTGGCGACGATTGGACCGCCGCTTTAAGCTGTTCTACTTCGAGGCCATGTCGGGCACTCAGAGCCAATTGTTCCATCCCACCCACTGGGTGAACATCGAGAGCGTGCTGGAACGCAAACACGAGGCATGCAACTGCCACGTGAGCCAACACATGGAGGACATCTACGAGTGGCACGGCACGATGGAGAAGTTCCGCGGCCTCGAGTGCCGCTGCAACGCCGCCGAAGCCTTCGTCCAGCACATCGACGGCCTCCCCACCCTGCTATAGCCTACTCAGACAACAGCTTTAAGGCATCAAGTACAACGCTCAATTATTAAACAATCGTGGCGCGGGGACCTTTCCTCGCGCCACGATTCTTATATTGCTGGATGATTCCTACTAGAAAGTGAAACTGGCACCCACCATGCAGCCGATGCGCTGTGCACCCTGACCGTAGAGGATGTCATAGCGGCGGTTCAACAGGTTGTGGGCCTGTAACCAAATGGTGATGTCGCTGTTGAGGCGGTAGCTGGCACCGGCGTGCAGGTTGATGACATCGTCCATCTTTTCAAAATAATAGCTTTGAGGAACGAGGTTCTCTCCCTCATAATAGGGGCAACTGTGAGAATAGGGCAACTGTGAGAACAGTGCCATGCGGCCACCGCGGTACTCGAGACCAACGTCAAACGTGAGCGGACGCCACGGGTGCACCTTGATGTCAAAATTACCCACGGTTGAGGCGCGGTCCACGCCCAGCTTGTAGTTGTTGTAGTGCTTGTCGGTGGGGAAGAACTCGTCATCACGGGGTGCATACTTGAAACTCAGTGCCGCCTCGATGAGCGAGCGGTACTTGTAGTTCAATTCAGCTCCTATCCAGTAACCACGGCCATCGATGACGGTGTAGGTGCTCATGAAGCCTGAGTTCAATGCAAGCTGAGCATCGCGGTACGGCAGAGCAATGCCAGCAGGCAACTCTCCTGCCGCAGCTTGGTAACGGTACATGATGCCCGGCTGCCGCTTGACGATGGCATAACCCACCGAGAGCTTGGCGCTCAAACCCTGGAAAGGACCGATCTTGAAGCCCGTTTCGGCATCGATGGGCGTGTAGATGCTACCATACATCAACTGCGGATAGTCATAGCGGTGGTTGGCATAATGGGTGGGCACTCGATAGCCCAACAATTTACCACCTAGCGCATTGGCATAGAACGTGAAGCCATCTACCAACGCCAAGTTGAAACGCACGTTGGGCGAGAGGCGGAAGACAGCTCCGTCACTGAAACTCAAGTGGACATTAGCGCCCAGCTGCAGCTTGTACATGTCACCATGGATGGTGTAAGTGGGCGAAAGGGTTATCAGGCCCACCTCGTCAAACAGGTCATTCTCGCTTGAGGTGCGCGCCTTAGCGCCGCGGCTCAAGTACTCGCCTTTAATGATCAGGGCAGCGGTGGTCAACTCGTTGATGTTATAGGTACCACCCAGGTTCAAGATACCCCAGTTGTCGTGGGCACCATGCTTATAGAGCTCGTTGAACGGCTTGTCATAGGCTGCGTGGCCATACTGCAAGCCCACATTGTAGAACAAGGGCTTATTCAGGAAATCGAAGCGGCTCTTCCAGCCCGCATTGATATTGAAGTCAACAAAGGTCTGTTTCTCCTTGTCCCAGTCATAGGCCGGGGTGAGGCGCGTCATGTATACCTGACCTGTCTCATCAATGCCTCCTATAACATCCACCGCGTTCCAACCGCCATAATAGTTGTAGTTATCGATGTGAGCCTTAGCGCCCAGAGTAAGGGTACCGGTACCGATAGCCCTGCTATAGTCCACCGCGAGGACATTGTCGTTAAACTTCTGCTTGTTGCGGTTCTCATCGAGGGTGATCACCTTGCTGGAATTCTTTCCGTTCCAGCTGCTGTTGTGATTGAGCCACACGCCTAGTTTCTCATGTTCCTCGTTGATGATGCGGTAGCCGAAGTCCATCCTGAAGTTAGCTTGGGTGCCGACTCCAAGGTCGAGGTAGCCCCGCTTGTCACTAAAGTTGTGCGCCGTGCGGTAACCATAGGGCAATAAAGTGGGTATCGACGTGGGGACCTCGATGGGCGTAGTGAGGTCGCTGTATCCCAGCGCGTTCTTCTGACCCGTGGATGCGGGTTGCTTGATCTTGGGCAGCTCGTTTTTCTTGACTGCTTTTTTCTCGAGCGGAGCAATGTCCTTCTCAAGCGTGATTTCCTTATTCAGCTTGGTATTGTCTTGAGCATGTGCTCCACCCAGGGCAAACGCGGCCAACAATATGGCAATATATATCTTCTTCATAATTATAATAAGGTGTGATGCTTATTTAGTTCAATTCTTCTTGCTGCTCTTAGTGCTCTTTTTCTTCCCGTTGTCGGTGCTGGAATTGGTCGAGGCACCGCTGTTACCGCCTTTCCACTTGTTCAGGCGGGTTTCAATCTCGTTGAAGATGTCTTTCTCCTTGCCGGGATAGCTGCTCTTGAGGTCCTGCAAGGTGCCTCGAGCATCAGCCACTTTGTTCTGCTTGTAGTAGACGTCGGCCAGCGTGAGGAAGCTCTTGGCGAGCCAATAGGTGTGCGGGGTGCGAGCCTCGATGAGTTCGTTGATGGTCTCCTCGGCACCTGACAGGTTACCCACCTCATACTGCATGCGCGACAGCTCGTAGGAGGCCTGTGCGCCATACTCATTATTCACGTCGCGGGCAAGCGTCCTGAAAGCAGCCTCGGCATCCTTGGTATTGCCCAACTGGGCAAGTGACAAGGCACGGTCAAGCGTCACTTCCTTCTCCTCGTTGGCAGTCAAGCCGCCACGGTCGAGCAGCAAACCGGTGATGTCCTGCACCTGTCGCCAGTCACCCATCTGCTTAGCGACACGCAGTGCTCCAAGCTGGGCCAACGTGCGGTTGTCGTCGCTGGTGGCACGCTCGGCAAGTTCCTTGTAGCTCTGCATGGCCTCGGCATATTTACCCTGGCGTGAGTAGATGTCGCTGCGCATGGCAAGCGCATCCTGGGCGTAGGCAGCGTCGCCACCTGCCTGGAGGGCCTCGTCGATGGCGCTCAACGCCTCGTTATAGTTACCCTTGCCATAGTGATAGCGGGCAATGTAGTACTTGGCCTTGGCGACATAGGCACCAGCGGGATAGTCCTTGAGGTACTGCTGCATCTTGTCGATGCTCGGCTTGGTGTCGATGGCAGCCTTCTCGGCAGCCTCAAACGTGAGCCTCTCGACCTCGTTGACATCAATCTTGGGGGCATTGGGCACGCTGTTGAGGAACTTGCCGAACTCGGCGAGCTGGCCACGGTCGGCATAGATGAGTTTCATGTCCTCGGCAGCGGCCTGGGCCTCATCGCTGGTGGGATATTGCTTGATGACCTTCTTGTAGGTCTCGATAGCAGCATCCTCCTTGTCCACGCTCTTGTTGACCAGCGCGGTCTGGAGCAGTCCCTTGCGCGCCTCGACGCTCTTGGGATAGGCCTTGAGCAAGGCGGCATAGGTATCAAGGGCTTCGTTATTCTTACCCAGCAGTGCCTGGGCATTACCCTTCTCGAGCATCGCCTGGGGTGCCAAGTCACTCTTGGGATAGGCCTTGATGAGGGCATCCATCTGCTGGATTTCGTCGGCATACTGGTGACTCAAACCCATCATGATACCTTTCTGGTACATCGAGTAATCGCCACTGCTGTTCTTGTCGAGGCGAGAAGCCTGGTCATAGGACGATTGTGCGCCAGCAAAGTCACGGGCGTAATACTGCGCGTCACCGATGCGGTTGTAGGCGTCGGCGAGCAGGTTATTGCTCAACTGCTTGCTGGCAATAGCGTTCTGGAAGGCCGTCTTGGCCTCGGGATAGCGTTTCTCATTATACAGGCTATAACCCAGATTGTACTGTGCCAAGCCATAGTTGTCATCGCTCTTGTTGGCGGTTTTCACATACTCCTGCTGGTTCTTAGCAGCCTCCTTATAGTTGCCCAAGCGGTATTGGGCCTCGGCCAACCACAGGCGGCTCTCGTTTAATGCGGTAGCATCATAGTTGCCCACGGCAATGGCCTGCTTGAAGTAGTCGACTGCCTGGGAATTCTTATTGTTGGCCAGTGCCTGCACGCCCAAGTTGTAGAGCACATTCTGTTTGGCCTTGAGCACCTTGGCACCAGGTTGCTTAATGCGGTTGATGCTGGTCAAGGCGCGCTCATAATCGGTCGTGTTCATGTAGGCATCGACCAGATAGCCCTCGACATTATCTTTATAACGCGAGTTGGGATACTCGTTGAGGAAGCCCTCAAACAGGTCAACGCTCTTGTCAAACGGAGTGCGGGCACCCTTGCTCACGCCCACGGCATAATTATAGTAGGCCGTCTCCCTCACGCTGCGGTCACACTCCATGGTGGCTGCACGCTGGAAGGCAGCGTTGGCGCCGTTCAAGTCATTGAGCTGACGCTTGGCTTGACCCAGGTAGAGGTAAGCGCTCTGGGTGAGGGCATCGCTCTCGTCGCTCACCTGGAGCATATCGTTGACCACCGCGTCATAATTGCCATTGCGGTAGTCGAGCACACCCATCGTGTAGGCAGCGGTGCGGTAAGGCTCACCCTCACAGTCGTCAAGATAGCGGCGCAGGTAGGTTCGGGCCTCGGTATCGTTGCCCATGTGGTAATAGCTCTCACCCACCAGTCGGTTCAACTCGGCGTCAAAGTAGTCATTTTGCTGCTCGGCCAGCAGAGCCTTGCCCTGTTCAATGACCTGACGGTATTGTTTCTTGTTATAGTCGATCTGGGTAATGTAGTATTGGGACTGATAACCCAGCTCACTGCTTTGCGGGATGTGGCTGAACTTTTCACGGGCGGTATCGTAATCGCCACGGGCATAATCGAGATAAGCCTTGTAGAAATCGGTGGCACCGCTATAACGCGGGCTGTTCTCCAAGGCATAATACTGGCGCTCAGCCTCGTTGTAGTTGCCCAGCCTCAGGTTACAGTAGGCGCGGCGGTATTCCAGGTCCTCATCACTGTTCAAGTCGAGCGCGCGATTGCGCACGAGCGAATAGCTCAGCAAAGCGCTCTCCCATTGCCCACGATAAAAGTAGTAGTTACCCACCTTCATCTGGGCCTCCATGGCAAGGGCCGACGAGGGATAACGCTCGATGAA
This sequence comes from uncultured Prevotellaceae bacterium, assembly GCA_900318345.1. GTDB lineage: Bacteria > Bacteroidota > Bacteroidia > Bacteroidales > Muribaculaceae > Sodaliphilus. Next base: position 135,490 of record ONKD01000011.1, read on the forward strand.
CTGCTGCAGTAACGCCAAGCTCGAGGGATCGCCCTGCTCAAAGCGGCTCATCGCGATATAATAGTCGGCCTGCTCCCGCATCGACGCGTCACAGGGCAACTGGGTGAGATGGCCCAATTGGTCGATCGCCCCAACATAATTGTGGGATTCATACATCTGCAGGCCGCGCTCCAGATAACCGGCTGCCTCGCTAGACATCACGCCGGGCTGCGCCACGGCAACAGTCGGAGCTGCCACGAGCACTGACATTAAGACTTTCTTGAATTTTACCATATCAAATAGTTACAATGTTATTATTTCGATTCCTGACACGCCCACACGCGGGCGAAAAATTGCCATTCACATTAATTTTAACTGCAAATTTAACCATAAATTGCCAAACAACACCCAAGAGACTTCTAAAATAATCCTAAGAAGCTGTTTATTTTTCTAAATTTTGTGCAAGTAGAGTGATTTGCCAAATCCATTTGAGCAAGTCTGAGGCTCAGCCTTAATCATCAAAAAACATGTCATAATGTCGCCGAAGCATCGAAAAAAGGCTGATAATCTGCATGCAATGCTGCGGCAAATGGATGCAAAAAGAGGCGTAAATCAAGAAAAAGAGCGAAAAAAAAAGATTTGTTATTGCTATTATGTGAAAAATAACTACCTTTGCGTGTTTATTTGGCGAAAAGCCCTAAAATTGAACTAAATAAATTAATATAAACAATTGTAAATGGCTACATTAGAGAAAATTAGGCAACACAAAAAATGGCTTGCCATCGTGATTGGCGGCGCATTGTTGGCATTTATTGCTCAAACAGCTTTTGACGTCCTTGGACGCTTGGGTGGAAACACCATTGCTGCCAAGGTCGGTAATGAGAAGATCAGTATTCAGGACTATCAGCAACGACTGGAACAAGACGCAGCTGACGACCAGCAGAACGATCAGCAGACCGACGCTGCAATTCGTCAACAGCGTGTGCTGGATGACATGATCAACGAGAAGCTTCTTGAACAAGAGTATGAGAGTCTGGGACTGTACGTGAGTGACAAAGAGCTCAGCGAGTTGATGATTGGTAAGAATCCCGCTCCTGCTGTTGTGCAGTTTGCACAGCAGGCTGGTGCCAAGACTCCCGCCGAATTGTATGATTTCATCATGAACCCCGGCAAGCAGGGTATCCAGGAATCTCAAATTGCTGATTTGAAGCGCCAGTGGAATAGGCTTGAGAAAGACATCAATAAGCAGTACCAGTTCGCCAAGTTGCAGAACCTGATGGCCGGCTGTATGCAGGCCAATGACCTGGACCGCGCTCAGTTGGAGCTGGAAGAGGCTATCACCAACGTCGTAACCTATGCTAAGAAGGAATATGCTTCAGTGGCCGACGACAAGTATCCCGTGAGCGACGAGGAACTCAAGGCAAAGTGGGAAGAACTCAAGCCGTTGTTCAAGATGGACGAGGAAGCCCGCATTATCCATTATATCGCTGTTGACATCGCTCCCAATGCCGAGGATATCGCAGCTGCTAACAAGATTGCCGATGCTGCTTACATCGCCCTGCAGAAGGGTCGTGGCATTGACTCTGTTCGCCTGCTGGGCACCGTGCAGATCGATACTGCCAAGCTCACTCAGAAGGATCTTCCCATCAAGGTGCGTGACTTCTTCACCAGCGCTGAGGTGGGCAGCACCCGTCGCGACAGCGTCGTGAACAACCACCACGTGATGTATAAGCTCCTGAACAAGGCTGCTAGCCTTGACTCGGTAGACCTGGGTTATGTTGTAATCGAGGGTGACGCCAAGACTCAGCAGACTGTTCTCTCACAGCTCAATAGCGGCAAGACTCTTGACGACGTGAAGAAAGCCTATCCCCAGAAGGTTGATGGCAAGCTCAGCGAGTGGCAGCGTGTTTTCAACGCTCCTGACTCGATGAAGGCTAAGATTGCCAACGCCACTCCCGGCACCTACTTCATTTACAACTCCACTGAGAATGGTGGTGTGATCATGAAGGTGAACGATAAGAAGGCTCCCAAGATGTTCTACACGCTCGCAACTGTCACCTATGATGCTTATGCAAGCACCAAGACCAGTGAGCAGATCCGTGACAAGTTCCAGGAGTTCCTCAACAAGAACAAGACCATCAAGGACTTTGAGGAGAACGCTGCCAAGGCCGGTTACAACGCTGTTGAGATGATGATCTCACCGAGCACCGCACAGTTGGGTCTGGGCATGTTCGGACAGGCTGGCATCAAGGATACCCGCAAGGCTATCAAGTGGGCTTATGACAACAAGAAGGGTGATGTATCGCCCATCTTCAGCGACAATAACAACACCTTGGTTGCCGTTGCCATCGATGAGGTTTACGGTAACGGTGGTTCTGGTCTGGGTTGCTCACGCAACAGTGATCCCGTTTACCTGCCCTACGACTTCAAGCAGGGTAAGGAGTTGCTCACCCAGCGCGTTCGCAACAGCAAGAAGGGTGATGACCTGATGAAGCAATACAACGGCAAGGCTAAGGACGTGAGCGGTTACGCTGCTCTCATGGGCGTTACCGTTGACACCGCCAACGTGGTATTCTCGGCTGGTGATCCCAAGATCGAGCCCAGAGTCGTTGGTCGCATCAGTGCTGCCAAGCAGGGTACCGTTCAGGGTCCCTTCAAGGGCGATGACGCTATCTATGTTTACCAGGTAGTTAAGCAAGAGAAGGCCGAGCGCAAGGCCACCAAGGAAGAGCTCGACAGCCGTTACGCTCAGAGCCGCGGTGCACAGATGTTTGCTAACCCGCGCACCATCAACGGCATCTTGAGCAAGTCCACTAAGGTGTCTAAGAGACTCATCGACTTCTTCTGATAACATGACCGTTATCCCTGTCGTGGGGATGATGACACGTGAATAAAGCAGGCCTCGCGGAAATCTCATCCGCGGGGCTTGTTTCATTTATGCGGCATCGCCCAGTGGGCCCAAATCGGGCCAATTTGGGACAAAACCGCATTTTTAGCACACAAGATGCACATTATCTGAAAAAAAAAGCCTAACTTTGGAGGTTAAACCAAAGCATCATCATTTTTACATGTCAACAGTCAACGAGCGACAAGACGAAATCATTGAGGAGTTTGAAGGTCTGGACGATTGGATGGACCGCTACAGCGTTATTATCGACATGGGCAACGCGATGCCCGCGCTCGACGAGCAATACAAGACGGCCGACAACCTGATTGACGGCTGCCAGAGCCGCGTGTGGCTCCAGGCTGACTGCATCGACGGCAAGATGCGGCTGCAGGCCGACAGCGATGCCATCATCGTCAAGGGCATCATCTCGATGCTCGTGCGCGTGCTTGACGGCGCCACACCCCAGGAGGTGCTCGATACCGACCTGTACTTTATCGAGCGCATCGGCCTGAGGGAGCACCTCTCCCCCACCCGCAGCAACGGCCTGCTGGCGATGATCAAGCAGATCCGCGCCTATGCCATCGCCTATCAGGCTCGCGACCACTCAGGTTGCTGAGACGAAATGACAATACATTATTAATATATTAACCAATAAACCAAAACAAAATTATGTTTAAAAATCATCCCAAGGGTCTAATCCCTGCCGCATTGAGCAACATGGGAGAACGCTTCGGCTACTACATCATGAATGCAGTGCTGCTGCTGTTCCTATGCTCCAAGTTCGGTCTTGACGAGGGCACATCAGGCGCCATCTATAGCGTCTTCTATGCCGGTATCTATGTATTAAGCTTAGTCGGCGGTTTTATTGCTGACCGCACCCAGAATTACAAAGGTACCATCCAGTGGGGTCTTGTCATCATGGCTATTGGCTATGTGTTACTTTCCATACCCGTTGTCCATTCGGCCGGTAACCACATGTGGTTGCTGGTATTCACTTGCGTGGCACTGTTCCTGATTGCCTTTGGTAACGGTCTGTTCAAGGGCAACCTGCAAGCTATCGTGGGACAGATGTATGATGACATGGAGGCAGATGCAGTCGCTGCCCGCATGTCCGAGGAGGAGATCAAGTCAATCAAGGATCGCCGCGACTCGGGTTTCCAGATTTTCTACGTGTTCATCAACATCGGTGGCCTTATTGCCCCGTTCGTTGCCCCGTTGCTGCGACAGTGGTGGTTGGGTGTCAAGGGCATGGTCTATGATGCAGGTCTTCCCGCTTTGTGCCATCAGTACCTGAAAGAAGGTGCCAACATGGCTGGGGAACAGATGACCAACCTCACCGCGCTGATGGAGAAGGTAAATCAGGGTGGCCTTGACATGAGCAACATGGAAGCCGCTTGCAACAGTTACCTTGAGGTGTTCAACACTGGTGTTCACTACAGCTTCATCGCATCGGTAGTGGCCATGTTCATCTCATTGATCATCTTCATCGTTTACAAGAGGCTCTTCCCGACCCCTGCCAAGAAAGAGGCGGCTGCAGTCGAGCAGTACACTGCCGAGGAGAAGAGAGCTATGGCCAAGGAAATCAAGCAGCGCATGGCTGCCTTGTTCGCAGTGCTGGGCGTATGCGTCTTCTTCTGGCTGTCGTTCCACCAAAACGGCCAATCACTGTCGGTATTTGCTCGCGACTATGTCATCACCGACAAGATTGCTCCCGAGATCTGGCAGGCTGTGAATCCGTTCTTCGTGATTGTGCTCACCCCCATTATCATGGCCATCTTCGCCGCATTGGCAAAGAAAGGAAAGGCCATTTCCACCCCGCGCAAGATTGTCATTGGTATGGCTATCACCGGCTTGGCATACCTGTTCTTGGTCATCCTGAGCATGGGTTATGATTATCCCAATGGTGAAACCTTCCGCGCATTGGGTATTGACCAGCAGGCAGCCATGAAGTCACAGTGGTGGGTACTGATTGCCACCTACTTCTTCCTGACCGTCGCCGAGCTGTTCATCTCGCCGCTGGGTCTGTCGTTCGTATCCAAAATTGCTCCCAAGCACCTTCAGGGTATATGCCAGGGCCTGTGGCTGGGCGCTACGGCACTGGGCAACCTGTTCATCTGGATTGGCCCGGTTATGTTGAACAAGATGCCCAAGCTGTGGATGTGCTGGGCCGTCTTCCTGGTTATCTGCCTCGTCGCCATGGGCGTCATGTGGGGCATGGTCAACTGGCTGGAGCGCGTTACTGGCGAGAAAGAGTAATCCCAAGCTTCACATTAATTAATAATTGAGAATCTAGAGGATCTAGAATATCTAGGTTTTCTAGATTCTCTAGTTAAAAAGATAAATAATATGTTTGAAGGACAACCTAAAGGACTATTCGCGTTGGCACTAGCCAACACGGGCGAGCGCTTTGGCTACTACACGATGATTGCCGTGTTTGCCCTCTTCCTCAGGGCCAACTATGGCCTGTCACCGGCTGTTGCCGGCACCATCTACAGTTCATTCCTGATGGTGGTGTATTTCCTGCCGTTGATTGGCGGCTGGATGGCCGATAAATTCGGTTTCGGCAAGATGGTAACCATCGGTATCATCATCATGTTCCTGGGCTATCTACTCCTGGCCGTTCCCCTGGGCGGTAACACCTTTGCACTGATTGTGATGATCGGAGCACTGCTGCTAATTGGCTTGGGCACGGGCCTGTTCAAGGGCAACCTGCAGGTGATGGTGGGTAATCTGTATGACGACACCCGCTATGCTGCCAAGCGTGACGCCGGTTTCTCGATTTTCTACATGGCCATCAACATCGGCGCCCTGTTCGCACCGACTGCCGCTGTGAAGATCAAGGAGTATGCCGAGACGACTTGGGGATTCTCGTCTAACGACGCCTATCACTTCTCATTTGCCGTGGCATGCGTTTCGCTGATTCTGTCGATTGCTATCTACTACGCCTTCCGCAGCACCTTCCGCCACTGTGAGGGCGGCAAGAAATCCGCTGCCAAGGCCGAGGACAATACCATCAAGGAACCCGAGTTGAGCAAGGAGGACACCAAGGCCCGAATCATCGCCCTGTGTCTTGTTTTTGCCGTGGTCGTATTCTTCTGGATGGCATTCCACCAGAACGGTCTTTCACTGACCTTCTTTGCCGACGAGTTTACGGCCAACACATCGAAAGGACTCGAGAGCATGGCCTTTGACGTGTGGAACCTTGTGCTGGTGATCTTCATCGTCTATGCCGGCTTCTCGCTGTTCCAAAGCAAGACGGCCAAGGGACGCTGTATCTCGGCCTCGATTATTGTCTTGGCGCTGGCCATTCTTGGTTACAAGTACAGCCAATCCATGGATACCATCGACATCTCAGCCCCGATTTTCCAGCAGTTCAACCCCTTCTATGTCGTGGCACTGACGCCCGTGTCTATGGCCATCTTCAGTTGGCTGGCCTCTAAGGGCAAGGAACCCTCGGCACCCCGCAAGATAGCCTACGGTATGGTTGTTGCCGCCGTCGCCTATGCCATCATGGCATTTGCCTCGGTAGGTCTGCCCATGCCTGAACAGATTCAAGACGCCAGCGGCAACCTCGTCGGCAAGCACGTGGCCGACGTGACGCCCAATCTGCTCATCAGCGTCTATTTGGTGCTGACCTTCGGTGAGTTGTTGCTCTCTCCCATGGGCATCTCGTTTGTCAGCAAGGTAGCTCCTCCCAAGTACAAGGGTGCTATGATGGGCGGTTGGTTTGTATCCACCGCACTGGGCAACCAGCTCGTTCTGGTGGGTGGTGCCCTGTGGGGCAAGGTGCCCCTGTGGGTATGCTGGTGCGTGTTCCTGGGCGTATGCCTCGTGGCCGCCATCTTCATGTTCGCCATGATGAAACGACTGGAGAAAGTCGCCAAGTAATCATCCCCCTTTTACGAGCCTCAGGCTTGCAATACACCGCCACGCGCGGCCATCACAACTGCCAGCCAGTTGGAGTATTGCGAGCCTGTGGCTCGCTTTTTTTACCCATTTTATTAAAAAAGATAGCTGCTAAGCCCGATATATAAGGTCTTTTGAGTAACTTTGCAGTCTAATTCTCTATTACCACATGGAAGAAGTAACTTATCAGGGCCTTACGTTTGAGCCTTATATCAGACGTGAACAGATTGCTGGCCAAGTGCAACGCCTGGCCCAGGAAATCAAGCGTGACTATGACGGCAAAAATCCTTTATTCTTGTGTGTGCTCAATGGAGCCTTCATCTTTGCCGCCGACCTGTTCCGTGCCTGTGACATGCACGATGCCGAAATCACTTTTATCCGTTTCAAGTCCTATGAGGGCATGGCCTCCACTGGCGATGTCAAGGAAATCATGGGCCTGAATGAGGACATCACCGGGCGCCACATCATCATCGTTGAGGACATTATCGACAGCGGCGTGACAGCCGACCAGTTGCGCAAAGAACTGGCTAAACGCGACCCCGCGTCGGTCAAGATGGCATCCCTGCTGTTCAAGCCTGAAGCGCTCAAGGTGGGCACAGGGCCTGAGTATGTGGGCTTCGAGATTCCCTCAGAATTCATTTTGGGCTATGGTCTCGACCTTGATGGGCTGGCACGCAACTTGCCAGACATCTATGTGCTAAAAGAGAAAAAATAAGCAATACACATTATTTATAATATAAAATAGAATCTTAGCAAATCATGTTGAACATTGTCATTTTTGGTGCGCCCGGTTCGGGCAAAGGCACCCAGAGCGATAAACTTATCGAACATTACAACCTGTATCACATCTCGACGGGCGACGTGCTGCGCGACAACATCCGCCGTGGCACCGACCTGGGCAAGACAGCCAAGGGCTACATCGACCAGGGTCAACTCGTTCCCGATGAACTCATCATCGACATCCTGGCCCAAGTGCTTGACGACAACAAGGACAAAGCCAGCCAGGGCGTTATCTTTGACGGTTTCCCCCGCACCATCCCTCAGGCCGAGGCATTGGAGCAGCTGCTGGCCGACCGTGGCACACAGATTGACGCCGTTGTTGGACTCGAAGTACCCGAGGATGAACTCATCAAGCGCATCTTGCTACGCGGACAGATGAGCGGCCGTTCAGACGACAACGAGGACACAGCCCGCAAGCGCCTGGAGACTTACCACAACCAGACGTCGCCCTTGAAGGCTTACTATGAGGAGCAGGGCAAGTACCGCGCCATCAATGGCCTGGGCAGCATCGACGGCATCTTTGAGCTGATCAAGCAAGCCCTCGACGCTTAACCGCAAAAAACTGGCCAAACTCGTTGGACTGGCCCTAGATCCGAGCGATTTTGGAACAAAAAATGTGAGAAAAGATACTTCTTTTATCAAAAAGTTGTATCTTTGCACCACATAACCGTGGGCCTGAATGGTGGAATCGGTAGACACGAGGGACTTAAAATCCCTTGGCCATTGCGGCCGTGTGGGTTCAAGTCCCACTTCAGGTACTAATAACCGGGCTGATAATCATCTGATTATCAGCCCGGTTGCTTGTTTGATTTATTTCCACCCTCTAATCCCATCGCTGGGACCAGATTATGCTTTATTTCATGACTTCCATAATGGCTTTGCCCAGGTGCTCAACGATGTCACCAGCCACCATGCCATAGGTGCCATGCTCCTGAGCTGCCAGGTCGCCGGCCAGTCCATGGAGATACACACCCAGCACAACCGACCAGTCGGCAGCATAGTTCTGGGCAATGAGTGCCGAGATCACACCAGTGAGCACGTCACCGCTACCCGGTGTTGCCATGCCAGGATTGCCACTGCTGTTGACATAGACCTTGCTGTCAGGGCGCACGGTCATCGTGTAGTGACCCTTGAGCACAATGGTGATCTTGTAAAGCTTGGACACATCAATCGCTTTCTTCAGGCGCTCCTCATCGGTGTTGTGCTCGCCAAACAGGCGGTCAAACTCGATGGCATGAGGCGTGATGATCGAGCGCTGGGGAATGCTCTTGAGGAGCATAGGCCGACGGGCAATGCAGTTGAGCGCATCGGCATCAAGGAGGCACGGACGCTTGAAATTCATGATGAAATGATGCACGGCATCAAGTGTCTCGTCGTTCACGCCCAAGCCGGGGCCAAGCGCTACCACACTATAGGTGTGGCGCAAGTCGATGGCCGAGGTCATGATCTCGTTGCGGTCAGGCTCAAACAGGGCCTCAGGAACGGCGGTTTGCAGGACCTGATAGCCACAACGCGGCGCATGCACAGTCACCAGACCAGCACCAGTACGCAACGCACCACGTGCGGCCAGCACTGCGGCACCCATCATGCCGTAGCTGCCGGCAATGAGCAGCAATGTGCCATTATCATACTTGTTCATGAAGGGATTGCGCGGTCGCATCACCTCATGAACATCATCTCGCTCGATGAGATAAAAGTCGGTTGGCGTGCGAGCAAGGCTCTCGCTGTCCAACTCGATATCCAGCACTTTGCATTCGCCCACAAACTCGGCATTCTCGGCAAAGTAAAACGCCAGGCGCTTGCTCTGGTAAGTCAACGTGAGGTTTGCCCTGATGATGTTACGGCGGTCATTGCCCACATTCCACTCGCCAAACATACCCGAGGGTATGTCAATGGAAACAATGTAAGCGCCGCTGGAATTGATGTATTGCACCAGGGCGGTGTAACCACCCTTGAGAGGCGTGCGCAGCCCGTTACCGAACAAGCCATCGACCACCACGTCGTTCTCGTCGAGTGCAGGCGGGTCAAAGGTCTGGATCACCTCGATGAAGTTGATGTCATCGCCCACGGTAGCGAGCAAGCGGTCACGGTTAGTGAGACAGCACGGTGAAAGCTGTGCCGACTTGATATTAAACAGATAAACCTCAGGCCTGTAGCCCTGTTCGTACATCATGCGTGCCACGGCAAGCGCATCAGCGCCATTATCGCCGGGGCCAGCAAAAATGACGAAACGCTTGGAGGTCCTCCAGCGCGAGATAAGCTCATAAGAAACAGCCGACGCCGCCCTTTCAATGAGGTCGAGCGTCAAGATGTTCTCCTTTTCTACGGTACGGTCGCAGATGCGGCGCAGTCCATCATTGGTAAATATTTTCATTGCTAACGAGTGATTTCAAGTGTGAATGATATGAGGGAACAAAATTACTTCATTTTTAGCTTATGGAGCACAAAAAATTTAAAAAATCTATCGTTTTTTAGATTCTTTTGCAACACCCCGATAATTCTTATTCCTGCTAACACTCCTTTTTTAATAAATTATAACCGAAATAACTGCCCTTGAATGAGTTCATATAAACTTTTTTACTATCTTTGCAGCCGCAAAAGTTAATGTTTAACAACAGAATTACATATTTTTTTATGAGGAAAAAGTTTCTCTTGGCTTCATTCCTAATGCTGACAGCTCTTGCCTCGTGGGCACAGGTATTTAGCATTGGAGGCCATCGAACAGTGTTTGACAGTCGCTACAACAGGTGGTTGTGCACCCTTCCACAGGAATACTTTGGAAATGACTGGACGACTACCATCAGCTATGTAGACACACTTGTCACTGAGATTGAGATTGAGGGCAACGTCATCGGTGGCGGTGGCTCGGTCACCTTTGAGGGCCTCGTGGGTGGCAAAGAATATCCCACTAACGTCTATGTGGGTGACAGCCTCATCAGCGGTAACATCACGTTCACGTGGCTCCCGATTGTGGAGTTGAATGGCACTATCGGTGATGAGTATGAATACGGTACCGTAACCGTCAATGAACCCGACTCGGCAAACGCCGAGCCCCTGTTCGCAAAGTTGAAATGGCGCGGACAGACCACCAACCAAAGAGGTAAGCACAAGCGTAACTACCGCATTAAGTTTGTCAACGAGGAAGACAGCACTAAGGAGAATCACCGCTTCTTCGGTCTGCGCAATGACAACTGCTGGATACTGGATGCCGGCCAGGTGGACTTCCTGCGCGTACGCAATCGCGTGAGCACCGACCTGTGGCTTGACATGGCCCGTCGCCCCTGGTACAGCGACACCCTGCCCAATGCCCGCAACGGTTCTCGTGGCCAAATGGTAGAAGTTCTGCTCAATGGCGAGTACGCTGGTATCTACAACATGTGTGAGCCCATCGACCGCAAGCAGATGAAACTCAAGCGTTATGACGAGGAGAACGGGGAGGCCCACGGCGGCTTGTGGATGGCCCACTATTGGAGCCGCACCGTCAGCATGAGCAATCCTTATTGGTTCTTTGCCGACAGGCCCACTTGGGACGGCTTTGAAATCAAGTATCCCGACCCCGACGAGATTGGCCAGACGATTTGGTCTGTACTTCCCAATGCCGTTTGGTTTGCCAACAACGCAAACGACGACCATGTCCTATGCACCGACAGTTTGGCTTACTATTATGACATTCCCGTGCTGCAGGACTACTACATTTTCATTGCAGCGCTCCAGGCACTTGATAACGAGAGCAAGAATATATTCTATGCATGCTACGACGCTCAGGACCATCCCAGACTGACTATCGCACCTTGGGACCTGGACATCTGCTTAGGCCAGAACTATTCGCCCGGAGTCAACTTGCCCGACATGGTGAAGCCCGACCGCTATATGGATTGGATCAGCCATCTGCCCATGATTAACATGATCGGTATTGAAGAGTACCATGACCAAATCAAGGAACGCTACAAGGAACTGCGACAGACCGTGCTCAACACCGACAGCCTCGTGAACCGCTATCGCAGCGTCATTGACGAGTTGGAGAATAGCGGCGCCGCCGCGCGCGAGGAGCAGCGCTGGAGCCACGACACCGACCTGGTGCTGAAAAAGCTTGACCTGAGCGCTGAAATGGATTATGTGGAAAACTGGATTCGTCGCCGCATGGAATTCCTTGATGATAATGATTGTGAGAATCTTTTCCCGCCCATCCCCGCCCCCATCTATCCTAGGGGTGACGTGAACGGAGACTTCGAGGTCAACATTGCTGATGTGAATGCGCTCATCGACATCATCCTGGGTGGCGTTGACAACTCTGAAGGCCGATCGGATGTCAACGAAGACGACGAGGTAAACATCAGTGACATCAACGAAGTCATTGACATCATCCTGAACAGTTAACATAGTAATAACGTATAACTCCCATCCCGGTGGACTCCAAATCATGTTGGGGTCCACTGGTTCTTTCTCTCCGTGAGCCCGAATAACAATAAAGCACTGACAGCCCACACATCCTACCCATAGAGACAAAGATTTTGCGTCTCACAATACTATCCGGGCGATATCTCCTCATGACGCCATGCAAAATCATGCAAGCAAACATCATCAATTCATAAAAAAAATGTACCTTTGCACTAACTAATTCATGCCATTATGAAAAGATTAAAATCATTTTTTACTTTACTTGTATTTGCTTCGATGATGTCGACTATGGGCTACATGAATGCCCAAGCACAGACCCGTGAAGCACCTGACTGGAGAAAACTCCACTACCTGTCCGAAGAAGAAATGCATACCCCCGTGAGGAGGAGTATCAACTTCACGGAAACTCCCGCACCAACCGAAGCACCCCGCTTCGTGGCAGAGTTTGAGCCCATGCAGGGCGTTACGATTCGCTATCCGCTGGGCATACCCGTTTCCTTGGTTAAATCGTTGGCCGAAAACTGCCAGGTGTACTGCATCGTGCAGTCGTCTCAACAGTCAAGCGCTCGGTCGAGTTTCACCAACGCGGGAGTAAACATGAGTCGTGTCACCTTTGTGATCGCAAATTCAGATTCCTACTGGGTGCGCGACTACGGTCCCTGGTATATCTTTGCCGGCAAGACTCCTGCCATCGTCGACAACGTGTATAATCGTCCTCGACCTTACGACGATGCAATACCTCAGACCTTTGCCACGTTCTGGGATATCCCCCTCTACAGCATGAACCTGCAACACACTGGAGGCAACATGATGGAGGACGGGCGCGGACACGGCGTTAGCGACGATCTGGTCATTAGTGAGAACAACAATAACGAGGCCAACGTGCGCCAGAAGATGCTTGACTACCTGGGCATCGACAACTACCACATCACCATCGACCCGCAGGGAGAATACATTGCCCATGTCGATTGCTGGGGAAAATACCTCGCCCCTGATAAAATCCTGATTGCAAAACTGCCGAAATCCAACAGCCGATATCAGTACTATGAGGAAGTGGCCAACTATTTTGCCACAACCAACTGCTGCTGGGGCTATCCCTACAAGGTATACCGCGTTGAAGAACCCGGTGGCAACACCCTTGCTCCTTATACCAATAGCCTCATCCTCAATAAGTGCGTCTACGTGCCGCTGGGCAGCAACAGCACTTACAATGAACGCGCCCTCCAGGTCTACAGGGACGCCATGCCCGGCTACGAGGTGATTGGCGTGTCCAACACATCCTACAGCATCGGTTGGCAAAACACCGATGCCCTGCACTGCCGCACGCGCGGAGTGATGGACTTCAATATGCTGTTTGTCGACCACAGGAACGTGCTCTTCGGCACGCAGGAGTGTGGAGATTCTATCGCCGTGACGAGCAAGTTCATTGCCTATAGCGGAAAGCCCTTGAAAGAGGACTCGCTACTGGTTTACTACAGCATTGACAACGGCCCCTACCAGACCGCACACATGACAGCCACCGGCAATCCCGATGAATATGTGGGCTACATCAAGGGCTATCACCAGGCGTCAGAGGTTGACTACTACGTCTTCGGTGCCGACGAGTCAGAACACCGCTATCAGCAACCTGTGTTCGGCGAATTGGACCCCCACCACTTCACGGTCAACATTGCCTTCAAACTGGGCGACGTGAACGAAGATGGTTTTGTGAATATTGCTGACGTGACTACGCTGATTGATTACCTCTTGGGTGGCACTCCTTCGCCGTTTAACTTCACGGCTGCCGATGTGAACACCAACGGCGACATCAACGTGTCCGACGTCACTGCCCTGATAGATTTAATTCTGGCGAATTAATATTGAGTTTTACCAAAAAGAATAGCAGTCAACCAAATAGTTGACTGCTATTCTTTTATTGTGATTCGCGTGGGATTATAACCCATAACTGATTATCAAGTAGTTACAAACGATATTAGCAAAAAAAGTACTATTTTAGTACTAAAATTTCCCTACTTGCCAAAAGCATATCACGCGCCGCGGCCTTCATGTCAATTATTAGCCGGTCTAATCTTTCATACTTCATCGCATTTACCTCTGCTTGCAGATTGATGACTTCTTTGCGCAACTTTCTAATTTCGTTTCTTGTACTCATGATATATTAAGTTTGAAATAAAGTGCCCTCTGTTTAGGTGTCCTCGGTCTTTTGAGTAACCGCGCGGGCGTTTACGCTGCCGCCACCATGCAAAGGGCAATTTATGACTATTCGACCGCCTGGGCGATCGCTCAAAAGTTTAGGGATTGCAAATGTAAGCAATTCTCCATAGACACACCAAATTTTAGCGAGAAAAAGACCGGCGGGCCATTCCCTGGCGCGCCAGCCTACCGAAAAATGAAATACCCTTATGGCGGGTGTTTCGTCTGCAAAGGTAGTTATTCTTTCCCTTCCCACCAAACCGATGGGCAAAGAGAATCACGCCCTAATTATAACTATACCCCTGGAACAATTAAAGCGCGTTGCGGGCCTAATTTTCAATTTACGGGGTTATCGTGCCCCCTGCATCATGAGGCAGTGACCCTTGCCGTTACCTTGCCATGATCCTGGCCAGCTGCACCCCTCGCGCGCGCGCAGGTATGTCGGTTTTGTCGGTTTTGCCCTGGGGCGGTTGCCCTGCTTTAGTTTTTTTAGTTTTTTTAGTTTTTTTAGTTCGGCATCCACTAAAGTAGTGGAAAAGTAGTGTGAGAAAAGTGAGAAAAGTGAGAAAAGTAACAAAAGTTGCAAAAGTTGCATTTTTTCGGACTTTTCGGATTCGGATTCGGATTTTTCACACACACTAAAAGGCTGATTTTCGGGAAATTACGGGGTGTTGATATTCCACTTTTTCCACTTTTTCAACACACTAAATGTCACACCACTAAAGTACTGATATTCTTTGCTTTATGCCTTTTATTGGTGTGCGAAATGTCACACTTTTTACCCCCAACGGCAAAAAAAATTCCGTGCGCATGGAAAAAGGTTCGGGCGGGGTTTACTAAAAAGGGGTACCCCCTTAAAAAACTATGGCCCCCGGTCTTGGGTTGATTAATCCGCGCCGCCATTACCTGGCGGGCCGCTATCAAGACGTTGCCAAATGTTTACTATCTCGCTGCCGGTTGTGACCTTGCCACCCACTCCAGGCCTACCCCAAAACCTTATAAGGCCCTGGGCGGCATACCTGGCCAGTGTGTGACGCTCCACCCCTAAAGCTGCTGCAGCTTGTTTTTGGTTATAAAGGCCGTCTAAATCCACATTCGGCTTGCTTACATTCATTTTACTTGTACCTTACTACCTTACAACCTTACAAATATTTAATACTATCACTCTATTAATCAAGCATATAAATTATTATTTGCGTAAGGGCGTAAGGGTGTAAGGTCTAATTTAAATAACCGTGGATTGTTTGGCGGGTCACGCCTATAAATTTAGCTATTTCCGCCTGGGTCTTGCCTCTCTGTGCAAGATACTGGCAAACTTCCTTCATGCCTACCGACTGGCCGCGCTGCCTATCGTCACGAACTACCACGTTCAGCAAATAAAGCTGGTTTGCAATAAGGTAATTTGTTACGTCTATGGCGTACCGCATGACGGGCGCGGTAATAATTCTCTCATCGTTCAAGACGGCGGCGGTCATCGCCATTCGGCAAAGGTGGTAATTTGCTTTGTAATATATTGAACTCCTTACATCGTCAAAATCATCGTCACTGCCATTTTCGTCTAACATATCGCCTAACCCTTCCCACCGTTCCACCGCCGCCCGGTGCAATTCCTGGGCCTGGGCGTTCACTGTCATCTCAAAGGGTTCTAAACGCAATAGGCGGTCTATATGTTCATGCCATACCCGTCTAACGTCATCGCCTATGATATTCGGCTCCTTGCGGCCCTTGCGTTTCTCCACATGGACAAACAAAAACCGCTCAAAGTACCCGCCGCGCCCCTTGACGTATTGCGCCATTAACTGCTTTAACTTGACCGGCTGGGTGGTTGAGAATATGTTAAGGGCGGGTTCTTTGACAAATATGGTGTTACCGCTTAGTGTGTCGCGCTGGAGCGTTGTGTGTGAAAATATATCCTCCAGGCAACCCACAATCATACCCGCGCCGCCTTTGGCATATCTACCCATGCCGCCAAATAGGGCCTCTAACTCGCCATGTTTCCAGCATAGCGCACCGCCATTCTCTGCCAGCTTGTGCAATAATTTCTCATCTGTCATTAACCCCTCAACCCTCGACTGCCGCCGTGGTGGTTCCCCTCGTTGGTCTTTCGGCTGCCGGTTATATTCATCGCGGGCGGCGCAATAGTCCATGTACGATTTTTCCTCATAGTCCATTAATGGCTTATACACCCACTCCCCCGCGCCGGTCTTGCCGCTTGAAGCCTTGCCCACTATAACAAACCAGTTAGCGGGATAGTTCACATAGTTACCAAATACGCCTTTAACGGCCTTGCCTATGGCGGTACCCGCCGCGCTGAATATCGCCGCCGCCGGTATGCTTGGACTACATCTGTAACCGTCTGCCACCGTTTCTATAACCGTCTGCAAATCCTTTGGCAATCCCCATACCGGGAACACCTTTAAATCCTCTTGCGGGGTTTCTGTGCCAGTGGGTTTCCATTCCTGGGGCGGTTGTTCCTGGAGCGCACCACTAATTAACACCCTGGGCGGCATACCTACCGGCGCGCCTAATGGCCGCGCCTGGCCTTCATTTTTCGGTACCTTCATATAACCTGCCCTCTCGTTATCTGCCCTTGACCTGGGCCACTCGTTCAACATCTGCCCGGCGGTAACGTACCACGCCGCCGATCCTCACGCGTGGCAAAAATCCCGTCTTACCCCAAACGTGTAGCGTCTTATCGGTAACACCTATAATCCCGCGCACTTCCTTTGCAGTCAGTAGGCCGTTATCCTCTGCGCCCTGGGCCGGTGCCTCTGCCTTCAGCTTGGCGGCGATCTTGTCGGCCATGTCTGCCAATACCTGGCTAAAATCGTCATAATCCATGACTATCTGCTTTGTCACTCGCTCTGTCATATCGTTTAAATGACACTTCCCGCCGCGGCGTGAAAAATGCCGCTAACATCGTTGTCAGCGGCAAAGGTATTGCGGTGTTATATGACGGCTTTGGCGATTCTTGGCGCGCTGCCTACATCTGCCTATTTGTGCCTATTACCGGGCCTTACAAATCGCCCTTATCTTGTCGGCAATAGGCCCGCGGGTGTTTGGGTTCCCGTCTATGGCCTTGCGCGCACTCTCCACGCTGCCGCCATACCCGGCCCACGCTTTGCAATCCTTCCAGGCCTTGCCACCTTGACTGGCTACCCCTTTTTGCTCAAACAATTCTGTTACCAGGCAACCAAATTCGGCGGGCGATCCCTGCCACTGGCCACCTGCTATAATGCCCGCCTGGATCAAATCCTCTTTTAAGTCTTGCAGGGATTCCAGGCGCACCGCTGCCGCGCTCTTGGGCCTCTCTGCTTTCGGCCTGGCCTCTTGATGCGCTGCCGCCTCGACTGGCGGGAAATATTGATCAATCCAATATACCAACGTTTCGCACCTCCGGGCGATATCTTCTACAATTCCAATAGTTTCGCCATGAAATCGTTTATCAAAACAAATAGTAAGCATTTTTCTTGCATACTCTGTCAGACGCGGAAAATCTTTACTCCTACTCTCTAACGCATTTTCCAGGAACTCCCGCAAGGCCTTGCGCAACTCCATGACTACTGGAGCAACTTCTTTACCTCTGCTCATATAGTCAATGACGTTAGCCTCAACTCCTAAAGTTCCTAAAGTTATAGATAATTCCTCTATTTGCTCCGGCCAAATATACCACTGGCTGCCCTCTTTGCAAAAATCGGCCAGCGCGTTCAACCGGCCGATTAATACTATTATATCTTGTGTTGTCATTGCCTTACCCCTTCCACTGGTTCATGAATTGACGCTTTAATAATGCCGCGTTCTCTGCCTCGCTTACCTTGATGTAGGTTAAAAAACTTTTCTCGGTCTTGTGGCCAGTAATAGCCATTATCGCCAGGGTCGGGAATCCCCGTTTATACATATTAGTCGCAAACGAGCGGCGGGCGGTGTGTGCCGTAATCGCTTGCCATTTCGGGCGGCGTGTTTCCACGCGCCCCGGTGTGAACTCGCCCGCCTCTTGCTGGGTGTGTGCCGTCATGATCTCATCTTCCAGGCCCGCCAGCTTGGCCACTTCCTTGATGTAGTCATTAAATCGCTGGTTGCTGATAGGGCGCGGCGGCTGGTAATCGTATTTCTCCAGTATCGGCACAATCGGCGGCAAGATAGGGATTACCACTTTTGCCCCGGTCTTTTGTTGCTCCAGGCTAAACACCTCATCGCCTTCGTCTGTGACGATATAGCGGCGTGTCAGCTTGCCCAAATCGCTATACCTGCAGCCAGTCCACGCCAGTAGCAAAAACTGGTCACGAACTCTATCCAGGTACGGCTGCCCCGACAAATCCAGGCCCGCCAGTGATTGCAGTTCCTTTTCGTTTAGATAGGTATTATCTATATCTTCCATGACGGCGGCGCACTTCTTAGGCTCCACGAACTCGCAATTAATCCGCTCTGCCGCCGGTAGCGCGTTGATGACAGATTTAATGCACTTGACGCGCGTGGCGATTGTGTTCTGCTTGTAACCTTCCCGGTACATATAGCGCACAAAGGAATCGTAAAACGTTTTATCTGTTTTGTCTATCGTCACGCCGTCTGCCCCCATGCCTTGCAGGTTCTTTAATACCTGCTTGTAGTGATTCAAGCGGGCGGCGCAAATCGGCCTACCCTTGTGGCGTATCGTGGTGGGTGCCGCGTCTATGAAATCCTTAACGGCCTGGATTAGCATCTTGGGGCCGCTCTGTTGCTCTTTCTCTGCCTTGACGGGGTGCAATACATCTTCAATAATTGCAGCCAGCCAGTCGCGGCTGATTTCGTTTGTTGGCGTGTCTGCTGCCTGGGCCTCTATCCTGGCCTTTAACGTGGCCAGTTTCTCATTTACTTCTATTACCTCGGCGCGGAATAGCGGATTAGCCAGCTTAACCGCGTGTGTCTGTTTCTTGTCGCTCCAGTAGTCGCGGAATCCATATAACCCGGTCTTGGAACTGATGCGCTTTTGCGGTGTGCCGTACCTTAAACGGGCCAGCAACTCCGGGCGGTCATTCTCTTTGCCACCCTTAACTGATAACTCAAATCTTACACTTGCCATAATAATCTCATTTTTCGGTTATGATGCAAAGATAGTACTTTTCAAGAAAAAAAGTACTAAAAAAGTACTATTTTTTGTGATTTAGGGTAATATTCGGTAATATGCCAAATTGTAGCATATACCGCTAAATGCTTGGAAAACATGGGATTTATGGATAAAAAAATGACGGGCAATTACCCGTCATTGTGATTCGCGTGGGGCTCGAACCCACGACCCCATCCTTAAAAGGGATGTGCTCTACCTGCTGAGCTAGCGAATCTCCCAAAAAGCGGTGCAAAGGTATATCAAATTTCGCACGTGGCCAAATTATTTACTTTTTTATTCCCGCTTTGTTTTTGTTATCACTCGGCGACCAGCTTGCAAATCTCCACGATCGTCATCATGGCCTTCTCCATCGAGGGGATGGGAACGTACTCAAATCGGCCATGCATGTTCATGCCGCCAGCAAAGATATTGGGGCAAGGCAAGTTCTTGAACGAGAGTTGGGCGCCATCGGTACCACCACGAATGGGCTGCACCTTGGGGGTCACACCGGCGTTCTCCATTGCTTGCTTGGCAATGTCGATGATGTTCATCACCGGCTCGATCTTCTCGCGCATGTTGTAGTACTGGTCCTTAATCTCAGCGGTTGCACAGTCGGGGAACTCGGCATTGATCTTGTTGCACAGGTGCTCAATCTCGCGCTTGCGGCTCTCAAAGCGTGCATGGTCGTGATCGCGGATGATGTAGTTCAGCGTTGTCTGCTCGACACCGCCTTCCATGTGGATGAGGTGGTAGAAGCCCTCGTAACCCTCGGTGTGCTCGGGAGTTTCCCAGCGGGGCAGCATCATAGCGAACTGCATCGCAACACGCATCGAGTTAATCATCTTGTGCTTAGCGGCACCAGGGTGCACATTCAAGCCCTTGAAGGTGATCTTGGCGCTAGCAGCATTGAAGTTCTCAAACTCCAGTTCACCCACGGCACCGCCATCCATCGTGTAAGCCCAGTCACAACCGAACTTCTCAACGTCAAAGTGGTGTGCACCGAGGCCGATTTCCTCATCGGGGTTAAAGCCCACGCGAATGTTGCCGTGTTTCACCTCGGGATGCTCTTGCAACCACTCGACGGCACTCAGGATCTCGGCAATACCTGCCTTGTCGTCGGCACCGAGCAGGGTGTCACCGCTGGTGACGATAAATTCCTGTCCCAGGTAATCGTTCATCTCGGGGAACTGCTTGGGGTCAAGCACGATGCCCGATTCCTCACTCAGAACAATAGGCTGTCCCTCATACTTGACGATGCGGGGCTTGACATCGTGGCCGCTCATGTCGGGCGCGGTGTCCATGTGGGCAATGAAGCCAATGGTGGGCACTGGCGCATCGGTATTGGCCGGCAGCGTCGCAAACAGGTAACCGTTATCATCAAGCGAGATGTCACTCAGTCCCATCTCGTGCAATTCCTTTTCCAGTTCCTTAGCAAACACCATCTGGCCGGGTGTGGACGGCGTCAGGTTAGTCAGTTCGTCACTCTGGGTATCGAACTTCACATACTTCAAAAATCTGTCAACTAATTTCATTGCGATATCATTTGTTAATGGTTAAGTCTTTCTCTATTGATTGAGACCCACAAAGATAACAATTTTAACTAAAATGGCCACAAGCATCACCGCTAGTTTTTTTGCGAGTGGCTCTCGCTAGCGGCTTTTATCGTGATGCCGTGCTGTCAATAGTTCCATGAGTTGGAACTGTTTATCAAATTATTTGTGTCGGTCGAATGTATGATTTCAGGAATGTTGTAATCACCTGTAATTTTATTTCCAACGATCACTATGTTCTGGCTATTGGTCACGTCAATAAAATAGTTGGGGGTCGTCGTGATGCTTCTCACCTGATTTTTAGCAATAATCGCATTATCGATATATACTCCCTCAAACAACGGGCCATTCAAGCCATCAATGTAGTTCTCTGATATCTGCAGGCCGCCGCCATGGGCAAGATTGCTGGCATTGAGGAAATCAAACACGCTGCTAGCGATGTTCCTGAACCAGTTGTTGCGAATAATCAGGTACTTGCCTGAGGAACCGTACTCCTCATCACTGCAGCCATGGTTAAAGGCTGAGATCTCGTTGTTATCCACAACAACATTTGTTACACTCTGGCAGCAGAAAACCCCGGCACCCCTGATAGAGTTTCCGAACATCTTGTTGCCCGAAATCACGGCACCCGAGAATGTTGTCCCCATGTGGATGCCATGCATGGCACAATTCTTAATGATGCAGTCGGTGACAAACAGCCGTCCCTCGCCTTGATCGCTAATGGCGTCGAATGACGCATTGATGAGCAGGCAGCGCTCAATCGTGTGGTTATAAGAGTGCTGGTTGTTATAGATGCCATTGCGCGGGATGGTTGAATAGGGGTCAAAATGGATGCAGGCATTGGTCCACTCCATGGGCTCCCCTTCTTGCCGGTTGCCGTCGAGACAGATGTCATGAATATAAACCCCGATGCACTCATCACGTGTAGACCATGAGCGCATGATGGGATAAGATGTGCTGACGTAGCACCCCTTAGCATGCGCCTTGACGGTGCCCGTTTTCATGCCCTCATAAGCGCTCACAAATGTGATCGTCTTGTTGACCGTGTCGATGGCTGTTATCTCACCAAAGGAGCAGTTCCTTGCCGACGTAAATGTAGGGTTGGTAGCCGAGGCTATGTTAGTGATGAAAATATGGTCTCCCTTGTTAAACCCCATCACACTCTCGAGACGCAGGGTTGTGTCACCCTCGGCGGTTGCTCGGTGCAACTGAGACCACACGGCCGCCTTCTTCTTGATGACCGTATTCAAGCCATCGCCATATATTTCCATACCGCTCCTGATGGTCAATGGACGGCGAATCAGATAGATGCCCTCAGGGATATAAATGGGCTGTTTCTTCTCAAACGCATCGGCGAACAGCGCTTCGAGCGCCGGGGTGTCATCAGTCACCCCATCGCCCACCGCGCCATAGTCGGCGGCTGACAAGTAACCGGTTAACTCTTGAGGTTGAGGTAAGTCATCTCCAGGTCCTCCACCCTTAACAATGCGGTCCACCAGGGCATTCACATCTGCTATGTTGACCTCGCCATCGCCATTGACGTCGTAATACACAAACGGAGCAGCCACCGTACCCAGTGGCAACATCAGGAAAAGCAACAGCACAATTATGGTGATTGGTCGTGTGGCTATCTTCATATTACTATATCATTATCTTGATTCATACTTGTATTGAACTGAATGGCTCGAGGGCTATATCAGCACCACTTCATGATGGGAGCAGAACGGCCTCAAGCCCATTCGGCGGCAAAAATAAAAGAAAAATTTTTGATTAACATGGTTTTCACGTATTTTTTGCCGAAAAAGAGTTAATTTCACCCAATTGTTTGCATATCAGCAAAAAAAGCAGTACTTTTGCGCGATTTTTCGTGACGATGAGTCACCTCATGCATTTAATCAACCGAAATTCGGTATCCACATCATAATAGTTATGAAACAAAAATGCTGTTCTCTCCAAAGGGCTCTGTTGATCTTGATTGTGATCTGCAGCGCATTGCCCGCGTTTTCTTATAGTTATGACTTCTGCCTGAATGGTATATATTTTAATATTACCGGCAAAAATACCCTTAGTGTCACTCGAGGTACCACCAATTATACCGACCATGTCGTGATACCCAAGAATGTGACTTACGGTGGGGTCACTTATACCGTGACCGCCATCGACCATTGGGGATTCTGGGAATGCACCAGGCTGCTGGGGGTGTATCTCCCCAGCTCGGTCACCGAGATCGGCGAATATGCTTTCGGTCACTGCAGGAGGCTGACAACCGTTGGCTTTTCCAACAACATCACCCACATCGGCAATGCGGCTTTTGCCAATTGCACCAGCCTCAACAACATCCAACTGCCCAGCAAACTCACAAGCATTAGCGAAGCCACTTTCTCTAACTGCGTATCGTTAACTAATGTGACGATTCCCAACGCAGTAACCACCATCGGGGACTATGCATTCTCCTATTGCGAGAATCTATCGACGGTAACCATTGGCAGTTCAGTCAAGACAATCGGCATCGGGTCCTTTGCTTTGTGCACTGGCTTGACGAATATCAATATACCGCAATCAGTAACTGAGATCAAAGATTGGGCATTTGACTCTTGCTCAGGGTTGACCTCACTAGTTGTTCCTTCGTCGGTTTCGTCCATCGGCTATCAGGCTTTCCAGGGCTGCACCGGGTTAAAAGAAGTGACCATCGGGAACAACGTAACCGCTATAGGCAGCAAAGCGTTTGACCAATGCAACGCATTACAATCGGTAACCTGTGAGGGTAATGTACCCCCGACCATCGAGAATGGTAACTGCTTCACATGGACCTGCTACGTACACGCCACGCTCAAAGTGCCCAATGAGGCCTTAACGAGCTATAAATCGGCCGATTGCTGGAAACGCTTCGTCAACATTCAGGAAATGGGTGGAGTGACGCATGGTGACATGGACAGTGATGGCAAGATTAACATCACCGACGTCACATTGCTTATTGACCTGCTCCTGGGCAGTGAACCTGCCGATGTGCATCAACCCCTGGCTGGAGACACCGACCTTGATGGCAAGGTCAACATCACCGATGTCACAATACTCATTGACCAGTTACTGAACAGTACCAACTGATTTCATCTGACATTGCCGAACCGCTACCTCAACGGGAAGAACACGATATCTTCCTGGCTTGGGTCGTAACTGATGGGGAAAGCAACATGAGAAACTGTTGCATCGACCAGCGGGAAAATCAATAAACGTTGACCTTGATACTCCAGTGGATAGAAACCCCATGGGGTATAATCGGTCACGAGGCCATATTGCCGGCGGCGGGACAGTTCCTCGGGTGCCAATGCCTCACCAGGTGAAGAAAGATAGTATCGGGCCACTTGGGGAGTGAGAGGCATTGTGTCGGTGCGCAAGAGGACAGCCATATAATCTTGGTCCCTAAATGCAAGAACCTCACCCATAACATCGGTGCGGGTGGTCTTGACAGGAACCGCTACAGCGCCATCAAGTAGCCGCCCCGAATGGTAGCGACTATAGACCGAGTCGCTGACAAACTGCACATTCTCCTTATTATAGTAGCCACAATAGACCACCTCATGACCAAAGAAATCGGTGGATCGGTAATTCATGGGCTTGATGAACCTGCTGTAGCCATCAAAATGCCGCTCTCGCAACACGGCTTGAAGTGGAGCGGTGCGTATCTCGCTCACCACCTGGTCATCATAGGCCTTATAGGCATCCAGCATCTTGATGCCGCGGGCAAAAGTGAATGCGGCTAACCCTAAGCACACCACAACCGCTGCCACGCGCGCCCACTGCCATCGCTGCAGCAGCCAGTCGGCAGCCGCCGCAACGATAAGGAAAGCAACTGTCACTAGCGGCGCATATGCACGCTCATGGATAACCCCCAAAGCGAACATGACCAAAACCAAGCAGAGGAAAATATAGGTCCACAGGTAGCGCTTGATAGAACTCCAGCCTTTCCATATCACAGCCACAACACCCACAAGCGGTATTGCCACGGGGAGATAAAACCGCCACATTTTCTCGCTGAAGATGTGCCAACGGCTGGAGAACATGTCAGCGACACTCAAGTTGAGCACCAGGTCGCCCGCTGCCCGCTGCCATGCCCCTGGCGAAGCGACGATGAGCAAGATGCCCAGCAGATAGCCCGTGAGCACAGAAATAGCCCTGCAGTCAAGCCGATCACGATTGAACGCATAATAGAGGCACCATCCCACAAAAAAGCCAAAGGATGTGGCCTCATTGAAACTGCCAGCGATAAATCCCGCCACCACCAGAGCAATGGTCTTGCCCCACCCCAGCTGAGCATGATGCTGCCGTTGCAGATACAAGGCCAACACCAGTGACAACGTGATGGCCCACATGTAGTTGCAACTGCCGTCCAGCCACAGCATGGTCTCGCCTGGAACAGGGTAACACGTGCCCACCATGGCGAGAAACATTGATAGGGCCAGCAAGGAGCGGCGCCCCGTGGCCAAAAGGCTCAGCATGTGAGCCATGAGGCCAAACATCAGCGCATTGCATAGATTAAATGCCGTCTTACCCAGCAAGCCGCAAAAGAGCGAAGCGACCAGATTGGCTGTGCGGCCATTGCTGTCCACAAAGTGGTTACAATGTGACTTGCACAGGTCAAGCAGGGACTCAATGGGCCTCCACACGCCCTCGATGAGGGAAAAAGCCAAGTCATCCTCCTTGAATGTCGTCAACACATTCATCAACAGGAACACGGCACAAGCCACAGCCAGCACGCCCCAATAGGCGATGTCATGCCAACGTCTAGAGCGCAATAGTGAGTTATAGCTTGTGGTGCTCATCATCGAGTGAGTGTCGCTTAATAACGCCTGTTATGGCGCGGTAGTGACCTGCTCTCGCCTCAAGATCATCTCCCCTTCTGAAATGTCGCCCTCAAATGAGATGACCACACTGGAAACATCCTCCTCGGGGAGCGGGCAAATGAGCAGATGCTTGCCCTGGAAACGCAGGGGATAGTAGCCCTGGGGAGTGTAATCGGTTGAGATGGCATAATTGCGGCGACGCTCCACCTCTTTCTCGTCAAGGTCACCGTTTTGTTCATAGAAATAGTAGCGCGCGCCCTGATAAGTGGGTGGCATTGAGTCCACCTTGAGCACGATCGCCATGTAGTCCTGACCAGGGAATGACAATACCGTATCGGCCAGGTCTTTTCGGTCAATGGTCCAGGGCATCACAGTGGCGCCATCAAGCAGGCGGCCCGAGTGATAACGGTTATAGACCGAGTCGCTCACAAACTGCACATTCTCCTTCCCATAATAGCCGCGATAAACCAACTCACGATCAAAGAAGTCGGTGGATTCATACTTCATGGGACGAATGAAACGGCTATAGATCTTAAATTTGCGCTCACGCAACACAGCCTGGCTTGGAGATGAAACAATTTCCTCGACCACCTGGTCGTCATAGGCCTTATAAGCCCGCAACGCCTGCAACGCGTAATTGCTTGTGTAGGCAAACAACGCCAGGCCCACGACAGCAACAGCCGCCCTAGCCCAAGGCCATCGTTCCAGCAAGGTGTCGACACCAATCGCTAAAACAAGGAAGCCCACTGTCGCCAATGCGGTATAAGGACGCTCCTGGACGATACCCAGAATGAACAAGAACGCCAACAGGCACAAGAAGATGTAAGTCCACGGGCTTCTCTTTAGCGACTTGCTTCCTTTCCAGAACAACGCCACAAGGCCAACAACAATGGCAGCAACAGGCGTGTAGAAGCGCCATACTTTCTCGTGGAAGATATACCACCGGCTGGCCAACAGTTCTTTCCATCCCAAGTCAACAACGATATAGCCACTAGTCGCCCTATTCCACGTTGCAGGACAAACGGCAATGATCATGATGCCCAGCAGATAACCAGTTAACACCAGCAGTACCGCGCGATCGAGTTTGTCTCGGTTAAACAGGTAGTACAGGAACAGACCGGCAAAAAAGCCGAGTGACGTTGCCTCATTGAAGCTACCCGCCACAACGGCGAACAGCATTAACAAGAAACTCTTAACCCAACCCAGCGAGTCACTGCGGTGATGCAGCAGGTAATAAACCAGCAGCAATGACAAGGTAACAGCCCACATGTAGTTGCAGCTGCCTGAGAGCCACAACATCGTCTCACCGGGAATGGGGAAGCAGCACCCGAAGAATGCCAGAAACATCGCCACCACCATGATGGAACGGCGACCAGTGCTCAGCAAACTCAGCACATGCAGCAGCAAGCCAAACATCAGCGTGTTGAGCACATTAAAGACCGGTTTACCCAGCAAGCCGCAGCATATCTGTGAAACAATATCGGAGGTGCGGCCGTTAACCGTCAGGTAATGACAATAGTGTGACCTGAAAAAATCGGCAAGGGATTGCATGTGGGTCCACTCCCCCTCAATGAGCGAGTAGGCCAAATCATCCTCCTTGAGTGTGGTCAACACATTCATGGCAAAAAACACGGCACAGGCCAGCAGCAGCAAGACCCAGTAGCCGATGTCATGAGATAGTTTCCAGGATTTTGAGTCAAATAATCGAGATTGTTTCATAACAGGGATGCTTCTTGATGAAATAAAAAATGTTGCGGCGTGCATATATCATTATCCACTGCCGCAACCTTGTATGAGAACGGCTACAGCCGCATTCAAATCACGGAATCGTTTACTCTCTCTACTATACCGTTAAGATTTCTTTCTCCTTAGCGGCAAAGATCTCGTCAATCTTTTTCATGAACTTGTCATGGATCTTCTGGACCTTCTCCTCGCCATCCTTGGAAACGTCCTCGCTCATGCCTTCCTTGACGGCCTTCTTCAGACCCTCGATGGCCTCGCGGCGGGCGTTGCGGATGCTCACGCGGGCTTTCTCACTCTCGGCCTTGGAGTCCTTTACCAGCAATTTGCGGCGTTCCTCGGTCAATGGAGGGATGTTGAGGCGGATTACCTCGCCATTGTTAACGGGCATGATACCGACATTGCTGTCGATGATTGCCTTCTCGATGGTCCCGATCATGTTGCGCTCCCAGGGCATGATGGCGATGGTGCGCTGGTCGGGGGTACTCACGTTAGCCACGTTGTCGATGGGAACGGGGCTACCATAATAGTTCACGCGGATGCCATCCAAAATCTTGACATTGGCCTTGCCTGCACGGATGTGAGCCAGGGTGTCATCGAGGAAGTCCACTGCTTCCTGCATCTTTTTCTCGGCGGCATCGAGATAAAATTTCACGTCATTCATAGTGTTGTCCTTTATTGTTGATGATTTGATGATTATCTATAAAACGTCACGAAAGTAATTCATTTGGCGAAATCTTGCAAATATTTTGCCAAAAAACAAAAAATATGATGATTTCACAGCACCCGCTCGCCGTTGAACTCGCGCACGATGTAGTCGGGGCGGTTCTTGGTCTCGTTGTAGATGCGGCCAATATATTCGCCGATAATGCCCAGTGACAACAGCTGGATACCACCCAGGAACAAGATGAGCATCACCATTGAGGGATAGCCCCTCACGGGGTCGCCCCACACCAGTGCCTTAACATAGACAAACAGCATATAGATAAATGCCAGCAGTGAGACCAGACACCCGATGACCGTAGAGATGCGCAGGGGCAGATTGGAGAATGAGGTGATGCCGTCAATAGCCAGCGAGAACAACTGCCTGTAATTCCATGACGACTGGCCGGCAATGCGGTCGCCGCGGTCAAATTCCACCTCCTTCTTCTTGAAGCCTATCCAGCAATACATGCCCTTGGTATATCGCTCACTCTCGCGCATGCGCCTCAAGGCATTGATACAGCAGCGGTCCAATAGGCGGAAATCGCCCACGTTCTGCAGCACGTCAAAACGCGATGAACTCTGTAACAACTTGTAGAACATCAGGGACAAGCGCTTACGCAACCAGCTCTCTTTACCGCGGGATTTGCGCTTGGCATACACGTCCTCATATCCCTCTTCCCAGTACTTGAGCATCTCGGGGATGAGTGCTGGCGGATCTTGCAAGTCGGCATCAATGATGATCATGCAATCGCCAGTCACGTAGTCAAAACCCGCGAGCATAGCAATTTCCTTGCCAAAGTTGCGTGACAAGTCCACATAATTGATGCGCGGGTCCTTCTCCCGCAATCGCCGCAACTCGTCCATGGTGCCGTCCACACTCCCGTCATTGACAAACATGACCTCCCATTCATATTGGTTGTTTTTTTCCATCAGCTTGGTCAACTCGGGATACAACATCGGCAGGGTCTTCTCCTCGTTATAGCACGGAATGAGTAATGAAATCTTCTTCATATTCTAGAGGTTTAAGTCGATTGTTTCAAAGATATTGGAGCAAAGATAGGCAAAAAAGCTCAATCAATTCCTAAGAAATCATCACATTAAAGTAATTGTCTTTAAACGATAATCCTGGGTAGGATATAATCTGGGCACAAAAACGTAATCGTTTCCATATACCGACATGACTTCAACTTTGGTGAAATAATCGCTAGCGTGCTCGCCAAACAACAAATACTTGGCCGATGACCACCATCCCTGTTCTGGAACTGGATTAAATTGAACCTGAGCACCCTTTATGTCTTGACTACCATCCAAACGCTTAGCATAAAACGGCAATGACCCAAGGCCTCGGAACTGCTCATAAGCATCTGGATTAGCCTTCAAGTCATCAAGGAACTCCTTGGGGAGAAATTTCACATCTTTATGACCATAGAAATTTGAGATTCTCAATAATTCACCATAGTACTTCTCATTTCGCACCACTTTAGAGAGAGAATAGTCAAGCACATAACGGTGAAATAATGGATATTGGATAGGCTGAACTGTAGACACGATGCAATGGTCTTTTGTTATCTGGGCCAACTCACTTTGAGCAATCTTATAACTGTTATGGCAAATTGTGACCATAAAAAAGCCAAAAGCCAGCACAACGACATTTGCCACCGTAACCAGCGTTTTACTCAAAGCATCCCAATTGATGAACCTTAACAATAATAGCATTGAGAAAAATTCGATACCAAATCGAGAGCGCAAAACCGTGGTACCCGTCAAGAACACAAAGATTAATGAAACAATAATAGTTATCACAAAGATCATCTCTTTCCTCATCCATTCGAGCAGGTTCATCTTTTTAAACAGGCAACGATAGGCAACGTAAAACACCAAGATGAAGAATAACCTCATATTGAACATGTGGATAAACCTACCATAAAAGCCAACATGGCCGGTCAATTTATCTCCTAATGCCCTGTTGATAGAGCCTGGCGCCAATGACATGATTAATACGCCAATAAAAAAGCCTGCCAACATATAAATGCGATGGCCATGCAACTCCTTGCGGTTTAGCGCATAATAAATAAAATATGCTGCAGCCAACCCCAAGACTATGCCCTCATTGCTCCAACCGCAAATCACTCCCCAAATGAATAGAGGCACATAGGTCCATTTCTTCAGTTCCTCTTTAAACAATAGAAGATGGAAAACAAGGACAGCTGTAATTACCCACAAATAGTTCAATGAGCCGCTCATCCAGAAGAACTCATGTTTGAACCCAGGCATCAATATGAAAAGAAGCATGAATGCAACCGAGGCAATCTTATAGTAGTGCGCTTTATTCTGCGATGTCACTACCGCTATAAGATAGAGGAAAACCTGGAAAAAGGCTGCATTAAATACATTAAAAACAGACTTACCGATCAAGGCATCAAACACTTGATCGATAAAGTGCACAATAGAGCGACCGTGCAACTCAAAATAATGTATATACTGACTCAAAAAAACATCACCCAGAGATTTGATTGGAATAGTCGTGCCATAAATAAACACATAATGCCAATCATCGCTGAACCTTGGGGTGAAGCAGTTAAACAGATACATTAACACAAACACCACCAACAAAAAAATGAAGAGAGGGGTCGTAAATATCTTTTTTAGAGGCTTAAACATATCAGAATTCTTTTTGAGTCACATATATCATGACATCATCTCATCACTGAGCCTTTTGGCTCAGTGATGCAATGTCTATCACCTTGCAAAATTAGCTATTTTTTAGAATTTACGCCTCTTTATTCCAATAATACTTTAATTTGGCCATCTTGTAAACACCTTGACATAGATATAACGCATAGGCAATGCGGAACAAACCCTAACCATAGGCCTCGTTTCAGCCTTTCTTGCAGAACTATTGCTCCAATTGCGCTATTTTCTCTCGCCGTTGAACTCGCGCACGATGTAGTCGGGGCGGTTCTTGGTCTCGTTGTAGATGCGGCCGATGTATTCACCGATGATGCCCAGCGACAATAGCTGGATACCGCCCAGGAACAGGATGAGGATGACCAGCGTGGGATAGCCCTGCACAGGCTCGCCAAAGAGCACCGCCTTGAAGAACACATAAATCATGTACAGGAACGCGCACATCGACACGATGAAGCCCACTACCGTCGAGATGCGCAACGGGGCCGTCGTGAACGACGTGATGCCGTCGATGGCAAACGAGAACAGCTGGCGATAGTTCCATGACGACTCACCGGCCACTCGGTCGCCCTGTTCAAACTCGATTTCTTTCTTCTTGAAGCCTATCCAGCTGTACATGCCCTTGGTGTAACGCTCGCTCTCGCGCAGGCTCTTCAAGGCGTTGATGCAGCAGCGGTCCAGCAGGCGGAAGTCGCCCACGTTTTTCAGCACCTCAAAGCGCGACGAGCGTTGCAGGATTTTGTAGAACTCCAGCGACAAGCGCTTGCGCAGCCAGCTCTCCTTGCCGCGCGACTTGCGTTTAGCGTACACGTCATCATAGCCTTGCTCCCACCACTTGATCATCTCGGGGATGAGCGTGGGTGGGTGCTGCAGGTCGGCATCGATGATAACCATGCAGTCGCCGGTCACGTGGTCAAATCCAGCCAGCATGGCATTTTCCTTGCCGAAGTTGCGCGACAAGTCCACATAGTTGACGCGCTGGTCCTGTGAGCGCAGGCGTTGAAGCACCTGCAACGTGCCATCGGCGCTGCCGTCGTTGACAAACATGAGTTCCCATTCATAGGCCGTATTGCCATCCATGAGTTTCACCAGTTCGGGATAAAGCAGGGACAGTGATTTCTCCTCATTATAACAGGGAATCAGTATTGAGATCTTTTTCATTACGCTATCTATTTTATTTCAATGTTAATAATCTATTTTTTTACAACAATGCCCTACTTGAACGTGAGCGATGACAGTTTCTCAGCGCTCAGGTAAGCCGCCGCCTGGGCGATGTCCTCGGGGGTGACGGCTTGGATGCGGGCAATGGTTTCATTAGGCGTTGCCACCTGGCCCCTGTAGAGCAGGCCGCGACCAGCGTTCATCGCTAGGAATTCGGCGCTGTCGGCAGCGACAACCAGCTGTCCGCAGTACTGCCGCTTGTAGGCGTCCAGCCGCCGCTCTGGCAGCAATTCGTTGCTCAGGCGGTTGGTGATGCGGTCGATGACACGCATGCTGGAACGCACATCGTCAGGATCGCACCCCAGGTAGATCGAAATCCAACCGCAGTCGCTAAGCAGCGTCAAGGTCGATTCAACCGAATAGACATACCCGCGGCGCTCGCGCAGCTCAACGTTCAGCAGCGAGTTCATGCCCGGACCGCCCAAGATGTTGTTGAGCAGCATGAGGGCATAACGCAAGGGGGAATTCCTGTCAGGCACCCGCGCGCCCACCACGGTGTGGGCCTGATGAGTACCTATTTCTATCACCTGCTTGAAGGGGGCCACCGTGGGGGGCACTGAGCGGTGCCGCTCGGCTACTGAGTGGCTCATCGCGCCAAAGTACCGCTCCACCATGCTGAACACCCGTTCGGGGCGCTCGGGACCCACCGAGAAGAACACCATGTTGGTGGGCACATAGAGCGTCTTCAGGTAACGCATGCAGTCCTCACTGGTCAGTCGTTCCAAGTCCTCCTTGACACCCAGGATGTTGTGGCCCAGCTGACTGCCGACAAACATCAGGTCCTCAAAATCGTCAAACACGGCATCGCTGGGCGTGTCGCGATAGCTGGCCGCCTCCTCGAGCACCACGTCGCGCTCGCGGTCGAGCTCTTCCTGCGGGAAGACCGACCACTGCACCAGGTCGGCCAGCAGGTCAATCGCACGCTTGAGGTGCTGCTCGGGAAACACCGAGTAGAGCATGGTGCCCTCCTTGGTGGTATAAGCGTTCAACTCGCCGCCCACGCTCTCCATGCGGTTCAGGATGTGCCATGACCGGCGGTGCAAGGTGCCCTTGAAGATGGTGTGCTCCACAAAATGGGCCAGGCCATATTGTCCCTCGTCCTCGTCGCGGCTTCCCGCGTTCACGGCGAGGCCGCACCACGCCACCTGCGACATGGTCGCCACATGCACCATCGCCAGCCCATTGGGCAGTGTTTCGTAATATATCTTATTGTTGTTCACTGGTTAGCTTCGTTTATTTTATAGTCTTGAATTGATGTGCAGGACATGTTGCACGAGCAGCATCTCGTGGATGTCGCTGCGGCGCACGTCCATGTCGTCATAATTGGGGTTCTCGCTGCGCAGCACCACCATGTTGGGGTCGGTGTGGCGGCGCAGGTATTTTACCAACCTGAAGTCATCGAGCTGGATGACATAGATCTGCCCCCAATAGATCTGCTGCGGGTTGCTCACCTCGCGAACGGCCACAAAGTCACCGTCCATGATCACCGGGGCCATCGAGTCGCCGCTCACGCGCACGATGCGGCAGTTGGGACTCATGTTGGGCAGGTTCACCCACCCCACGATGTTCTCGCTCGAGAACAGCTCGGTGCGGCCCGATGCCATGCCCGCTGTGGCATCGACATCATAGACTGGGGTGCCACTCCCGGCAGCCGCCAGCAGCTGGTTAGCGTCCACACCATCGACGCGCACGAGCGATTTGCCGAACGGCAAGTCGGTGCCCTCGAGCAGCCATTCCTTGGACACGCCCAGGTTCACCACCATGCGGTTGAGGAACGAGTCGCTCAGCGGCATGTGGCCATTGAGGTATTTTGACAAGTTAGACGTGTCGATGCCGACGCGCTCGGCAAACTGCACCTGCCTAACTCCCATCTCTTTCATCAAATACTTGATTCGCGCTATGATTTCAGCGTTTTTCTCTGGTTCCATTTGCTTGTTATCTTGGTGTTGATGTTCGCGGCAAAATTACCACAAAAAATTGTATTTTGCAATTTCTACACCAACAAAATGCCCCTGCCACCATTCTTTTTACATGTAATTATCATGAATTATTCATTAATTATATGATCAATTCACGACAATTCACGTGAAATAATTTTAAATGCGAATTGCGCTAATTGAACTAATTATCGCTAATTATTATATTATAAATGCTTGATAATTAGCGTAATCTGAATTTATTTAATGATTCGTGAAATTAGCATTCATTAATTCGTGAAATTAGCATTAGCCCCGCAGGGTAAATGTTGTTGATAATAGTTTTATGTTGTTCCTGTTGTTTGAAAATTTGCTGCTTATAACTACTTTTTGTAACTTTGTGCCAACAAAAATCATCATCAATCAACTTAAATACAAATTATCATTATGAACGGAAATTTTGTTTATTACAACCCAACGAAACTGTACTTTGGCGAAGATTCACTTAACTACCTGATTGACGAACTCAAGAACTACGGCCCTGTGGTGCTGCTCAACTACGGCAGTGGCAGCGTGAAGCGCAACGGCATCTATGACCAAGTGGTGGCCATCCTGCAACAGGCTGGCAAGACCATCGTCGAGAATCCGGGCGTGATGAGCAATCCCACGCTCGAGAAGCTGCGCGAGGGCATCCAGATTGCTCGTGACAACAAGGTTGACCTGATTCTTGCCCTGGGCGGCGGCAGCGTGTGTGACTACTCCAAGGCCGTGGCCGCGTCGGTTTACTGCGAGGGCGACTATTGGGACAAGTTCTACCTCAAGCAGCAACAACCCGATGCCGGCCAAAAGATTCTGCCCGTGGGATGCGTCCTCACCATGGCGGGAACAGGTTCGGAGATGAATGCCGGCACGGTGATCACCGATGCCGAAAACACCTTCAAGGTGGGCCACGTGTTTGACGCACGCCTGATGCCCAAGTTCTCGATCCTGAATCCCAGGTTCACGATGACGGTTCCCGAGAATCAGATGAAAGCGGGCATTTATGACATCATGAACCACATCATGGAGCAGTATTTCTCAGACTTTGACGACAACACCAGTGACTACCTGTCCGAGGGGCTGATGCGCGGCCTCATCGTGGCATCGCGCAAGGCCGTTAAAGACCCGCAAGACTATGAGGCCCGCTCCAACATCATGTGGACGGCCACGTGGGCGCTGAACACCCTCCTAGGCCTGGGCAAACGTGAAGACTGGATGGTACACATGATTGGCCACTCGGTGGGCGCGTGGACCCACGCTCCCCACGGCTACTGCCTGGCATCGGTATCAATGGCTTATTACAAGCGCGCCATGCAGCCAGGTATGGCCAAGTTCGCGCGCTTTGCCCGCAACGTGTGGGGCATCAACACCGAGGGCATGACCGACGAGCAATCTGCTACCGCCGGCTTGGAGGCCTTGAAGAGCTGGATGCTGGAAATCGGCCTGCCGCTGACCATCAGCGAACTGGGTGCTACCCAGGACATGATTCCCGGCATCACCAAGGGCACGGTCATCTATCCCGCCGGCTATCTTGACCTCACCCCCGAGGAGGTTACCGCCATCCTGCAAGAGAGCATGTGATCAATCCCGCTCATTAGGAGCACTCATCCAGTACTTGCGCTCGTCATCGGACATCTGTTCGATGGCGTAGCGCAATGCTGTGCGTGGCATCTCGTGGGCATGTTGCTCGAGGAACTGCCGCAACAGCTCCATGCTCCGTCGCTTACCCACCTCGCGCAACATCCAACCCACGGCCTTGTGCATGAGATCGTGAGGATGGTGCAAATGGACCTCGGCATAGTGCAGGGCCCAAGAGGGGTCGCCCTGCTGGGTGGTTTTCCAGGTACACACCATGCTCATGCGCTGCTTCCACAGGCAGGGGCTGTAAGCCAACTGGTCCATGATTTCCCGTTTGTCCCCCAAGTGGGTGGGCAGCAAGAGCCATGTGCCCAAAATCTTGGGCGCCGACAAGTCCACCAGGTCCCAGTTGTTGGCCCTTTCAGCGTAATTGAGGTACAATTCCACGATGGCGTCTCGCCCGTTGATGGCCGCCTCGTCCTGAGCCAGGCGCTTGGTCGACAATTTGCTGAATTTCTCAACCAGCATGAGCAATCCACACAGCCTCACCTCGTGCCAGCGCGACGTGAGCAGCTGTGGTATCTCGTCAAGGGACGTGTCACGCACGGCCAGCTTGACCACCTCGCGCGTTTGCGGCACTTTAAGGCCCAAGAACTCGTCGCCCTCGCCATACTCGCCCGGACCGGTCTTGAAAAACCGCATCAACACCTGCCGCTGCTTGTCGTTTTGCAACGACTCCATATACCCAAGTATTTCCTTTGCCGTCATCATATCGCAAAGTTACACCATAATTCCTCACCAACTCACAAATCATGAAAATTAATGATGAATGGCCGTTGAAAATGCTGGAATGCGGTGGACGCCTCGCCTTGGCGTGGCCGATGGGAGACAGACGGTAATAGGCTTGCAAATAGCCATACCGGCATGGTCTAAAATCAGGGGCCATTGGTTATCCTGCAGGAGCGGCCACGCCAAGGCGAGGCCCTACAGCAAAATGTGCCTGGATTGTATTGTTGATTAGCGGATTACGATGAGTTTAGGGACACTTTCCGCTGATGCGCTTGCGAACATAAAGACAATAAAATGCCATTATTAGTAGCATATGCTTGCTGGTTTCAAAATTAATTGTACTTTTGTAAAGCAATTGCGGAGAAATTCTGTCATTTGCTCATTTTTCAATTAACTATCAATTAATCATTCATGTGTGGAATTGTAGGATATATAGGCAAAAATGAAGCCTATCCGATTTTAATCAAAGGACTGAAAAGACTGGAATACCGCGGCTATGATAGCGCGGGAGTAGCACTCATTAACAACGATGGCGGCTTGAACGTTTATAAAGCCAAAGGCAAGGTGGCTGACCTGGAATCCTATTGTGAAGACAAGGACAAGACAGGATGCGCCGGCATTGCCCACACCCGTTGGGCAACACACGGCGAACCCAACAGCGCCAATGCCCATCCCCACTACTCGGCATCGGGCAGGCTGGCCCTCATCCACAACGGCATCATTGAGAACTACATGACGCTGAAGGAGAACCTGGTGGAACGCGGCATTGCCTTCAAAAGCGTGACGGACACCGAGGTGCTGGTTCAACTTATCGAGCACATCATGCTCAGCAACAATATTGAACTGCTCGAGGCAGTGCAAGTGGCACTGCACCAGGTTATCGGAGCCTATGCCATCGCCATCCTCGACCGCAACCACCCTGACACCATCGTGTGTGCCCGCCAGAGTTCGCCCCTGGTAGTGGGACTGGGAAAACAAGGAGAATACTACCTGGGGTCTGACGCAAGCCCCATTGCCGAATATACCGACCGCGTGATTTACCTCAACGACGGCGACATCGCCGTGATGCGCTTGGGCGAGGAGTTGAAGGTCGTCAACATGGACAACGAGACCCAGCACCCCAAGGTAAAACAGATCGACATCACCCTCGGGCAACTCGAGAAGGGCGGTTACCCCTACTTCATGATCAAGGAGATCTTTGAGCAACCGACATGCATGCGCGACTGTATGCGTGGACGCATCAATGTGGATGCCGACCGCATCACCCTGTCGGCAGTCATCGACTACCGCGAACGACTGATTACGGCACGTCGCATCATCATTGTTGCCTGCGGAACCAGCTGGCATGCCGGCCTCATCGGGAAACAACTCATCGAGAGCATGTGCCGCATCCCCGTCGAGGTGGAATATGCCTCAGAATTTCGCTACCGCGACCCTGTCATCATGCCCGATGACGTCGTTATCGCCATCTCACAGAGCGGCGAAACCGCCGATACACTGGCAGCCATCGAACTGGCGCGCCAAGCTGGCGCATTTGTATTTGGCGTGTGCAACGCCATCGGCGCCTCCATTCCTCGCCAGACGCAGACGGGCGTTTACATCCATGTGGGGCCTGAAATCGGTGTCGCCTCGACCAAGGCATTTACCGGGCAGGTCACCGTGCTGTCGATGCTCGCCCTGAGTATCGCACGTGAGAAACAGACCATCGACAACGAGACCTACAAGCGCATGGTTGCCGAACTCACCCGCATTCCCGACAAAATGGAGCAGGCCCTCCAGACCAATGAGCAAATCGAGCGCTTGGCACCCATCTTCACCTACGCCAAGAACTGCCTGTACCTGGGACGAGGATATAACTACCCCGTAGCCCTTGAAGGGGCATTGAAACTCAAGGAAATCAGTTACATCCATGCCGAGGGGTATCCTGCCGCCGAAATGAAACACGGTCCCATCGCTCTCATCGACTCAGAGATGCCCGTGTTTGTCATAGCCACCCGAGATAAACTATACGAAAAGATTATTTCCAACATCCAGGAGGTGCGTGCCCGTGGAGGTCGAGTGACGGCACTGGTGACGCAAGGAGACACGCAGATACAGCAATTTGCCGATCATGTCATCGAACTGCCCGACACGATAGAATGCTTCCAGCCACTCATCGCCAGCATTCCGCTGCAACTGTTGGCCTACCACATCGCCGTGTGCAAGGGCAAGGACGTTGACCGTCCGCGCAATCTGGCCAAGAGTGTTACGGTAGAGTAATGACAAAGAAAAATGATGGTTAAAAACAAAAAACTGTTTTGTTATCCGCTCGACTTGAACTACCTTTGTAACGGTAAAAGTTAATCACGAGACGCTCAATCATGAGTAAAACAATGGAAACCAACCATCTAACCTTTGCACGAAAAACGATTGTAGGCATTCAGTTTCTTTTTGTTGCCTTTGGCGCTACAGTTTTAGTACCTCTGCTGGTGGGTCTTGATCCTGCTACGGCCTTGTTCACGGCTGGCCTGGGCACATTTATCTTTCATCTCATCACCAAGGGCAAGGTGCCCATCTTCCTCGGATCCAGCTTCGCCTTCATCGCGCCCATCATCTCGGCCTCCAAGCAATGGGGCATGTCGGGCACCCTGGCGGGCATGGCAGGAGTGGCACTGGTCTATTTTGTGATGTCGGCGCTCATCAAGTGGCAAGGACGGCGCTTGCTCAATCGCCTGTTCCCGCCAGTCGTCATCGGGCCTGTCATCATCTGCATCGGCCTGTCGCTGTCGCCCTCGGCGGTCAATATGGCCAAGGAGAACTGGCTACTGGCTTTCATCTCGCTGTTGACAGCCATTCTGGTGCTCGTCCTCGGACGCGGTCTCCTCAAGTTGGTGCCTGTGGTGTGTGGCATCATTGTGGGGTACATTGTGTCGTTTTGCATGGGACTGGTCGACTTTTCAAGCGTCATTAGTGCGCCGTGGTTTGCCCTGCCATCAAGCATCAGCCATTTCCAGCTGCCTCAGTTTGATTGGGAGCCGTTCCTATTCATGATTCCTGTGGCCATCGCACCCGTGATTGAGCACATCGGCGACGTGTATGTGGTGGGGGCAGTGGCCAATAAAGACTTTGTAAAAAACCCCGGCCTGCACCGCACCATGCTGGGTGATGGTTTGGCATGTCTGGTTGCGGCCCTCTTTGGCGGCCCTCCCGTGACCACCTACAGCGAGGTGACGGGAGCCATGCAGATCACCCGCATCACAAGCCCCGCAGTCATCCGTATTGCCGCTGCCACGGCGATTGTATTCTCGATCATCGGCAAGTTGAGCGCATTGCTGCAAAGCATTCCCGCGGCCGTCTTGGGCGGCATCATGCTCATGCTGTTCGGCTCCATCGCTGCGGTGGGCATCCAGAATCTGGTGAACAACAAGGTTGACTTGAACCAAACGCGCAACATTATCATCGTTAGCGTGGTATTGACCCTGGGCATAGGTGGCGCCATCATCCCGATGGGTAGTTTCTCGCTGAGCGGCATCGGTCTGTCGGCTGTCGCTGGAGTCATCCTCAACCTGGTCCTCCCCAACGCGAAGAATGCGTAATTCAACCTCGCGCTGCGTCTTGATGGGTTTTTAACATAAAAACGCTTGGCGATTGGACGAATGTTAGTAAATTTACTGCCAGATATAATATAAATATAGATATTCACCATATCCATCATTATGATTGACCAAGTAATAGCATTCAATAGGGGCTTTGTGGAGCGCAAGGACTATGAGCAGTATGTGACCGACAAATACCCCGACAAGCGCCTGGCTGTGCTCAGCTGCATGGACACGCGGCTGACCGAACTGCTGCCCGCCGCGTTGGGCCTAAAGAACGGTGACGCCAAAGTCATCAAGAACGCTGGCGGCCTGGTGATTTCACCGTTTGACTCGGCCATGCGCAGCCTCATCGTGGCCATCTATGAACTGGGTGTGCAGGAAATCATGGTAATTGCCCATTCCAATTGCGGTGCTTGCCGCATGAGCTATGACCATTTCCACCACGAGATGATTGCCCGCGGTGTGACCGACGAGACGCTCAACACCATCCGCCACTGCGGCATCGACCTCGATGCCTGGCTCGAGGGTTTCAAGGACACCCCCGAATCGGTGCGCAAGACCGTCGAGACCATCAAGACCCACCCCCTTGTGCCCAATGACATTGTGGTGCGCGGCTTTATCATTGACTCGGTGACTGGAGCCCTTGAAGAAATCGTTGACTAGCTGCAAGCCATGAACAAGGTAAGAATAACAGCCATCCGTCAAACGGTATATCACGACTTGATGGCGAGATTTGAGAACCCCATCGAGCACACCTGTGACGTGAAAGAAGGCCAGCAATGGATATCCATCGATGGCCAGTGCCCTGAGGGGATGTGTCCGTCGGCATGGTCATCGATGAGGGAGTTTGTGGAGTCGCTTGCCCGTGGCGAGGGCAACTTCTATGATGGCTGGATGAAGAATCCCATGAGTGCGATGATCAGCTGCAACGACGGCTTCCGCCCGTTCAGTTTCTATATCGAAGTGATTGAAGAACCTTGAGACTCTATGAATCCCATTGCCATCAGACTGCTCAACCAGCAGCTTGCCGCGCCGCAATTCAGGGACCCCGTTGAGGTGGTGAGCCACATGGGCGCAATGCAAGCCCAGGAATACCGCATGATGCGTTGGGCCGTGGCGATGCGCACCCGCCGCCCGTCGGCGCGAGCATTTAAAGCGGCTTTTGATAGCGGGGGGATCATCCGTTTGCACTTGATGCGCGGCACTTGGCAGCTGGTGTCAGCCGAGGACTATTGGCCACTCATCGAGCTTTGTTCGCCCCGGGCCATTGCCGTGACCAAGGGGTGGATGCATAGTAACCGCATCACCATCCCCGATGAGGAGCAGAAGCGCATTGGTGATATCTTGGCGCAGACCGCTGCCGACAAGGGGAGCGTGACCAAAGATGATTTCGTTTTGGCGTTAGCCGCGAGAGACATCCGCATGGATGAGCATCGTCTGTCCTATCACATCCGCATGGCAGAGCTGACAGGAGTCATCTGCAGCGGCGACCTCCTGCCCATGCAAGCCACCTATGCGTTAACGGCCAACAAGGTGCCGACTCATGGCAAGACTGACCGGGACGAGACCCTGATGCATCTGGCGCACAAATATTTCCAAAGCCGCCAGCCTGCGACACTGGAGGATTTTGTCTGGTGGTCAGGACTGAACATCGGCGACTGCCGCCGGGGGATTGAGTTGCTGGGCAACACCATTCATCTGGAAAAGCACAAAGGCAGGGAATTTTACATCACTGACGACTGCCGCACGCGGGGATTCCGCAAGGGTCACTATCAACTGATTCCACCCTATGACGAATACCTCATCGCCTACAAAAGCCGCGACATTGTCCTAGCCCCTGAGCATAGCCATCGTGCCCACAACAAGACCGGCATCTTCCAGCCCATCATCGCCCATGACGGCATCGTCTGCGGCAACTGGGCACCTTTTAAGGCCACTTGCCAGCCCGTTTTCTTCACCGGTGACCACAACAATGAGGCCGCCGTGCAAGACGCCTGGTCAACCTACCAGCGATTCCTAGAGAAATAGCGACCGCTTGTCCAATCATGATTATTAATTGCTTGTAATGTCTAATTAACTGTTATCAATTATGAATATTGAGGAGGTGAGGGAGTTTTGTTTGAGCCTGCCGGGGGTGACTGAGGATTCGCCTTACGGGCCTGACATGATTGTGTTCAGGATTGAGGGGAAGATATTCTTGCATCTTCCGCTGGAGTATGCCGACCCGCGCATCTCTATCAAGCTGCCGCCCGAGGAGGGCGTGGAACTGCGCGAGCGCTACAGTGCCATCCGTGCGGCGTTCCACCTGAACAAAACCCACTGGAACGAAGTCCTCATCGAACACACGTTCCCCAGGGAACAGCTTGAGGCTTGGATAGTGGAGTCCTATCAGATCGTATTCAACAAGTTGCCCAAACGACTTCGAGATAAATATCAACCATGAAACACACGCTTCCATACTAGCCTGTAAAAGATTTTTCAAAAAAATATTGAGTTCCTGTAATTTTCATAACGGTTGCTGCATCTAACGGGCAAAACGTGAACAAAACGACGAGAAAATGAATAATCAAGAACAACAATTCGCCCAACTGGTGCGGGAACATAAGAGTACCATCTACACGGTGTGCTACATGTTCTCTCATGACGAAGACGAAGTGAACGACCTCTTCCAGGAGACGCTGATCAACATGTGGAAAGGCATCGATAGTTTTCGCGAAGAAAGTAAGATCAGCACGTGGATCTATCGCGTTGCCTTGAACACATGCCTCCTGCAGGAGCGCAAGAAAAAGAGAGAGGTGCCCAAGGTGCCCCTGTCGATGAACGTGAACTTCTTTGAAGACGAGGACGCCAAAGTCGCTCAGGTTCGTCAGCTCCATCAACGCATCGGCAAACTTGGCCTAGTCGACAGAGCCATCGTGATGCTGTGGCTGGAGGGATCGAGCTATGACGAGATTGGCGCCGTCATGGGAATCTCGGCGCAAAATGTGGGCGTTAAACTTTACAGGATTAAAGAACAATTAAAAAAGATGTAAGTATGGAAGAAATGTATTTAGAGGAACTGCGCAACCAGTTTGCCATTCTCAAGGAGC
Organism: uncultured Prevotellaceae bacterium; assembly: GCA_900318345.1. GTDB lineage: Bacteria > Bacteroidota > Bacteroidia > Bacteroidales > Muribaculaceae > Sodaliphilus. Next base: position 178,450 of record ONKD01000011.1, read on the forward strand.
AACTTAATAAACAGGAGATTGTCAACGACCATCTTCTCCGCAAAGCGATGAAATCCAAAAACAAAGAAATCAGCCGAACAAAGCGAGTAGTGTTTGTAAGTGCCTTGTCATGCCTGATTATCTTCCCTATGACCTATATGACTCACATGTGGAGTCTAGGATTTGCCATCGCCACGATTGCTATGGTAGCCTTTTCGGCAGCGGCTACCTATTACATCCACAAGCCGGTTGAGGAACTCAACTTCATGAAAGATGACTTTTCAACCGTTGCCCGCGTGATGGCCAAGTTCAAGAAGCAGTATGACAACTGGCTGCGCTACGTGGCTCCCACGTTGATAATTCCTTGGCTTATCTGGGGCTGCTATGAGTTTGCTTGGAAAAACGCTCCCGACGGCATCAATCCTTGGCTCATGTCACTGCCCTTGATTGTTGGGGTTATCATTGGCGGTCTCATCGGCGTCAAGTTCCATTTCAAGGCCGTGAATGCAGCCCAAGACATCCTTGACCAAATCGAAGAGTCATAATTCAGGTTTTAAAAATTGATAAGTTTAAAAGGATGGGGAAATTTACTTTCTCCATCTTTTTAGTTTAGGGAAGAAGGCTAGCATCATCTGCTTGTATTCCTCGCGGGTCATGGGCTTGGGCATGTGTTTGTTGACCTCGTCCACAAACTGGCTGCAGTGTTCAATCATCTCCTCCATTGTGAAGTCCTGGAGGAAACGGCCATCATCATAGCAGTACTTGCAGTAATCAAAGTTAATGCTGCCGTCGGCATTGTGGCCGCAGTCATCGTTGCAGGTCAACGGCATGCCGCAGCTCTGGCAGAACTGTGGCAACTGGCCCGGTCGCAGGGTCTTTTCCTTGGGCGGGAATGTTGATTCATAGGCCTCAAAGGCTTCGGGATCCATATCGGCAACAAAGTAGCCCATGGGAGGCGTGTAAGTTCCCTCGATGCCGTCCAAATAGCCTGGGATAAGTTCCTGGGCGAGGAAATAAGGCACCACGGCGTTTTCGGCCTCGGCATGATAGTGGATGTTTAAGCTGCTGGCAAGTACAAATCCCGCATGCTTGTAGAAATCGATGTTGCCCTCCATGGTCAGCACACCGATGCCCATCTCGCGGGCTTTCTCCAGTGCATACTGCAGCAGTTTCAGGCCATACCCCTTGCGCTTATAGTCAGGGTGGATGCTGATGGGGCCAAAGGTCCAGGAAGGCAGGGTGGTGCCGTCCTTCTTTACGATTTGGGCTTTAGAAAACATCACGTGGCCGATGATGCGCCCCTCCTCCTCCATCACCAAGTCCAGCTCGGGGATAAAATCGGGGTTATCACGGAATCGGTTAAGTACATAGTGCTCGGTGCATCCCGGGCGGTACACATTCCAAAACGCCTCACGGGTGAGGTTTTCCACCTCGCGGTAGTCCTGCGGTTGTTCTAATCTTATTTCCATATTGCAATATGTTTTAAGCATTGAGGGTAATTGGTGAACAAAGTTACTGCAATTTTCCCAATTACCATAGTGTTGACCAACAAAACGAGTATCGAACCCACACAAATTCAATCGTAGTGGCGGTAATATGTGACTGAAAAGATTGAAAAAAGGATGTCTTCTGCTTTTTCGCGGCCAGATATGATTGAAATTTGAGCGAATGTTAGTACATTTACTGCGCTAAATACATGAGTCATGAACATAGACGAATATCTCGATAGGCCTTACTGGATTATAGACATCTTGCCAAAGCAGGTTCCTCAAGACGCTGGCGGGCAATATTTCGCGGTAGAGCGGTACTACCTCGACAGGATAGGCCTGCTGCGCGAGAAATATGCGCACATGCTGATCAAGCTGAACTGCTACTATGACCTAACCGTCAGCCACGATGGTGAGAACTGGAAGCGCAATCCCGACCCTGAAGACATGGAACGATGGCTAGGTGCCTGCCTGTCGGTTGTTCCCACAGACCCCTCGCTTTTTGTTATGGTCAAACAAGAGCACACCTTGATGATGGCAAGTCGGGAAAATACCCACATCACGGTCTATAACCCGACCGACGCGTTAATTGACTTGCTGCGCCAGTTGGCTAACGCCGAGGGATTATTCGTTTGGAAAGGTAACAATTGAAACTGAAGTAATATGGCAAATCCAAAAACCAAACAAGAACTGCTGGCCGCAATGACTGACGGCTACACTAAACTTAAAGAACTAATTGCCAAGATGTCTCAGGACGAGATATCGACACCGTTTGATTTTGTGTCCGACCCTAAAAAATGCGGCGTGAGGTGGCAATATGATAAATGCCTCAGGGACTTGCTGATTCACCTCTATGAGTGGCAGGTGCTGATGCGTGAGTTTGTGCAGAATATCCGTGAGGGTCATCAGCGTGATTATTTGCCTGATGAATACCGCAAGAACTATCATGAGATGGACAAGATGCTGGTCGAGAAGCACCAGCAAACGCCGCTAGAGGACGCCACCCGCCTGCTGGACGAGACCCATGACGAGATGATGAGCCTGGCCGAAAGCTTCACCGAAGAGGAACTTTTCACTAAGGGTTTCTATAAGTGCACCTATACCACCACCATGGCGGCCTATTTTGTGAGCGTCACTTCCAGCCCTTATTCCCAGGCGGTGAAATTGCTCAAGACCCACCAGAAACAACTCGCTAAGGGTAAGAAATGACGTTGAGACGGGCTTTATTGGTCTTGCTGGCCTGCTGGTGTGCGTTGGCGTGCATGGCAGGGCGTTTTGTCGAGGACTCGGTCAAGGTGGATGGACACATGCGCCACTTGGTGATGTATTTGCCTGACGGATTGCGGCAAGGTGCGCCAGTGGTGTTCGTGCTGCATGGCTACGGCGCTGGCATCTGGCGAGAGAACCCGATGGTCGCGACGGCAGATAGGCATGGCTTTGCGGTGTGTATCCCCGAGGGGCTCCGAGACCCCCAGGGCGAGCGTAGCTGGAATGTGGGCTACCCCTTCCAAGCGGGTTGGCAGGTGGATGACGTGAAAGCCTTGTGCCGCATGGCGCGCTATGTACAGAAACGCTATCACCTGAGTCGCGAAAACACCTTCCTCACAGGTATGTCCAACGGCGGCGAGATGTGTTACTTGATGGCCTATAGCAAGCAGAAGACATTTAAGGCGGTAGCGCCCATCGCTGGACTGACGATGGCATGGATGTATGAGCGCTTGGATGCTCCGCGCCCCATCCCACTGATGGAGATCCATGGCACCGAGGACCGCGTGTCGGAGTGGACAGGAGACATGGAAAACAAGGGCGGCTGGGGTGCCTACCTGCCCGTGCCCATTGCTATCGGTTATTGGGTGGCCAAGAACCGTTGCACCAGTGAGCAGGTCGAGCGCATCGAGAGCATTCAGGGACAAGAGGGTCACCCGATCATCAAGCACCGCTATAGCGGTAGCACGACAGGCTGCGAGGTTTGGCTCTATGAGGTAGTGGGCGGTGTCCACTCATGGTTCACCAGCGACATGGACACCGGCGAGGAAATTTGGCAATTCTTTGCCCATTATATCAAGTGATGTGATGGTGAGTTACTGATTAGCAGATTTTTGCTGGCCCATCATAGAGCGCATTGTACTGATTTCCTGAATGTTATTGAAAAGACTGATGGCGCCGAAGGTCATCAGCAACGAGATGGCACTGACGGTGATTAATCGGGAGTTACCGCAAAGCCATTCCAGGACAAAGACGTTGTGTGTATTGAAGTTGAAGACTGGAACAGTGGTGGGCGACAAGAGGAGATAGGCGATGGCTCCACCTCCAACAATAAGTCCAGCAAGAAACGCGGCTACCATAGCCGTCTTGTAACGACGGATGGTCGCCTCCTGGTACTGCTTGATGTACTCCACTGCATCCAAGCGTTTGGAGAGTGATGCCATGAAGGCGTCACTGTCATCGAAATGCGGTTTATTGGCGAGGAACAATTCCTCAAGTGCTTTATCTCTGTTCATAACTGTAGTTTTGATAAATTAGGCTGCGTCTTGGGTTAAAAAAAGAATAAATCCTTTTTGTTCACCTCTCAACTTGCTCTAATTTTTGCTTTTAGTTTGTCACGTCCTCGCGAGAGTTGTTGTTTGACGGCGTCCTGCGATACATCGGTGATGGAGGCAATCTCCTTGATGCTGTAGCCGTTGAGGTAGAAGAGTGTGATGGCAGAGCGTTCCTTGGGCGGCAAGGTGCGCAAGGCGAGGTAGAGGTCCTGGTGTTCAAAGGAAGCATCGGCCTCGTTACCGCCGATGAGCCTGCGGGCTTCATCGATGCTCTCCATCGTGCGGCAACTCGCCTTATGGTTGAGGAAAGTGTTATGGGCAATCTTGAACAGCCAGGAGCGGAATTTCCCCTTGTCCTGATATCCTGCCAGCGAGAGGTAGGCCTTGACCAAGGTATCCTGTGCCAGGTCGTCGGCATCACTCTTGTTGCCGCAGCACAGGGCGAGCAAGAAACCTCGCAGGGCCTCTTGCTCTCGCTCCACATGCGCTATGAAGACTTCGCGGGTCACAGGTTACGCTTGCTCAGTTACACCCTTCTCCTCAGCCTCTATCTCCTTGGTGAGCATCTTCTTGCCCACGAAATAATTCACAAGAAATGCAATGCCCACTCCCAGAGAAATGAGTCCAAAGCATATCGCAGTCATCGGGTCATCGGTACCGCCAAGTTGGTTCTCACCCAGGAAAATACCAAAGCCGATCAATCCTATGCCGAGCAGCGTGGTGAGGCAACCCCATAGCAGTTTGGTTAGCAGTTTCTCCTTCAATAGTTTCCCATTGCGCGAAATCTTCTTCATTAATTCTTCGATATCCATATCAGGATTCTTCTCAATAGCGGCCAGCAAGATTTGTGTGCGTTGGTTGGTCTCATTCATCTTCTTGCGAACAACAAACCACACGAGCATGATGGGAAGTACACAACAGATAGCAATTGGCACTAATATTTCAGAAATTGGATTCATTTTTTTTGAATTATGACGTTATAATTTTGACTATTTAAACTTACCCGGGTCCTGCGGCTTGCACCGCAGTTCACTCATATAACAAGCCCGGACGCCAAAAGGTAACGTCCAAGGCTATTTTTTCAAATATTTATGAACAGATTGATCTAATAAAAATTATGTTGTCTTTGTTGTTTGATTGAGCAGGCTGTGGATGAAGGTTGTCATCGTCTCGTCATGCTTGCGCACGTCGCGATACAGCGCCAGCTGGTTGCGTGTTCGGTCCAGGTTATGGGTGGGATACTTGATCTTGTAGTAGGTGTCGCCGTTGATATGATCGGCCAGGAAGCGCACGCACTGCATGAAGGGGAACAGGGCTGCAGCATAGGGAAGCATCTCAATCTCGATGGGCGTGAGGAAGTCGCGGGCCGACTCCAGATAGCCTGTCGTGAAGGCCTTGAAGATGGCTTCGTTGAAGCCCACACGGGACAAGTCAGGATCATCCTCGGCAGTGAAGTTGGCACCGGTGCGTAGGAAGTCGCCGTAGTCCGAGAAGATGAACGACGGCATCACCGTGTCCAGGTCGATGACGCACAGCACCTGGCCCTGCTGGTCAAACAGCATGTTATTGACCTTGGTGTCGCAGTGGCAGATGCGCTTGGGCAACTTGCCCTCGCGGTAGAGCCGTTCGGCCTGGCACATCTCGTCGGCATCGCGCTCCAACTCATCGACGATATCGCGCACCTCGTCAAGACGCCTTGCAGCATCGTTGGCGACGGCCTCTCGCAGTTGACGCATGCGCAGTTCCATGTTATGGAAATCAGGGATGGTCTCGCCCAACGGTTCGGGTACATCCACGAGCATTTTCTCAAAGTTACCGAATGCCTTGCCGCAGTCGTAGGCGCTCTCGGGCGTAACAGCCTCGTTGGTGACAGTATCGGGGATATACACCATCACGCGCCAGTAGCGGTCGGCCTCGTCGCGGTAATAGGTCTTGCCGTCGCGGGCTTTGACAAATTGCAGCACTTTACGGTCGATGTCATCGGTATCGCTGGTTTCCAACTTGTGGCGGATGTGAGCCGTCACCACCTCGATGTTGTGTTGCAACAGGTCTACGTCCTGGAAAATGGCGTTGTTGATGCGCTGTAGCACATAGTCGGGTGAGTCGCCCTCAGTAACAACGTGATAAGTGTCGTTGATGAGTCCGTTGCCCAAGGGCTTAACTTCCTTGACCTTGCCTGATAGCTCAAATTGTGCCAGTATGCTGGCTGTATCGATTGTTTCCATAAAAATATTCATTAATCACTAATCTCTAATCAGCATCTTTAGATGCTTTCTTCCAATACTTAGCACCTTTGGCCTTCAGTTGTTTGGTGAAGGCCACGGCGGTGGCGCGTGCAGCGGCCTCGTCCTCGGGCTTGGCCCAGGCGTGGCGGTATCCACGGAACCTGCTCCACTCGCCTCGGGTGAAATCGGGCACCTGTACCGGCTTGTTGCCGTTGTTCATCGAGAGGCTGCCCAGTTCGGCCAGACAGCACCATTCGGCCAAGTCATACACGTCGATATCGAGGGGCAATCCGTTCTGCAGGCAATACACCAGTCGCGAATCCATAATGAAATCCATGCCTCCATGGCCACCCACTTCCTTGGCCTCCTCGCCATAGCGTTTCACCATCGGTGAGGTGAAAGACTTCAAGAGAACCTCGGTATCCTCTTTGCTCAGGTAGGAATGGCCCGTATAGTCCTTGCTCACATTCACTCCAGCTTTGGCCATCACGTCCTTGGCCAGTGCGAACCCCTCAACGGGATATTTATTGACAAAGCCCTTGGTGCCGGTGAGCTGGTACATGCGGTTATAGGGTTGCGGCGTCATCACGTTGTGATGAATCTCGATGACCTTGCCCTTCTCGGTTGAGATAAGTGTAGTGGTGTGGTCACCGTTCTTGAAGTCGGAGCAATACTCGCCTGTGCGAGCCTTGAACAGTTCCTGGCCATTAAAGGAGCGGGTATCCATCGCCACTAGCGTTCTCATGCGGTCACCACGGTGAAGATTAAGCACTTGGGCAATGGGCCCCAGTCCATGGGTGGGATACACATCGCCGCGGAACTTGCTATTGTAGTCCAGGCGCCAACCCAGTTGGTCGTCCGCGCCATTTTTCCAATATTCGTCCCAATAGGGCGATAACTCGTGGCGATAAGCCCCTTGTACATAGATGACTTCGCCCAGCAGACCCCTCTGAGCCATGTAGAGCGAGTTGAGTTCAAAGAAGTCATAGCAGCAGTTCTCGAGCATCATCACGTGCAGGCGCTTGCTCTCGCTCAGGTTGATGAGCGACCATATTTCGGTCATGTTCATCGCCGAGGGCACCTCGATGGCGACATGATGGCCATGCTCGAGGGCTTCGCGCGCCACCAGATAGTGGTGGAGCCAATCGGTGGCGATATACACCAAGTCGATGTCGTTGCGTTTACATAGATCCTTATAACCATCCTCGCCGTAATAAATGTCGGCAGCGGGCATTGACGCCTTGCGCAGGATGTTCTGGCAAGCCTCGGCGCGGTCACGCTCATGGTCACACAGGGCCTTCACCTCGATGCCCGGGATATGGGTCCAGCGCTCCACTGCGTCGGGTCCGCGCATGCCCAGCCCCACGAAGGCCACCCTCACGACAGGTATCTTCTCCACCGCCAGCCCCAATGCCGACTGTTGTCCGGCTGGGCGCTCAGGTACTTGGGTAATAATCGTACCGTTCTGGATAGTGTATGGCCAATTGAACTGTGCCCATGTGTTTACAGGCAATAGGGCGGCAACAGCCATTGCTAGTGCTACTAAAAAATACCTCAGTCTATTCATTGTTTCAGTGGATTGGATGTTGTTGATAACGGCTTCAAAAATAGACAAAAAAAACGAAAAGAGCAAAAAAAGCGGCAAAATGCGGGAATTGACCGCACTTTGCCACTCCTTATCATCTATCATTGCCACACGCGAGTCAGGTCACTCGATGCGCGTGATCTTGGCCCCGATGGCATTGAGGCGCTCATCAATCCTGGTGTAACCGCGGTCTATCTGCTCAATGTGGTCGATGCGGCTCACGCCATCGGCGCTCATGGCGGCTATCAACATGGCAATACCGGCACGGATGTCGGGTGAGACCATGTGGTTAGCGCGCAGGCGGATGTGGTGGTCGTGACCAACGACCACGGCGCGGTGCGGGTCACACAGGATGATTTGTGCTCCCATGTCAATGAGTTTGTCCACAAAGAAGAGACGGCTCTCAAACATCTTTTGATGAATCAATATGCTGCCTTGGGCTTGCGTCGCCACCACCAGCAGCACGCTCAGCAGGTCGGGAGTGAGACCTGGCCAAATCGCATCGGCCAGCGTCAGGATTGAGCCATCCATGAATCGTTCCACCTCATAGTGCGCTTGCTGGGGAATGAACATGTCGTCTCCCCTCTTTTCCAACTGCAAGCCCAAACGGCGGAAACTGTCGGGGATGATACCCAAGTCTTTCCAGGAAACGTCCTTGATGGTCAACTCGCTGCCAGTCATGGCTGCCATGCCAATGAAACTGCCCACTTCAATCATGTCAGGGAGAATGCGGTGGTGCGCCCCATGTAATTGATCCACACCCTCGATGGTCAGCAGGTTGGAAGCGATGCCAGTGATTTTAGCCCCCATCTGGTTCAGCATACGGCACAATTGCTGGATATAGGGTTCACAAGCCGCGTTATAGATGGTTGTCGTGCCCTGTGCCATGACGGCGGCCATCACGATGTTGGCCGTTCCGGTCAAGGATGCCTCGTCGAGCAGCATGTAGGTCCCTTGCAGACGGCCCGCGGTCTCAAACTGATAGGCTCGCTTTTCGGCGTCAAGCGCATATTCCGCTCCCAGATTGCAGATGCCTCGAAAATGGGTATCCAAACGACGGCGGCCAATCTTGTCTCCGCCAGGGTTGGCAAAATACATTTTGCCCAGCCTGCTCAGCAGTGGGCCAATCAGCATGACCGAGCCTCGCAGTCGGGCGCATTTATTCATGAAGTCTTGGCTCTCGATGAACTCGGTGTCGATGTTTTCGGCCTTGAAACTATAGGTATTGTCGCCCTGCTGCTTGACATTGACACCCATGTCGCTGAGCAAGTGGATGAGATTGTTCACGTCCAGAATGTCGGGGACGTTCTCGATGACGACCTCTTCGGTAGTCAGCAGGGTTGCGCAGATGACTTCCAGCGCTTCATTTTTGGCTCCTTGAGGCGTAATCTCGCCATGCAGGCGGTGGTTACCTTCTACGATGAATGATGCCATGATATTCAGATTTATTTATGTATTAGATGTAATTAACTTCTGGTTCTAGTTGTATGTGGAATTTATTGAAAACACTCTGCTGGATGAGACTGGCCAGTTCCATGATGTCGCCTGGTGTCGCTTGGCACTCGTTGACCAAAATCAACGGTTGCTTGTCATAGACGGCCGCCCCGCCATGGCGCTTGCCCTTCCACCCGCATTGCTCGATGAGCCATGCGGCGGGTATCTTGATGTGACGGTCATCGACCACATAATGGGGAACATCGGCATAAGAGGCCGCAATATGCTGATAAACCTCAACTGGAACTACCGGGTTCTTAAAGAAACTGCCGGCACTGCCCTTCTCACTGGGCTCGGGCAGTTTGGAACGGCGGATGTCGATCACCGCGTCGCGGATAGCCTGGGCCGAGGGTTTCACGCCACGCGAATTGAATTCCCGCAACGGACCGTAATCCAAATGGAACACAGGGATGAGCGACAACTTGTAGACCACAGCCGTGACGATGTATTCCCCCTTCAAGCGATGCTTGAAGATGCTGTCCCGATAGCCATACTCACATTCTTTGACTTGGAATACCCGTGGCTGGCCAGTGGCGACTGCAACAGTTTCCACCTCATGGATGATGGACTCCACCTCCACGCCATAGGCGCCGATGTTTTGGATAGCTGAAGCGCCGACTTCACCGGGTATGTAGGACAGGTTCTCGGTCCCGTAATAGTCGTCCCGAGCCATTTGGGCACAAAAGTCATCCCACACCACGCCCGCACCCACACGAAAGAATATGTGCTGGTCGTCGCGATACATCTCCTCGATGAACTTGATGTCGGAATGCAGGATGGTACCATCAAAGTCCCTAGTGAACAGCAGATTACTGCCGCCACCAATGTGCAAAATCCGTTCCCCACAGTCTCTAAGGGCAGCCAAGACCTCAACAAGTTCATCCACTGTTTTGTAACTGATGAACTGCTTGGCCTTCACATCCATCCCGAAGGTGTTGTGCTCTCGCAGCGAGTAATGATGATGTATGGTGATGGGCATGTCTCTCATTGTCTTATTGATTTAAGACTGCAAATTTAGTGCAAGAAGAGCGATTTGCCAAATTTGTTTGAGCAAATCCGAAGCGCCGCCTAAATTATCCAAATTTAGTGCAAGAAGAGCGATTTGCCAAATCTATTTGGGATTGGATGAATTTTTTCAACCTTTTGGCTCAAAATTGCTCATCGAGTTGATAAAAACACTATCTTTGCGCATAATAACTAAAAAAAGAGTAATAAATTGAAACAGAAACTCTTGCTTGTAGCGCTATTGGCAGCCTTCGGTTTGCTCGCCATGGCAGCGCCCAGGGTGGAGACCATCTCCTCACCCAATGGAAATATAAGAATTGAAGTGAGCATTGGCGACCAGTTGCTGTACAGTGTCTATAACGGTGATGAGTTGGTGCTCAAGGATAATGTATTGACCCTGCAGATGAGGAATGAACGGTTTGGCGATAAACCGCAACTCAAGGGCTGCAAGCGGTCCCGCATCGATGAGATCATCAGGCCTGTAGTGCCGATGACGTATGCCGTGGTGCCCAACAAAGCCAATCAGATGTCGCTCACTTTTAAAGGCGGCATTGGTGTCGACTTCCGAGCCTATGACAACGGTATCGCTTATCGGTTCAATATCAACAAAGGCAAGAAAAAGGTTGATGTCGTGGACGAAGGCGTGGAACTGAATTTCCCAGCGCCGTTTATGGCTCATATCTCCAAGACAGATACTTATGCCATGTCATGTGAGAAGCCCTATACACACATCTCTACCAGCGAGTTGCAGGAGGGTGACCAGATGACTTACTTGCCCATCTTGTTTGAAAGCCCACGGGGTACCAAGGTGCTCTTCTCAGAGAGTGATGTGCGCGACTATCCCCACATCTTCCTGACGCCTAATGGCAAGAACGGGTTCTCGTCCATTTTTCCCAAGTCACCTGAGACCTGGGAACCCAGCGGTGACCGTGGTTGGAAGATTACTAAGGAGCGTGAATGTATCGCAGCCCAGATTGACGGGCGCCGTTCGTTACCGTGGCGCTTTGCCGTCATCGGTGACGATGCCACCATCGCGGGGAATCAGATGGAAGTCGTGCTCGCTGGCCCATGCGAACTTGATGACGTGTCGTGGATTAAGCCTGGCCAGGTGAACTGGGACTGGTGGAATCACTGGACCGTGTGGGGAGTGGACTTTGAAACGGGCATCAACAACGATACCTACAAATACATCATCGATGTTGCTTCAAAATTTGGGGTTGAATATATCCTACTCGATGAGGGCTGGAACAAGAGCGTGAAAGACCCCTTCACCACCCGTGATGAGATCAACGTTCAGGAACTGGTGGATTATGGCCGCCAGAAAGGTGTGGGCGTCTGGCTATGGCTGTCATGGCTCACCGTCGAGCATCACATGGACCTGATACCCTATTATGCCAAAATGGGTGTTAAGGGTTTGAAGATTGACTTCATGGATCATAGTAACCAGTGGATGGTCAACTACTATGAGCGCATCGTCCGCGAGTGTGCCAAGTATAAGCTGATGGTCGATTTCCACGGTGCCTTCAAGCCATCGGGACTTGAGCAGCGCCTGCCTAACCTGCTGTCCTATGAGGGCGTGCTTGGACTGGAGCAATGTGCTGGTTGCGAACCCAAGAACAGCATCTGGTTGCCGTTTATGCGTAACGCTGTGGGAGCAATGGACTTCACGCCTGGAGCGATGCAGAATGCCCAACCTGAGGACAATTGGGGAACCGGTTCCCTGCCGATGGGCGGTGGCACGCGTGCCTACCAGATGGCCCTATACGTATGCTTCGAGAGTGGCTTGCAAATGCTGGCCGACAGTCCCACGCGCTACCTGCGCGAAGCTGAATGCACCGAATTCATCGCATCGGTGCCCACCACTTGGGATGATACCCGAATCCTTGCCGCCAAGGCTGGCGACTACTATGTTGTCGCCAAGCGCAAGGGTGAGCAGTGGTTCATCGGCGCGATCACCGGCGAGCGCAAGCAACCGCTTGACTTGACTATCTCGCTCGATTTCTTGACCAAGCCAGGCCAACTGACCTATTTCCAGGACGGTCGCAACGCCCACCGCATCGCCGTCGATTACAAGAAGGGCGAAAAGGCCGTCACCCCGCAGACCACGTTGCAGCTGCACATCGTCCGCAACGGTGGCTGGTGCGGCGTCGTGAAATAAGAATCACCTCTCACACAGTTCCGACGATGACTATCTGTAGAAGGTTTGTTATTACGCTTTCACTCATGCTGCTGGCTCTTGTTTCTTGGGGTCAGCAGCTGCCGCTTGTGACCAGTGACGTGAAGGTGAACAGACCAATCTATGATGTCGTCGTTGTTGGCGGTGGCCCTGCCGGCATTGGCGCTGCGCTCGCGGCTGCCCGGGTCGGGGCACAGACGGCGCTCGTGGAGCGCGATTCCAGGATAGGCGGAACGACAGTTCAAGCCGAAGTGTGTGATATGGGGCTTTTCTATGCGTGGCGGCGACAGATTATTGCGGGTCCGGTTTGGGACTTGGTCACCGAGGCGGTCGCCGCAGCTCATGGTAAACTGCCCGATTTTTCCAAGCAGGAGCCAGACAAGTGGGTGGAGAGTTGTGTCCATGTTGACCCCGTTATTTATTCCCGCGTTGCCGAGGAAACTTTGCGTAAAGCGGGTGTGGACCTCATCTTGAATGTTGAGGTGACCACTGTCAAGCGTGTGGACTGCGGCTGGCAGGTTGGGCCAGTCAAGGGCCGGCAGGTGGTGGACGCGACGGGAAATGCGACGGTGGCTGCATTGGCGGGTGCCGAGCGCGTTAAGCCCTCAGACGATGTCCGTCAACCAGGCTCTTATTTCTTTTGGATTTCTTCGCAGGGACTGGACTTCGACGCCGATGCCGTGAATAGCGCCCACAAACAGGCGATCGCCGATGGCGAACTGTTGCCGACGGATGTCTATGTGGGTATGCCGTTTTTTATTCGTAAGGGAGGCGGTTCCGGGTGTTACATCTCGCTGGCCGATAATTCCACACCTGAGGCACGTGCTGAAACGAACCGCCGCGGTGTGGAGGCGCGGGATCGCGTCTTGGCATTTATCCGACGCCAGAAAGGACTGGAAAATGTCGAACTTGTGGCCTGCGCAAGCGATGTGGGTGTGCGCGAGACCTATCGTGTCGTCGGCGAGAAGACAATAACCGAGAGCGAGTATCTTGAGGGCTACGTGCCCGACGATGCACTCTCGTGGTCATACTGGATGGTGGACGAGCACAACGCAGGGAGCAGTGGCGCCCGTCTTGTCTTCCATGAGAACGGCCGCGTCGGCGCGGTGCCGCTGGGTGCCATGTTGCCAAAGGGTGTGCCTGACATGCTTGTCGCTGGGCGCGCAGTCTCGAGCGACCATGGCGCAAATTCTGCCTTGCGTGTCCAGACGTCATGCATGGCGATGGGGCAGGCTGCCGGTGTTGTCGCCGCCCTAGCGGCTGCCAGCCAGGTTGATCCCCGTGAGGTTCCTCTTGACCTTGTTCGCCAGCGCCTGACCGATATCGGGCATATCGTCCCTGATAAAGACCATTAACAGATGCAGATAAATAGTAATCATTCGCACCCAATCTCTATGTCACGAGAGGGAAAGGGAGACCGTGAGGTGATTGAAAGAGAGCAGAATGCTGGGATGGTCCCTTGAAGAGGTGCTGCAAAAGACCCTCGACGCCATGTGGGATTGTGAAACCCAGGTAGCAAGCGAGATGACGGACGGCCTCAATGGCAATGGTTAAATGTTCCCCCACTAAACCAAACGACAAAACACTTTGTCAAGCAACAAGGACAATTATTTTATATTTCTGTTGTCTTTTATTAGTCAATTATTATATTATAATTCTCTGAAAAACAATAAATTAATAAAATAACTATTTCGGAAACTTTAACCGAATTTAGCAGAAAAAATTCTTTTGTTCGCCGATATTTTTTGACCTTTGCTGCCAACGGTTAAAAAGAATAATTGAACGAAAGGAATATGATTACCAATTTTGAAACCAACAAAGTTTTTTTGGCACAAGGATTAAGTTCACCAGTATTTGAGAATGCGGCTAATTCCCTTGTTTTTGCCTTTCATGACCCTCATGTTAATTGGGCCAAAATTCCGTCCACTCATTCACCACAACATATTTGGGTACGTGACTATATGCCTGTTCAGGTGAGTAAGGACAGGTTTATTCAGTTCCGTTATGAGCCAGACTACTTAATGAAAAGTCCTGCGTATAAGCCGGATGTTCATTGCATTCTAAGTCAACTAAACATCGATGCCTGCCGCTCTCCCATAAATCTTGATGGTGGGAATATAATCAGTTGTGGCGACAAGGTCATAATGACTGACAAAATCTTTAGTGAGAACCCACAATATAGCCACAACAGGCTAATAGAAGAACTGACTGAATTGTTGGAAGCTGAGCCTGTTTTGATTCCCTGGGACATCTATGAAGAATACGGACACGCCGACGGCATGGTGCGGTATATGGGAAGCGGGAACGTGCTGCTCAACAATTATTGCGATTTTGACAAAGCCCTGCGCAAGAAACTGTTGGCGGCGCTTAGTCCTCATTTCAACATCACCGAGCTGCATTATGGCCATTACACTGACAACAGCTGGGCTTACCTCAATTTCCTGCACTTGGGCCAGCATATCTTTGTCCCTATGATTGACGACAAACTCGGTGAGACCGCATTCAGACAGATCGCCGAGGCATTCCCTACCTGTGAATGTCACTCAGTGCAAGATTGTAAAAGTGTTGTCAACGAAGGCGGCGCCCTAAACTGCTGTACGTGGAATATCCTTATGAATTAGACTGTATTCATTTTGGCTTTTTCCAATAATAACGATATTTACATTTGCTGAAATGATCAAGCAGCTCTTCTAATTCGTTCATATCAGATTCAGAATAGCCGACAAAAGATGTCTTAAGGTTATTATCAGCTTTGGCTTTGGCCTTCTCCTTGTCAGTGGTACCTTTGTAGCTCCCCAAAAGATTGACTCTTTCCGTCGGCTCCATAAAGTCTATCGGGTTAATTGTCCTCATCTTTAAAATGGGATTGCTCTGCATTTGGGATGCAGCATTGAATACTCGAAATAGCTCTGCGACCTTCCAAGGACCATCGTAGAGCGTTCCATCTTTTATGTTCTGAATTTGTCGAATAAGGATACCGCCAAAGTAGGAATTCTCAGAGAGCCTGTATTTTAAAGAATTCTTCGCTTCCTTTTCAATTCTACTTTCAAAGTTTAAATCTATTCCTCCAAAATCGTTGAAGTACCAGCATAAAGCATCAGACTTCCTGGGATGAACCGAAATATCCCGATGGTTTTTGTTATAGAAATAGAATTCAAAATCCAGGATTCGGTACTCCTCATTCTCAAATTCTATAACGCAACACTTCTTTAGGATTTCTGCAATTTGTTCAAATCGATCCTCTATGTTGATAGCATCAAAAGGGATACGCATTAAATTCTTAAATTCTTCAATTTTCATAAGCTCAAAAATGACTCGATTATTTGCCGATGCAAAAGATGCAACTTATTGATAATCAGTTGATTATTTATTTAACGGTACAAATGTGGTAGAGTTTTGTAGTACAATTTTCAAAGTCTTCACATTTAACAATTTTGACTTAGTTTAACGCCATTTCCCCCATAAAGACTGACTAAATAGCAAACAAGTCGTCAAGCTTCACTTGACTTTGTATCATGCCTGTGTATTTACCTTGTGCCACACCTGCGGTGGTTATCATGGTAATCCAAGGCGCATGACGGAGTCCTGTCTCTTGAATAAACGCATTGCTTCGTTTGCAAATCTTGTCATATTCATCTTTCTTCAGTTCATATTCTCCATGGCTATACTTCACTTCGCAAACGTTGACTATTCTGTCGGCACGTTCAATGATGATATCTATCTGTACGGCAGGCTTAGCTATTTTACTTCGCCAAGAATAGCTGAGCGTAGATATAGCATCTATTCGCAGTGCGTGTTTAATCTGCTGTATATGGGCCAGACAAATTCGCTCGTAGGTGAGTCCCATCCAGGAATTGATTTCAGGCGTATTGATATGGTGAGCCCAATATTGTTGTTCTACCTCTGCCCTGTCTATAAAAGTAAGGTAGAACAGACTGAAAAAGTCGCATAGCTGATAGATTGCATCTTTCCGCTTGATTTCCTTTTCGCGCACAACATTTTTGCGTATGAGGTCACAATGGACGAGATCCTCCAATCGTTTTCCCAGATGGCCGTTATTGGCACTTTTCAATTCTTTTGCCAATTCCTCTCGTGTCATTCCTCTGCGGCTTTTGCCCAAGGTCCTAATGATATCAATGTATTTATCTGGATTCTTATAGAGGGTATTGAATAGACGGCGGAACTCACGGCGCATCTGCATGTCCTGACTGAAAAATAGACGATCTACATTCTGCACCAAACTTTCTTCAGGATCTAACAAACTTAGGTAATAGGGTATGCCCCCAAAGACCATATAGGCTTGGAGTATCATTTGACGGTTCCATACGAAATGCCTACTTTCAAGATAAGACTCAACCTCCTTTAGAGTAAAAGGATGGATTGGCATTTCAACTGTGATGCGGTCATGCAACCCTCCCTTGCTGTCAATGACATTGGTTATCATCCAGCTTGTTGCGCTTCCGCAAATGATGAAAATGATGTTATCGTACTGACTTGCCCAGCTATTCCAAAAATAGCCGACTGCACCAGCTACGTTCGAGCCCTCTGCATCAAGGGCCGGCAATTCGTCAATAAAAATCACGCATTGTTCGCCACTTTCCACTTTCTGTTTCAATGCATGTTTCAGCATGATAAAGGCCTGCATCCAGCCCTTCGGCTGTTCCGGCATATCAAATCCGTAGTCACACATAGCATCGGCAAATGCCGTGAACTGGTCTCTCAGTTTACCCTCGATAACGCCAGTCATCTTGAAGGCAAACTGATTCTTGAACATCTGGTTAATCAAGAAAGTCTTGCCGACACGCCTGCGTCCATACAATGCCACAAATTCAGGCTTAGCACTCTCAACGGCAGCTTTCAGCCTCTTTATCTCCGATTCCCGTCCAATGATCGTCTCCATAGATGATATCCATTTTGTTTTCCATCGCAAAGTAACTACAAACCTTCGAGATAAACAAGGTATTTTGGGCGAAATCTAACTAAAAATCGATAGATTTCGCCCGAAACCTGAATAACTCAGGCGAAATATGCCAGTTTATTAGCAGATTTCGCCCAATTTACTTTGGCCTATATAGAAGTAGTGCTATTACTCTTCTATGTCTCCAATCCACCAAGAAGGAGATTTAATAATATTTTGATGTTCCCTATTGTCTATTAGAGCTGGAATACGGTCATGCTTACCAATATTTTTAATTTGAAGAGCATACCATCGTGTATATGCATTTCTTTGAGAACAATTACACTTTGGGCCAACTTCCGTAATTAATGCGCTCTCTATAGTCAAAAGTAATCTATTATAGTGATAAACTTTCTGGTAATTGATAGGGGAAACGATTCTCCCAAAACGAACTCTAAATTCGCCATATTCGTTCAAAAAAGGAGTGTTTGAGTCATTTATGTGGTGTTGACAGATTCTTTGGGATATCCTCCTTTTAGTTTTTCCAATATATATGGGAGTCTCATTGTCTCCGTTTGCTCGATGAATAATTCTTGTTATGTAATAAAAACCTCCTTCCCAATCTTTGTTATAAAGATTTATATTATCCCAAGAAATAGGATTACTCCAATTTATGACAACCGTATGTAGACGATATGGATCATTTCCTTTCATACCAAAATACTTAATAGTTAATAATTTATTATTTGCCGATGCAGAAAATGCAACCATATGATTATCAGATATTTATATGCTAAACGGTACAAATATGGTAGAGTTTTGCAGTACAACTTTCAAAGCCTTCACATTTAACACTTTTGACTTAGTTTAACGGTGCGCGAATTCAACTGGCAACTGCAATTTCTATTGCATAGAGTCTACTTCGTCTTCCAGGATGTCCTTCACTGTGGCGGAAAGGATGTCCGTGCAGGCGTTCAGGATGCATTCCTTTTACCAATTATCTGTCTGAGGTATATCAATCTCCAAGAACTTCATATAGAAAAGAGGGCTGTTTGCTGTTTGCTTAAGATAAAGAAATGGGCAATCTATTTCTCAATCTTGTTTTTAAGAAAAGCATGCCCGATGTCGGGTCACATTCAAACACTCCTTTATTGATTAAAAAATCAATTAACTTTGAAGCCCGTTCTTTTGTAATGCCCTCAAACTGTTTTATTAAAATCTCCACAAGTTCATCAATTGTTGGATTAATTCTTGTATCAGGCTCCTGCAAACCAATTGGATTAATTACGGATAAATTCTTATTTTGAGGAGCGATGCTAATCTGCAGCAGATCAGAAAGAACTCCATTGACTATAGAATCAACATCTTCAGTAGGGCAACCGGCATTAAGCGCTAGCTGATTGAGAACTGCGACCTGACATACGCCAGGATGAGTTCTGATAAAACCTTCAACTGGTTCGAAAAAATGTGATGGATGAATCATATTACAATTTTTATAATAAATCTATCAAAGTTTTATTCAACTGCTGATCAGGAGTAAAAGACTCAATATAATTCTTTGATACTTTTAGTGCCTTTAATCGTTCAACAACTCCTTTTCTGAGTTTCTTACATTTATCCCATTCTTGCCATGGCAAAACACTGCCTGTATACGACCTTATTTTATCCCAACTACTCCAACTGAGAGCACTTTTAGCTGCCAACTGATATATTGGGTAGAATGCCTTTTTTAGATAAGCTAAGGCAATTGCATCATTCCAATTATATGATAGCAAGAAAAGGAATGTATAGTACTTATCAGGACCGTCATAAGAACTATTTGCAAATGCTTTCCAAGCAGAACTTGAGCTTTGTTTTACGTCTATAGAATTTGGAGAGACATTCGTCATAATAAATTCAACAACAACTTTATTTAATGAATCGCGTCCATTCATCCAATCTGCAATCTGATCAAAATGAGTAAAACAATAAACACGTAAGCTATTATCCAAGATATATTGAACACTAGCACTAAGATATTCCATAACAAGATATACCAGATCAGGTACAACAGAAATGAAACGATCCTTCATCGTTTCATCAATATGATAATGCTTATACAATACTACTAAGAATAACTTATCCCACTTATCGAAATAAATATTACTGTTCTTCTGGAAGATCTCATATGTTGATAAGAACCTGTCCTCTGGAAAATCAACCCATATAGATACAGATAGTAATTGAGGGCATAAAGTCACCAATGATATGTAAGTTGGCCAATCCTGTGATGATATTTTAACCAAATCATCCAATTGAAGAAACTTGTATGAATTTTCTAAGGTTCTTTTGCCATACTGATTGAAATAATCTTTTTGCAACAAATTTGATAAGAGACGAATGTATGAGTCCTTATCTTCACGGGCATGTCTAATTACGCGTTGTTCAAATTCGTTGAGACTATAATCAAGAGATTGTGATGCTTTAAATGTGGCAATGTCAAGAAGTATATTTTCCTCGCTGTCGAACACCCTAGACACGCGTTCGCTCATGAAAGATTTTTTTACGTTCAATCCCTCACCACTAGGAAATGACTCTGCTATAATTGACAATATGTCCTTGTAGCGTAAGGCAGACGAATCCGCAGACATAGCCTTATCCAAACATTCTGATAAGTAAGCTACGGAACATAATTTAGAAATACTACTGCCAATATCTCCAGAGAATAATCGCAAGAACTTTGGCATACCTTTGTCATTATTCAGAATTGCATGGCCCAGTGATCTTATTCCTTCATTGAAATTGGATGTCTCTAATCCTCCTACATCATTCGCAGTTAATAAAGGAACTGAATTGTGATTCGCAAACTGTAATGAGGATTTAACTCTTGGGAAATGACGTCCTGATGCTGAACCTGAGCAAAAAGCTACTCTTGCTAAGATGCCTACAGGAAGATACTGTACAAGGCACAAACATAGATTCTGATAGAAATCGGATGAGCGCTCTATAGCAAAACATCTGGATGATTGTAGAAGTTGAACAAGTATATACATTATTTGCACCTGGGAGATCTGATTGCTTGCAAGAAAGCCCGCATCCATATGAGATTGATCACCAGATAGTTCAAATGCATAATTATAGTTGTGATGGCTGTCATTATTAGGTCGTTGAAAGAGAGGTAACAGTTGACGGAAATCAAAATTAGTTTCCAAATTTTCCAAATCAACAAGGAATGTGTGCGTCCACACACACCCAGGGCGAGGCATCTCATTGGCATACCAACTCTTAGCAATAGCATAATATTTGCCATCGGGGAGGGGATAGCCCATAATATAAGAACTATCACCATTCGCATCACCACTATACTCTGTCCAATCGCTCATCACTTTTAACAAGTCGTCATCAATACTTGGTAGTGTTAATGACGAAGCCAAAAGAGTGTGCCCTTGGTTATAGCCGTGTAGTGCCTGATGAATGATCATATTATCAAGTTAAATCAGTGAACTCAAAGGAAGTGTCAAGTCATATGACTTAATGCCATCTTCAGTAACAACGAATGAACGTTGCCCGTTTTCGGTTTTCTCGATAAGTGATTCCACATTTTCAGTAGAATAAATATCTCCTTGAGCACTAATACCAAACAATTTTGCATCAGGAAAATACCTCTTGATAAAATTGTTCATGAATCTTGAATTCTGCTTAAGATACTCACGCGGATTGGAATAATCATTCTGATACACATCCCACGCTGTGAAACAAATAGCGAGTTTCTTCCAAGGAAAGAGGTTGTGTAGTTCTTTCAAGATTAGAACATTCTGTACTTCATTTGAAATGTCCTTCATATCAAATGATGGTAGTTTTGTGTCCTTTATTGTATCATCATTTTGAAATTGATCAGCAAAAACAGATGAATTAAGGTCCTTTATAAACAGCATCAATGAGTCTGGTTCGCTATCCCAGTCTTTAATAAGTTGAGACTGTTTTTGGACAATAGCCTGAAAGTTCTCTCCGGCTATATCGGGAAGGGATACAGAAATGACATTTCCATCGGTATTGCGCTTAAGGCTTAGCTCAATGTTTGTGGCTCCGCCAATTTGCGTTCTATCAACTTCCTTGATGCTTAGCCATGGTTGCTGGAGTCTATTGAGATAAGAAAAGTCTGCAGGGATTTCAGCAAATGAAAGAGCTTGGCCCTCAACAGGATTACTCAGTAGATAAGACAGAGCTCCGATAAATGTGGTTTTACCAGTACTTGGCATGCCTGCTATTAAACACTTCATAGTTATTTCTTTTTATTAATCATTTCATTAACCCAGTCAAGACTTGATGCCTGAGGCTGGTTCGAGGTTTCTTCAACCGTATGCAGTATAATATCTTCGAAAAGACTTATAAGCTTGTTGTTGTTTTTCAAACTATTTGCACGAATTTCAAAGGTTTGACCAATCTTAAGATTAATGATATCCTCAAAATTTGTAATCAGCTTCTCCTTTTCTTTTCCAAATTTGTTTTCATCATTAACCTTATCAATCTTATTGAACACCAATTGCAATTTGGTTTTACGAACAAACAAGCCGTTTTCCTTCATATTCCTGAGGAGCTGCTGGTATTGAGTGGTTAGCGAAAGCCGTTGTTCATTGCAAAGCTTTTCAGAATCAACAAAGAACATGATTCTATCAGCATTCTTGATTAAGATATCATCTGCAATTTTACCCTTTTTTGCAGCATAGTCCGCATAATCCTCACCAGAATGATCGGAAATGACAACAAGCTTATCTCCATACTGTGGATGACTGAGATGAAATGTAAGCAAATAAGGTTCGCCAAGAACAGTACGCTTGGTTTCTGGGGCTATTTCAATATTGCGGTCATTCAATCTACGAAGGAAAGATCTTCGTTCTAACCCTACCAAGGTCTCAGAATCATAGAAAGCATATCCTGCAATATCTTCTTTTTGAAGTAGAGTCTGGTAAAATGAAGAAACAAATGATGTTTTACCATAGCCAACAAATCCCACAAGAACGGTAATCTCTGGTTTGCTTGATGACATCAAGGCATTGATCTTCTGGTCGTCACTCATAGCTTCTCCTATGAATTGACCAATATTATCAGCTCTTTCTGCTGGCTTTACAGCAGGCACTTCAGCTGGATTTACACCTGTAATAAGTTCTATCTTGTCGTCCATTATTCTTCTAATTTTTCAATCATTTGTTCAGTAAGCAGTTCATAATAAAGATATATGCCAAACTCAATAACATTTAGCTTCCTCTGTAAAAGGAAATCTGAATTTTTAACTTGTTCTTTATTTATCAATCTCAAAAGTACTGATGTGCCAGTATTGATGTCTCTTGATAATGGCTCGATATCTTTCAATATATTAGATAGCATTTTATTTTTTTTCTCGCCATTAGCACTTTGGATGATATAAGCTTCTGCATCATAATTATAATATAAATATTGATAACTATCTACTAGTCTTGTTATGATGCTATACACTCTGACAAAAGGATTTGAGATATTGAGTAATTCCTGATTTTTCAATAGTTCGTCACATCTATAGTAAGCTGCATCTTTCGCAATTGTTTGTAAGTCTTTGATTTGCAGTTTATTAAGCTTGTTTTCGTCGTTGCCTGTGCGAAATTTAGCAATGATACTGATAATAGATGTGGAAAGCACCTCTCCGGTTGTGTCATGCTCTGACAAATAGTTTGTAATATGGAATTTATATATTTCCCTAATTACCACTTCATTAGACAGCTCATTCCAACGTCCTTTAGCCAAAATCATTGCATTCATGAACATTGTTGCATAGAGATGCTGCTTCAAATCATCGCTTTCTTCAAGAACTGTAAGATAGACAGAGAACAGAGATAGACGTGCTATGACATTGGTTGGAAGGGTTGTTAATTCTGAATCATTATCTTTTAAAGTATTAGCGACATAATCAGAAAAATCTTCAGAAACAATACCCGTGATAAATGATAAAGAACATTCATCTATCTTAACGAACAAATCGTTTTCTTTATAAGAACGGCATATAGTGACAAGTTGTGTCAACAACTCGTTGTCATATGGAATTGCTACAGCTCCATCTAATATTATAGCTAATTTTCGTTCCATAAAATTATTTCATGTTATTCCACAACTCAATAAGGCGACCTTCATCCTCCATCTTATTTAAGAAGCGTATGCTATTTTCATTTATCGTTTCATTTTCATCAAAATCGGCACCAATTAAAGCTTTGCGATTCTTGCTCTGCAAGAATTTTACTCTAATCTGACGCAATGTTATTCCTTCTGGTAAAATCACCTTGGGTGCAGGAGACTCCTGTTTCCACCTATTGACATGTTTTTTCAAGTCAACAATATACGTATTGCAGCTTTCTGCATCTTCCTCAAACTTATCATCTTCCTCGTTGTATTTCTGTACTCTGAGTGCAACATGAAGCTCGTCGGATTTGTCATCTTTTGGCATAACATTCAATTCTAAAATATTATATATGCTGAAATAATCATTACTTCCCTCTGCTGATGGTGGTTGAAGTGCTCCTGACTCAATTCGCACAGCATTGTGAGCAGAAGAAGCGGAACGATGGAGATGCCCATAAATCTGCAATTGGAAATTCTGATCTAATGTGGCTTCAATCTCATCGTTGTCAACCAAGTATGTCAAAGGATGGTGCATCATTACAATATTGATGCATCCTTCTGTATCCGCAATAGCGTTATAACTTAATGATGGGAGGAACTGTTTGTGCCCATTGCCATTATCTTTTAAATCATCCCAATCAGAAATGAGCGATGTATTTAAGCAAAATAAATAAACATGATAATTCCCCAGATCCTTTAACGGTGATTTCAAATATAATTTATCTGTTGTTATATCAAAATTTGTTTCATTTGGATGAACAACAATCTTCTGCATCATTGGTTCTGCGCTATCAAAGCTAAAGGCAAAATCATGGTAGTCCGTGAAAGGACGATAAAGCAGTTTGAAACTATTGAAGTCTTTATAAAGTAATTGAGTAAATTTCTCATCAGGATTTGCTGATTCACATGAAAGCCCTGCATTAATCAGATGTCGTAATTCGGGATTATGAGATACGAAATTCTTGTCATGATTGCCAGGTACCACATAAACACAATCAGTAGTGCATTTAACGATATCGCAGATTCTTTTAATTAATTTGAAAGCAATATCAAATTCGTCTTTTGCGCCCGTATTAGCAACATCACCACTAATCAGGATATAGTCAAAGCCTCCTTTTTCTGTAACATAATCCTCCAAATCTTTCAAAAAAGCTCTACGCATCTTAGCGTTAGGATCTTGCTCTTCAGGAGCAGCAATGAAATGAATGTCTGATAAAATAAGGAATTTCATATATTTAAAAATATATAAATGATTTTTTAAGACTCTTGAAACTATGGCAAAATACTATTAGTTCAGATCCTTGGTTTCTCAAACTTAAAAAACGATGTGTTTATATTAAAACCGTATATCTTGATTCATAAATATTTACCATGCGTGGGTAAAAACTGCAAAACTCGAATGCACAAGAATAACTAAAGAAGTTTTTAACAAAGACCGTTTTGCTTAAACGATGGCGTTCAAAGACCTGTGTGAATCCAGCTTCTATTGAATTTAAAAGGGCATCGAGGAATTCTCTAGCCTTTTTGCCTAAAAATATATCGATATCCTTATCCATAAAGATGCCATTTTTATATTAATGAGTTACAAAGATAGCTCTAATTCTTGAAATAGACAAGGGAAATGTAATCTTTTGGACTAATCTGATTTGAAAATGTAGATTTAGTCTCTATCAAAAGACCTTTTCCATCAATTAATTACACCTAACTTGGGTTATCCTAAGTAGATTAAAGATGTATGGCGGGAATAGATCTACAGTGACATATATTTCAATTGTGGAAATGTCTACCTATAAGGATTGTTTGATGCGAATATCAAAACGAGATGAATACCATTGGGCATTCGAGAGATAGTTAGGATTAAAAAGTCTGACTTGGTGCCTATATGGTTTTTTATGTTTTAAAACTCATGGCTTGTCGCGAGAAAATTGTATCTATGTGTAGCGGTTCTGAAACACAATTGATTACGATATCATATTGCTATAAAGAGGTGTAGCGATTCTGTCGCCTTATGTAGCAAAGTGTAACTATAATTGTTTAAAGTGTGTGTTGAATGGAGCCTGAGCTAGAGAATGCTCATTCAACCTTTCTCGCTATATTGTTTTAATTATATTCGCGTCCATCTTTATATATTTTTCTCTCAGCCATTAGTATCTGTAACTAGTTGTATTTCAATTGACTAGGATTGAAAAGATGATGACGTGATAGTGGTTGTTTTATGGGGAGAGAAAATAGTGCAGGTTTAATGTTTTAAACTTGTTCAGGCGTGGGTAAATACAATTGCAATAAGATTTTTATTTGAGTGATTTTTGATATTCCTCCTGGTATGGTCGTATGAAGTCGTCAAGCGAGGTGATGCCCATCTTCCTGGCTATCTTTTTCTTCTTGTTCGAG
>ONKD01000078.1 GCA_900318345.1 uncultured Prevotellaceae bacterium
GAAGAGTCGTTGTTGCGGGGATACTTGTCGCCAAACCAACCATCGTCCATCACGAACAGTTCGCCGCCAAACTTGGCGATGTCGTCCATCATGTTGATCATGGTTTCCTCCTTGATGTCAAACACGACGCCTTCCCACGAGTTCAGCAGGATGTCGCCCGTCTTCATGCCACGGTGGAACATGCCCTCGGTGCGTGCCCAGCGATGGATGGTGCGGCTGGCACCTCCCAGGCCTTCCTCGGAGTAGGCGAGAGCCAGATGGGGCGTTTCAAAGAGTTCGTTGGGCTCGAGTACATATTCTGACGACATGGGGTCGATACCGGCGTAGAACTGGTGCTGACGATGGCCTGTAGTGTTGATGCGGAGTTCGTAGTTGCCGCTCCAGCACAGGATGGCAGCAATGACGCGACCCGTGGTCTCCTGCGGTTCACCGTCGAGCGAAATCATCAGCTCGGGAGCGTCCATGTGCGAGTTGCGGGCGCCGTCGGTATTGCGGATGGTCTTCAGGCCTTGGGTAAGCGGTTCGGTCGTGGGTTCGGTCTCGGCTGCCCAGTTGCCGTGCAGGTGGCTGATCCACACGTCGCCCTGGCGCAGTGTCAAGTGGCCAGAATCGAAGCGCTTGAGCGTGATAGCACGTTTCTCCTTGTGAGAGATTTCAGTCCAAGTCTCAATCACGTCCACATTTTTGTAGGCTTTATAGAACACTTTCACTGTGACGGGCAGCAGTTTGTCGGTCATTGTGAAAATGTGAAGTTGCGAGCGGTCGTCGCTGCTCGTTTCGTAGTTGGTGACCTTGAGCTCAAGGTTCAGGTCACCGTCGGCATGCTGCACCTGAATGGCAGGCAGGTGGATAGCGTCCACAGTGCCGAATGCGGGCAATGCCGAGAAGTTAAGGTCGGCACCACCGTCACGCAGTTGATGCAGTGTGGCGCTCTTGTTGCCGTAGTAGCCCATGCGCAGGTCACCGCCCTCATAGGCGTGTAGCAGCAACTGGGTGTTGGGCGTTTGCACAGCAACGTCACCCTGCCAAGCACTCATTGTGCCGCAGCCCAGCATCATCATCGCTGCAAGGATAAGAGAAAATCGTTTCATCATTTTGATATTTTTTAAATAAATTTGGCGGCGTCTCGGATATGCTCAAATAAATTTGGCACATCGCTCGACTTGCACAAATTTTAGTTCATGTTGTTCAACTATTCAATTAAGAGATTATCCCATGACGACCTCGACAATGTGCTTGCCGGATTGTGCGGGCACGACAGCCCCCTCGACCGGCTGTCCATCAACAGTCATCCTGGCAACGCCTTTGCTCACGCCCTTGGGGTTGCTCACACGGATTTCATATTCCGCACCGCGGAAACGCCTGGTCACCGTGTAGTTACGCGCTGTCTTGGGCAGACACGGGTCGATGAGGAGACCATCATAGTGCGGCTTAATGCCAAGAATGAATTCTGACACGGTGTACCACATCCACGCTGCGGTGCCAGTAAGCCATGAGTTCTTGCCCTCACCGGGACGATAGGCGTCCTTGCCTGCCACCATTTGGCAGTTGACATAGGGCTCGACCTTGTGCAATGTCTGGCGGTCCTCCTCGACATAGCTGGGCAGGATTTTCTTGTAGTGGCTCCAAGCGTCATCGCCGCGAGCAGCCACCGTCTCGCCGATGATGACCCAAGGATTGTTGTGGCAGAAGATGCCTGCATTCTCCTTGTAACCCTCGGGATAGGAACTGATTTCACCCATCTCGACATGATAGGTGGTGAAGGCGGGATTGTTGAGCACGATGCCGTGTTCGCATTCCAGGCGTTCTTTTACCGAGTCGAGCGAACGCTCCACAAGGCCTTCTTTCAGACCAATGCCCGCCATGGTGCACCAGCCCTGTGACTCGATGAAGATTTTGCCTTCCTCGCTCTCGTCGCTACCGATTTTGTTGCCATAGAAGTCATAGGCACGCAGATACCATTCCCCGTCCCAGCCATGGGCCTTGACGGCATCGACCATCTCGTCGACATGCAGTTGGGCACGGTCGGCCTCGGCGGCAAAATCGATATCTTTGAGATTTTGCATTTTCTTGATGTGGTCAGGCAGAATCTTGCAGAGTTCGACGTAGTCTTTGCCAGTCACGACAAATAGGCCAGCAATCATCACCGACTCTGCTTGTGAGCCCTCAGTCTTGTTCTCGGTGGTCTGGAAACTTTCGTTGGGGTCCCAGGAGAAGCAGTTCAGATTCAAACAGTCGTTCCAGTCGGCGCGGCCGATGAGGGGCAGACAGTGCGGCCCCAGGTTATTGACCACGTGGTTGAATGACACTTGCAGGTGCTCAAACAGCGTGACCTCGGTGCCCGGTTGGTTGTCAAACGGAACCATTTCGTCGAGA
>ONKD01000019.1 GCA_900318345.1 uncultured Prevotellaceae bacterium
TATGCGGTCAAGCCGTTTGAATGCGGCAGCCCAAATCCATGAAAAACACATCAGGGAGCGCCAAGCGGCAAGGGGCAGAGCCCCGACGAGCGTTTCAAGGGGCAGATTTGGTGACTTTTGTGCCGAATTCAATAATATTGCACATTTTGACGAAAATCTTCATCAAAATACTTGCACAATAACTTAGGAAGCGAATTATTTATTATAATAAAAACGCTGATTTTCATGGATTTATTGAGATGGGCGGGGTCGCCGCAGGCGACATTTTCGTTAGGTTTTCTTCCCCCCGTGCTGACCGATTCTCTCGCTACGCTCGTTCATTCGGCCACCTCGGGGGGTTACTCAACGAGCCGCCCTCACGGGCGTCAGCACCACTCAGGCAGCAGGCAGGCGCCCGAAGGGCGACCATTTGAGTAACCCCCTGTAAATCAAGCTAACAAGCGCAGCGAGTGAGATTGATTCACAGGGGGATAAGATGACCCGTCAAACCCGTCGCCTGCGGCGACCCCATTCAATTCGTGTTCAAAAGTATTTTCACGTGTAATTGTCATGAATTGATCATATAATTAATGGATAATTCACATTGCTGTCCACTAAAAATTGTGGACGGTTAATAAATAAAATTTTCAAACAAACTCGGTTCACTTGAACCATTGAGATCTTTGACATTGTTGAAATTCCGTTTGTCGAAAAGATCCCTTAACGGGGTCTTGTCGGTCAGCGAGATGCTCAAGATCTGGAGCGTTTCATATATGCTGCGCTCAAGTTTCATGTCATGTTGCACGATTGCGACCAGACAGTAAGTGATTATGGCACAGTATATTTGGATGCGGACAGCATTCTCCGTTGTGCCCCAAAACCGCTTGATCTTGAGATGCTGTTTGAGCCATTTGAAAAACAACTCGATGCTCCACCTGTATTTATGGAGCAGCGCGATGGTCAACGCATCAGACTCAAAATCGTTCGTGAGGAAGATGTACACCTTGTCCGTTTCCGGGTCTACATAGACGATTTTTCTTATCTCTTCGGGATAGACCTTAGCGCTTTTATAAACGGTGAAGTGCCCGACAGCATCCGACAGTACGTTCTCGGGAAGTCTCCTTTTCCACGTCTCGGCCCTGAATTTGACATTGCGTTTTGCCCTGACCACGAAGAAGGCCTCTATCAGGTGGATCTTGTAGAGGTTCCCAAAATCGTTGTAACCTCGGTCGAAGATGTAATGCGCATCCTTCTCGTAAGGTATCTCCGACATCACTTTGCTGTCAAAAACCGAAGCGGGCGTAATATGCACGTATGCAGGGATTTGCATATCAATATCATAAAGGGTGTGCATCTTGATGCCACCTTTATGTTTGCGGAACTTGGCCCACCAGAACACCTCGAGGCATAAGTCGATGGTCGTAGAATCGAAGGCGTAAACGTGGCCGTCCAGGTCAAAAATCTTGGTCGTACGTTTCTTTCGGGCAATCTCGATCATGTGGAAAGCGAACTCCTCGAAAATGTGGTAATCCCGGTTTTCGTTAGCCTTGGAAAGGTTGCTGCGGGTTACGCTTTTCCCCATCCCGAGGTGGTAAAGTTTTCCTTGATGAGCCTCAAGAGCGACGACGAAATCGCGTAATCCCTCGCGGTTGCACAGCTGGCCGAACATCATAGAAAGCAGCTGATTCCAACAACTGAAGCTTTTTATGTACCTGTCACCCTGATACTTACGGACGAGATAGTTGAAGTGATTTCGGTCAAGGAAATAAGCTAAAAACGCTGAAAACGCTGAAAACGTATTTGTCATTATTCATAACTGTCTGATTATGACCGCAAAGATAATTTCAAATCCGTTGACTCCAAAAATCGCTATAACTAACTGAATTTCAATAATTTCAAAGAACTTTTATGATTTTTTAGTGGACACTAATGGATAATTCATGGTAATTACATGTAAAAAACCTTCGCGCCTTTGCGTGAGGCCAGGAAGCGGATGCTAATTAGTCAAATTCGTGTAATTGGCTTCGCCGAGCTAAAGGTTCGTGGACAGTTAAAATTGCGCGGATGCATCTAAAACCTCTAACCTGCTCGCGCTAGCGAGCATTGGGCCAAATAGATAAGAGGCTTAATAGTGGAAAATTGGGAAAAGAATGGCAAAAAGCAGTACCTTTGCGGCGTGAATCGGGAGATTTTTAAAATAGCGTTGCCCGCTATTGTGGCAAACATCACCGTGCCGTTGCTGGGACTGGTGGATACTGCCATTGCCGGGCACCTGGGAGATAAAGTGTTCATCGGTGCCGTGGCCGTGGGAGCGATGATGTTCAACCTGGTGTATTGGAACTTTGGGTTCCTGCGCATGAGCACATCGGGGATGACCGCCCAGACGTGCGGCAGTGGCGACTTCAAGGAGAGCGCCAAACTGCTGGGCGAGTCCACCGCATTGGCAGTGCTGATATCGGCAATCATCATTGTGCTGCAGTGGCCCATCAGGTTGCTGTTGTTGTGGATCATCGGCCCCTCGCCCGAGGTGACCTCGCTGGCCAACACCTACTTCAACATCTGCATCTGGGGTGTTCCTCCCGTGCTGGTGATGATGGCTTTCAAGGGGTGGCTGCTGGGCATGCAGGACTCGCAGGGGGCGATGTGGATCTCGATCATGACCAATGTCTTTAACATCGCCGCTAGCTTGATCTGCGTCTATGTGTTGAAGATGGGCTTTGTGGGCATTGCCGTGGGCACCATGGCTGGCGAATGGCTGGGATTGCTCTATGCTGCGCTGCTGGTTCAGCGCAAGTTTCCCCGTCTCAACGGATTGCTCGACTGGCGGCGCGTGTGGCGCTTCAAGGGGGCTGGGCGTTACTTCAGGGTGAGCCGCGACATCTTTGTGCGCAGCTTTTTACTGATGACCGTCAGCCTGGCGTTTGTCTCCATCGGTGCGCGCAGCGGTGACCTCATTCTTGCCGTTAACGCCCTTATCCTGCAGTTGTTCACGCTGTATTCCCACTTCATGGACGGTATCGCTTTTGCCGGAGAGGCGGTTGTGGGCAAGTATTATGGCATGGGTGACATGGAGCGCATGAAGCGTTGCGTGAGGCTGCTGTTTGTGTGGGGTGCGGCTGTCGCTGCCGTGTTCACACTCATCTATTCCTTCCCTCGCGTGGCCTTCTGGCTGTTGACCGACCAACAGAGCGTCATTGAGGCCGCGATGGACTATCGCGTGTGGTGCGCGTTGATTCCTGCTGCCGGAATGGCGGCGTTTGTGTGGGACGGTGTGTTCATCAGCCTGACGCGCTCTGGCGGGATGTTGCTGTCGGCTTTCATCGCCTGGGTGCTGTTTTTTGTCATCTATTGGGTGACACCCGAGGGTTGGGGCAATAACCGCTTGTGGATCGCATACCTGAGTTTTCTCGCCCTGCGCGGCATCATCCAGACCATCCTTTATCAGACTCACAAATAAACAGGGCTACGCGATTGCGCAGCCCTGTCTATTATCTATAGTCTGTTATCAGATTAATTTCCAGATAGCAGTTTGTCGATGAGCGCGGTGACATCGGCGATACTGATGGTAGTGTCTTCATTCACATTGGCACAGATTTCACAGATGGGAGTCGTGCCGTCCAGCAGATAGTCAATCAGCTGGGTCACATCGGCGATGCTTACGCTTCCATCATGGTTCACGTCGCCCAGTTCGAAACCGTGGCCATTCTGGAACAGTGTCACTTCCTCCCTGTTGCTCCAGGCGCTCTCGGTGCCATCGGTATACAGGGTTTTCACCTTGTAAACAAAGGTGCCCTCGGCCAGCAGGTCGGTGACGGTGTAGAATCTGTCGGTGATGCCCGTGATGAGGCGGTAAGTGCCGTTACCGCTCTCGGTGGCATTCAGTTTAGCAAGCGTCAAGTCACCGGCATAGATGGTGATCTGCTTGACACTCGTATAGTTCTCGATAGATTTGAGTGTCACTGCATCGGCATTGGCACAATCCAGCACGACGGTATAATCGGTCATGGTGTTGTTAGGCGTCAAGGTCTCGCTATCAACACTTGTCGAGACAGTGATCGTGGAAGTGTCATAATAATAGGATGCGGTCTTGACCACCACGGTTACCTTATCATAACCATTCAAGTTATAGGTCGGGCTCTTGATTGTGCCGTCATAGGCGAGGATCATAGCATGATCATAAGCTCCAAGATAAGAAGTGCCAGACCATCCAGCGGGCAGATAATCGCTGTAGTTGCCCGAGATGTCGGCCAGTCCCGTTCCGTCATCGGTGAGCGCGTCGGGCACGTTGCTGAAGTCGGCGCTTTCCAGCAGTTCAACTTGCGGCTTGGTCATTACCTCAAGGGTGTAACTGCTGACGTTCTCGGCAGGTGTCTCGTCGGTCCAATCGGCACGGAATTGTGTCAGGTTGATGTAAGCGCTGTCGGCGGGCAACATCGTGGGGACATAGGTCTGCAGTACACCACGGCCTGACAGGTTAACGGTGACACTCTGGGCACCATTGCTGCTCAGTGTCACGGTGGCATTGTAGTTCTGGAGTGCTGTCGGCGAGAGAGATACTGTCACGGTCACACCATTGGCGGCATTGGCAGCGCTGATGACCGTGGGATTAACAGTGAACACACCATTGGGGTCGTTGAGCGTGAGATTGACATTGCCCGTCAATGCGCCACCCATCACGTTAAATGTTGCGGTGCCTGTGGTGTTGAGCATCACGTCGCCCAGGTTCAGATTGTTGGTCGTTACCGAGATAGTGGGATTGGTGGCCGAGCCCTTCATGTACCAGAAGCTTGCCGTGCCGTCAGGATTAATGACCATGTCGGTAACCGGCTTGCCCAGGTAGCCGGCATTGCCCGTGATGCTGCCGTTTGCCTTCATGTTGAGTTTGGCGGCAGGTGTCGAACTGTCGGTGAACTCGGTCTTGCCGTTTTGGGGCCACAGGTCGGTACCCTCATTGTTATAGGACCATGAGTTGTCGGCATTCATGAGGGTCATCAACTGAATGTCCTCGTTGTTGGGGGTATTGCCCCACCAGCGGTCGCCGTTGAAAGTGACGTGGGTAATCATGATGCCCTCGCCAGGTGCATAGCGGTCCCAGCCCTGTTTCTTGCGGTACTCCAGGATGAAGTACTCGTTTTGGTTCAAGTTGCTGGTGATGCACACGGCCTTGTCGGTCTCAGCTTGTTTCTGATTAAACACGGGCAGGGTGTAATAGGTGCCCGGTTGGGGAGTGATGTAGTTGATCCAACCCATGAACACCTTCTCATAGGCCGAGTAGCCCGGCGGAGTGAAACCGTCATTGTTGTAGCAACCCATGCACATGATGTCCCAGTCGCCCAAGCCGTAGTGATTGCCGTTGCCGGTGTCGTAGAAGTCGGGCAGACCAAGGCAATGGCCAAACTCATGAGTAAAGGTACCAATTCCGTCGATGGTTGTGCCGTTGTCGTCGCTGCCATATAACTCATTGAATACTGCGAAATTATCGACATAGGGGTCACTTGTTTTGGGACGGAAGGCACCATTGCCACCTGAACCATAATAAGATGCAGAGCTAAGGTTCCAGTTGCAGGGCCAGATGGCCTCGGGGTGGTTCCATGAAGCCTGTGCCTCACCCACGCCGGCATAGATGACGATGACCACATCGCAGTAGTCGTCGCTGTTGGTGTCATAGGGCTTGAATGAGACGCCATCGGCTGCAGCGAGTTGGACAGCCTCGGTCACAAATGAACCTAGGCCTTTATCATTGTCGCTGCCCTGATGCCCGCCATAATACTCGCGGTTCTGGCTCAGGGTATAGATGCCATAGACATCAAAATCGGGCTGATATAACCCATTGGACTGGTCGCGGAAGTATTGACCCACGCTTTCGTTGCCAGTGAGCATCGCTTCGATAATGCCCTCGCGGGTGTTGTTGAACTTCTTGTCCTTGAACTCGACCAGAATGATGGGGATGCGGCGCTGTCCCATGGCAGGAACGGCTGCGTCGGCATTACTGCCGCCCACCTTGAACGAGTTGCTGCGCGGCATTCGCCACTCTTTGGCTTGCATGGCCAGGCTACCGCGTTGGGCTTGGATAAAAGCGGTCTCGCCGGGAGTGCGATTGTTCACGTCATGGGCGAGTACAGCAGTCAATCCGGTTACCGATGATTTGTAGTAGAAACTGCCGTCGGTGCCGCGTTCTACCATCAGGCCATCCTGGGTGAGGAGCGAACCGGTAAATGCATTACCCAC
The DNA here is from genome assembly GCA_900318345.1 of uncultured Prevotellaceae bacterium. Taxonomy (GTDB): domain Bacteria; phylum Bacteroidota; class Bacteroidia; order Bacteroidales; family Muribaculaceae; genus Sodaliphilus. The sequence goes on from ONKD01000019.1 coordinate 6,208, forward strand.
CGCCTGGATTGTCAGTGTGGTGCCGTCATTTTGGGTCACTTTGTGCCAACCTGGTTTGGCGGGCATAGCATGTGCGGCGAGGGTGCAGCACAGCAGCGTAAGCATAAGCAAAAGATTTTTTCTCATAAGCAAAAAAATGTAATAAGTATTAAAAATAGATTCTATTTCTCTTGAAGGTTTAATTGTCGCAAAATTAGGCCGAATTATTGATTTGTGCAAATAAATTCTGGAATAGACTTTAAAAATATAAGATGGGAAGCATAGTGTGGCAAGTCGCCTTTCTGGAAGGGGATAACGGCCTAATGTTCATGAAAAATGATGTTTTGTGGTTGCAAATGCATTGAGATTAAGGGCGTTTTGATTACCTTTGCACTCTTAATGTCACCCAGCGCTTGTCAAGAAAACTGGATGACCCATCCATCAAGTTATGAAGATACCCAGTTGCTTGACCGATCAAGAGAAAATGAAAGAATGCCTCAAGACCTCGTTGAAGGGTGCTTGGGACAAACTCAGGCTTGCCGTGATCCTATTCCTGGATAAAGGCTTGCTGCAATATGCCGGTGCGCTGGCGTTTAACACGGTGTTGGCTATTGTGCCGCTCGTGGCGTTGTTTGTCGCCATTGCGCGTGGATTTGGCTATGCTAGCATCATCGAGGAAACAGTAAAACGCCTGTTGGCAAGCCAGCCCGATGCGGCCAACTATATCATCCAGTTTGCTAATTCCTACCTGTCCAACGCGCGCAGCAGCGCGATTATCGGTTTTGGCGTGCTGGTAATGCTCTACTCGGTCATCGGGTTGATCAACAACATCGAGACGGTGTTTGACAACATCTGGAACGTGAAGCAGAGCCGCGGATATATGCGCAAGGTGATGAGTTACCTGAGCATGTTCTTCCTGGTGCCTGTCACCATCGTTGTGGTGTCGGGTGTCAACCTGGCGGTAAACTCATTTATCAACGGATCTGATTATTTTGGTTTCCTGGCGCCATTGCTGCAATTGCTCATCAAGCTCATCCCAGTCGTTGTGGTAACGCTGGTGTTTGTCATCGTGTTTGTCAACGTGCCTAATACTCACGTGAAAGTCAAGCACGCCATTGTGCCCGCCCTGCTCGCCGCCATCTTCATGGAGCTCTTGCAACGGGCCTATGTGTATGGGCAGGTTTTCATGTCGAGCTACAATGCCATCTATGGTTCGCTCGCCGCGTTGCCGTTGTTCATGCTGTGGGTACAGTTCTCGTGGTACATCGTTCTGTTTTTCGCTATGCTGTGCCACACGAGCCAGAACCGTGACTATTACGCCCTGTGTGGCGACGACGGCAGCCTCTCACAGAACGACCGCACGCTGCTCAGCGCCATTCTTGTGGGCTTGGTGTGCAGGAGCTTCAACGAGGGTAAAGCCCACTACACCGCCGCCATGCTGCAGCAGGAAACAGGTATCCCGTTGCGTTTAGTGACAGATATGCTGGAACAGTTGTGTGCCGTCAACATACTGGAAGAAAAGTACCGCTCAGATTCTTCAGAGCCCACCTATGCCCCCTATGAAGACATCGCTAATATCACGGTGGGCAAGTTGCTCACAAAACTTGGGGCTCATGGTAAGGCCTTCAACTACATCTCCATGATGGATAAGATGAATCCCCAAGTGATGGAGAATATCAACTTAATCAGCAAGAACTTCTTGTCAGACTTGAGCGAGGTGAGAATCTCTGATTTGCTGGCCAAGGAGGGTAAACAGTCGTGAAAGAGGCACTAAATGCGCAAATGGCCGAGATGAAAAACAACAAGACGCTCTATGTGAGCGATTTGGATGGCACCCTGCTGGATAATGACTCACAGTTGTCCCAAGGAACTATAGACACGCTCAATCACATCATCGGTGAGCAAGGTGGTCTCTTTACCGTGGCCACGGCGCGCACGCCGGCTACTGTGGTGCCGCTCATGCAGCAGGTGCACGCCACGTTGCCCTTTATCGTCATTGGTGGCGCTGCGATGTGGAATCCGGTCACGGGCGGGTATGAGCACACCCGCGGCATCACCGTCGCGACGGTCAACGCGGTTGCCGATGTGTTTGACCGGCACGGTATTTACCCGTTTATTTATCGTCGTCACGGCAGCATGCTTCACACCCACCATTATGGCCCGCTGTCGCCCCAGGAGGAGCGGTTTGTGGCGGCACGCCAGCATCTTCCCTTAAAGAAGTTTTTCCTGGGTGACGGTGATTACCGCAACAGCGCTGATGAGGCATTGCTCATTTTCTCGATGAACAAGTATGCCGTGCTCAAGACGCTGGCCGAGGACCTTCGGGCCAATGTGCCCACCTGCTCGGTCATGGTCTATCATGACAACTTCGATCCCAGCGAGGGTTACCTTGAGATTTTCACTGCCGGCACGAGCAAGGCCGGCGCCATTCGCCAGCTTGCCCATGAGGTGGGCGCGCAGCGTATCGTCGTCTTTGGAGACAACCGCAACGACATCGCCATGATGCAGGCCGCCGACCACAGTGTCGCCGTGGGCAACGCATTCCCCGAGGTCAAGGCCGCTGCCAGCGAAGTCATCGGCTTGAATACTGCCGACAGCGTCGCCCGGTGGATTGAGCACGACCTTGCCCAATCATATAGGTTTTAGGTGTTAGGTGGCATCCGCGCGTGGAGGGTTGGAAGACAAGAAAAACAAGAATGACAATCTTTTATTATAAATAAAACGCGAATTGCGCTGATTATCAATAATTTATAATACAATAATTAGCGATAATTTGCTTAATTAGCGTCATTCGCATTAAAAAATATTGTTGAGAATTAATCATATAATTAATGAATAATTCATGATAATTACATGTGAAAAAGATTGCGAGCGCAGCGAGCATTGGCGTGAGGTTGAGACGCTGAATAGACACTTGGCCTGCCAAAAGGGCTAATATTTGCCCAATTCAGAAGATTTTTTTAATTTTGCCCCTCGTTAACGACAAGTGATCATGCTGCATGGCAAACCTGCGAAACATATATGATTCCCGACGCATCTGGAAGGTGGTGTTCCTGGCCATCTCCCTATTGCTGGTCGCCCTGTTCCTGTACATCTCCAATAATCTGGTTAAAGACCTTGCCGAGCAGGAGCGCGAGCGCATGGAAATCTGGGCCAACGCCACTCAGGAACTGGCATCGCTGGGCAATGAAAGCAGTGAAGGCGATGTGGCGGCTAGCGCAGTGAATGTGGATTTCCTCTTCAGCATCATCGAGGCTAACCACAATATCCCCGTGTTGCTGGTCGATGACAAGGACAACATCCAGCAGCACCGCAACTTCAGGCTCCCCGAGCCCGACAGCAATGCCTTTGAGACCTCGCCCCGCAATCTGGAATACCTCAACAAGAAACTGAAACACCTCAAGCACAGCGAGAACAAGATAGAGATAAAGATTGACGAGGAGACGACCCAATACCTCTACTATGAGGACTCGACGCTCTTGCGCCGCCTGTCCTATTTCCCTTATATCCAGTTGGCGGTGCTCATCCTGTTCTTTGCCATCGCTTATTTTGCCCTGATGAGCATCAAGAAAGCCGAGCAAAACAAGGTGTGGGTGGGACTGTCCAAGGAGACCGCCCATCAGTTGGGCACCCCCATCTCCTCGCTCATGGCGTGGACCCAGTTGCTTGAGACGATGGGTGTGGACAAGAGCATCGTCACCGACATGGACAAGGACGTGAAGCGCCTGTCGACCATCGCCGACAGGTTCTCCAAGATCGGCTCCATGCCCGACAAGGAACTCACGTCGATCAATGAGGCCGTGGAGTCGAGTCTGGAATACATGCGCGTGCGCATTCCCAAACGTGTGACCCTGAACATCCACACCAATGACCAGACCAACTGCGGCGTCATGCTCAGTCAGACGCTGTTTGCATGGGTGATGGAAAACCTGACCAAGAACGCTGTCGATGCGATGGACGGTGAGGGCAAACTCGACATCACTGTTGAGGACAGTCCGCACAACGCCGTCATCCTCGTCAAGGACACGGGCAAGGGCATTCCCCGCAAGAACTTCAAGAATGTGTTCAATCCCGGTTTTACCACCAAGAAGCGCGGATGGGGCTTGGGCCTCACGCTCGTTAAGCGCATCATCGAGGAGTACCACAACGGGCAAATCTATATCCAAGAGTCGGAGGTGGGCAAGGGGACTACCTTCTGCATCGAACTTCCTAAAATCCAATCGTGATGAGTGCAAACACCGATATATCCCGAGTGACTATGTTGGGCACAGGCAATGCCATGTGTGTTAATTGCTACAACACCTGTTTTTACCTGAAAACGCCCAAAGGGGGGCTGCTGGTTGACGGCGGTGGCGGTAATGGCATCTTGAAGCAACTCATCAAGGCCAAAATACCGTTTGAGGAGATTAGGCACATGTTTGTCACCCATAACCACACTGACCACATCTTGGGTGCCATCTGGATGATGCGCAAGATCTCTCCCATGATTTTCAAGGGGAAGCACAAGGGGCCGTTCACCATCTATTGCAACGACGTGGTGAGAGACGCCCTCTACACGATGGGCGAACTGATGATTCCCCGCAAGATTTTTGATTCAATCGGTCAGACCATCATCCTGCGGGTGGTGAATGACGGCGAGGAAGTGGAGATTGACGACATGCGTGTCACGTTCTTTGACATCGCGTCGACCAAGGCCAAGCAATATGGCTTCCAGGCCGTCTTGCCCGACGGACAGCGCCTCGTGTGCCTGGGCGACGAGCCCTATAGCGTGCAGAGTGAGCCCTATGCTCGCGATTGCGACTGGCTCTTGTGTGAGGCGTTCTGCCTGTACAAGGACCGCTTTGCATTCAACCCTTATGAGAAAAACCACAGCACGGCCCTTGATGCCGGCATGCTGGCCCAGGAGTTGGGCGTGAAGCATCTGGTGCTCTACCACACCGAAGACACCCATCTGGACACCCGTGCCGCGACCTACAGCGCCGAGGCTGGCCAGTACTATAAAGGAGACATCCTGGTCCCCGACGACCTAGAATCCTTCAATCTAGCATAAACCCTACTGAAAACCCTTAAAATTACCTTTAAAGCTGCTAAAGTTGCGATTTTTGACCAACTTTGGCAGCTTTAAAAGCAATTTTTGCTATATTTGCAAAAAAAACAGTTATGCTAATCGGAAGAACCAAAGAACAAAAGATACTGCGAGAAGCATACGCCTCAGAATACTCGCAGTTTGTCGCTGTGTATGGTCGTCGCAGGGTGGGCAAGACTTTCCTTGTGCGAGAGACATTTAATTATCAATTCACATTTGAACACTCGGGTGTTGCTCATGGCAATAATCGGGTACAATTAACTGCTTTTAGAGACTCCTTGATCGATGCCGGCATGGCAAAAACCGCTATTCCAGCCAATTGGATGGAGGCCTTTGCACTGCTTCGTCAATTTATCCGTCAGTCTCCAGAGGGTAAAAAAGTCATCTTCATTGACGAGATACCATGGATGGATACCCCACGTAGTAATTTTGTATCAGCACTGGAGTATTTTTGGAATGCTTTTGCCTCGGCACGCAAAGATATTTTGCTCATCATCTGCGGTAGTGCCACTTCGTGGATTATTAATAAGGTATTAAAAAATCACGGTGGTTTGCACAATCGTGTCACTTGCCGGCTGCACATCCAACCGTTTTCGCTCAATGAATGTGAGAAATATGTGGACAGCAAGGGGATGAGTCTTTCCCGTTATGACCTGTTGGAACTCTATATGGTGCTTGGTGGCATACCGTTTTATTGGTCTATGTTACAGCGAGGCGACAGTGTGGCACAGAATATCGATAAACTGATTTTTAATGAAAATGGCCAACTTCATGGTGAGTTCAATGAACTGTACGATTCACTGTTCAAGAATCCAGAACAATACATCAGTGTTGTCATGGCATTAGGAAAAGTTGGATCAGGCATGACTAGGGATGAGATTATCCAGGCTTGCCACTTGGATGGAAATGGTAAGACGACGCGCATCCTTGAAGATTTGCAGGAATGTGGTTTTATTAAGAAAGTTCCGACTTACAGGAAAACCAACAATGCGATTTACATGCTGATAGATAACTTTACCTTATTCTACCTGAAGTTTATCAAAGAGAACAAGGCTAATGATGAACAGTATTGGTCACATAGTTATTTATCTCCTGTTCGCTCGGCATGGGTAGGGTTGGCTTTTGAAAAAGTATGTTTCCAGCACATCAGCCAAATCAAACAAGCCTTGGGCATCAGTGGCGTTGTCACCAATGTGTATTCATGGCGAGTTGGCCCGTCTGCTAACGGAGAGAGTGGGGCGCAGATAGATATGTTGATAGACCGTGCTGACAATATGGTCAACATCTGTGAAATGAAATTCTCAAAACAAGAATATGTTGTTACCAAGGAGGTCGCTATGAGCTTGCACCACAAGGCACAACGGTTTGTCCAAGACAAAGGAAAAGGGATGTCGGTTTGCTTGACAATGATTACCGTTAATGGAATTGCTAAAACCGCTTATTGGGGAGATATTCATCAATCCATTACAGCCGAAGATCTTTTCATGGAATAACTGATATCTGCCTTCTTTCCTACTGAAAACCCTTAAAATTACCTTTAAAGCTGCTAAAGTTGCGATTTTTAACCAACTTTGGCAGCTTTAAACGCAATTTCCAGAGTAATCTCTTTAGTACTTTAGTGCTTTTTATGCATTGTTCAGTTATTGTTTGCATCCATTTTATCACATTCATTGTTGGGTGTCCAAAAATAATGGGAATTTGTGGGATAAGGATAAAATGACTAACTTTGCGGCACTTGATGAAAAGACGGTGGACATATTGGCTGTTGATGGTTGCTGTGGGCGTGGTGCTGGCGGCATGTGCCAGTATCGGGTCGCCCGAGGGCGGTCCTCGTGATTACATCCCTCCCCAGGTGATGAAGACGTCACCTGAGCCCAATTCGCTCAACTTCAAGGGCAACAAGGTGGAAATCACGTTTGATGAGATCGTTAACCTCAAGGACCAGCAGAAAAAGGTCATCATTTCGCCAGCCCCGAAGACTCAGCCGCTCATCCGCACGGTGGGCAAGAAAGTGACGGTGGAGTTCCGTGACCCGCTGGAAGAGAATACCACCTATGTCATCGACTTTTCCAACGCTATCGAGGACAACAACGAGAGCAATCAGCTCGATGGCTATACCTTTGCTTTCTCGACAGGCGAGACCATCGACACGCTGGCCGTGTCGGGCATCGTGTTGCGGGCCAATGACTTGGAGCCGATGCAGCACGTGATCGTGGGCATACACAGCAACCTCGATGATAGCGCATTCACCAGCCTGCCACTGGAGCGCGTGTGCCGCACCAATGACAAGGGCATGTTCACCTTGCGCAACATCAAGCCTGGCACTTATCATGTGTTTGCGCTCAATGATGTTGACGGCGACTACCGCATGGCCCGCACCGAGGACATCGCCTTCCTGGATGAACTCGTTGTGCCCACAACAAGCGAGTTCACGTCCCAAGACACGATCTTCACCTATGACCGTCGCATCGATACCGTGATGGAGGCCACCCACACGTTGTATTTGCCTAATGATTTGCTCCTGTGCATGTTCAACGAGAACTACCGTTCTCAATACGTCAAACAGACCTCCCGCCCTGAGGCCAACAAGCTGTTTATGCTGTTCGGTGCCCCAAGCGATAGCTTGCCCGAGCTAGACGTCATCAAGCCCGCTGAGCACAGCGACGACTGGTTCCGCGTGGAGCGCACTCCTGCCAACGACTCGATTTTCTACTGGATAACCGACTCGGCGCTCATCAAGACCGATACCATCATTGCTGCCATGACTTACCAGCGTATCATCGACAACGATGAACTGGAACAGGTTACTGATACCATCCGCTTCGGCTGGCGCAAATCCAACTCCCAAATCAAGGAAGAGGAGAAAAAGCAGAAGGAGCGCGACGAGCGCGCCAAACGCCTGGCCCAGTTGCTTGAAAAACAGGAGAACGCCGCTAGCCAGGGCAAAGAACTCAATGAGGGCGAACTGGAAGAACTCAAGGAGCTGCAGCGCCCTGACCCCGATGCACATCCCACCGTCAAGATGGACCTCGCCAAGAGCGGCACCATTGATGTGGGCGACTCTATCATCCTCAAGTTTGATGCCCCCATTGCCCATATTGACCCTAAAGGAGTGCACCTCGACATCAAGCGCGATACACTGTGGGCTCCGCTGATCACTGCTGGCACGCTGCGCCCGGTGGATGACTGCAACCCCATGCGTTACTGGTTGCCTTTCACCATGATGCCCGACTCGGTTTACCGGTTAACTATCGACAGCGCCGCTGTGACTTCGGTCTATGGGCTGCCTAATGCCCCGTTGAAGAAGGACTTGAAGGTGAACGGCCTGGAGGAATATGCCAATGTCTATTTCAGCGTCAATGTCAAGGATAGCGCGTTTGTTGAGCTGCTGGGCAGCGGTGAGAAGGTGGAACGCACGGTCGCTGTGAAAAATGGCGCGTTTGAGATTCTCAACGTCAAGCCGGGAAGTTACTATATGCGCATCACCCTTGACAGTAACGGCAACGGCAAGTGGGATACAGGCAATTACTTGAACCACTTGCAGCCCGAGGAGGTTTATTATTACCCCAAGAAGCTGACCCTGCGCCGCAACTGGGACCTCGATGAGCGCTGGAACATCTATGAAACCGCCCTCGACCTGCAAAAGCATGTCGATATCAAACGCAATAAGCCAGAGCAAGCCAAAAATAAAGTCGAGAAAAAGACCGACAAAACCAGTGAAGACGAGGATGAGGAGAACGAGTTTGGCACGGGTATCACCAACTCCTATACCGGTGACAAGTACAATGACTCTAAGAGGAACCGTTTGGGCCGTGTGAGGTAATTAGCCAAGGGGGCCCACGATAACAATGTTCAATCGATGGGGATGGCCTTGATGGTTCCCAGTTTGCGCACCTTCACATTAGAGGGTTTTCCCTTGTAATAGACTTTACCAGTACCGCTGCCGCTCACCTTGAGCTCACCGCCGCCATACACGTTGCACCCGATGTTGCCGGTGCCCATGATGCGGCATGTTACTGTGGTGGCCTTGACGTTATCGGCTTGGATTTCGCCGGTGCCGATGAGTTTGATGGCGAGGTCGTCACAAGAGCCGTCGGCGATGATTTTGCCCTTACCGCTCAGGATTTGCAACTCGAGTTTTGAAGCCCGTAGCCCCCTGGCGATGACCTTGCCGTTGTCGATGTTGCGCACCTTGAATTCCTTCATGGCCGGCAGTCCTGCGATGCGCAGGGTACTGTCTCCCGCGTTCTCGGCCTCGTCGAGCGATGATGAGTAGATGGTGACGCTGGGAACATGCTCCCTGCGCTCAAACTCGTCCTCGACCTGAATCGACAGGCGCCCCTTGTCGTTAAGCGAGAAGATGAGGTGATTGATTTCTTCCTGTTTGCCGTTGATGACGGCGATGCCTGCCGAGTCGGCATTGCAACGGTAGTTGACGTTAACGTTGTCTGTGACTACCAGGCGGGTGAAATTGCCCACCTTGACCTCGTGACGGTTGACTTGGGCGGTCATGGTCATCGAGGCAAGCAGTAACGCGATGGCGCTAATCAATACTTTCTTCATGTGTTTCATCGTTTTGTGCTGATAGGTTAGGTAATATGTCTTTCTCGATATGGTCGAGGATGGCCTCGAGCTCGTCGCGGGTGTCGGCTCGCAGCATGGCGATGCGCGTGGGGCGGAAGTTGCGTATGCCCTTGAACAATGGGGTTGCTGCCAGATGACGGCGAATGTGCAGGATGCCCCTATACTCGTCGATTCGGTCGATGCTCTCGGCAATCTGACGCCGCACGAGTGCCATTTTCTCCTCGTTGCTGATGACGGGCACCTCGCCAGTGAGCAGGTATTGCTTCATCTCCCTGAAAATCCAAGGCGCTCCGATGCTGGCCCGGCCCACCATCACGCCGTCAACGCCGTAGCGGTCAAAGCACTCCTTGACGCGCTGGGGCGTGGTCACGTCGCCGTTGCCGATGATGGGAATTGTCATGCGGGGGTTGTTCTTCACCTCGCCGATGAGGGTCCAGTCGGCCTCGCCGGTGTAGATTTGCGATCGGGTGCGGCCGTGAATGGTCAGGGCGGCGATGCCGCAGTCCTGCAGTTGCTCGGCCAGCTCGACAATGATTTTGTGGTCATGGTCCCATCCCAGGCGTGTTTTCACCGTCACGGGCACGTCCACGGCCTTAACGATGGCACTGGTGATCTCGAGCATCAGGGGAATGTTGCGCAGCATGCCTGCGCCACTGCCCTTGCCCGCGATTTTCTTCACGGGACAGCCCCAGTTGATGTCGATAAAGTCAGGATTGGCCGTTGCTGCGATGCGTGCGGCCTCGACCATCGAGTCCACGTCGCGGCCATAGATCTGTATGGCGGCAGGTCGCTCGCCAGGGGCAATCGCCATCTTTTGGAACGAGCGCTCGATGCTGCGTATCAGCGCGTCGGCGCTGACAAACTCGGTGTAGACCAAGTCGGCCCCCTGCTCACGGCAGATGAGCCTGAACGACTGGTCGGTGACGTCCTCCATTGGGGCCAACATCACTGGGCGGTCACCTAAATCTATGTTCCCGATTTTCATCGTGCAAATGGTGCTATGACTTGTTTTACAAGTGCGAAATTACGACATTTTGCCCAACCCCACAAAACATTAACGCATTTTAGGACAATAATGAAGAGATTTATGACTTGTATTAGGTGTATTTTGTAAAGGCTGATTCAGAGTAAATCTGGGCTGAGACTATTGTCCCAGCCCAGATTCTGCGTCAGTCACATCGACTTATATTATTGTTTTTTCATCTGTTTGAATAGTGATTTGGCCATCTTCTTCATCTTGGAAGTTGTGAACGGCTGGATTCTATTGGTTTTTAAGGATAGATCAAAATCATCGGGCTCCCAATCAGTTGGATATGTGATGCCGTCATGATCACCAAGGATTACAATAAATACTTGACTGCCACTTATGTCTGGAATGATATCATATGAGGCAAATTGCAGGTTTTTGATATTTTGGCCAACAACCTCTCCTGAGAAGACCACTCCAACTCCCTCTCCTGGGAATAAGAAATCAATGGTGTAGTATGTGCAAATTGTGAATTTGTTGCCATGACCCATGATGCTCATGTCTTCAAAAAATACGATCTCGTCAGGATCATATTCCTCCATGTCATAATAAAATGGAAAAGTAAGTAATGAAATATAATTGTCTTGCTGGTCTAGGAACGAGATAATTAATTTTGAGAGCATCTCAAATTCTACCATGTATCCCTCATCCTCACCATTATACGGAAGCCATGTGTTGAAAGGACCTATGAATGCTACAGTGTCAAGGGGCTCCATAACGTAAGTGCCATCAAGAATTGGAGGCTCGTTACCATAGTTTATATTCATGCCAGATGCTATCAATTCGGCCATGATTTCTTCGGGAATCACTCCAGGATCAGGTCCTGGGGGCGGTGTGGGGACGTTGTCTCCCAATATGGAGCCAATCACTGCATTAATGTCAGTAAGGTTCACTTCGCCATCACCATTCACGTCAGCATTATTGAGAACGTTATCATCCAATATCGCATCAATAATAGCGTTTACGTCTGAAATATTCACCTCACCGTCACCATTAACATCGGCATAAACGCCCTGTGCGTTTGCTGCCAAGGATGCCATCAGAAGCGCTAGCAACACTAAAAAAGATCGTAAAAAATTCTTCATTGTGGTAATAATTTGATATTTAACATTTTTGGGATTATAGGCGTAATAGTAATTTGTTATTAGGGTGGTTTAACAAAAATAGGTCTTGTATTCTGCAAAAATACGAAATCTTTGCTTACAGAAGACATCAAAAGCTTTAAATGCTCATATTTTATTAAAAATGGTAGGTTCCATGCAGAGTTGTGATTTTGCCTGTGCGTCAATCGAATTGGAAAGAAAAATGGCCGCAACCAGTCAATGGTTGCGGCCATTCATCCAATAAATGAATTATTAACTGGTTATGAATTGATGGTCACTTTGATGGTGTCAACATTGCTGCCGCTGCGGCCCTGGATGATGTAGATGCCGCGGGACAGATGTTGCAGGGTCACTGTGTCCTTGCCATTGGCAACTGCCTGGCCGTTGATGTTATAGACGGTGATCGCACCAGGATAGATGGCCACGTTGCCACGAGTGATTATCCTAGGTGTCACGTCGATGATGTTCTCGACCACGGTGGCATTGTGCTCGGTCACGTCACTGGCCGTGATGGTGAAGAAGTAGTCGCGGTTGGCGATGATGTCATAGTCGGGCAACTGCAGGCCATTGTTCCAGTTATTGAAAATCAGGTGGTAATTGCCACTGTTAGCGTCGAGCAGGAACACCTTGTAGTTCACGCCGTTGACAATGGAATCGCCCACACTGGCCTCGCCGGGCCAAGCGCCGAAGAGTTCGCTGTCACCCCATGCATAGAGGCCCAGGGCATCCCAACCCGTCTGGTCGTCGACAAAGATGTAGTGCTGTGCTACAGGAATCTTGGGCAATTCGCCGCTGAGGGTGAAGTTGTCGATACCCAGAGCCATGGCCGCGTTGCAGGTTGTTCCGCTAGCCACGCCGATGTTCCAAGCCAGGTAGAGGTCGCAACCGCGCGAAACCTTAGTGGGCAGCACGCCAGTCACGGGAATGGTCTCGCCGGGTACGGTCTCATAGCCCGCGGTCTCGCTGTCAGGAGCGAGGTAGGTGTAGAAATCGTTACCCGCGCTGGTCCAGTTGCGTCCGTCAATCGAGTAGTACAACTGTACGGCAAAGCCAGCGCTGTTGCTACCCTTGCGGTATTTCTCCACTTGATAGGCGATGTTGACGTTCTCGATGTCCTTTGTGCCCGTGTTGAGCAGGTGGGCATAGACGTTGACACAGCGGGTGGCGTTGGCCACGCCCGTCGAGATACCGCCTAGGGCTCGGTCGGTGCCAGCGTTATCACCAAAATTCCAAGTGCCGTTAGAGGCATTGCTGGGCAGGCTCACGCCGCCGCTGTACATGGTCTGCTCGTCGGCCTGGTCAAAGCGTCCCACAGTGCGCGGGGCGGTGAGGATGCGGTCGATGCGCCAAGCTGCGGGCAGCGCCGTCGGTCCCTCGCTGCCGATGCCGTCAAAGTTTTCGCTAGCGGTGAGCACATCCTCGTTCAGTTCGATGGCGGGGTAGGTAATAACCTCGGTGAGGGCTGTCGCTACCTTGACTTGAGCGGTCTGGGTAAAGTTGCCCGTGGTGGCGGTTACGGTATATTCGCCGTTGGTGCCATCGGTGGTGAAGACAAAGTCATCACTCATGTCGCCACCGGCGCTCAGGGTCATCACGATGGGCTCGGGAGCATCGATTTCCATGCCGAACTGGTCACGCACGGTCACCTTGTAGTGTACCTGGCCGGCAGTGTGGTCCACGTAGTTGGTGAAGCCGTTCAGTGCCGCGCTGGCATACTGGCGCATGGCTGCCGCATCGGCACTGCTGATGCCGCTGGGAGCCCAAGTGATGTTAGCAGGATCGTCACCGAAGATGAGGCCATACTCCATGGCTGCGGCCATGTAGGTAGCCTTAAGGGTGGGGTGGCGGTCATCGAGGAACCAGGTGAGTGTGCCCTGGCTGCCCTCGTTGTCGTAGACTGCCTGATAGGCGACACCCACGGGGCACAACGTCACGCCCAGGTCAAGGGCCACGTCCTGGTAATTCTTGACAAAAGTCGAGTTAAAGGCGGTGTAGTTCTCCCAGTCGCCGCTGTAGGCCCAGTTGATGGGCAGGATGATAATGGCGTTGGGATTGGGGCAATACTCACGGATGTAGTCCACCCAGCGCTTCACGTTGGCGCGGAAGGTCTCGATGTCGGTGCGGGGCAGTGAGCTCTGCTCTTGCAGGATGATGTGGCTCCAAGCCTCGCTGCGCACGAGCATCTTGGCACCGGGGTTGCCATCCTCGGCCACGCCGTCGCCCTCATCCCAGTGGGTTTTGAGCGACTTGCCTAGCAGGGTGTGCTTGGTCCAGTTGGCGTCCTTGCCCATTGCTGCAGCGATGTTGTTGAAGACAGCATCCTGGTCATTATAATAAATGAGGCTGTTGTTGAGCGAGAGCACCTTGACCTGCTCGGGCAACTCGGGCACGAGCACCACGTCGCTGGGCTGCAGGGTCATCGTGGTCGGGGTCGAGGCAGCCAGCGTTAAGGTGTATTCGCCCGTCTCGAGGTTGAAGGTCATGTCATAGGTGCCAGGCGCGGTCGATACCTTGCCGGTAGCGCCCTTGATGAGGGTGCCGCTGGTGTTGTCGCCCGTGAGGTCGCTCTCGGCTCCCCAAACGCCGCCCATGCCCAGGCGCTGATAGATGCGCCAGTGGCTATAGCCGTCGCCCACGGCAGGCATGGTGACCTGGCCGGTGAAGACCTTGTCGTGGTCGAGCGTGAGCTCGCCCGAAGTGTCCATGTAGTTCCAGCCATTGTTGTCGCCGATGACATAGACCGAGGTCAGGCCCGTGTCGTCGTCATCGCTCTCGAGCAGCAGGGTGGCAGTGCCGTTGTTGATGGTCACCACAATGCGCTTGCACACAAAGGTGTTGCCACCGCATGAGATGTTGTCGTTGGTGCCCAGCACGAGGCTGTAGGGGATACCCATCTGCACGCTGGTGCCGTTGCTGCCGTAGTTGCATGCGCTGCTCCAGCTGGCATCGGCAATCTTGAATTGTCCGCTTAATTCTTTGTCATAGAGCACATAGGTGCCATTGCCCTCATCGCTGAATTCCCAGTCGGCGGGGGAGCCCCAGCTGTTCACCTCACCGCGTAGGTAGATGCCTGAAGCGACAAACGGGGGACGAGTGGGGTCAACATAGCCTTCATAGTTCTGAGGGTCTAGAATCTCGTTGATTGCATCGCTGGTAAGGCACAGGTAGTAGTCACGGCTGGCATTGATTGCCGTGGTCAAGCTGTTCCCGTTATTGTCGCTGAAGGCGAGCGTGTGCTCGGCACCGTCCATGTCGATGGGCCACACCTTGTAGGTCACGCCGTTGACTATCGCGCTGCTGGCGGGCAACTGAGCCTCGCCGCCATCGGCAGCCATGTAGAGGGCGCTCCACTTGGTCACATCCTCGACATAGATGTAGCAGGACTGGTCTTGGGAAGCAAATGTGGCGTCGATGACCACATTGTCAATCGACAAGCCCATGGCCTTGTTGGGGCTGGTGCCACTGGCCACACTGATGTTCCAGGCCAGATAGAGGTTCCCGCCCGCAGCCAGGTCAACCATGAGCTGCTTGCCGGTGATGGCCGTTGTGCTGATGGGCACGACAGCGGCCCCTTGGGTAGCGGCATCGGGGGCGAAATAGGTGTAGAAGTCCTCACCTGCATTGGTCCAAGTCTCACCATCGGTCGAGATATAGAGCTGCACGGCAAAACCGGCGGGATTGTCGCCGTCGCGGTACTTCTCGATGTCATAGTTGAAGGTCAACTTGGTGATGGCCTCGTCGCTAGCGTTGTTGAGGCAGGTCATCACGTTGATGCAACGGGTGCCGTTGCTCACGGTCGTTGACAGGCCTCCCACCGAGCAGTCACTGGGGTCACTGCTGGACAGGAAGTTCCAGGTGCCGTTAGAGGCGTTGCTGGCCAGACTGGTGCCACCAGTGTACATCACGCTGGTCGAGGCGCTTGCAAAGTTGCCTACGGTGCGCGGAGCGTTCATCTGGCGCTCAACACGCCATCCCTCGGGCATATTGAGGGTGGCCGCGCCGCCATCAAACATGCCGTCGAAGTCCTGGGTCACCTGAGGGGCATCGGCAGTGAACTGCGGGTTGCCCTGGGCCCAAGCGGTGCCGCCCCATGCGCTCATGAGCAGCACAGCAGCAGCGAGATTGAGTAAAGTGGAAATTTTCTTCATTGTTTTAACAGATTAAATAATGATGTTTTTGACAAAATTATAACAATGAAGCCATCCACCAAATAGCTCTTAATAAAAATCTAAATTATTTTCTGAATTAAAATATTGAAAATAAGATAATTAGAATTTTGGTATAGCCATAAAAATCTAAACAGTTCTCAATCGTTATGTTGTTCGTTTTCTTGAAAAGAAACGAGGATGTGTCAATACACACCCTCGTCTTTTTGCCCTTAGAAATCAGGTAAGAGGCAAGAATTCACTGATTGGATATCATTTCTTTTTTGCTTTCTCCTTGCAGTCGGGGCACTGCTGGTCGGCAGGCTTGTCGCACTTCTTGCCGTCCATCTTCTTGTCCTTGCAGCAGTCCTTCTTCTCGGCATTGGCCTTGTCGCACTTCATGCCCTCGGCCTTCTTGCATTCATGCTTCTTGCCTTCCTTGCACTCGTGCTTCATACCTTCAGCCTTCTTGCACTCATGTTTCATGCCTGTAGCCTTGTCGCACTGCTTGGCGGCCTGAGCCTTGCAGTCGGGGCACTGCTGGTCGGCGGGCTTGTCACACTTCTTGCCGTCCATCTTCTTGTCCTTGCAGCATTCTTTCTTGACTTGAGCGGCGGGCTGGGTTGCAGTTTGAGCAGTCATTGTGGTGGCGGCAAATGCCATCAAAATGAGAGATAATAAGATCTTCTTCATAATTTCAATAAAAATTTAAACGATATAACTTTGATTTTGCGCGTCAAAATTAGGCAAAATATCCGAATAGTCGGTCGATTTAAGTTTTTTTTGGTGTATTATCGAGTCAAATTTTGATTTTTGCACATATAACAAGCACTTTTCACTTGCCTGTGGCTCGGGTAAGATAGGCTTCGCCTCAGGAATGTAAGAAAAAATGAATTTTTCTTGCCATTCCGTTCGGCTTGCACTATCTTTGTCGCTTTAAATATTAACAGAAGCAAACTGAATTCAGTCATGTCAACTTATACCGTATCAGACCCGCGCAAGGTCACCACCAAACGCATCGCCGACATGCGTTTAGCAGGCGAGAAAATCGCGATGATTACCGCCTATGATTTCACCATGGCCACTCTTGTTGACCAAGCCGGCATCGACATCATCCTTGTGGGTGATAGCGCCAGTAACGTCATGCAGGGCAATGCCACGACCATTCCCATCACTATCGACGACATGATTGTGTATGGCCGCACGGTGGTTCGTGCCGTTAAGCGCGCAATGGTCATCGTTGACATGCCCTTCGGTACCTATCAGGGCGACCCTATGGACGCGCAGCGCAATGCCGTGCGCATCATGCAGGAAACCGGGGCCGACGGTGTGAAACTGGAGGGTGGACGCGAGATGCGTCCGGCGATTGAGATGATCCTGCGTGCTGGTATTCCCGTGATGGGTCACCTGGGTCTGACTCCGCAGAGCATCAACAAGTTTGGCACCTATTCGACCCGTGCCCAGGATGAGGCCGAGGCCACCCGCCTGCTGGCCGACGCCAAGGTGCTGGCCGAGATCGGTTGCTTCGGCATCGTGCTCGAGAAAATTCCCGCCACGCTGGCGGCCAAGGTCACCCAGTCCATCTCGGTGCCTACTATCGGCATTGGCGGTGGTGGCGCTTGCAGCGGTCAGGTGCTCGTGTTGCACGACATGCTGGGACTGAACCGCGAGTTCAAGCCCAAATTCTTGCGCGTCTATAACAACCTGGGAGAGCAGATTATCGACAGCGTGGGCAACTACATCAGCGATGTGAAGAGCGGCGATTTCCCCAACGCCGACGAGCAGTATTGATGCGCTGGTAATTATCGTCGAGTTAGAAAAATAAAGCGCTGAGAATCAACGCCTCCAATCAGTAGAGACGCAAAATTTTGCGTCTCTTGAGTTATCTAGTTGCTATCTATTGCATTGTCGTCGGTTGCGAGCCGCAAGATTTTGCGGCTCTACAAGGCCCCGTGTGGGCCACACATGCTGAATGCTAGGATATAGTTGTGTCGAACTGGCGTTAATGAAACCTTATCGGCGGCAGTTGCTCAATAGAACGAGCGTGACGACAATGCCGAGGATGACGGTGATGATTGAGGCTTCGGGGCCAAAAGCACCACCCGTGATGATGTCGGGTCCATCGACGATGGTCGTGAGCACATTGCTCTCTAGGTTGTTGCCTGAGACCGCCAGCCCGAAGATGTTGCCCTGGGTGTAGTTCCATGCCCAGTGGATGCCGATGGGGACCCACAGGTTGCCTGACCACTTGTAGGCCGCACCCAGCAGCAAGCCCGCCTCGATGGCGATGGCGAGCGATGCCCACCACGATGAATTGTCGTTGGAAATGTGGCCAAAGCCGAAGATTAACGCCGACACAATCAGTGCCACCCAGGTGCCCCAGCGCTCGTCGATGAGCCTGAAGATCACACCGCGGGACATGACTTCCTCGCCAACGGCTACCATGAGGAACAACATGAGTGCCCAAAATTGCTCTGGCCAAGAGAAATCATTCCAATACTCATCGGCACAGCCCATGGCCGTGATGGTACTCACCGTCATGACCATGAAGGCGAAGCCCACGAGCAGACCCAGCAGCGTGTGGGAAATGAGTCGTCGCAGGGGCAGGTCGGTGGGCCATCGTTTCTCAAACCACCTGACGAACAAGGCATACAGCCCAAGGTAGATGATTGATGGGATAATGAGCAGGAAGGGTAGCCCAGCCTCATCGGTTAAAAGAAATATACCTTGTAATAATCCGTAGCCGAACATGGCTAGGATTGTAGATCCCACAAACAGCAGGATCCATTTCCACAAGGGGCGCTCATGACGAGTATCTATCATAATGTAAAAGAATGCTTAGGAAAACAGAGGCTATCTGTGATTCGGGTAACTATTTCTCAATGTCGATGCGGTGGCGCAGGAAATCGAGGGTCACTTCGCATCGTTGCCACTCCTCTTGAAGATCGTAGGTTGGATAAAGGATATACCGCTCCTTGTAGGCACCTTTTTTAGTCTCGGTGTGTTCATAGGTTTTGCTTATCTTGTGGATTCCCTTGCCCATGGGTTTATCACATACAAGAATGCCGTCGCCAGGCATTTCGGCGACTCCACGATTGATGGCCTGTTGAATGAAATCCTTCAGGTCAGCAGGAGACCGGAACAGAATCTCGGCGCCCGATGAGGTGTAAGCATCCACCATGAACATAATCGCATGGCTGCCGCCATAAGTATAATATTCCACCCCAGCCGAATCGGTAACAGTCTTTATCTGCCTGCCATATCTGAAATCGACAGCCTTGATGCCGGTCTCGTCAATGTCGTCTGACTCTTGGAGTACTTTCAGACCAGCGTTAGCGAGCATTTTGGCTTTAGGACGGCTCCAATAGTTGTCCCTGATGTGGTTCATGATGGTCAACCACTTCTCGAAGTCCAGGCGAACAGGCTTTTCGTCATCGGGTATGTCCCGCCAGGAGAGACGGTTTGCGGCGTTGTCTGCCTCGAATTCATCTTCGAGCGAATCCATCTCCGCCTCCTCTGCTGGAGTGACGGGTTCATAGGCTGTCGTATCGGTCCCAACACTCTGTGCGTCAGCGCTTCTTTTGGGGTTACACCCGCTTAAACCATAGACTAAAGCGCATACCCACAAGCCGATTAACAAATTTATCCTCATCATCGTGTTATTATTGTTAGTTAATATAGAGAAGAAAAGAGTTGCTGTCGCGCCTATTGAAGGGTGCGGCGACAGCCTTTTTTATTATAAGGCTAAACGCAGGCCTTGATAATGTGCGTAACGATTAGGAGTATCGCCAGATCTGTGTGTTACTCTACAAGTTGATGCCTGCTCAATCCAGCTACCACCTCTATATACACGGTAAGTCCCTGTATCGGGCCCTTTTGGATTTGTTTGTTCAGTGCCGTCATAGCTTCCATACCAGTCTTGGCACCATTCCAATGCGTTCCCACTCATGTCATAAAGCCCTAATTCATTTGGCAATTTTGTGGCAACAGGAAAAGTGCCATAATAACTGCTATACGTAGAATTAGAATAATACCATGCTACTTCATTAATATCATTACTGCCAGCATACTTATATCCATGGCTCTTATTACCGCCTCTTGCAGCGTACTCCCACTCTGCTTCGGTTGGCAGACGAAATGATTGTCCTGTCAATTCATTCAATTTAGTGATAAACTCTTGACAGTTATACCAACTGATACCAGACACGGGTCGATTTAGATCACCTAGAAATGAGGCAGGAGTAGGGTTGTTACCCATTACAGCCACCCACAACTCCTGAGTCACTTCTGTCTCTCCAATGAGATAGTCTGATAGATTAACCTTGTGAGCAGGCTTCTCATTGTCCTGAACATCGCCGTCTTGTTCGGTAGTTGCTCCCATTGTAAAGGACCCACCTTTAACGGCAATCATTTTAAATGTTACTCCGTTAACTGTAAAAGTCTTACTAGCTGATAACGGGAAAAGTATCAAGTCAATGATTGTGTTGACATCGGCAATATTGATTTCACCGTCGCTGTTAACATCGGCCCTATCTACAACACGATTGGAAATGATGGCATCAATAACGGCATTGACATCGGCAATATTGACTTCACCATCGTCGTTCACATCGCCAAAAATGGGCTGAGGGGTCGTATCATGAGCAACCACACGGATAGTAGCGTTTTGGTTAATGGCTGGTGTGGTGTAGGTGTTGTCATTAAGTGCTCCAGTAACATCCTGGCTGTTGAAATAGACTTTATCCAGCATCCAATTATCTTCTACCTCGATGATGAATTCATAGGAAGAGCCTTCATCGGCGATTAACTTGACGACCCCATCGCCGCCCATGTCTAGTGTGAGGTAGGGCTTGGCCGAAGGTTGGTAGGCAGAGGGCACGATATCACACACCATGTCCTGGTTGTAAGAGTAGTTGATGCTGGATAAATCAAAGAAGCCATCCATGTTGCCGTTCCATCCCCAATTAATGTGCATCTCACCATTGTTGTTGTAACCATCCACAACAAAAGCGTGGCCAACCGAACTGTAAGATTCGCTATTGTCGCCACTATAAGCAATCGGATGGCCGTTGGCCAGATTCCTATAAATCATATTGAACCATTCGTCATCGGAATAATTGCTGCGGTATTTGTGAGCAGCGTCGCTGGTGTATCTAAAGTAATTGATAAGTGCTGACCTAATCTCTGGCATGAAGGCTGTGCTTACGCTGGTGCCATAATTGGTACGGACAGCCACGCCACAGTGGAACAACAGCTTGGCAATCTCGTTATAATCGCCACCCATAATCATATCCCAGTCATAGTTGCTCTCGCCGAAGTTGACACTGAGTACTTGACCGCCCAAATTGTAGGAATAAGACCCATTACCTACGTTTGGGCAGCGGTAAGCACTCATAATCTGCCCCATTGCCACAGCCACGCATCCCACGAGGCAACCATTGGGACACATATTGTTAAACGGACTCTGTTGTCCCCAATTGACTTGGACCAATGGATCCACATTCAGTGGATAGCCACTGGGGACGGGCACACGTTTGGCTTTTAGATTCCCGCTCAGGGAACCATCTATAGCTTCCAGCCACCACTTGAAGCCGCAAGGCAGATTATTCAAATCACATGGCGAGGTGCTACAACCCAATACTGGGCCGTAAAGATCGTTCTTGGCAACAATCACGGTGCCTACTGAATTGTTGGTCAGGAGGCAATAATTGGCTGTCTCTTTCAGCACCGTGAAGTCGGGTGTTGCCGCTCCATTGAACCTCTCGGCGCCATATTGCTGTTTCAATGCAATGGCAGCGATTTGCTTCATCTCGTTGATGTCACGTGTCCTTGAGAACCCAACATGGGAAATCGTCAGGATGATTACTAGGAATGAGAGTATTTTTTTCATGATGAATGCGCTTGATTAAAGTTGTTACTCAAAACTGATTTCTAACATCGAGTCATTATTGATGGCAGGAGTGGTGTATTCACCATTAACCACTTGGCTCGTGACATCAGTGCCGTTAAACTTCACCCACTTGATGTGTTTGTTGCTGGTGGGCTCAATCTTGTAGGTATAGGATTTCCCTGGAGTGACCCGTTGTTTCATCTTTACACCTTCAGTGTACTTGATGGTAAGGTAAACAGGTGTCACATCCACAACTCCTCTCACGATGGGGCGCACAGGGGCCGACATGATAGATGCGTTGTAAGTGGAGTAAGTATTTACTGAGGAAGAACTTCCACTGAGCATGTAGCTGAAGCCGCCACTGCCGGCAGTCTCGCTCCAATAGTAGATGCCGCTGCCAACCATTTGAGGATAGCCCGAGATTTGAAATCCCGCAGCAGGAAGAAACATCTCGTTGTTATTCCTTCCTTGTATTCTATAACCGTTTACTCCACCCTGACTAGTCCATGTCCAAGTGCAATTGTTGACGAGTTCAGCATATTCTGAAATTGTGGGTGATCCCCAATCACTGCCCCAGTTATTAGCTATTTCGTTTAAGGAATACCATTCAAGATAGTTGCCATATCCCGTGGTTTTGGTTGCCCCATAGTTCATCGTTGACCATAATTTACCCGAGGGTAATCCGAGATCGACATACTCATGGCCACCTAATGATGGCGCTAGTTCGACAATATTCCTGAATTCTCTCCATCCTGTAGCTGACTGATAAGCCGACTTGCAGCCATTGGGAACATAGAGTGTGGCATCGTCAGTGACCGATTGAATGAAAAGTAGATAATAACTATTGTGAACAGGGGGGACCTTAGCCAAACACGTGACTTTTGTTAAATCCATATTGATAAGCAAGCCCATATCACTAATCTCGGTCACAGTCTCAGGGATAGTCAATTCTGTTGCGCTGGCATTGTTTGCGAACGCCATATCCGCGATGCGAGTTAGCGTGTAGACATAGGTTTCATTGCTACTGCTGTGTATAGTAAATGTCGCAGGTGGTGCAATGGGTCCGCTATAGGTCTGTGAAAACCCACTGTATCCACCTTCCTTGCTGGTTGCCTCGACGTTATAATAATAGGTCATAACATTACCCACATCTTGCGTCTTAGTCAAGGCAATTCGATTGAAATAATAATTGCCATACTGTACATCATAGGCCTCGGCACTGGTGGCAAAACCTAGGAGCAGCAGGCTCATCAAATAAAGGATAATTTGTCTCATATAGATAGATGATGATGTTAATAATTTTCTAGTATTGTGTCCTCAATGCATAATTTGTTCGCAAATTTCGTCAAAATTCTTGATATGTGCAAGAGATATTCGTCAATTACTTGAATAATGAAAGCGGTAGATGAGTCTTTTTATTCAATTTTCTTGTACTTATGCAATTTTTTCCAAGGAGAAGTAGACACCTGTAAGATAATAACAAAACAAGGTCCGGCTGGACAATTTTGCGTCTCTATATTTACAAGGCGTTACCAACTTCCTGAGAAGGAAATCTTGTAGCTAGTTGTATTTTTCAGGTATAAATTAACAGTATCAGGACTTGCGCGCCTCGCCAGGCACGGTGCCAAACTCGTCCTTGTAGCACTTGGTGAAGTAGGACGGCGAGGCAAAGCCCACTTGATAGGCAATCTCGCTGACCGAGAGCGTTGACTCCTGTAGCAGCCTTTGGGCTTGGGCCAGCCTGGCCTTGCGCAGCAAGTCAATCGGCGTGCTGCCTGTCATGGCCTTGACCTTGCGGTAAAGCTGCACGCGGCTCAATCCCATGTCTCCAGCAAGGTCCTCGACACTCAGTTTACTGTCTGACAGCCGTTCCTCCACAAGGCTCTTGAATCGTGAAATAAAGGCATCCTCGATGGGTGCAGGAGCGGTTTCAGATGGAGCAGTAGCATTAGTGGCCGATTTCATGCTCCACAGGTCCTTGAGTTGGTGTCGGCTTTGCAGCAGGTTGTCGATGCGGGCCAGCAGCAATTCGGGTGAGAAGGGTTTGGTGATATAGGCGTCGGCCCCGCTCTCGTAGCCCTCGATTTGATGTTTTTCCAGTGCCCTGGCCGTGAGCAGGATGACGGGAATATGACTGGAGATGCCGTCCTTTTTCACCTGTTGGCAGAACTCCAGGCCGTTCATCACGGGCATCATCACGTCCGACACAATCAGGTCGGGCACCAGTTCGCGGGCGAGTTCGAGGCCGCGTTTGCCATCCTCGGCCTCCAGCACGCGGTATTGTCCTCGAAGGATGGACCGCAGATAGGTGCGGATGTCGGCATTGTCATCGACGATGAGCACTGTGGGAGCGTCCTCGTCTTGTTCGGGAACTTCAGCGGGAGCCGCGATGGGTTGTGACACGGTGATGGCATCCACCTGCGCACTCGTCATCTCTTGAATGGGAGTCCCCACTTGGGCATCCAGCATCTTGTTGACGATGCCTGTGAGATGATGAGTATTGCGGCGAACGATGCTGAAGAGTTCACGCGCCTCATCGCTCGCACCGCGGAAGTCATTGGTCCTTAACAATTGGTCCAATGGGCCCTGGACGAGCGATAGCGGAGTGCGCAGCTCGTGGCTCACCTGGGTGTAGAAGTCCAGTTGCTCGCGCTCCATCTGCATGCGCTCGTCCTGGATGCGGGCCCGCTGCAGGTAGTACATGTAGATGCCTGCAAGCAGTGCGAGCAACAGCAGTATCGCGGCGAGGGCCACAAAGATGAGTGTGCGCTGGTTGCCCAGTTGATCGAGGTATTGGCTGGCCTTCTCGTGCAGTTGCTCGAGGTTGCGCGACTGGCGCATGATTTCCTCGCTCTCCATCAGCAGCACGCGGGCATTGTCCTGGGTGACAAGGGCCGACATCAGCTTGGTCTCCTTCTCGTAGGGTTTCCCCTCGAGGATATCCACTGCCAGCTGTAGCAGCTGGTCACCATGGGTGGGGTAGATGTAGGAAGCATCCAGCAGCGAGTCCTGCACCAGGCGGATGCCGCCGCTCTCGCCCGGCAGACCGTCGATGCCGCAAAACAGTGGCAATACTCCGCCTGCCTCTTCAAAAGCCTTGCGGGCGCCCATCGCTGTGCGGTCGTTCATGCCGAACACCAGGTCAATCTTCCCCGCGTCCTTGTTCTTGTCGAGCCATTGCTTGACGGTCTTGTAGGCCGTGGGCTCGGTCCAGTCGCCCTGCAGTGTGGCCACCACCTGGATGCCTGGATGCTGTGCAATGGCCTCCCTGAAACCATTGTGGCGCTCTATTGCGGGCGAAGAGCCCTTCAATCCCATCACCTCGATGATGCGGCCACGTTCATTAAGCCTTGTGGCGACATATTCGCCCATCAGGTGACCCATCTCATAGTTGTCGGCACCCATATAGGCCGTGTATTTCTTGGTGTTGGTCTTGCGCTCAAACACTATCACCGGGATGCCCTTGTCATAGGCCCTGTCGATGGCCGGTGAAATCGTCGATACCTGGTTGGGTGCCACAATCAGCAGGTCTATACCAGTCCCGACAAGGCTGTCAATCTGCTGGATTTGGCGCTCGTCGCTATCATAGGCCGCGGCAAACCGCAGCTCCACATTGTCATGGAAATAGGCGCCGATCTGTAATTCCGAGTTCTGCTTGTCGCGCCAGATGTCATCAGAGCACTGCGACACCCCGATTCGGTATTTTTTTTCCTGCTGAGAGCATGAGGCCAACAAGCCAATAGTTGTCAGTATAATAAAAGCAAATTGATAATGTTTTCGCATTTTTGTCAACTTAATAGCCATAAACGCATTAAATATAAAGCATAATGGTTATAAAAAATCATTCAGCCTGCAAAATTGCTAAATTTCTAGTACATATCAAAATTATCAAATACTATTTTTAAAATTGATATGATGGATTTGCCACGCGACGGCACGATAAATGGCATCGACGGCGGGTTACAACATCACG